>JAQVCV010000061.1 GCA_028689615.1 Bacteroidales bacterium | reverse complement strand
CGCAACACCTACCGGCCCGATGGTGTTTGCCGAATCGGCTTGATATCACGGTTTTACTCAATGGCACGCCTCTCGGCATTAACTGCTTCTAAGCGCATTTGCTGCGCAAATTCGCTAAGAATCAGTAAAAAAACAAGCAAGATGGTGTACGATAGCAAGGGTAGGCTTAACACCAACGAAACCTACCTGGGTAACCTGGTGCTGAACTTCGGTATCCCCTCGCAGATTCTGCATCCCGAGGGGGTGGTTGACGTGTCGAACCTGAGCCAGCCGGTGGTACACTACCACCTGAAAGACCACCTAGGCAATGTGCGGGTGGTGGTAAACCCCTCGGCCACCAACACCGCCCTCATCAGCCAAACCAACGATTACTACCCCTTCGGGATGTGCTACACAAAAAACCCTGGCAGCTTTACCAACAAGAGGAAGTATAATGGTAAAGAGGAGCAGGAGATGCCTGGCTGCTGGCTGGATTACGGGGCGAGGTTTTACGACCCTCAGTTGGGGAGGTGGCATACGATAGACCCACTATGTGAAGATGGTGGGCAAGAATCAGTTACTCCTTATGGTTATGTTTTTAACGACCCGATTAAACATAACGACCCAGATGGAAGGTTTCCATTACTTTCTAATTTAGTTGGTGCTTTCGCAGGTGCATTAGTAGAATATGGTGGACAGGTTGCCGCAAACGTTTATTCAACTAAAAGTATAAGTTTAAGTTCTTTTACTGATAATATTGATGTTGGAGATATTGGTCTGGCTGCAAGTGAAGGTTTTCTTACAAGTGGTGGTTCCGTTATAAAAAATGCATTAGTAAAGGGTGCAGTTGTTGTTGGTTCTGAAGTCGCGAGAAATTACTTGGATGTTACAACTTCAAGTGATGGAACTGGACTTAAAGTAAGTACAAATGATGTTGGTACAACAGTAAAAAATACTGCGATCGGACTTACTGCTGGTAAAATTGGGGATGTAGCGCCAGCTCCTAAGGTTAACGTAATCAATGCTCCAACTCCTAAACAAGCTGTAAGTAAGGCAAGAGTTGATGCTAAAGCAAATGGAACTACAGTAAATAGGCAACAACGAATTGCAACAGAAAGCAAAGCAAAACAAGTGCAGAAAACAGCTGCCACAGTAAATAAAACAACAGCTAAAACTCCTCAAAGCACCGTGGCAAGTGGAACTTCTGAAACAATTAAGCGAGAAACAGATGAAAAAAGATAAATTTGGTTTTGAAGGCGGTTCCATTATACTTTGGAATAAGAAAATTAGTTTAATTTGGATTATACTAATAGGCATCGTTCTTCATTTTATCATTGTTGTTATTCAAAATGAGATTGACAATAATGACCTAAATAGAATTGGCATTGAAACTAGCGCAATTGTTAAAGATGTGCGAAAAATTGGAAGTAAAGGTGTTATTAGGTGTTCATATACATTTAGGGTAAACAATTTAATTTATACTGGAAGTGTTGATGATGACTATTATAAGACAGGAGATACTATTCAAATTCTTTATTTAAAGAAAAGTCCAGAAGTTAATCGAGATAAGAAATTTCTTGATAAAATTAATAAATAATAGAAATTTCAGGTAAGTTCGGATTTTTAATTCATAGAGCAGCTACATTTTTCTGAAAAAAAATCTTTAAACTTACTTTTAGTGACTATTCTACTGATAATACAGAGAATTACCGTTTTAAGATTTAGTGATAAACAAATAATCAACAGATATCCATGAACTCGTTATAAGCATTATTTACTATGTATCACTAATAATTGTAAATTGAGGCAATTAATCCCGTAAACCAATTCCAGAAATGCCCCTCTCTCCTCAACCGCCTCAAGAATCTGGCATGAACCAATACCAAGCATCCACCAGATGGAAATCTGGTTTCCCCAAAAACTGCCATCATCAGTTCTCGAAAAGCGAAACATCATTGGTCTGATCTGTTGTCTTCCGAGCTGTAAAGCCAATTTTTTATACATTTGCTTCGCGTAACCTTCATAAGAAATTGCAGTGAATGGGTTGTTAAACATGAGGTTGGATGTTAGAAATGGAAATGAATGTTGTGAATTTCACACCACAAGGTACAATTGCGCCCCCACTTTTGCAACTACTACTGCATCGCCCACCTCCCTCAACGAATTCGACGCCAACGGAAACCTGGTGTTCGATGTTGACCGCAACATGCAGTTGCACTACAGCACCCGCAACCTGCCGCTCGACATCGTGTTCGACGAGGGGCTGATCCGCAACACCTACCGGCCCGATGGTGTTTGCCGAATCGGCTTGATATCACGGTTTTACTCAATGGCACGCCTCTCGGCATTAACTGCTTCTAAGCGCATTTGCTGCGCAAATTCGCTAAGAATCAGTAAAAAAACAAGCAAGATGGTGTACGATAGCAAGGGTAGGCTTAACACCAACGAAACCTACCTGGGTAACCTGGTGCTGAACTTCGGTATCCCCTCGCAGATTCTGCATCCCGAGGGGGTGGTTGACGTGTCGAACCTGAGCCAGCCGGTGGTACACTACCACCTGAAAGACCACCTAGGCAATGTGCGGGTGGTGGTAAACCCCTCGGCCACCAACACCGCCCTCATCAGCCAAACCAACGATTACTACCCCTTCGGGATGTGCTACACAAAAAACCCTGGCAGCTTTACCAACAAGAGGAAGTATAATGGTAAAGAGGAGCAGGAGATGCCTGGACGTTGGTTGGATTACGGCGCCAGGTTTTACGATCCGCAGTTGGGGAGGTGGAGTGCGGTGGACCCGTTAGCAAAAGATTATGCCGAATGGAGCCCTTACAACTATGCAACCGATGGCCCAGTGAATAAGCTAGATCCTGATGGCAAATGGGTTTGGGCAGTTGTAGGAGCTGCTTTGGACTATGGTTTACAAGTGTATGATAATTACCAAAATGGAAGTACTGGCTATGATGCTTGGGTAGGAGACGTAAACTTCGTTAGCGTGGGTTTGTCAGCCGTAAATCCTTCCGGCAAATTTAAAGTACTAAAGACCGCAGTAGTAGAAGTTACAAAAGCCGCAGTAGAGTTTAAACCCAGTGAGGGAATTAAAGTGGAAACAGATATGCAACAAGTTGTTAAAGAAGCTACTGTAAATACAGTTGTAGGTGTTGGCGCGGGAAAACTAACAGATGCTGGCTCTACAAAAGCTGTAAAAAATGCAAAAAATGAAGTATCAGCAGCCAATAAACAACTTAAAACGGCTGAAAGGCAGGCACAGCGGTCGCCAGGTTCAACCACAAAAGTTGAAAGGGTTCAGTCAGCCCAGTCTAATGCTCAAGTAGCAAAAAACAAAGAGGTTCGAACACAAATGCTGAATTCTACTGTGGGGAAAGCCCCTAGCGCAACACAGCAAGCAGTAAAAACAACAATGGAGAGAATACAAAAAGATGAAAAAGAAAAATAATAGAATTGATAAGAAAAATTTTGTATTTTTCGGAAAGATTAAAATTTCTAAGGAAAATTTAGCTGCGATAATTATATGCAGTATAATTATTGCATATGCTATTACTTGGAGTTTTTATCGAAATAATAAACTTAATGATACTGAAATTCAGGTACTTTATGCTAAAATTGTAGATAAATATAGAAAAAGGAATAGAGGAACTGGATTTGATATTCCTTCCCCTGAAATAAAATGCAAATACTACATCCACAATAAAGAATATTTGGCAAGTTTTGAATTTTCTGAAGAAATATGGGATAGTGTTAATGTTGGAGATTGCATTGAAATATTAGTTAGTATGGATGACGCACATATTTATAAATGGAATAAAGATAAAGGAATTTTCAAATGTCCCTAAAATACAGAGATAAGAATAAAGATTATAAAAAACATGATGAGCATTTTCGTTAAAACAATACCTTTTCATATCTTCTTTGAACTTGTTTTGTGCTTGGTAATTTTAATTGCAATGACATAAAAACTGTATATGGGGCATGCTGTTTATTGATTATTCAATAGATTGTTTATAACTAGTTGAAAATTTTGATTGGCTAAAACGGACGATTAATTGCAACTTTTGGTAATCAATCCCGCTCCCCTAATTCGGAATTGCACCTCATCTCCGCTACCGCCTAAAAAAACATGAATGATCCAATATCGAGCGCCCAAGATACAAATCCTGTTGCCCCGAAAACTGTTATCATCAGGTCTCGCAAAACAAAGCATGTCGGTCATTTCAACTATCTTCCGACCTGTAAAACCAATTTTTTATACATTTGCTTCGTGTAACCTTCATAAGAAATTGCAGTGAATGGGTTGTTAAACATGAGGTTGGGTGTCAGAAATGGAATTGAATGTTGTAAATTTCACACGACAAGGTACAATTGTGCCCCCACTTTCGCAACTACTACTGCATCGCCCACCTCCCTCAACGAGTTCGACGCCAACGGAAACCTGGTGTTCGATGTGGATCGCAACATGCAGTTGCACTACAACACCCGCAACCTGCCGCTCGACATCGTGTTCGACGAAGGGCTGATTCGCAACACCTACCGGCCCGATGGTGTTTGCCGAATCGGCTTGATATCACGGTTTTACTCAATGGCACGCCTCTCGGCATTAACTGCTTCTAAGCGCATTTGCTGCGCAAATTCGCTAAGAATCAGTAAAAAGACAAATAAGAAGGTTTACGACGGCAAAGGGCGGCTCAACACCAACGAGACCTACCTGGGCAATCTGGTGCTGAACTTCGGTGTCCCCTCGCAGATTCTGCATCCCGAGGGGGTGGTTGACGTGTCGAACCTGAGCCTGCCGGTGGTACACTACCACCTGAAAGACCACCTGGGCAATGTGCGGGTGGTGGTAAACCCCTCGGCCACCAACACCGCCCTCATCAGCCAAACCAACGATTACTACCCTTTCGGGATGTGCTACACAAAAAACCCGGGAAGCTTTACCAACAAGAGGAAGTATAATGGTAAAGAGGAGCAGGAGATGCCTGGCAGATGGCTGGATTACGGGGCCAGATTTTACGACCCGCAGTTGGGGAGGTGGCATGGTGTGGACCCGTTGGCGGAGAAATATGAATCTTACAGCCCTTTTATATATTGTCTAAACAACCCTATTCAATTTATTGACCCATTTGGTCGAGAGGTTGTAAATGCGCATAAAAAAGAGAAGGAAGAGGCTGAAAAAAAAGCAAATGAGGCAAAACGGGTGATGGAGGAATTTGATGGTGATAAGAAATCTAAAGAGTATAAGCGTCTTGTAAAAGCAGTTAAAAAGGCAACCAAAGAATTCCAAAAGATCGCAAAGAAATTCGAGAAGACAGAAAGAGCTATTCAGGACTTAAAGAAATATAACCCTGAGCTCTTTGAAAAATTGGATAATTTGACAGATCCGGGATGCAATACCGTAGATGTATACATAGAAACAGTTGATAATTTAAAAACAGATTATTTTAGGAATAACCCAGATTTTTCAAAACCAACTCCGTTATTAGGGGGAGCACAAACAGATGCTTATCAGGATGAAGGAAGCTATTATTCAATAATATCCAAATATGGCCCAAGTACTGCAACAATAGTCCTTGATGGTGCGTTAAGTGATCCAGGCAGAATCGCTTCACATGAAGGTGGGCATGTAACCTATAATATTGCTTTCCTAAAACAATATATTGAATGGTTAAACAATAACCCAAACAAATCGATAGGAGGACATGGAGGTGGAAATGAATCAGGAAAAGAAGCTGACGCACAGGAAAAAATATACATTCGAAATAAGTATAAAAAATAGTTTCATGAAAAGATTAATTATAAACATTATAGCAATTCTTGGATTATTATTCAATACTTTTGGGCAATCATCTCAGAACAATAAGAATGTGTCTTTACGTTGTAAAACACACGTTACGATTTCTGATACATTGGGATGCGATTCAATTGTGATGATTTATTACCCAAATGGTCAACTATATTTCAAAGTACCCTATAAAAATGGATTTCAAAATGGATGGAAAGAAGATTTTCATCAAAATGGTTCTATTATAGGAAAAGAATTAATGGTTAATGGGAAAGTGGTTGATGGACTAAATATTTTTTATTGGGATAATGGAATTATTGCCCAGAAAGGTTTCAATAAAAATGGGGTCCAAGTAGGGAAATGGTATCACTACACTAAAGAAGGTGATCTTTTTAAACTATACTATTATAAAAGAAATGGCCAAATTAAAAGAGTTAAAGAGTGGAACCCTATAAAGAAAAAATGGATTAAGAGTGGATCGGCTTGATGAAAACCTTATTTCTATTCAGCAGTTCTTTGATCGTTGCAATCTCCAAAATACCAACTCACTACTCAGAATAATTTAAAATATGAATAATCTTGTTCAGGAATTGAAGCCTAATCGCATCTTATTCTCCAAGGTCTGCATCAACGGCGCCAAGGGCTCCGGCAATGACATCACCTACGACAAGAACGGGAACATCCTCACGCTGAAACGCTACGGATCGCGTACCGACGGGCTGGTGCTCTTCGACCAGTTGAGCTACCAGTACAGCGGCAACCGCCTGATGAAGGTGATTGATGCCATTACAGGCTTGAACAGCCTGGGCGACTTCCGCAACACCACCCCGCCCACCTCCCTCAACGAGTTCGACGCCAACGGAAACCTGGTGTTCGATGTGGACCGCAACATGCAGTTGCACTACAGCACCCGCAACATGCCGCTCGACATCGTGTTCGACGAGGGGTTGATTCGCAACACCTACCGCCCCGATGGCGTTAAGACCAGCAAAAAGGTTTACGATGCTAAAGGGAGGCTCACCACCAACGAAACCTACCTGGGCAACCTGGTGCTGAACTTCGGCGTCCCCTCGCAGATTCTTCATCCCGAGGGTGTGGTTGATGTATCGAACCTGAGCCAACCGGTGGTACACTACCACCTGAAAGACCACCTGGGTAACGTGCGGGCTGTGGTAAACCCCTCGGCCACCAACACCGCCCTCATCAGCCAAACCAACGATTACTACCCCTTCGGGATGTGCTATACAAAAAACCCGGGAAGCTTTACCAACAATAGGAAGTATAATGGTAAAGAAGAGCAGGAGATGCCGGGTCGTTGGCTGGATTACGGGGCGAGGTTTTACGACCCGCAGTTGGGGAGGTGGCATGGTGTGGATCCGTTGGCAAAAGATTATGCCGAATGGAGCCCATACAACTACGCAACCGATGACCCTGTGAATAAGCTAGATCCTGATGGCAAATGGGTTTGGGCAGTTGTAGGAGCTGCCTTGGACTATGGTTTACAAGTGTATGATAATTACCAAAATGGAAGTACTGGCTCTGATGCTTGGGTAGGAGACGTAAACTTCGTTAGCGTGGGTTTGTCAGCCCTAAATCCTTCTGGCAAATTTAAAGTATTAAAGACCGCAGTAGTAGAAGTCGTAAAAGCGGCTACTGAAAAATCCAGCCTTAACGACGGGTTCCAAATAAATACAGATATAAAGGATGTAGCAAAAAAAGCAACAATTAATACTGTTGTAGATGTTGGTGCGGGAAAACTAACAGAAGCTGGCTCTACAAAAGCTGTACAAAATGCAAAAAATGAAGTATCAGCAGCCAATAAACAACTTAAAACAGCTGAAAGGCAGGCACAGCGGTCACCAGGTTCAACCAAAAAAGCTGAAAGAGTTCAGTCAGCTCAGTCTAATGCTCAATTAGCAAAAAACAAAGAGGTTCGAACACAAATGCTGAATTCTACAGTAGGGAAAGCCCCTAACGCAACACAGCAAGCAGCAAAAACAACAACGGACCGAATTCAAAAAAATGAAGAAAAAAGATAAAAAAATAAAAAATACGGTTAGTATTTTTGGTAAAACATTATCTTCGCATAACTTCTTTGCACTTATCTTGTGTGTGGTTATTGGAGCTGTAATGACGAGCAGAACTATATATATCAATCAAAAACTTTCTAAAAACACAGAAATTGTTGTTGCCGAAGTAATTGATATTTATCAAAGCCATAATGGTCTAAGACTCTGGGGTTATGAAATGAAATATAAGTATTTATTTCGGGGTAATGAAGTTATTAAGCACACTACCATACAGAAAAATGAAATAGATAGAATTCATATTGGCGATTGTATAGAAGTAATTGTCAGTTTGGACGACGTCAAAGTGCAAAAATGGAATAAATCTAAAGGCACTTTTACATGTCAATAAATAAAAAACCCGCAATAATGCAAAACTAATTTATTAAGGCGGCCAACTTTACTGTTGATTAGGGAATTACCGCATTTTTATGCAGATTAGCATGTATTCGCTAATCAATACGTAATCGACGGATTGTTATAAAATGATTCGAACACATATTTCCAAAAAAGCACGAATAATCGTAGTTTATGGCAATTAATCACACTCCCATTTCTCAAATGCCCCCCCTCTCCTCAACCGCTTCAAAAAACATGAATGTTCCAATATCAAGCCCCCCGGATACAAATACGGGTTCCCTCGAAAACTGCCATCATCAGTTCTCGCAAAACGAAACAGATTGGTCGGAGCCGGAGTCTTCCGGCCTGTAAAGCCATTTATTTGTACATTTGCTTCGCGTAACCTTCATAAGAAATTGCAGTGAATGGGTTGTTAAACATGGCGTTGGATGTTAGAAATGGAAATGGGTGTTATGAATTTCACACCACAAGGTACAGTTGCGTCCCAACTTCTGTAAGGAGCACTGCATCGCCCACCTCCCTCAATGAGTTCGACGCCAACGGAAACCTGGTGTTCGATGTGGACCGCAACATGCAGTTGCACTACAGCACCCGCAACATGCCGCTGGAGATCGTGTTCGACGAGGGGCTGATTCGCAACACCTACCGCCCCGATGGCGTTAAAACAAATAAGATGGTTTACGACGGCAAAGGGCGGCTTACCACCAACGAGACCTACCTGGGCAACCTGGTATTGAACTTCGGCGTCCCCTCGCAGATACTTCATCCCGAGGGGGTAGTGGATGTATCGAACCTGAGCCAGCCGGTGGCACACTACCACCTGAAAGACCACCTGGGCAACGTGCGGGCTGTGGTAAACCCATCGGCCACCAACACCGCCCTCATCAGCCAAACCAACGATTACTACCCCTTCGGGATGTGCTACACAAAAAACCCTGGCAGCTTTACCAACAAAAGGAAGTATAATGGTAAAGAGGAGCAGGAGATGCCGGGCCGCTGGCTGGATTACGGAGCCAGATTTTACGACCCGCAGTTGGGGAGGTGGCATGGTGTGGACCCGTTGGCGGAGAAATACCGCCGCTGGACACCATACAACTACTGTGTTAACAATCCGATGAGATTTGTTGATCCGGATGGGATGGGAGTAGATGACATATATAACCACGCTGGGAAATATATGGGGACCGTAGGTTCAGGCAACAATATAAGAATTTTGAACGCTACACAAACCCAATTCAATACCATGAACGAGGATTATATCATGAGCCGCTCTCGTGTAGTAAATATTCAATCTGACGAACAAGTTACTTCTGTTATCAATCATATTTCCACTGAAACGAATAATGGAGATGTCGAAAGAAAGGCTTATATAGTACTTGACACTGAGAACGCTACTTTATCGTTAGATATTCAACCTATTACAGCAGGTGATACAAAACATGATTCAGAAAACTTGTATGAGGGACCAGTAAAAATTGGAGATGCTTCATACAATAAACCACTTGGTGGCTCTGATTATGATGTAATTGTTGGTCAGGTTCACGCACATAATACAGATAAGAGCGGAATAATGATGGGAGGAAGCACAACAGGTTATGTGCAGAGTTCTGAAAGCATTAGAGCAGGAACCAGCGAGCCAGATAAAGCATCAGCAATGAAGCTTGGCGTCCCGGTTCATGCAATTGATGGAAATAATCAACAAATAAACAGAGTAGATCAAAATGGACGTGAAAGCTCCAGCGTTTCAAAAGAAGGATTGCTGAGAAAATCATTAGAAATATATGGTGGTAGATCAATCTAACTTAATTTAAAATGAAAAATATTTATTCGATACTAGTATTTTTATTCTTATCACAAATACTTAAAGGGCAAACAGATGAAGAACCACGTTTGATTAAGATGTCATATTCGGAACAAAAAGCAAGAGAACCGATAATTTTTACTTTTCCTGATAGTCTATACTCATTGGCCTCTGAGTATTTAAAGTTGGACACTGATAGCACTTCGAAGCTAAATATCGAACTTAGTCCTTTCGATGGTGGATTGTTTGCAATTGTTCGCACAAGAAGGATTAACCCTGCAAAAGTTAAAGATTTTATTAATGACCCTGTAGAAAAATTGTTATCTTCGACAAATCGGTATTGCATCATTAACGGGGAAAAAGTTCCGGTTTATTATGAATCTGATGTAACACTAGGACATTATAACTTTGTTTTTACAGGGTCTCCACTAACCATAATTTTAAAATACAAACCAGGTGAAGGCTATGTTTTTGGCGGATATTTTATACCATACTAATCTAGGTTTATCAAAAAAAAGAAATCTAACCGTAGGAAGAATCCTTGAAAGTATTTCTAATATGCACCGTTAATAATGAACCCTTCCACAAATAATCTATGGCCGAACTAACCTTTAACCAATACATTAAGAAAGTGGATAAGTTCAATGGAAATTGGTTTACTACTGAAAGCCGAAGTTATTGCGAGTTATTAATGATAAAACGCCACGCACAAACGGGGCTATACCACTATGGAACATTGTATTACAATCTGCAAGATAGTTTATGGCACAGTGTAGATCCGTTGGCGGAGAAATACCGCAGGTGGACACCTTATAACTACTGTGTTAACAATCCGATGAGGTTTGTGGATCCGGATGGGATGAATCTGGCTGAGTTCAAAATACATAGAGAAACTGGAGAAATAGCCAAAGTAAATAACAATCAATACTATAAAACCGAATCAGGCGAAGTTAAAGAGTTAGCTGTTGGTGAATCTACTGAAGGTAAAAACATGGTTGACAAAATAACCAATGGTGAAAATGAAAGTAATTATTTCACAGAGGGAAGTGTAAAAGAATCGAGCAAAAAGGATCAGGCAACATCTAGATTTACCGATGCTGGAGAAGGAAAGTTGTTTTATGAATTTGCCGCAGAAAGCTCAGACGTTGAATTTGGTGCGGGGGAGATTAAAATAACCAATGGAGGATCTGAGGTTCTGGTAGGATCAAATCATGAAAGTGGTCGTTTGTCTTTTATTGGCCGGCTAGAAAAAGCATATGGAAATGATTTACTTTGGGCGTCTCATTCGCATCCGGGTTCAGGTGGTCCTCCTAGTTATGATTTACGAGTTGGGAATAATCTGGTTGGCGATCTTAACGCGGCTGCTGCCAGAAATTCAAATACAAATTACGAAGTATATGATGTCTCAAATCGAAGAATTTATTTCTACGATAAAAATTCTTTAGAAGAAGCGAGAAATGGTTATCAGTTTAAAAGTAAAAAAAAATAAATTATGAAAAGAAATATTGTGAGGTTATTTCTCCTTTTTTTTATCATTCCATTTTTTCTGAAAGCTCAAGGAGTTGAGAATAAAACGAATTTTGATACAATTGCGATACATTTTAACGAATTAATAGATATAGACTATAGATTTAAAATAATCCTAGATGATTTCATACAACAAATACCATTTAGAGTACACAAGCATCAAAGAACAAGTTTTATTTTCGTTAAAATAGATGCCTACTTAACATACAAGGCTCCTACAAGATTAATTGATTCATTGTATCAGGATAATGATTTTCAAAAAAGCATATATCCATTTCCCTATTCAGTCTATATAGAAAGCATTAAAAAGGAAAGCAAAAAATTGTTATCTATTTCCGAACTCCAACTTTGTTATCTATATAATTACATGGGTTTTGATGTTATTTTTGTTTCGCCTATGAATTTAAATTTCCCATGGCTTGGACCCTCAAAAATTAGGCAGTATTTTGTCTCAAAAACAGACGATTTTACAGCGACTTATTTCTCAGTATACACAATTGGAGATTATGAAGTTGTAAAAAGAAACTATACAAAGCTATACAGTACGTCATCAGGAGTTCCATTAAAAAATAAATACTGCTTTGACAAAGAAAAGGCTGATTTACTTAAAAGAGAAAAATAGTTCTGCCTTTTCTGACACTACATCAGTCTTAACCTCTGCCACTCATAGGCTGAACTTCGGTGTCCCTTCGCAGATTCTTCATCCAGAGGGGGTGGTTGACGTGTCGAACCTGAGCCAGCCGGTGGTACACTACCACCTGAAAGACCAAGCTTCGACTAAGCTCAGCTCAGGCTTGGGCAATGTGCGGGGCGGTAGCACGGCACGGCAACAACCTTGCTGAGACTGCCAGCCATAGTACCAAAGGCTTTATCGGAAGCATGGCTGGCAACGATTGGGCGATGGGGAGAAAACTACCAAATTATTAGACTTTGCGACAAGGGAAGAAGTAATAAGGAAATACCCGCTTCGAATTATTGAAATGACAACTGAATTTAAAACGATGATAAATGAACATCAAAACCCTCTTATCCATCCTTGCCATCGCCGTAGCCCTGTTCGTGGCATGGTATCCCTATTTTTCAGGATCGTACAATCTCGACAAAGCCATTATCATGACCCAAGCCTTCATCATTTCGGGTTTTGTGGGTGGAATTGTTCTTGAGCGAAGAAAAGACAAGAAACAATGAATCGTTGCCGCCCGAATGCTGTTGGGGCTATCGGAATCGCTCAGTCACCGGATTTATCAAATCTTCATCCCGCATCTGCGGGACTGTCGCTGCGCTCCAGAATCCTCAAATCTTCAAATCCTTGAATTCAAAAAATTACAACCTCCTAACCGCCCCTTCCTCGAGCCACCCTTCGCTGCCGTTGGCGATCTTTACCCGAAGCCAGGTGCCTATCTGATCGTTAACCGCTACTTTGGTCCCCTCGTGCAACACGAAAAGATCAACTCCCGAAGCATCGGGCGAACTCTTGGCTGTAACGGTAGCAGCAAACACGATGGCTTCGTTGTGATTAACAATTCGATGGGTTCCTTTCCATGCAAACGACAGGGAAAAAGCAAACAGGATTCCGAACACCAGGCTCATCCAGAAGCCCCCTTTTCGCTGCCACAGCGTAGTAGCCTGAAAAAACAGCAACAGGGCAACAGCAGTGAGGGCAAGCATTATCAGGCTTACCATGCTCCAGGTATCGGGCGAGAAAAGGTTTACGAAAGCTTTCCACCACCGCTCGTAAAAAAGAAGGGGAACCTGGTCAATTTTATCGGTAATCCGGGTGTTGGCCAGCCCCAGGTTGAACGCGGCATCCTCATCGGATGGATTGAGTTTAAGTGCTTTCTCGAAATACCACACGGCCTGAGCCATCTCGTTGGCTTTGAAGGCGGCGTTGCCGGCATTGTAGTACAGGTCAGCCGACTCCTGGCCACTGGTGAGCACCTGGTTGTAGTAGTTGAGGGCATCGGTATAGCGCCCGGCAGTGTAACAGGCAGTAGCGCTATCAATCAAGGCTTTGGGCGACAGTTGTGCCGAGACAATTCCGGTTGCAAAAACCAGCAGCAAGGTTGCAACAGTTTTACCGGCCAGGGCAAAGGGTTTGTATGAGGACAAGGCAAGTGTTTTCATTTCAATAGAATTTTAACGTAGTTCGCGTTCAATCCGACTGATGGCCTCCATGGCCTGAGTATAAATCTGCTCCATGTTGGCGTTTTTATCGCCAGGTGCAAAACGGGCAAATTCGCAGTTGTGAAGGGTTTCGGTGAAGGTTTTAATCAACTCCTCGTTCACCTTGCGCGATGTGAGGGCGTCGTTCACCGAATCGGTGGAGAGTTCCGACAGGGGAATCTGGAATTTATCGCTCAAATACCCCCACAAAGCCTGGCTGATCTCGTTGTAGAACTCGTTTTCGGCACCCGATTTCAAAAACTGTCCGGCCTTTTTCAGTCGTTTGCGTGCCACGCCGGTAGCTTTCTTGTAGCGCATCAACCCGGTGTTGCCCATGGCTTTTCGCCTGCGATAGACCAACACTTGCAGGGCAATGGCTGCAAGCACTATGGCCGCCATTGCCAGAAGGTAATTCAACGATCCGAAGAAGTGGCTTCCGGCAGGCTTGAGGGCAAGCGGCGGAAGCTTGATGTGACGGATGTCGTTACCCACGTATTGCACATCCTGCTGGTCAACGCCGCTGTAGCTCACCGATGCCTGGGTTCCGTCGCCCTTCTCCACTTCAATAGAATACGATTCGGTGGTAAGGGTCTTGTAACGCCCTTCGCTCAGGTCGTAATAGACAAAGTTCACGGGGTTGATGGTGAATTGGCCTGCATTGCGCGGAATGATAAGGTATTCAAAGGTTTTGCTCCCGCCAATGGTGTTGCCTCCCCTGAGGCTTGAAGTTACTTTGGGATCGTAGGTATCAAAGTCGGGCGGGAAGGTGATGGGGAGTTTGTCAATCATCTCGATGTTCCCGGTTCCGCTTACCACAATCTTCAGGTTGATGGCTTCGTTGGCTTTCAACCGGGTGCGGTCAACAGTGCTGGTGAGGGTGTAGTTGCCCACCGCACCCGAGAATTCGGCAGGTTTACCTGCAGGCAGGTCGCGCACCGATACCTTCACAGCGTTCGATTTCAGCGGCACTTCCACCGCCTGTTGCGATCCGCTGAAAAACGGGTCGTTGAAGAAGGCGTCGAACCAGGGGTCGCGCACACGCGATTTCTTTTTTGCCCTCACCTGGGCCACCACGGTCATTTCGATCGGCGGGATAACCACTTCACCGCTTTTGAGCGGGAAGAGTGCCAGCTTGCGAATCTCTGCGGTGATATACTCCTGCCCGTCGATGGTTTCAGTCGATTGCTGGAGCTGTTTCTGGGAGTCGAGCAAATCTTTCGACCAGAAGCCCGAAATGTTGGGCAGCGAGGTGATCTGGAGGTTTGATACCCCCACGCGGGTGTATATTTTGTAGGTGACGGTGATCTGTTCGCCCACCGATGGGTTGGTTTTCGATACCAGGGTGCGCACATACACATCGTTGGGGTTCACCGTTCCGTCGTCGCCCTGGCTTTGCTGCCGCTGCTGACGTCCCTGCGCTTGGGGTTGTCCGCCACCCTGCGCTGCTCCTCCCCCGCCCTGCGCCGATGCTTCAATGGTGAGGGAGTTGGAGCGGTACTCCTTCCCTTTCACGGTGATGGAGGCGGGTCTGATCTCGAAGGTTCCGGCTACCGAAGCCCGCACCAGATAAGTATATTGCAGCGTAACCGACTGGCTCACGCTGCCGTTGATCATCTGGAAACTCTGGCTGGTGCTCTGGTTGGGTCCCGAAAGCACGTCGAAACCCTTGAAATCGGGTCCCTTAAACCGGTCGCCATTGGCATTCACCGTGAAGGTTACCCTGAAAGTGGCACCCACTGCCACCGAACGCGGCGCCTCGGCCGTGAAACTTACTTCTTCGGCTCTAAGCAACTCGGTTGAGAGCAACAAAACAACTGTTGTCAACCCAACGGCCAGCCAACTTCTGTTAAATCTGTTCAGTATCATCATCTTCCGGTTCCGATTGTTCATTTTGCACTATTCAACATTCACTACCAGTCTTTATCGGTTCTTTGCGACTGCGAAGGTACCTGTTTTTTTTGCACGTTTTCAAGGGTCTTCTTTTCAGCATTTTTCATAGCTTCCAGCATCCGCTCGGCATCGCGCTTCTGAAGCTCCTGCTTCTGTTGCTGCTGCTGTTGCTGTTGCTGATCCTGCTTCTGCTGATCCTTGTTCTGATCCTGCTTCTGCTGGTCTTTGTTCTGATCCTGCTTCTGTTGATCCTGCTTCTGTTGATCCTTATTCTGATCTTTATTCTGATCTTTGTTCTGATCTTTGTTCTGATCTTTGTTCTGATCTTGCTGGTTCTTCAGTTTTTTCTGGGCATAAGCCAGGTTGTAGCGGGCATCTTCGTCTTTCGGGTTTATTTTAAGGGCGTTTTTAAAGGCCTCCACAGCCTCCTGATATTTTTGTTGTTGCATCAGGGAGTTTCCTGTGTTGTACCACGAGCCCGCTCTGACGGTTTCGGGAAGGTCGGTGCGTTCGCCGGTTGCTGCCCAGGTGGAAGCAGCTTCATCGAAATTTTTCTGGCGGTATTGGGCATTGCCAAGGTTGAAAGCGGCCTTGGGCGAATGGGTGTTTTTTTCGAGGGCGCGCCGGTATTCCAACTCGGCCTCAGTGAATTTGTTGTCGTTGTAGAGGTTGTTTCCCTTGCGGATGTTTCTGTTTTCGCTTTGGGCAAGCATGGCACCAGGCAAAACCAGAAGCGCAACAGCCACCACTGCCTTTTTCCCGAGCGATTTGAAGCGGTTTTCATCGAACAGGTTGATGCGGCTGGCCCATTTCCCTCGACGGCTGCCGATGAGAAGTTCCAGAACAAGGAGCACCAGGGCTACGGCCACGAAGTACTGGAACCGTTCCACGTAATCGGAGAAGAGCCGGGTGTCGTAATCGTTCTGGGCCATGCTGCGAATCTCTTCCTGAACTTTTTTCAAAGCCGAGTTCGTATTTGCAGCATACACGTAGGCACCGTTGCCGGCAGCAGCTATCTGCTGAAGCATCCCTTCGTTGAGTTTGGTGACAACGGTGTTGCCGGTATTGTCTTTTTTGAAGCCGGTTTGGGTACCGTTGGGGGCAAACTCGGGAATGGGGGCCCCCGATGGGCTGCCAATCCCTATGGTATAAATCTTCACCCCGGTTTCGGCTATCTGGCGGGCTGTTTCCACTGCATCACCTTCGTGGTTTTCACCATCGGTAATCACGATGATGGCACGGCTGCGGGCCTCTTCGTTAAACGATTCGGAAGCCATCTCGAGGGCCTGGCCTATGGCAGTTCCCTGCGTGGGCACCAGAGTAGTATTAATATTGGAAAGGAACATTTTGGCAGCGGCATAGTCGGTGGTGATGGGGAGTTGCACGTAGCCTTTTCCGGCAAACACCACCATCCCTATCCGGTCGCTCCGGAGGTTGTCAATCAGTTTGCTGATGGCTAACTTGGCGTTGTCGAGGCGGTTGGGTTTCACATCTTGCGACAACATGCTGTTCGACACGTCGAGGGCCACCATGATGTCAACGCCGCGGGCTTTCACCTTGTCGAGTTTCGATCCAAGCTGGGGCGAGGCCAGAGCAACAGTCAGGGCAGCCATGGCAAGCGACCACACCACCAGGCGCAGGTCCACGCGAAAGGCCGAACGGTCGGGGATGAGTCGTTTCATCAGGCTCTCATCGCCAAAAAGGGCAATCCGTTTCCGACGGGCACGGCCATTCATCACAAACAGCAGCAGGGCAGCCGGAATCACCAGCAGCAGGTAGAAATATTCGGGATGTGCAAATCTGAGCATAGTAGAAAAAATTTATGACTGAAGTGCGCGAAATACAAAGTTTCTCAGGCCAAATTCGGCCAGCAGAAGCAGGGCAGCAAGAAGGGCAAAGGGGAGGAACTCCTCGTGTTTCTTGCGAAATTCGGTGACATCAATTCGCGATTTCTCCATCTGGTCAATCTCACCGTAAATGGACTGAAGCGAGCGGTTGTCGGTGGCACGAAAATACTTCCCTCCGGTTGACAGGGCCATCTGGCTCAGCAGTTTTTCGTCAATCTTCACTTCCACGTTCTGGTATTGGGTTCCGAAAGGGGTCTTTACCGGATAGGGGGCCATTCCCTGCGAACCTACACCAATGGTATAGAGGCGCAGGCCAAAGGTCTTGGCAATCTCCGCAGCCATCATCGGGTCGATGTTCCCCCGGTTGTTTTCACCATCGGTAAGCAGAATGATTACCTTGCTCACGGCCTGACTCTCCTGGAGGCGGTTTACAGCGGTTGCCAAACCATCGCCTATGGCGGTTCCGTCTTCAATCATGCCACTCTTTATCTTCCCGAACAGCTCGTGAAGCACAGCGTGATCGGTGGTGAGGGGGCATTGCGTGAAGGCTTCGCCCGAAAAGACTACCAACCCGATTCGGTCGCCGGGCCGCCCCTTAATAAATTCATCGGCAACCGATTTGGCAGCTTCCAAACGGTTGGGGGTGAAATCTTCGGCTAACATCGAACTGCTGATATCGAGCGCCATCACAATATCAATCCCTTCAACGGTGACATCCTGCCGGCTGGTGCTCGACTGCGGACGGGCCAGCGCTACAACAAGCAAAGCCACCGCTCCCATTCGCAGGGCGAAAAGCAGGTGGCGCCATCTGACACGCCATGACGGGGGAATAGATTTGAGCGATCCAAACGACGAGAAGGTGAGCGACGCGCTGAGGTGGTTGTGCCTGCGCACGTACCAGAATACCAACAGGGGTATCACCAGCAGCAATAGAAAAACCCACGGATGGGCAAAGGTTACCCGATCGAAATAACTGATCATGACTCTTGCAATTGGTTGGAGGGTTGTTGGTTTTCGGCCTCAGTGGCTGGTTGGGGCTGAGCCACAGGGCGTGTTTCTTTAACAAAATCAACGGCATGGTTCAACGCCGTATCGTTCTCTAAGGGAAGCGGCTGCATGCGTGCAAACTTCACCAAATCGGCTAACTGCAACATGTTGTCGAGCAGTTGCGTAGTGGAGGGATGCAACTTCAAATGCTGCACGCTATCCATAATTTCGGCACTGGTCATCTCGGCAGCCTGAATGGCGAAGCGGCGTTCAAGGTAAACCCGCACGATGTCGGTAAGTTCGGTGTAATAGAATTTGACCTCGCCGGCCTGCCACAACTTTTTAAGCCGCAACGCGTCGAGGCGCTGAAGGGCTTCCACATCGGCAGGAAGCACTACTTTTCGGCGCTCGGGGATAATAGATTCCTTGCGCAGCCGCTGCCTGACCACCCACACGATAACAGTGATGAGAATGGCAGCCACCAGCCCCCCGAGAGCCCACGGGATAACCTCGCCGATGGTGACAGGGGCTTTTACAGGCTCTTTGATGTCGCGGAATGCCTGGGTGGTATCAACTTCCACCGTGTTCACATACAACGGAATAGCATTGGTCACAAGCAAGGTGGGAGCAGTATCGTTTTCGCGCATGTAGCCAACCTGGATGGGAGGTACCCAAAACTGCCCTGAATCGAAAACTGTGAGGGTGAGTACCTGCCTCAGTCCTACCAAACCATTCTCGGCCGGGAGGGTATCCAGTTTCGACCTTTTCACAATGTCGATGGCACCGGTGAGGGTATCGCCCCATTGCGGCCACCCTGCTCTTGCCCCTTCCGGAAAACGGAAAGTGAGGGTGAGGTGGGTTTGCTGACCGATAATAAGGTGGGTGGTATCAACTGAAGCCGACACCCCTTGCTGAGCATAGGCCTGCACTGCGAGGGGAAAAGTCAGCAGGATTAAAACGTATTTAAAAAGTGTTTTCACCATAATTTAAATCTATTATCAGGCTCTCGCGCCCCGTTTGCGGAAAAGGTTCATGAGGGGTGGCACATAGTCGCGATCGGCACGCACATCGGCAAAGTCAACACCCGACCGTCGGAGCAGAGCCGATACCTCGTCGTGACGACGGGCAGAATTAACCTTGTAAGCGTAGCGCAGGGCAGCGTCGGAGGTATCAATCCAGCGCGATGAACCCGTTTCAGCGTCGCGCAACTGAATCAGGCCCACGTCGGGCAGCTCGTTCTCGCGCTGGTCGAACACCCTGAGGGCAATCAGGTCGTGTTTCCCGCCTGCAATCTTCAGGGCATTCTCAAAACCCTCATCCATGAAGTCGCTCAGAACAAACACGGTGCTCTTTTTCTTGATCACGTTGGTGAGGTAGCGCAGGGCACCGGCAATGTCGGTCAGGCTGCTGGTGGCTTTAAAATCAACCAATTCGCGAATGATGCGCAAAATGTGGGTGGTTCCTTTCTTGGGAGGAATAAATTTTTCAATTTTATCGGAGAAGAAGATCACCCCCACCTTGTCGTTGTTTTTAATAGCCGAGAAAGCCAGAACGGCAGCAATTTCGGTCATGGCCTCCTGCTTGAACCTCTCGCGGGTTCCAAACAAATTCGAACCGCTTACATCCACCAGAAGCATCACCGTAAGTTCGCGCTCCTCGTCAAAAATCTTGACATAGGGATGGTTGAACCTGGCCGTCACGTTCCAGTCAATGCTCCGGATGTCGTCGCCGTATTGGTACTCACGTACCTCGCTGAAAGCCATACCCCTGCCTTTAAACATACTGTGGTATTGCCCGGCAAACACCTGGTTGACCAGACCACGCGTCTTGATCTCTATTTTTCGAACCTTCTTAAAAATTTCAGCAGCATCCATTTTTCCAATTTTATTGAAATCATTGCATCACATCACCGTCACCCCATAGCCACCCGAAACGCTCCATCAGAGAGTATATCAAATCCTCAAATCCGTGAATCCTTGAATCCGTGAATCCGTGAATCCTTGAATCCTTGAATCATTGAATCCTTGAATCCTTGAATCTTTGAATCATTGAATCCTTGAATCCTTGAATCTTTGAATCTTTGAATCCTTCTATCCTTGAATCCTTCTATCCTTGAATCCTTGAATCCTTGAATCCTTCAATCTTTGAATCCTTCAATCCTTCAATCTTTGAATCCTTCAATCTTTGAATCCTTGAATCTTTGAATCCTTCAATCTTTGAATCCTTAAATTCTCAAATCCTTTCTACGGCACCTCAACAGTATTGAGAATATCGTTGACGATCATTTCCGGGGTTACGTTTTCGGCTTCGGCTTCGTAAGTCAGGCCTATGCGGTGGCGGAGCACATCGTGGGCCACGGCTCGCACATCTTCCGGGATCACGTAACCGCGTCGCTTGATAAAGGCGTAGGCTTTTGATGCCAGGGCCAGGTTGATGCTGGCGCGGGGCGAACCACCGTATGCAATCATGTTTTTGTACCTTTCCAGTCGGAAACGCTCGGGATAGCGGGTAGCAAAAACAATGTCGGTGATGTAGTTTTCGATCTTCTCGTCGAGATACACTTCGCGCACCAGATCGCGGGCCCGCACGATGTCTTCGGGTTTGAGTATGGTGGCTGTAGTGGGGAATACCCCTGCAATGTTTTGGCGCAGAATCATCTTCTCCTCTTCACGTTCGGGATAACCAATCACCACTTTCAACATGAAACGGTCAACCTGGGCTTCGGGCAGCGGGTAGGTTCCCTCCTGTTCGATGGGATTCTGGGTGGCAAGCACCAGGAAAGGCTCAGGCAATTTGTAAGTGGTATCGCCAATAGTTACCTGGCGTTCCTGCATTGCCTCCAACAAAGCGCTCTGCACTTTAGCCGGGCTCCTGTTGATTTCATCGGCAAGGATGAAATTGGCGAAGATCGGGCCGCGGCGTACCACGAACTCCTCATTCTTCTGACTGTAAATCAAGGTTCCGAGCAAGTCGGCAGGGAGCAGGTCGGGGGTGAACTGGATGCGGCTGAATTTGGCCTCAATCACGTTTGCGAGCGATTTAATGGCAAGGGTTTTGGCCAATCCGGGAACCCCCTCCAACAAAATGTGACCATTTGAGAGCAACCCGATGAGGAGTCGCTCCACCATCTGTTTCTGGCCCACGATCACTTTGTTCATCTCCATTCTAACCATGTCAACGAAAGCACTTTCGCGCTGTATTTTCTCGTTGAGTTCTTTGATATCGGTTTGCATCATCTTGTTAAAATTTTTCGGCAAAGTTAAACACGGCGCCCCCTTCCGCAAAAATTATACCCGTTAAGAAAGGTTAAGGTGGGGGTTAAAGTTTGTTAACCGTTACTAAAAGCTCAAATGCCAGATTGTTGCGTTGAAAACCAACAATCGAAACACCATTCCGGAATGCTGGAAACCTTTCCCTTTGGCGGTGCTGTATGACAGAATGACAACAACCACCGGCCACACGGCAGCATGATTTCACGGGCCTGTAAAACGTTGCCGGTAATCAAAAGGTGTGCAGTTCGTAACGTTTCTAAACGTCTTGTTGAAATGGGAAAGGTTGCCAAACCCGCTTCGCAGAGCCACTTCCGAAACCGGCAACGAAGTGGTGCGGAGCAGACTACAGGCCTCGTTTACCCGCATGGCTGCCACCACTTGCATCAGCGGCTTGCGTGCCACGCGTGTAAAAAACCGCGACAAAGCCGGGGGCGATAAACTGGCAACGGCTGATACTTCACCCAGGGTGATCGGGCGGCGGAAATTGCTGATCAGGTAACTATACACCAGTTGAAACCGCTCGCGGTCGTGGCCTTGAACCAGGTACCGGGAAGCATCGTCGGTGAGGTAATCGAGATGCGGCGCCAGGGTTAGCATTTGAAGTATCTGCAACAACAGCAGCAAACGGGATGTTTCACAGGCACCGGGCATTTGGGCCATAAGCCTGGTAACATCGCGCTTCAATGGATCTTGCACCACCACGGCCGTGCTTACAGAAGCCAGAAACCGATCAACAGGCTGCATGGCCGGGAGTTGCCAGAAAGCCTCCCCCCCTATTCGCCGGTCGAATTGAACC
The DNA here is from genome assembly GCA_028689615.1 of Bacteroidales bacterium. Taxonomy (GTDB): domain Bacteria; phylum Bacteroidota; class Bacteroidia; order Bacteroidales; family TTA-H9; genus GWE2-42-24. The sequence goes on along the minus strand of JAQVCV010000061.1, from coordinate 3,498 downwards.
ACGATGGCCTGGGCCTGCCTTGGCTGCCCCTCCGACGAACTGAGCCAGGTGTGAGGAACCCCGGGAGCCACCAAAACCAGATCATCGGGTTCATATCCGGCCAGATGGCCTCCCACGTAACGGCTTCCCGATGTGGATACCACCCAGGTAAGCTCCATCTCCGGATGGTAATGGTAAGGCCCCTCAAGCGCGGGAAGATCGAGCATGATAACTTTAAACGACCTTTCGGGGCCGGGCAACACCTGTTCAAAAACCGGTTTCATCGCTTTATTTGACGTTTAATCACCCTAAATCATGAAAAACTGGTCAAAATTACACCATTTCCTGTCAAATACCAACAACCCTTCCATGCCCTTTTCGACTTACTTTGCAACCTGAACCTGATGACACCATCCGGTTTGTTTTAAAAAATGGATGAATGAAAATATTGAAAACAAATATCCTGGTTTGCCTTATGCTCATAAATTTTGGGATGCAAGCACTTCATGGCCAGACCCCATCGCAACCGATGGTGAAGCTGCACTATGGACAGGTGAAACCTGCCGGCTGGCTGAAGCAGCAAATGCGTGAAAACCTCGATGGATTCACCGGCCACCTCGACCAATTGGTACCCGAACTGATCAACGATCCTATTTACACTTCGGGCAGGCTTCACCGCCAAAGCAAGGCCAAAGATCTGGGCAACCTGAAATCGGGCGATGCCGAAGGCGACGAACAGTACAAGTGGTGGAACAGCGAAACCCAGTCGAACTGGTGGGATGGCTTCATCCGCCATGCCCTGGTTGCCGGAACCCCGCAAGAGGTTCAGAAAGCCGCTGATCAGGTGGCCGTGATGGTGGCCTCACAGGATGCCGATGGCTATCTGGGCATCTACGCCCCCGACCTGCGCTACCAGTTCACTTCCGAGAACGGCGAACTTTGGGCCAAAACCACCCTGATGCGGGGCTTGCTGGCCTGGTATGAAGCTACCGGCGACACCCTTGTGTGGCAAGCGCTGGTAAAAGGGGTTGACAACGTGATGCAAAACTACCCCGCAGGCCACTCCGACCCGTTCAGGAACGACGGCCAATTTGCCGGTGGACTCACCCACGGGCTCACCTTCACCGATGTGCTTCACCGTATGTGGCAACTCACCGGAAATCAGGTTTATGGCAATTATGCCACGTTCCTCTACCGCAACTTCTCATCGCACGAAACCTCCGAGGACGATGCCCGACTCCCCTCCATCTTCAACCCCCGGCACAAACTTCACGCCCATGGCGTACACACCTACGAGCACATCAGACCCTTGGCTGTGGCTGCCGCAGCATCGGGCGACGATGAACTGAACAGGGCACTGACTGTCTATATGCAGAGAATCAGCGCGGTGACCACCCCAGCCGGCGGAGCCATTGGCGACGAATGGATTGCAGGACGTCTGGCCGATGCCACAAACACCGGCTACGAGTACTGTTCGCTCCACGAACTGCTCGACAGCTTCGCTACCCTGCTGCAAACCACCGGCGACATAGCAGCCGCCCGTTGCATCGAGCAAATATTCTTCAACGCGGCACAAGGGAGCCGCCATCCCTCACGCCCTGCAATTGCATACCTCAAAACCGACAACTCCTTCGAGATGACCGGAACCCTCAACGGACACCCCGAACCTGGCCGCGATCAAACCCGTTACAAATATTCACCGGCCCATCAGGATGTTGCCGTTTGCTGCAATCCCAACGCCGGTCGCATTGCCCCTGCTTTCCTTCAAAGCTGTTGGCTTAAACAGGGCGACAACACGCTGGTGGCCGCCATCCCCGTGGCTGTCAGCCTGCAAACCACAATGGGCACTACACCCGTCAAAATCAACACCCTGACCAATTACCCATACGAAAACAAAGTAACCTTCAAGGTCCAGTCGCGCGAAGGGGTAGCCATGAGGCTGAAAATCGGAATACCCGAACGAACCACCGTCACCCGATGCTCCCGTGAGCATACGGAAGAAGCAGGTTTCTTGTTGATTGATGATTTTTTTGCACCCGACGACAGCATCACCGTCGAGTTCAGCTTCGAGGTAGCAGTTTTGAGTGAAGCTTCAGGAAAGAAGTATTTCGCCCGAGGCCCCCTGGTTTATGCCCTTCCCGTTGAAGCCACCGAAAGCGAAGGAAGAAACTATGGCCCGGGCTTCTCAGATTGGTACTACACCCCTTTGCACCAAAAAAGTTATGGCTATTTGCCACAACACGATGCCCGGTTTGAAGGCGGAAAGCTCGAAGTAACCCTGATGAACCTTGAAACCAATGTCCCTGAACGGGTGAAACTTGTACCCATAGGCCAGACCCTCTTACGGCAGGCAGCCTTTTAAAAGAAATTCTGCACAGGCAGAAAGGTGGTATCCAAAAAAAAGCCGACCCTGAACTGGTGGTCGGCTTTTTGTATCTTTTGTTGAATCAGGGAAGTATGGAGCGGAAAAACCGTCGGGCAAGGTGCACCGTAGTTCCCACCGGATCGAGGCTTCGGGCCTTGTTGAGGTCTGCCACCGACTGCCTGATGTTTCCAAGGCTTTGGTTTACGCGGCTGCGAAGCAGGTAAGCTTCAGGGAGGCGGCTGTTGAGGCTTAAGGCATGATCCACATCGCGAAGAGCGGCAGCCTGATTGCCCATCTTGTTGAAACACAAAGCCCGGGTATAGAAAGCCTCACAACTGGCACTGTCGCTTTTCACGGCATAAGTGCACATCACCAGAGCCGTTTCAAACTCTTTTTTTTCGATAAACTGAAGAGCCTTATCCAGATACTTGCTGGTTTGATCCTGCTGAGCATGAGCCACCACAGCAGAAACAAAAACCAACAAAAACAATATCACAACACGTAATTTCATACTTCATTCAGACGGACTGCAAATATAGTTGTTACAGGGGAGATGGATTCAACGCCCACTGAATTGATGCACTCCGCATGCAACACATTCAATAGCATGTAGAGACAACGCATGTAGAGACAACGCATGTAGAGACAACGCATGTAGAGACAACGCATGTAGAGACAACGCATGTAGAGACAACGCATGTAGAGACAACGCATGCGTTGTCTCTACAACCACGTTCAATATCCATGGTTTCCGTTGAACATATCGTCGTTCCATCGTCGCGGGTTGTTGATGATGTATTCCGATATGACCCTATACGATTTATCATCCCGTATGATATGTTCGTGAAACCGCGATTGCCATTTAAAATCATACCCCAACCGGTGGGCGTGTTTCGTAACCGCCGATTTGTAGGAACCTATAATGGATGATAATGTGTTTTTGCCCTGGTTTCGAAATCGTTGTTGGCCGATGGTTTTTTGGGGTGACGGTGGGTGGCGGTGGTGGGGATTGTTGGGGGCGTCAGTATGAAGGGACAAGGCATGTAGAGACAACGCATGCGTTGTCTCAACGGCGTCCCCGGCAACGGTAACGGGGGCATCGTCGTCAATATTGGCAATGCCGCCACCGTTACCGTGGGTATTCAATCCGTGGG
>JAQVCV010000106.1 GCA_028689615.1 Bacteroidales bacterium | reverse complement strand
CGTGAAACCCTGTGACCTCACCCAGAAACCAGAAACCAGAAACCAAGAAACCGGAAACAAATAACAAGAAACACAACAAACAACCCACCCCCCACAAAACACCCTAACCCTCTGCCAGAAACCAGAAACCAGAAACAAGAAACAAGAAACCAGAAACCCAAAACCGTGTAACCCTGTGCAATACACCGTGTAACACTGTGACCCATTCCCATCACTCATCACGACCATTACCCCGTGTAACCCTGTCCTCAACCCCTTGTAATACTGTGTTCCTCACGAGTCACGAATCTCCAACCACGAGTCAAAAGTCACCAATCCATGATTCCTACCGTCGAATCAGATAAAGTTGAATTCAAAACAACATTTAATGATGCTGTTATCGAAACGCTTGTGGCTTTTTCGAACTCGCATGGAGGAACGGTGTACATTGGAGTCAATGACCAAGCTGCTGTAAAAGGAGTTGAATTGGGCAAAGAAACTATTCAGAATTGGGTGAATGAAATAAAAAGCAAAACGGCGCCACAAATTATCCCAGATACAGAGGTTAATGAGTTTGAAAATAAGAGAGTTGTTTTGTTATCAGTACCAGAATATCCAATAAAGCCAGTTTCTTTCAGAGGCAGATTCTACAAACGTAATGGAAATTCCAATCATTTGATGTCAATAGATGAAATTTCCAACGAGCATCTTAAAACATTAAATACAAGCTGGGACTTTTATATTGACCCGAATCATAAGCTCGATGCGATTTCTATCGATAAAGTTAGCCTGTATATTCAAAAAATTGAGCAGCGAACCCAAAGTAAAATTCAAATCTTACCCTGGGAATTTCTTTCAAAGATGGAAATTATACGTGAAGGAAAACTCACATTTGGAGGCTTTTTGCTTTTTGTATCTGATTATTGCCTGATTAGCGATGTACAAGTAGGGCGATTCAAAAGTGATATTACTATTATCGACTCAATTTCGTTGAACACGGACTTATTTACCGAAGTAGATGAGATTATAGCTTTTATTAAGAAGCACTTAATGGTTGAATATATAATTACTGGTGAACCTCAACGTACTGAACGATTTGATTATCCGCTTGATGCAATTAGAGAAATCGTTATAAATATGGTTGTTCATCGCGATTACCGGGATAGTTCGGGCAGTATCATTAAAATTTATGATAACAGAATCGAATTTTATAACCCTGGTAAATTATTTGGTGGCTTAACAATTCAGGATTTGCTATCGGGTAGTTATACCTCAAAGTCGAGAAATAAACTTATAGCAAAGGCATTTAAAGAGGTTGGTCTTATTGAGCGATATGGCTCGGGTATTTATCGGATTCAGAAGCTATGCAGGGACTACGGTATTGTTGAACCTGTTTTTGAAGAAGTTTCTGGTGGTTTTCAGGTAATTCTGTTTAAAGAAAGATTAACTGAGCCTGCAAAAGACACTGCAAAAGACACTGCAAAGGACACTGCAAAAGACACTGTAAAAGACACTGCAAAGATTGCCATTTCAAAAAATCAAAAGACTATATTGGAATTAATCACAAAGAGAAACGATATTACAGCTGAAGAGTTAGTCGATATTGTTGGGATAAATTTGAGGAATATTAAACTTAATATTTCAAAACTCAAAGCGAATGGTATAATTCAACGTATAGGTCCCGATAAAGGTGGCTATTGGAAAGTTCTTGATAAATAATTCGATTGCATCAAATGAATCGCCTGGAGTGAAGATTAGAACACAGATGACACAGATCACATAGATTATCAAAGATAAAAAAGATCAATGAAAATCAGTCCAACTTGTACTGAGCCTGTCGAAGTATCTGCGTGAAATCTGTACACCCATCACAAATCACGAACTATTCTCAGCGAAGCTAATCACGAATCACGAGTAATAAACCGGCACTTTAGTGCGAATAGTTGTTTCTCGCCGATCCTCGCCGATTTTTACCGCAGATCTGCGCTAATCTGACCGGCTCTATCTGCGTTAATCTGCGTTCTCTAATCTGCGATCATCTGCGTGAAACTCTTTGGCCTCACGATTCACGAGTCACGAGTCACGAATAAAAACCACCGTGTAACCCTGTGAAAACACCGTGAAACCCTGTGACCTCTCCCAGAAACCAGAAACCAGAAACCAGAAACCGTGTAACCCTGTGCCAAACACTGTGAAACCCTGTGACCTCTCCCAGAAACCAGAAACCAGAAACCAGAAACCGTGTAACCCCGTGCCAAACACTGTGAAACCCTGTGACCTCTCCCAGAAACAAGAAACCAGAAACCGTGTAACCCTGTGAAAACACTGTGAAACACTGTGACCCACACGAATAACAAATTATAAATCACCATATGCCCTCCCACACCCTCCTAATAACCGGCGGCACCGGCTCCTTCGGCAACGCCGTCCTCAACCGCTTCATCAACGACCCCTTCTTCTCGGAGATCCGCATCTTCTCCCGCGACGAGAAAAAGCAGGACGACATGCGCCACCGCCTCAACAACCCCAAAGTGAAGTTCTACATCGGCGACGTGCGCGACAAACGGAGCGTGGATGGCGCCATGCCTGGTGTTGATTACATCTTCCATGCCGCCGCGCTCAAGCAGGTTCCCTCTTGCGAGTTTTTCCCCATCCAGGCGGTTCGCACCAACGTGTTCGGCACCGAAAACGTGATCGACTCTGCCATCCAGCACGGCGTGAAAAACGTGGTGGTGCTCAGCACCGACAAGGCTGCGTACCCCATCAATGCTATGGGAATCAGCAAGGCGATGATGGAAAAGGTGGCCATCGCCAAAGGGAGAGCCCTCGGCCCCGATGCCACAACCACCATTTGCTGCACCCGCTACGGCAACGTGATGGCCAGCCGCGGATCGGTGATCCCCTTGTGGGTTGACCAGATGCGGCAGGGAAAAGACATCACCGTGACCGACCCCAACATGACCCGCTTCATGATGACCCTCGAAGATGCCGTTGACCTGGTGCTGTATGCCTTCCACAACGGAATCAACGGCGATCTGTTTGTTCAGAAAGCCCCCGCCGCCACCCTCGACACCCTGGCTGCGGCACTGAAGGAACTCTACAAAACCGATACTCCCGTGCGAACCATCGGAACACGACACGGCGAGAAACTGTATGAAACCCTCGTCACCCGCGAAGAGATGGCCAAAAGCATCGACATGGGCAACTATTACCGCATCCCCTGCGATGCCCGCGACCTCAACTACGACAAGTATTTCGTGGAAGGGCAGGAAGAGATCAGCCTCATCGAAGACTACCACTCCCACAACACCCACCGCCTCGACGTGGAAGGAATGAAGGAGTTGCTGTTGAAGCTGCCAATGATCCGTAGGGATGTGCTGGGGGAGGAGGGTGGATTGCAGTATGGTGACTCGTAAATCGTAAATCGTGACTCGTTAATCGTTAATCGTGACTCGTTAATCGTAAAGCGTGACTCGTTAATCGTGACTCGTGACTTGTAAATTATATTGAACTGCAAGTGAGTCTTTTGTTATTGTAGGGGGTGGATATGGAAAAGGAGCATTTATTGAGAACACATCAAGATCTAGATGTTTGGAAAGTCTCAATGGATTTTGTTACAGAGATTTATAAAGTCACAAATGACTTTCCAAAGAGTGAACTTTTTGGACTCACCAGCCAAATCAGACGAGCATCAGTTTCCATACCGGCCAATATTTCTGAAGGTTCTGCCCGCCAATCTTCAAAAGAATTCAATCATTTCCTGCATATTGCATTAGGTAGTGCAGCAGAACTGCATACACTCATTTTGATTTCGAGAAATTTAGGGTATGTCTCTGACGTTGAAAGTATTGAGCTTACATTAAGCCGTATTTTAAAGATGTTGTCTGGTCTCATCAGAGCCATTAATAAATAACTTTACCCCATTGTTGGGAAAAAAGCAAAAGGGAAAAGGCACAAGAAATCAAATCACCAGTCACCAGTCACGAATCACGAATCACGAATCACGAATCACGAATCACGAGTTACGAATCACGAATCACGAATCCCGAATCGTATGTCCAACCACGAGTCACGAGTCACGAATCACGAGTCACGAATTAGCATCGGAATCACCGGCCAGGCAGGCTTCGTAGGCACCCACCTTTACAATACCCTCGGACTTCACCCTGATGAGTTCCTAAGAATCCCTTTCGAGGACGCCTATTTTCAGGACAAGAAGAAGTTGGCGGCCTTCGTCACTCAATGCGATGCTATCGTGCACCTTGCAGCGATGAACCGCCATAATGACCCTGAAGTGATTTATAAGACCAACATCGGTCTGGTGAAGCAACTTATAAAGGCGTGCGAAACCACCGGCTCGCGCCCCCACATCCTCTTCTCTTCATCCACCCAGGAGGAACGCGACAACCTCTACGGCCGCTCCAAGAAAGAGGGACGCAAGCTCCTGGAGCAGTGGGCCGAACGTGCCAACGCCTCCTTCAGTGGCTTCATCATCCCCAACGTCTTTGGTCCCTTCGGGCACCCCTATTACAACTCTGTCATAGCCACTTTCTGCCACCAACTCACCCATGGCGAAACACCCAAAATCGAGGTGGACGCCGAAGTAAAACTCATTTATGTGGGTCAGTTGGTGAAGCACTTTCTTCAATATATCCGCGAAGTCTATAGCAAGCGCACTACCCAATGCTTCACAAATGAAGTTCGTGTGAGCCACACCCTTAGCGCCAAGGTCTCCACCCTTCTCGAATTGTTGCAATCTTACAAAGAATCTTATTTCCTCAAAGGTGAAATCCCTAATATTGAAGAAGAGAACCAGCGCAACCTTTATAATACCTTCTTAACCTATATTGACCACGAATCGTTTTTCCCTTTCCCGTTGAAACTGAACACCGACCAACGTGGCGCCTTTGTTGAAACCGTCAAACTCAACTCCGGTGGCCAGGTCAGTTTCTCAACCACCGTTCCCGGCATCACTCGTGGTAACCATTTCCATACCCGCAAAGCAGAACGTTTTGCAGTAATCAAAGGAAAGGCCCGAATAGACCTCCGTAGAATTGGTACTGATAAAGTCTACTCATTTGAACTGGATGGTACCAATCCCTCCTTTGTTGATATGCCCATTTGGTACACCCATAATATCACCAATATCGGCACTGAAGAACTTTATACCATCTTTTGGATCAACGAGCATTTCGATCCTGAGGATACAGATACTTTTTTTGAAAAGGTGTGATCAGTAATCAGTGATCGGTGATCGGTGATCGGTGATCGGTGATCGGTGATCGGTGATCGGTGATCAGTAATCGGTGATCGGTGATCGGTGATCAGTAATCAGTAATCGGTAATCGGTGATCGGTAATCGGTGATCGGTAATCGGTAATCGGTAATCGGTGATAGGTGATCGGTGATCAGT
>JAQVCV010000060.1 GCA_028689615.1 Bacteroidales bacterium | reverse complement strand
ATGTCGCGCGGAGTAATCGACAGCAAAGACCTTGTCTATTTTATTTCGGTGAGCCTGGTGGCACTCTATGCCGCCTTCCTGATGCTACAACGTAAAAAAGCCTGATTGTTGAACCAGAAAAACTTATCAGAAATGAACAAAAAATCTATTGCATCCAACCTGTTGCTCGTAGCTGGTATAGTGGTGCTTGTAAACATACTGGCCGCGAGGTTTTTCGTCAGACTCGACTTCACAGCCGACAAACGGTATTCACTATCGAAAGCCACCAAAGACATTTTGAACAACTTGCCACAAACTGTCAATATAAAAGCCTATTTTACCGAGAATCTTCCGGCAGACTACACTGTTAGTCGGCGCGATTTCAAAGAGTTGCTGCAAGAATACGCGGCCATTTCAAAAGGCGACGTGGTGTATGAATTTATCGATCCCAACAAGGATGAAACCACCCAACAGGCAGCCATGCAAGAAGGGGTTCAGCCTTTGGTAATCAATGTTCGTGAAAAAGATCAGGTAAAGCAACAAAAAGCGTTTATGGGTGCTGTTATTCAAATGGGCGATCAGAAAGAGGTGATCCCCTTTCTGCCCCCCAACGGTTCGATGGAATACCTTTTGAGCGCCGGAATAAAAAAGGTTTCGGTGAAAGAAAAACCGATGATTGGTTTTATTCAGGGACATGGCGAACCCTCGTTGAAGGCTGTCGGGCAGGTGATGGAACAACTTTCGGTGCTTTACCAGGTTGAAGCTGTGAACCTCGACGACTCGACGTTGAACCTGTCGCGCTATGCAACCCTGGCTCTGGTAGGTTCTACCGACACCATACCCCCACACCATTTCATGCTGCTCGATCAGTTTTTAGCCAAAGGGGGCGACCTGTTTATTGCCGCCGAACATGTTACAGGCAACTTTCAGACCATCAGCGGCGATGTTATCCACACTGGCCTGGCAGATTGGCTCCAGAAAAAAGGGCTGAAACTCGAAGATCAGTTTCTGGTTGATGCCCAATGCGGAATGATTTCGGTGGTACAGCAACAAGGAGGCTTCAGTCTCCAAACCCAGATCAAATTCCCCTATTTCCCCATCGTCACCAATTTTGCCAACGCACCAGCCACCAAAGGACTCGAACAGGTTACGCTTCCCTTTGCTTCGCCCATGAACTGGACTGCCAACGGGCAGTACGATTTCGAAGCACTGTTGAAATCATCCAATAAAAGCGGAACAGAACCGGCTCCGGTAGCTTTCGACATCAACAGGCAATGGCGCGAAGAGAACTTTACTCAAAACGGGCTAACGCTTGCCGTGGCCATGCATTCAAAAATATCGAACGTCGGAAATATGGTAGTGATTGGAAACGGAACATTTGCCACAAACGGTGAAGGGCAGCAAGCCCGACAGGTTCACCCCGATAATGTTGCGCTGATGGTAAATTCTATTGACTACCTGTCGGATGTTACAGGTTTGATCGACCTCAGAACAAAAGGGATTACGGCCCGACCGTTGAAGCAACTTGAAGACAGCACCAAAGCGCTCATCAAGTGGATCAATTTCCTGCTCCCCATCGTTTTGGTAGTGATATATGGTGTTTACAGATCGGCACGCCGCAACACCCAACGGATGAAAAGGATGCAACCAGGGTATGTTGAATAATTAAAACAGAAGTTGTTATGAACAATAAACGTTTAATTGTAATTTTTACTGTTTTATTGGCCGCGGTAATGTTGGTTTGGATAACCGACCACTACAAAGGAGAGTCAACATTCGACGGAACCATTGTTGAGCTCGATTCGGCAAAAATCGATAAAATTACCGTTAAAATTCCCTCCTCTCCGGCGACTGTTCTCCAGCGAGAAGCAGGAGTTTGGCAAGTGGAATCGGGAGGTAAGGCTTACAAAGCCGACAGCACTGCAATTGCCGCTATGCTCAACCGCTTTACGCACCTTAAAGCCAGCCAGCTGGTTACCCGTGACCCCGAAAAGTGGAAAGAATATGAGCTTACCGATTCGCTTGCTTCGGTGGTAACCTTCTACGAATCGGGCGATGAAGCTGCTAAACTTTACGTGGGCAAAGTGAACTACTCACGCGGAGCTGGAAACAGCCCATATGGCGGCGGGTTTACGGCAACAACCTACCTGAGGGTTGACGAAGAAAAACCGGTTTATGCAGTTCCCGATTTTCTGAAGGCCATGCTGTTAGCCAATGCTGATGATTATCGCAACAAGAAACTGGTTCAGGTTGAAGCGTCAAAAATAGAAAAACTGGAATTTAGTTATCCGGCTGATAGTTCCTTTACCCTTGAAAAAACCAATGGGAAATGGATGCTTGGCGGCGAACCGGTCGATTCGGCCAAAGTGGCGCAATATGTAGCTGGATTTGCCTGGCTTAGCGGGCAGAAATTTCTCAACGATTTTGACCCTGAATCAACAACCTCCCCCCGATACACGCTAACCATTTCAACCGTCGATGGCAAAGCCATAGCGATAACAGCCCTGCCCACCGCTACAAAAGGTGGTTGGGCACTGCAGTCATCGGCCAACGATAAAAACGCCTGGTTCGACGGCCAGGCAGGAGGATTGATGGAAAGGGTTTTTAAGCCATGGAAATATTTTTAGCACTAAACAAGGAACCCACGAGAATACACTAACCTTCTCGCGGGTTCCCTTATTAAAAACTATTATTTTTTAATGCGCCTCCAGCCAATTGTCACCAGTGTTTACATCCACCACAACCGGAATGCTCAGAGGAAGCGCCTTTTGCATGCAATCCACAACCAATTGGCGCAATTCGTCGAGTTCGCTTTTCAGGGTATCGAACACCAATTCGTCGTGTACCTGAAGAATCATTTTCGATTTCATACCACGTTGTTTCATCTGCCTGTGAATGTTAATCATGGCAATCTTGATCATATCGGCCGAAGAGCCCTGGATCGGGGCATTGATTGCGTTGCGTTCGGCAAACCCCCTCACGGTCGCGTTGGCCGAATTGATGTCGCGCAGGTAACGCCTTCTACCCAATAAAGTTTCAACGTAACCGTTCTCACGTGCAAATTTCACCGCGTTGTCCATCCAGTTTTTTACACCCTGGTATTGAGCAAAGTATTGATCGATAATGGAAGCTGCCTCTCGACGCCCTATACCAAGCTGTTCAGACAACCCGAAAGCAGAGATGCCATAAACAATACCGAAATTGACCGATTTGGCGTGACGCCTCTGCTCACGTGTAACCTCATCAATAGCGATACCGTTTACTTTCGCGGCTGTAGCAGCATGAATATCGTGGCCCACGATAAAAGCCTCCTTCATGGCAGCGTCGCCCGACAAATGAGCAATTATTCTCAATTCTATTTGTGAATAGTCGGCGGCAAGCAAAACATGGTCGGGATCAGATGCAACAAAGGCCTTCCTGATTTCACGCCCCCGCTCGGTCCGTACCGGGATGTTTTGCAGGTTTGGATTGTTGGAGCTGAGCCTTCCGGTTGATGCAACTGCCTGGTTGTAGCTGGTGTGAATACGTCCGTCGATAGGACTGACCAGTTGAGGCAAAGCGTCAACATAAGTAGATTTCAATTTGCTCAATTGCCGGTATTCAAGAATACGCCCCACGATAGGATGCTTATGGCGCAACTTTTCCAACACATCTTCTCCGGTAGCGTATTGTCCGGTACGTGTTGTACGGGGTTTCTCGGCTATCATAAGCTCCTCGAACAGTATCACTCCCAACTGTTTAGGAGAAGCAATGTTGAACTCCTGTCCGGCATCCACAAAGATCTGCTTTTCAAGTTCCACGATTTCTCTCGTCAACTCGCGCGATATTTCTGAAAGAGCCCCAATATCAACAGCCACACCATTTCGCTCCATGGTAAGCAGCACCTCCACCAAAGGCATTTCCACATCGTTAAAAAGCGTCATGGTGCCCGTTTCTCGCAGCACTGGCTCAAATTTTCGGAAAAGCCGCATGGTAACATCGGCATCCTCGGCTGCATAATCCTTAATTTTTTGAATCGGCACATTACGCATCGAGCCTTGCGAAGTTCCTTTCTTTCCAATGAGGGTTTCTATTGAAACTGGCTTGTAATGGAGCCAGGTTTCAGCCAAATCGTTCATGTTGTGCCGTTGATCGGGCTCTATCAGGTAATGGGCTATCATGGTGTCGAAGAGTGGCCCGGCAACTTCCAGATCGTAATTGCGCAAAACATTCAGATCGTACTTCAGATTTTGTCCAATTTTCAATCTTCCCGAATCAGCAAGCAAATGACGGAATCTGGCTAGCAATTCCAGAGCCGCGTTGCGGTTAGCCGGCACAGGCACATACCAGGCTTCGGCGGGTTGCACCGCGAACGACATTCCCACCAACTGGGCTTCCATTTCAGACAGAGAAGTGGTTTCGGTATCGAAACAAAAGGCCTCAGACTGAGTGAGCACCGACAATAAATCATCGATTTTCTCGGGGGTATCGGCCAAATGATACGTATGCGGCCACGTTTCGATGGTTTCCATTAGGTTGGTTTCCGAAACCTCCTCCTTTTCCGGCGAAACCAACTGACCAAACAGGTCGGTAACCGGAGCTGACAACTGGCGCAAATCGGTATAGATACGTTGCGCGAAAGTTCGGAACTCCAGTTCCTCGAAAAGCTGTTTCAATGCCGGCATATCGGGTTCTTTCCACCGCAATTGTTCTTCGTCAAAATCTATTGGCACATCGGTTATAATGGTAGCAAGCTGCTTGGATGCCACGGCCATATGTGCATTGGTTTTCACTTTTTCGCGCAATTTTTCGTTGGCAATCTTATCGGCATTGGCCAGAAGGTTTTCAATAGAATCGAACTCGGCTAGAAGTTTTCGGGCCGTCACCTCTCCAATACCCGGAATACCGGGAATGTTGTCAGAAGCATCGCCCCACAACCCAAGCATGTCGATAACCTGGGCAGGCCGGCTGATTCCAAACTTCTGGCAAACCTCGGCGGCACCCAGTTTTTCGGCTTTATTTCCGAATTTTCCCGGACGGTAAATAAAAATACGATCGTTTACCATCTGCCCCAGGTCCTTGTCGGAGGTCATGATGTAAGTCGTAAACCCATTTTTGGAAGCCTCCAGCGACAGTGTCCCCAACACATCATCGGCCTCGTACCCGTCGCACTCGAGGATAGGAATGCGAAACGCTTCGAGCATCCTGCGAATCCAGGGGAGCGAAAGAGCCAATTCCTCGGGCATCCGTTCGCGGTTGGCTTTGTAGTCGATAAACTCAACATGCCTGACCGACGGGGCCATGGTGTCGAACGCCACTCCGATATGAGTGGGGCGCTCGTTGCGTATCACATCCCACAGTGTATTGCCGAAACCCAGCATAGCGGAAGTATTCAGCCCCTTGGAGTTGATGCGCGGGTTTTTATTCAGGGCAAAGAAGGCCCGGTAAATCAATGCCATAGCATCGAGAAGGAAGAGGGTCTTTTGTTTTGACATCATAGTTTATCAATGTAACAACTGTAATAATCTGACAGCAACGTTGGCTGCTGTTAATCGAAAACCGTGAGAAAGATGCGGAATTGCTCGGCTCTGTCGGTGTCGTCATCACGAACATATACCTTCATAATCCTATCGGCCAGCAATTTAATTGCCGCCGTGTTGCTTATCGGCAGGAAATAGGACGATTTGGGTTGTAGCGATTGCTTTTCGAGGAATGTCTGGATGTTAAGATGGGTAAACACCGATCCCTTGATTGGAACATTCACATAAAAATCGATGAACTTTTCGGGCACAGGCCAGGTGAGCGAATGCACGGGTTGGTTGATCCAGGCCGTTGCAAAATGACCGGCTATATCAACGCCAAGCATGGGCAGGTGCATGCTCTGAGCCATCATCAGATAGAGAATCCCCAGCGTGAGAGGATGGCCCCGCTTTCTCTTAAGCACCTCGTGCACCAGTAAATCGTTCAGCGGAGGATTCGGATTCAGTACCGACGAAAACCCGTGAATGTCGAAAAAGACATGGTTGAGCACCTTCACCTTCTCGAGCGGTGTGAGCTTTGGATTCATCTCCAGCCACAAATCCTGCGTGAGTTGGCCAGCTAGTTGGATGGTTTCTTTATCCTTGAGACCGTTGAAGTGAAATCTGGAAAGCAACAATGCTCCCGCCAGCAAATCGGTGCCGCCCATGCTCACCCAGGTATCCATCTCAGAGTAAAGAGTTTCCTTTTGGATACCTTGCAGTATGATCTCGATGCGGTAGCAAGTCATGTCGTCGGTCACAGTTTCCCATGCCTCTTCAAGGAAAGGGATTGCGGCGGCACCATGAATAAACAATTGATCGCGAACTCCCGTATAGACTGTATCATCGGGGTCGTCGAGCAAACTGATCAGTATTTTTATCTCATTCGAATTATCCTGCATAAGAATTTCTTCATTGATCAACCGGTTAGTGCTATCTGATCAACACCAATGGTTGATGGTTTGTTCCAAACTGCCCGATGTTGTGAGGAAGGATTTAAACTGAGCCACAGCAAGACATGAATGAGCAGGGAACAGAGCCACCAGCGAACCGGGTTTAAGTTGCGCCATCTGTTTTGGGGCACCCGTCAGGATTCCGTGTTCCTGCGAAAGGGCTGTCAGACGAAAAGGCAACTGTTCCAGGTGACAGGGCCAGCTCGCGCCAGGCTCCTTCACTGCAAACCCGGCACCAAAAATCCTTTCGCCATTTTCAAAGGCGAAATCTTTAGAAAAGTGCACTGCCCCACCATATATTACGGCCTTCCCTTTCTGCGGTTCAACCGAAATCACGGGGCAATAAACAGCCAATGCCATCTGCCCCGTAGTGCAATTCCCTGCCATCAGTTGCTGAACATCGTAAAAAGCAAAATTCCCCGGGCGAATTTCATCAACCCCTTCCCAATGCTCGCTTCGGGTGCAGGACGGGGTATCGCCGGCACTCACCATTGCCTTCATCCCCGCCAACGATAAAGCCTCACTGGCAACGGCCATTCGCCGGTTCGATTCGTGCCTGATGCTTTCAATTTGTCCAAGCGTTGTTGCCTGGTAAGTGTGCCCGTCGTGAGCCAGAATTCCTTTGAAATCAAGCTTATCAACAACCGAAAGCTTTTGAGCCAGAGCAACAATTTCCTCAGTTCTTTCGCAAGGCAAACCAGCTCTTCCATAACCTGCATCCACCTTGATAAAAACACCGGGTTGATTGCCCTCTGTAAGAGCAATGGCGGGTTGCAACGCCATGCTGTCAACAACAACCAGGTTAAGGTTTATCTGCCTGCTTAGCTCTGCAACCTGCTTTGCCTGAAGGGGATTTACAGGAATGGCAAGGGTGATATCTGACCAGCCATCGTGCGCGAAGTACCGCGCCATATCAACCGACGATACCGTGATGGCATCAACCCCTTCGTCGCGAAACCACCGGCCTGCCGCCCACGACTGATGGGTTTTGAAATGGGGTCTGAACTTCAAACCCAGTCGGCGTGCTTTCGATGCCATCACAGAGATGTTGTTTCGGCACCGATCCTCGTTTACCACCAATGATGGTTTAACAACGTGGTGAACAGGCATAAATATTAACTTGTTAGAGCGTTGAGGGTGTGTACTACCAATTGCTCCATCCTTGAGTGATAATTGTTGAGAAACTGACCTGTAGCCCGGTTGGCAATGGCCACGCAAAGCGTAAGAGCCTGATGACCCAGCAAAGCCGCCAGGCCGTACAAAGCAGACGTCTCCATCTCGAAGTTTACAACGCGACGCCCCTGGTATTCAAACGACATGAGCAAATCGTTGAGAGCGGGGTGGAAAAGTTCACCCCTGAGTTGCCTCCCCTGGGGGCCGTAGAACCCCGGAGCAGTAGCAGTGATTCCATTAACAAATCCACCGGCAAGCTTGTCAAGCAACCCGGGGTTGGCAGGTACCGAATAGGTGTGGGCCCACGCATCAGGCCATTGCATATGCTGCATGAAAGCCGCGTTCATTGCATGGTCGAACGACGATTTATCGCCCTTGTAAAAATGGAGCAGACCGTCGATGCCAACCCCCCACGCTGACGCCACAAACGAACCCGGCTCAATGGAAGCCTGCAGCGCCCCGCTGGTTCCCAGCCTGATAAGTTGCAGAGAAGTATGCTGTGACTTTGGGCATCTGGCCTCAAAATCGATGTTGACCAGAGCATCCAATTCG
Source organism: Bacteroidales bacterium (assembly GCA_028689615.1). GTDB lineage: Bacteria > Bacteroidota > Bacteroidia > Bacteroidales > TTA-H9 > GWE2-42-24. The sequence goes on along the minus strand of JAQVCV010000060.1, from coordinate 18,471 downwards.
TTAAGAACGATGTCGATGTTATCGGTTCCCATTCCTGTACTCATCACAGTGATCCGCTGGTTGTTGTAAAACCCAGTCACGGTATTGATTTCCCTGTTTTGAACCTCGAATTCGATTTCCGAGAAATGACCGGCTATCATCGAAACCCTTCCAGGGTCGCCAACCAGAATGATCTTTGAAGCCAGCTGGTTGGGCTTCAAACGCAGATGATATACAGCACCTTCGGGTGTCAGAATTAATTCTGAGGCTTGCATCTTGCTTTTCATGGTAAAATGTGCTTATATTTGAATGACACAAAAGTAAGTTAAAAATGAAGAAGAGCCTAAATGCAATCCTGATTGCCGTTGACTTTGAAAAAGCATCGCTTGCTGCTGTTCAACAGTCGTATAACATTGCCCGTCAGCTTCAGCTTGACATTCATCTGCTTTATGTTCATGAAGATGGGGGCGTTCTGAAGCGCTTCTTCTCCCATGAGCAAACCATCGAACTTATAGCCCGGTTGAGTGCAGATATGAGCGCTCTGGCAGCCAAGACCGGAAAAGAATCGGGGATGAAGGTAGTAACCCATGTCACTGGCGGCCGCATCACTCAGAAAGTAAACGAAATGGCCGAACAGATTGGGGCCCGGTACATTTTCATCGGGGCATCCAACTCGGCGGCAGCCCCTGTTGGCGGCCACGCCATTCGCATCATCAGATCGGCCCAGGTGCCTGTATTTACAATCAAAGCCGATCAAGCCGATCAAAACCGTTGTCGTTGCATTTTGCTGCCACTCGATCTGACGGCAGAAACACGCCAGAAGGTTTCAGCAGCCATCGGAATTGCAAAGGTTTACAATGCCACCATACGCATCATCAGCGGCGTTTGCAGTTCCACCAAGGCAGAAGACATCAACCATCTGAACATCCAATTTCGCCAGGTAAAGAATTTCATCGAAAAAGAGGGCGCCCGGTGTACCGGCGAGATGCTCACCTGCCCCCAGGGTCAAACTTCACACGTGAAAATGATTCTGGATTATATAGCTGATCACAACGACATCGACCTCATTGTTATTACTACGCAGGCCGAATCAGAATTTATCGAGTTCTTCATCGATTCTGAAGCCACACAACTCATCAGGCAGGCTCCGGTTCCCGTGATGTCGGTAGTTCCTAAAAGCCTGGGTTCGTCAGGAATTCGCTCTTTTTAACCATGAGAAGCCAGTTCACCTTTTTAAGCATCACCTGCCTTATGCTGGGCGTTGGCTGCCAGACTGGCATGGAGCCCGTAACCACAGTTAATGAAGTTGATTTGATGCGCTATTCGGGCCGATGGTACGAAATTGCACGCTACCCCAACCGCTTTCAAAAGAACTGCTTCTGCTCAACCGCCGATTACACACTTTCGGCCGACGGGGTGGTGGAGGTGGTAAACTCATGCCGGAAAAATGCACCCAACGGGCCCCTGCGATCCATAAAAGGAAAGGCTTTCACCGTTGAAGGGTGGAACAACGCCAGGCTTAAAGTGCAGTTTTTTTGGCCCATCAAAGCACCCTACTGGATTGTAGCCCTCGACAACAATTACCAATGGGCCGTGGTTTCGGGCCCTTCACGGCGATACCTGTGGATTCTGGCACGAGAACAACAACCAGCCGACAGCACCATCAGGCGCGTGCTTGACTGGATGGAACAAAACAGTTTCCCTGTCGATAAACTCATTTTCAATCCAACGAGTTGCGCTGATTAGTCAATTTGTTTTCTCAAATGCCTTTCCATCAACAACATCCCTGTTGGTTTGGCCGCTTTTTTCTCCATGTATATAATAATGTATATATTTGGCGTCTGAAAAACCTGTTTTAACCATGACGAATTGCATTACCCGATTTTTTTCGAGAAGCAGCAAAACAGCTGCCGGTCTGCTGCTTATAGCCGGGACCAGTGTTGCCCAGAATTTTACGCAAATGAATGCCGGGCTAACCCCCTTCGCCCACGGCTACAGCTCGATGGCCGATTACGATGCCGACGGTGATCTTGATCTGGTACTCACCGGGATTCAATCGAACAGCCTTGGGAAAGCCACCCTTTTTCAAAACACCAACGGGGTTTATACAGCCACCGGCACCCTGCTCGAGGGATTGCAAAAAGGGACAGCCAGTTGGGCAGATTACGACCGTGATGGCGATCTGGATCTCCTGCTTGCCGGCCTGGCCGATGATTACAGCCGCAAAACCATTCTCTATTTCAACGACAACGGTCTGATAAAGCCCACAACAGTTCGCTTTCCGGGATTTGCCAACGGACAAGCCGGATGGTTTGATTATGACCGCGATGGCTATCCCGATCTGCTGATTTCGGGCGATACACTCAGCCTGAACCATTTCACCGGCCTCTACCACAACCAGGGCGACGGAACCTTTCAATCCGTTCCAACCAGTTTGCCTAACCTGGTGAGCTCGGCCATGGCCTTTGCCGACATCGACAACGATGGCGACATCGACCTGGCCCTGTCAGGCGATTCAGGTGGTGGCGATATCACCCGGCTATACAAAAATGTGGACGGAACCTTTGTTGAGGTAAACGCTGATCTGGAAGGAGTTTCGGCAGGTTCGATGGCCTTTGGCGACATTGAGAATGATGGCGACATGGATCTGTTTGTACAGGGTGTCAATTTCATCAATGGCACCTCTGTGTTCTGGATCTACCGAAATGATGGCAACGACGAATGGACCAAGCTGGCAGTTGGTATGCCCGGTTTGTACCTCGGGGGACTAGCCCTTGCCGATTTCGACCTCGACGGGTGGATTGATTTTATTGCTACCGGAAAAGGGACCGGATGCGGAATCAACGCCACCGTGATGTACCGCAACAATGGCAACGGGGGATTCTGGCAGGTTGGCTACGATTTCCCAGCACTGGCAAACTCGTCGGTATCAGCAGCTGACTACGACAACGATGGCGATGCCGATGTTGTGCTCACAGGGATTAACGGAAACGGGGTACCGTCATCCTACCTCTTTCGCAACGACAACGGCACGAACCAGTTTGCCCAATCGCTGGTTCCCATGCAACCCGAGAACCTGAGTTCAGAAGTTGACGGAACATCCATCACCTTCAAGTGGAACCGCCCGCAGGCCATGCGAATGACCCTTAACCCACTGACCTACAACCTCAGGGTAGGAACCACGCCAGGCGGGAATGAAGTGTTTTCGTCGAACACCCTCAACAACGGGACCCCGCTCCTACCAGGGATGGGCAATGTTCAGCTCGATACAGTGTGGACCATCAACCAACTGCGCGATGGAACCTACTACTGGACCGTTCAGGCTGTCAGCCCCGGCTTTGCTGCATCGGAACCCGCACCTGAAGAAATAGTAGATCTTTATACTGCCATTGGCAACACGCCCGGAAACGAATACAAACTCATTTTCAACCGTTCCGATCGCTCGATTCTGTTGACCAGCAAAACAGACAACCAACCCATGACCATTCAAATAAGCAATCTTGCCGGCCAAAGGCTCTACTCGTCCAACACGCTGACCGGCAATCGCCTGGTTGTTCCTTCTCTGCCTCCGGGATTGTATGTGATCAGCTGCTCGCTGCCGAATGAAACTGTTGTTCAAAAAATATTGCTGTAGCACCCTCAACAAAAGCCCCTCACAGGGGCTTTTTTATTACAATTTCACACATAATGAACCATAGTTCACCTGAAACCGCCTTACCGCTTAAAACACCCTAATTTATAAAGATTACAAATTAGGACACAACATTATCATTCTATGACAATTACAAAGCTTACTTCTGTTTAGTCAAAATTAACACAATGTAACTTACTCAAAAACAACACGCTACAAACACAGAAATTCAACTGCAAATCGCACCATGGATAGAATTAATCCTTACTTTTGTTAAACATTTAGAAATCTGAATATGTAAGTTCAATGATTGGAAATGTAGCCTTATTTCGATTCATTCAAATGGAAGCCAAATGAGTAGCAGACGAAGTTTTATCAAGATCAGCGCGCTGGGCATAGGAGGTATAGCGGCAGCCGGGGGATTATCGCGGTTGGCCACAGGTGCAGTATCGGGAAATGCTTCAACCGAAAAGATTGATTCACCCGAGCAAAACTTACACCGAACACCCACTTATTGTGAAATATGTTTTTGGCAGTGCGCAGGTTGGGTCTATAAAGACGAATCAGGAAACATAAAAAAGATTGTTGGCAACGACGACGATCAGCACTGCAACGGGAGGTTTTGCCCCAGGGGAACCGGAGGCGTGGGGCAGTATTACGATGAAGACAGGTTGAAAACACCGTTGATCAGAACCACAACCGATGGGAAAGAAACTTTCAGAGAAGCTTCATGGGACGAAGCCCTGGATTACATTGCCCATCGGATGCAAGAAATAGCGGCTAAGCATGGTCCGGAATGCATAGCCTTGTTCACCCATGGCTCTGGAGGTTCCCATTTTGGGCATATGCTCAAGGCGTTTGGATCGGCCTCCATCACTGCACCTTCGTTTGCACAATGCCGTGGCCCGCGCGAGGTAGGATTCCTAACCACATTCGGCGACATTATCTATTCACCCGAGCGCATTGATATCCGCGACACCCGCTGCATGGTTCTCATCGGAAGTCATCTGGGAGAAAACATGCACAACGGGCAAGTACAGGAGATGTCGGATGCCATCGACCGTGGAGCCACCATCATTACCGTCGATCCAAGATTTTCGACAGCCGCCAGCAAATCGAAATACTGGCTGCCTATCAAACCAGCCACCGATTTGGCCCTTCTGCTTTCGTGGATTCATGTACTGATCGAAAACGAATGGTACGACAAGGCTTATGTAGCCAAAAACACTGTAGGATTTGAGCAACTCAGGGAACATGTCAGACCCTTTACACCCGAGTGGGCATACGGAATCACCACCATCGATCCGAACGTGATAGTTGAAACCGCCCGTGAAATGCGAAATGCTTCACCTTCGGTCATCATCAACCCCGGGCGGCATGTCACCTGGTATGGCGATGACACACAGCGGATGCGTGCAGTGGCCATACTGGCAGCACTGCTGGGTGCCTGGGGCAGACGAGGAGGCTATTACCAACCCGAGAAGTTGCACCTTCCCTCCTATCCGGTACCGCCATTTCCTGTGCCGCGCCGACAACCAACCGAAGCCTATGGCGGGAAGTATCCCCTTGCCAACGAGGTGGTTTCCAACGGCCTGTGCGATGCAACAATTCCAACCGTTGAACGCTCGTGCAGCTACAAAGCATGGATCGTGAACGGAACCAATCTGCTGGCCGCCATCCCCAACCAGGCAAACACGCTCAAAGCCATCGAGGCACTGGAACTGCTGGTTGTGGTTGACACCATGCCCGTGGAACTGACCGGCTACGCGGATGTGGTTTTACCGGAATGCACCTATCTGGAACGCTACGACATGTTGCGCAACTCGAACCACAGGCTGCCCAACCTTGCCCTTCGGATGCCAGCTGTACAACCCAAATACGACTCAAAACCAGCTGAATGGATCGCCCGCGAACTGGCTGCCAAGTTGGGGCTCGAGGCCTGGTTTCCGTGGAAAAACATCGAAGAGATGCTCGATTGGCAATTGAAACAAATGGGAACCTCGCTGGAAGAGATGCAACGCTTAGGCGTTAAAAACTTCCCACGCGAGAACGACGACCTCTATTTCAACGAGAACGAAGAGGCGGTTTTCAACACCAACTCAGGAAAAATTGAACTCTATTCCTCTGATATGGAAAACGAAGGATTTGCTCCTTTGCCCGTTTATACAGCTCACGAAGAACCACCTGAGGGCTACTACCGCCTTAACTACGGTCGTGCTCCGATGCACACCTTCAGCCGCACGGCCAACAACCCCAACCTCACCGATCTGATGGACGAAAACGTGCTATGGGTCAACCCGAAAGTGGCCAGACTTTGGGGATTGAAAACAGGGCAGATGGTCAAACTTAAAAACCAGGATGGTAAGCAAAGTACTTTTGCAATAAAAGTTCGTGTTACCGAGCGTATTCGTTGGGATTCGGTGTATATGGTACATGGATTTGGGCACAACAACCCCAAGCTAACCCGCGCTTTTGGGCGGGGTGTAAACGACACCGAACTCATCACCCGTGTGCACATCGATCCGGTGATGGGAGGAACCGGTATGAGAGGAAATTTTGTGACCTTTATAACCGAATTTGAACCAAACGGAAAGGAGGCTGAAGCATGAGGTACGCCATGGCCGTTGATACCCTGAAATGCGTGGGCTGCAGCGATTGCGTTGTAGCCTGCCAAACCGAAAACAATGTCCCGATAGGCTTTTGCCGCGACTGGGTGGTGGAAGTAACCGACGGAACCTACCCTCGCCTTGAGATCGAGATCAGATCAGAACGTTGCAACCATTGTGAGAACTCGCCCTGCGTGCGATGCTGCCCGACAGGAGCCAGCCACTATGCCGAAGGGGGCGTGGTTTTGGTTACACCCCACAAATGCATCGGGTGTGGAGCCTGCATTGCAAGCTGCCCCTACGATGCCCGTTATCCCCATCCCGACGGGTATGTTGACAAATGCACCTTCTGTTTGCACAACCGCGTTGAAAAAGGACTCGATCCGGCCTGCGTGTCGGTTTGTCCTACCAAATGTATGTATTTCGGCGACCTCGACGATCCAAACAGTCCCGTATCAAAGGTTTTAAAAAACCGCAAATACAAAACCCTGATCCCCGAAGCCGGAACCAACCCACAACTCTATTTCCTTCTTTAAATCCCCTTGACCATGAAAGAAGAAATCATCGTGAGCGGAAGGCTCAACCACCTGATCGATCCACAGCTGCACATCTGGCATTGGCACATACCCTTGTACCTTTTCCTGGGAGGTCTGGCTGCCGGAATCCTTTTCTTTGCAGCACTTTATACCATTTTAGGCAAAGAAAAAGAGTATCCCACAGCTGTAAAACTTGCCCCTTTTCTCACACCCGCCTTGTTGTCGATTGGATTGCTGGCACTGTTTCTCGACCTGAATCACAAGCTCTACTTTTGGCAACTTTACACAACTCTCAGGCTGGAATCACCCATGTCGTGGGGAGCCTGGACGCTGATGGTAGTAACACCAGCCTCAATCGTATGGTGCGCTCTTCACATCAGAGAACTGTTCCCAAACTGGGACTGGAAATTCAACTGGTTGAAAGCTGTAGAAACCTTCTTCAATCAGTACAAGCAACATCTTGCCTGGGTTTTGCTCATATCCTCATTGATATTAGGCGTTTATACCGGGATTTTGTTCTCGGCTTTCAACGCCCGACCGCTGTGGAATACCTCCATTCTTGGACCGTTGTTCCTCACGTCGGGACTTTCAACCGGAGCCGCGGCAATTGTTTTGATGAGCAAGAAAGCATCCGAAAGGCACAACTTCGCACGTATCGATCTGATGCTAATAGGCATAGAACTCTTTTTAATCGTGCACATGTTTATGGGGTTCTTGGCCAGCACACAAGTGCATATTGAAGCGGCACACCTGTTTCTGGGTGGCCCCTACACGGTTCCTTTCTGGCTTTTTGTGGTGATGCTGGGACTTGTAATACCCGCCCTGCTTGAGTTTCTTGAACTGCGGGGATTCCACATGCCCTATTTTATTGCACCTGTGCTGGTAATTCTGGGCGGTCTTATTTTCAGGTTTATCATAGCTTATGCCGGGCAGGCCAGCCGGTGGCTCTATTGATTTGTTGAACATTAAAACATGAAAAATCATATGTCACAAGTAAAAACATCGAAGTATATGAACCCCTATTTGGCCGGGGTATTACTCGGAGTAGTGGTGATTGTTGCCAATTTCGTATCAGGACGCAGCGTGGGAGCCAGTGGTGCTGTGAAAAGTGCCATAATTGCAGGCGTTGAAACCGTGGCACCCTCGCATGCCGAAAACGCCTTATTTTACAAAGAGTACAAACAAAGCCACGAAGGCAACCCACTCAACAACTGGTTGGTATATCAAATGCTGGGAGTGTTGGTTGGAGGGTTTCTTTCGGGTGTGGTTTCGCGCAGATTAACCTGGAAAGTGGAACACAACCCGCGGATAACCTCCCGAACCCGACTGATTTTTGCCCTGGCCGGAGGAATCCTGTTCGGAATAGGATCGCAGTTCGGACGAGGATGTACAAGTGGGTCAGCCCTAAGCGGTATGGCGGTTTTGTCGTTGGGTGGTTTTGTTTCCATGATGGCCATTTTTGGAACCGCTTTTGCCCTGGCCTATTTCTTCCGCAAGCTATGGATTTGATCATTAACTCTCAAAAATCATTGAAACTATGGGACCATTAGTTGTAAACGAAATTATATCACAGAACACCAACCTGCTTCTCGCCTTTTTTATAGGTATTGCATTTGGGTTTGTTCTGGAGCAGGGCGGCTTCTCGTCGAGCCGCAAACTCGCCGGGGTGTTTTATGGTTACGATACCGTGGTGCTGAAAGTATTTTTCACCGGAGCGGTTACTGCCATGCTGGGCCTGCTGTTTATGAGCTTGTTCGGGTGGATCGACCTGAATCTGGTTTATGTGAATGAAACCTTTCTTCAATCGGCTGTTCTTGGCGGAATAATCATGGGGGCAGGTTTCATTATGGGCGGTTATTGTCCTGGAACAAGTTTTTGTGGTGCTGCCATTGGTAAAATTGATGCCCTTCTTTTTATAGTTGGATTGTTCATCGGTGTATTTATTTTCGCGGAAGGGTATCCCTTATGGGAAGGGCTTTACAAAGCCGGATTCATGGGTTCCCCACGAATTTCGGAATACTTTGGGCTTACCGAGGGATTGGTTGCATTGCTGGTGATTGTGGCCGCCGTGCTGATGTTCTGGGGAGCCGAATGGGCTGAGAAGAAATTTCCACGTGACGAGTATTAATCAACATTAATTAATCAAGAAATGAAACAGATCAATTTAAGCCCCAGGATGCTCGCGACAGCTCTATTGCTGCTTCTGGGAGTGATTATAGCCGCCGTTCCCAAGAACACAACCACACCGTATAAGCTGGATGCTGTTCAGATTCTCGACGAGCTGAAAAGTGGAACCCAATACCTCGAACCCGAGCAAGTGGCTCAAATGCTGGTTGAGAAAGATCCCTATCTGCAACTAATCGACATCAGGTCGCAAGCCGAATTCGAGAAATTCAGCCTGCCGGGGGCTGTCAATGTTCCGTTCGACAATATACTTGCTGCCGATTACACCGAATTGTTCGATCAGGATACAAAAATCAACGTGTTCTATGGCAACGGGACCACCCAGGCAAACGAAGCCTGGATGTTGCTCCGCCAACTGGGCTACGAAAACATCAACGTACTCAGGGGCGGGCTCAACTATTGGGCCGAGGTTATCATGAACCCTACGCCGCCATCGGGAGTGAACTCTAACGATGATATTGCCAGATACAATTTCAGAATTGGAGCAAGCCAGGCTCTTGGAGGAGGGGCACAACAAACCGGAAACGATGCAAAAGCTTCCTCGCCTGCGGCCAAACCCGCGGGACCCAAGCCAGGAGGGAAAAAGAAAAAAGTTGCAGGGGGATGTTCATAATGTGCGACTTATAAATATATAAAAGCAGGGGGGGGGAGATCGTACGATCTCCCCCCCCCCTGCTTTTTTCTTGTATCGGGTTACCCGTTTCGACTGATCATTTCCAACTTCTCGGGATCAAGGATTTTAATCTGATCGCAACTGATTTCAATCAGTCCGTCGCTTTTAAACTTACTGATGATGCGGGCAATGCTCTCAATTGACATGCCAGCCAGTTCGGCAATCTCTTTTCGCGAAAGGTGCAAAGGGAAATGGTAGTTCTTATAAACGCGGCTCGAAAGACAAAGCAGCAAATCGGCCAACCGTCCGTAGGTTTGCTTTTGAGTAAGGCAAAAGAAGCGGCCATTGATAGTGAGGCTGTATTCAGCCAACAATGCAACCATTTTGGCGGCAAACGGAGCATTGGAGCGAAGCAAATGCTTAAAGGCACCGATCTCGATAAGGCTTAGTTTTGAGTCGATATAAGCCTGAGTAGAGTGGTGCAGCACGGTGTTGCCTTCATACAAGTTGGACAACCCAATCACATTAACTGGTGTAAATATCTGAAGTACAAGATTGTCGCCCATTCCCTCGATATAAGTTTTAACCAAACCCTCGCGCAACACCATCACATGCGAAATAAAGGAGCCCTGCTTGCAAATTACTTCACCCTTTTGGTAAGCCACATCAACCATCTTTGATTGCAGGTAAGCATATTCATCGGCAGTAAGCAACTCCAGGCAATCGAGTTGGTTGGTACCAATTGAGCAACTGTTTCTAACAACGGAGTTTGTATCTGTCATGGTATCAATATCGGTTTATAAAAATGAAATCAAATCAAGAACTAATTTGATTTAGATCAAAGATACAATTGTTTTAGTTCATCTGCAAGCTTGATTTGTTTGGTGTTGGGCCGGGTCGGGTGCATATGGGTAGGGCGTACTTTTGCTGTTATTCAATTAACAATTGTAAGCAATGAATAAACTCTTACAAAAATTCCTCACGCTGACACTGGTGGTAGTGCTGCCAATTCTGGTTATCTACTTAAACATCAGGTTTGGACTACAGCGCAATGAAGTTGAAGCCGTGAAGGTAACACTTAAATCTGAGTCGGTGGCTTCGGTCGATCATTCGTCGTTTCCAATTCTTCAGCAGTCGTTTTCAAACCCCAAGCAAGTAACTGAGGCGTGCCTGTCGTGTCACAACAAGCGCGACGATGAACTGATGCAGAGCGCGCACTGGCGTTGGGAACGAGAAACCGAGATTCCGGGAAGGGGTGTTGTAACCATCGGCAAGAAGAATCTTCACAACAACTTTTGCACCGGTGCCGACGGCAACAACGGATCGTGCATGCGATGCCATATTGGTTACGGCTGGGAAGATAAATCGTTTGATTTTGAAGACCCTACAAACATCGACTGTTTGGTTTGCCACGACAAAAGCGACACCTACAAAAAACTGATAGGTGGCGGAGGATGGCCGGCAACCGCTGAGAACGCCACCAAAGAATACCCTGTTCCCGATTACAACCTGGTGGCACAAAGCGTTGGCTACCCTGATCGCGACAATTGCGGAGTGTGTCATTTTTACGGAGGTGGCGGCAACAACGTGAAGCATGGCGATCTTGAAAAAGCCCTGCTCAACACCACCCGCTCAGTTGACGTGCATATGGCCGTTGATGGCCCAAACATGGTATGCATCGACTGTCACAAAACAGAGAAACACAACATCACAGGCAGAGCCTATTCAGTTTCCGCGTCGAACACCAACAGGGCAACCTGCGAACAATGTCACGGCGAAACCCCGCACAACGACAAGGTAATTGACTACCACAACCACAAAGTGGCCTGTCAAACCTGTCACATTCCGGTTTATGCCAAAGTGAACGGCACATCACTCTATTGGGACTGGTCGGTGGCAGGGCGCCGCAACCCCGACAGCAGCTTCATCAAAGAATACGATGCCGATCACAACTACAGCTACCTGTCGATCAAAGGTCATTTTGTTTTCGACAACATGGTAACCCCCGAATACAGCTGGTTTAACGGCACCGCCGACCATCTGCTCAACGACGATTCAGCAACCGTTTTGCCGGTAAAAATAAACACCCTGTTTGGAAGCTATTGCGACAGCACCTCCAAGATATGGCCCGTAAAAGTGCATCGTGGCAAACAACCCTTCGATTCAGCATCGCGGCAAATCCTTTCGATGAAACTTTTCTCAAAAAACTTCAACGAAGGAGCCTTCTGGATGGATTTGAACTGGGACAGTGCCATCATCAAAGGGATGGAATACAACGAGCGGGAGTACAGCGGTAAATTCGTCATCCTGCCCACCGAAGCCTATTGGCCCCTCAACCACATGGTTTCTAAAAAAGAAGAGACCCTTAAATGCGAAGCGTGCCACACACGCCAGAACAGCCGGATTGCAGGTCTTACCGATTTCTATCTTCCAGGGCGCGATTATTCAAAAGCTGTTGATTACAGTGGGTTTGCCATCATCCTATTCTCGTTGATCGGAATCATTGTCCACTCCGTTATGCGCTTCACCTCAAAACGAAAATTCAATTAAAAGGCAATTGCTTTATGCGAAAAATTAAAATATTTACCCCCTTCGAGCGATTCTGGCACTGGTCGCAAATGTTGCTGGTTTTTGTATTGACAGTTACCGGCTTCGAAATTCACGGCAACTACAACCTGGTGGGTTACGAATGCGCCGTAAGGCTTCACAATTCGGCTGCCTGGACCTTTATCGGACTTGGAATCCTGTCGATTGTTTACATGCTCTCCTCCAAACAATACAAAAACTTCATCCCAACCAAGGAGAAGTTAGGAGAACAGATTAAATACTACACATCGGGGATTTTCAAAAACGAACCCCATCCCACCAAAAAAAGCCTTTACAACAAGCTAAACCCGCTGCAGAGAATTATTTACGTGGGGCTTTTAATTGTGGTTTTCCCCGTACAAATCTTCACAGGCCTTATATACATGTTCTACCATTATCCGCAAAACCCGGCTGATGTTGCAGGTTTCAAATTCGCGGCCATCACCCACACCCTGGGAGCATTCCTCATGGTAGCCTTTGTATTGGTACACGTTTACATGACCACAACCGGACACAAACTCACCTCGGGAATCAAGTCGATGATAACCGGATATGAAGAAGAACCCCTTGAAAACAAACCAAGTGAAAAACCAGAAAATTCGATATAACATGAAAAAACTGTTGATTTTCGCGCTTGCAGCCACCCTGATGTGGGCTTGCAGCAAACAAACCTCCTACGATTCGGCAAAACAAATGGTAGAAGAGGCATCGGCCAAAGTTAACCTGCTCACCCCACAGCAACTGCACGACCTGATGGGCAGTGAAGAGACTTACACGCTGATAGATGTGAGGCAGGAAATTGAGCACTACTACGGCTTTATACCGGGAAGCATCAACATACCCCGAGGAAGCATGGAGTTCAAAATTGCCGATTCAACCTATTGGGATTCTGAAGGCCTTTACATGCCTGCTAAAGATGAAAAAATAGTGGTGTACTGCAAGAAAGGCGACAGAGGAATTTTAACCGCCTACACCCTGATGCAGTTGGGCTACACCAATGTGTGGGTGCTCGAAGGCGGATGGAAAAACTGGGAAATTAAGTTCCCCGATATTTACGAAAAAGATCTTGAAAAACTTGGTGGCGACCATGCTGCACCATCAAAGGGCAGCGGAGGTTGCTAGCCATTAACAAACCAATAGAATCCATAAAAAACACAATTAATTTTTAAAAACCATGACTAAAAGATTTCTTTATCTGATCGCGTTGTTTCTGATCCCTACCCTGTTGCTTACCAATTGTAAGAAAGACAACGAAGAAACACCAACTGTTGATTACCAGAAAGTGATGACCGACTACATGACGGCCAACCAAATGGATCTGAACAAAATTCTTGATGGCTTCGTTATGGCAGCCCCCGAAACCGGCGATGTGAGCGCATACTATGTTATCGACCTGAGGAAAGCCGAAGATTTTGCCATGGGCCACATTGCTGACGCCCACAGGGTTGATCTGGCTAATGTGTTGGCAGAAGCGGCCAATGCCGGTGCAAAACCCATCCTGGTGGTTTGTTACACCGGGCAGACAGCCACTTTCACCACGGCCCTGCTTCGCATGTCGGGCTATACCAGTGCCAAAGCATTGAAATGGGGTATGAGCGGCTGGAATCCTGTGTTTGACAAGTGGACCGCCAACATTGCCAGCCTTGCCGAAGGCAATGCCAACTGGTCAACTGCCGCTGCTCCCACCAACCTCACCTATGCTCATCCCACCTTCACCTCCACAGCCACAACTGGCGATGCCATCCTTAAAGAGCGCGTTGCTGCCGTGATAAGTGGTGGATTTAAAACCGTTACCGCCGACGATGCCCTCATGAATCCGGGTAACTATTTCATCAACAACTACTTCTCAGAAGCCGACTATACCGGTTTTGGACACATCAACGGAGCTTTCAGAATCAACCCCTTGTTGATTGGCGAATCGCAGGTACTGTTCCTCGATCCCTCCAAAACCATTGTAACCTATTGCTATACAGGCCAGACATCGGCTGCCATCACCGCTTTTCTGCGTGTACTGGGCTATGATGCGAAAAGCATGCTTTTCGGGATGAACCGTTTGTACAATTCCAACACGGCTTGGGTTTCAAACAAATGGACCTCAGGAACCCCAAAAAACCTCCCCTACGTAACCAACTAACTTTAAATTCGATATGAAAAGATTTATAATACTGCTATCCATTGTGTTCGCGGCCTCATTCGCGAAAGCACAAGGGTGTGGCGGCGGCCCTTCAGAAGAGGGAGTAAAAGTGTTCGGATTTCTGCAATCGCAGTACGAATACCACATGACCGACCCTGCCACCAACAGTTTCTCGTTCGAACGAGCCCGTATCGGCGTGATGGGTAAAATACCCTACGACTTCTCGTACTACGTTGTAGCCGAATTAAGTCCGTTTATCTCCGACAACCCCTACCTGCTCGATGCCTTTATCACCTACGACCGTTTCAAATGGGGACGGGTATCGCTTGGATCGTTCAAAACACCTTTTGGACTTGAAACCAACACTGCCTGCAACGGTCTGATGACCGTTTACAGGTCAACAGCCACACTGCAGATGGTGGCTCCATTCCGCGATCTGGGAATGGTATTTATGGGAGGCGACACCAGCACCCTGCTCACCTACCAGCTTGGAGTGATGAACGGCAGCGGCCTGGGCAGGTTCGACAACAACACGGCCAAAGACTATGTGGGTCGTGTTATATTCCGCCCGTTCAGTTTCCTGCGCTTTGGAGGAAGCTTCCGCTATGGATTCCCTTCCTACAACAACACCACCGACAACAGAACCACTTTTGGCGGTGAAGTGCAGTTCAATTATAAAGGGATAACAGCGCAGGCCGAATACATCTCCGACGAGGGCGACTACAACCGCGACCTGGGAGGTGGATGCTCGGGCAACCTCATCGAATTGGGCGAAAAACGCAGCGGAGGCTGGGCTATGCTTGCCTACCGCACCCAATGGGATGTGGAACCTGTGTTCAAATTTGATTTCTTTGACTCAGGCAACCTGCTCAAATACAAAGAGAACAACATGACATTTGGTATCAATTACTATTTCAACGACTGGACCCGCCTTCAGGTGAACTACGTGTACCGTGCCGAGGAACCTGTTGAGATTGATAACGATGAATTTGTTGTTCAGGTTCAGGTGAAATTCTAACTAATTGAAATTTAATTGAAAATGAAAAAAGTTCTTTTTATTGCCTTTATCCTGGGATCTATATTCACCAATGCTGTGGCCCAGGATCTGATCACAGCAGCCGATCTGGCAAAGGAGATGAAAAATCCTAATTACGTTATCGTTTCGGCTGATCTTGAAACAGAATATGCCAAGGTACACATTACCAATGCTGTTAACGTTTCATACAAAGCGTTTTTTAAACCCGGAAAAATTGAAGGAATACTCGTACCTACTGCCGAGATGGAAAAGATTTTCGGTGAAAAAGGTGTTTCTGAGAGCAAAACCATCGTGGTTTACGATGAGGGTGCTGGCAAATACGCCACCCGTGTTTACTGGATTCTGAAGCATCTGGGAGCAGCCAACGTGAAGGTTCTCGACGGTGGTTTGGCTGCATGGAAAGCAGGGCGCAAACCGGTTACCAAAAACCCATCGAACGTGGCTGCCGCTGCTTTCAAAGCCAAACCCAACTCAAAAATGATTGTGGATGCTGCCGCAGCCACAGCATCGAAAGGGAAAGCCAATACGGTTTTGGTTGACTGCCGCGAGGAGAAAGAGTTTAAAGGTGCCGACGGTAAAAGCCCTGGCCACATCCCGTGGGCAGTGAACGTGGATCACACCACCCTGCTTAAAGCCGACCACACTTTTAAAAGCAAAGCCGATCTGGAAAAAATCTTTGCCGCAGCAGGCATCACCAAAGATAAAACCGTTATTCTGTATTGCTCAACCGGCGTTCGCACCGGAAAAGCTTATCTGGCTCTCACCTCCATTCTGGGTTATCCTAATGTGGTGGTTTACGATAACGGACTTAACGAGTGGATTGCCAATGGCAGCGCTGTAGAGAAATAGTTCGGGAGACGTAAATTCGTGGTTAGTTTAAAGCCGGTTCCAATGGAGCCGGCTTTTCTTTTCATGCTATCCTAACTTCGACAACTGCTCGAGATACTTCTTGTCGAGCACCTCCATTTGTTTGCCTTTTACCCTGATGATTTCCTGATCCTTCAACTGAGTCAGTATCCGTGAAGTGCTCTCCTTCGACATTCCCGCCAATTCAGCCAGATCTTTACGACTCAAATCAAGCCTGAAACTGCGGTTGTAATATACCTCATTAACAAGATAAAGCAACGCGTCGGCAATGCGCGCCTCCATGTTCTTATACAAAACATTCACCAAACGAGAGGTATAGTGATGCTGTATCTGGTTGAAATACCTTATCAGGTTGGGAAGGTGTGTCTTGTTGGACAGGATGATCGACTTGAATGCATCGATATCGACCAGACAGGCCGTGGAGTCAACCACGGCTACGCTAGATCTGTACAATTGATCCTTATCGAAAATAGCAGGAAAATCGAGAAAAGCGAATGGCTTAACCAACTGAAGAATAAAAGCTTTTCGATCATCGCCCTCGATGAAAACCTTTGCCATACCCGATAAAAGAAAAATGAGATACTGCGAGGAAGTTCCCTGCTTGTATAAAGTTTCGCCGGCTTTGTAAGTAACCTCACGCTTGTGATGAGCCAAAAATGCAGACTCCTCTTCAGAAAGTGTGCTGAAAAAACACAACGACTTATTAGAACAACTATGACACCTTATCCCTTCTAATGTGTTCAATTTTAGCTAGTTTTATACTCAATGGTAAAAAAATGAGTTATCTCACTTTTTTTTCATCAAACAATCAATTGCCAAAAGTAATACAAGGCAATGGTTTAAACAACTTTGCATAAAATATACAGAGCCCCGCCATGAGATGTGAAAACAAATATGGAACTGTTATCAAGCGCGAGACCATTGGCAATGCACACGATTGTTCGGTTGATAACATGTTGATTCTGCAAGCAAAAGATCCCTACCCGGGCTACTTTTGCCCAGAAAAGTCAACTCCCCCACTTTGCAAAAGCGGCACCTATTTTCTACCTCACCTGCAGCCGGCCTGTTGCCCCGACGACCACATCTGCCGCGTAAGCCTGGAAGCGTCAAATGAGCTGCAAATCAACACCTGCCTGGCCTACATCACCATCAACGGCAGGCTTACCCGCGCCTTCAGGATCAAAGAAACACCTGCCGACAGAATAAGCGATGCATTGCGGTTTTTTAAAACAGCCGGAATTGAAACAGCCCCCTTCCGCAAAATCGACACGCATCTAAGCGAAATCTACATCAAATCTTTTCAATGTTTGGTTAAAATTGATGCTAATATATTTAAAAACAGAATCTTAAACAATCACTATTACCTCAAAATTCCTCAAAAAATATCGTGGGATTTGTTTGAAAAACTCATCACTTTTCAAAAAAACAACAACGAGTTGAACAATTTTGATGCTGCCACTGGTTACTGGATTCAATCGCCTGTTTTTTCGGATTTTATCAGAATTTTCGGACCAAAACTATCTCACCAGCAATTATCAGAAATACGCAATACTTTTCTGGATATATACACCAAATACATCAACAAGGAAATTACTCTATAATTGAAACTATGAAATTAAAAAACGCATTAGTCTCATTCGTTCTACTGATCACCATCTGGCTGATCCTCAACAATTCGCTCAAACCCGACATCATCCTGACGGGAGTGGTTCTGGCGGGAGCTATCAGCATCGGCTTTTGCCGGCAGTGCAACTTATTTGGTCAAATGAAGATTACTCCCAAAGCGATGCTGTTCACTCTGGCTTACCTGCTCGTTTTTATGTGGGAACTGCTGAAAGCCAATTTTGATGTTGCATTAAGGGTTGTTTCGCCCACCCTGCCCATCAACCCTGCTGTGGTTAAAGGAAAAACCAAACTGAAATCGGAGATGGCCCGGATGATCCTGGCCAACTCAATCACCCTCACCCCCGGAACTTTCACCCTCGACCTTGCCGACGATGAACTGACCATTCATTGCCTCAACTATCGCGGCAACGACCCCGAGGGTCATGCTCAGTCTATTATCAGAAATTTTGAAAAATACCTGGAGGTACTTTATGATTAATACTCTGCTTTTTGTGGCGCTTGGCGTGATAGTGGCGTCGGTTTTGCTGGTTCTCATCCGTTTTGCAGCCGGACCCGGTCTGGCAAATCGCATGGTAGCCTTCGACGTGATGACCATAGGTACGATAGGCCTTATTGCCATCTATACAGCCCTTTCCGAACGTTTTATCTATCTGGATGTGGCCATTGTTTATGG
>JAQVCV010000105.1 GCA_028689615.1 Bacteroidales bacterium | reverse complement strand
TGTGGCTTCGAGCCCGACAATCGGCCGGCAATGCATACTCCGTTATTTTGGGTGCCCGATCTGCGATTTTTCTCCCTTTTCACCACCTGAAACTGGTAGTTATTGACGAAGAACACGACTCTTCGTTTAAACAATTCGATCCGGCGCCCCGTTATCAGGGACGCGATTCGGCAGTGATGCTGGCTCATTTTCACAAGGCAGCGGTTGTTTTGGGCAGTGCAACCCCTTCGGTGGAATCGTTTTTCAATGCCTCTGCCGGAAAATACGCTATCGTGAAACTCTCCGAACGTTTTGGAACCGCACGCCTCCCGAGAATCGAGTTGGTGAATCTGAAGGTTGAACAGAAAGCCAACACCATGAAAGCCAGTTTGTCAGAGGTTTTATTCGTGGCCGTCAGTCAGGCTTTGGCCAACAAACAGCAGGTGATTCTATTCCAAAACCGACGCGGTTTTGCCCCTCATATCGAATGCGATCAGTGTGGTTTTGTCCCTTCGTGTCGAAACTGCGATGTTACGCTAACTTACCACAAGATGGTCAACATGTTGCGTTGTCATTATTGTGGCTACAGCATCCCGGTTCCGGTTGCATGTCCGGAGTGTTCGTCGCCCCGTTTGTTGATGAAGGGTTTGGGGACCGAAAGAATTGAAGACGACCTGAAGTTGTTGTTCCCTGAGGCCCGGGTAGCCCGGATGGATCTGGATACCACACGTGCCAAAAATGCCTACCACGCGCTGTTAAGCGATTTCGGCGAACATCGTATTGATATTCTCGTGGGTACACAAATGGTTACCAAAGGGCTCGATTTCGACAATGTGACGGTGGTTGGGGTTCTCGATGCTGATGCTATGCTGAGCTTCCCCGATTTCCGTTCGTTCGAACGCACCTTTCAGACTCTCACCCAGGTGAGTGGCAGGGCTGGAAGAAAAGAGCTGCCGGGCAGGGTTATCATCCAAAGCCGCCGACCCGGCCACCAGGTGCTCGAATTGGTGACTATGAACGATTTTTACAGTCTTTATACTTCTCAAATTGCCGAGCGCAGGCAGTTTGGATACCCTCCCTTTGTTCGGTTGATCGTTATCAGTTTGAAGCATCCCGATGCAATGGTGGTTAAAGAGGCTTCCGAAAAACTTGCGCAATGGCTTACCGATTTGTTCGGTAACAGGGTATTGGGGCCCGTTTTTCCGCTCGTGGGGCGAATTAAAAATCAATACATCAGGCAAGTAATTGTAAAACTTGAGCGTTCGGTCGATCTGCGTCCAATGAAGAAACACATCGCGGCAACACTGGATCGAATGCACAAGGAACCTGGTTTGGGGCGCTTGCAGATTGTGGTTGATGTAGATCCCATGTAATTCTTTTCTGATTCATCTTACGGGCTGCCGTTGGGTGGTGATAAGCTGGGTTGGAAAAACTATCGACATGGTGTTGAGTGTGTTTCGTGACGCAATCGTCAACTACGATCATTCGGGGATGATCAGGTAAACATCTTCGTTGTTTTTTTTCATCATGTAGCGCTCACGAGCCAGCTTTTCGAGAAGCTTCGGGTCGTCTGAAAGTTGTTTGATCCCTTGTGTGTTTGAGGCTATCTCGCTTTCAAAAAAGCGCATCTCTTTTTTAATCTTGTGGTATTCACGGGTTATGGTGATTTGTTGCCAGAGTTTGTTCTCGTCGAAAAACACCATCCAGATGCTGAACAGCAATACAGAAATTCCGTATTTGTTGCGAAGTATTGCCGGTATTTTGAAATTTTTTTGCTTCATAACAAACTGGTTATAAGTCCAGGTCAGCGTGTATTTCTACCATTGCTTCCAATGCAAGTCCCACAAATTCATCGGGTGTCAGGCCAATCTTCTCGCATTCGAGAATGTTTTCTCTTTTTACGCTCGCCGCGAATCCCTTTTCTTTCATTCTTTTCAGCACTGATTTGGGTTTCACTGAGGCCACTTTCTTGTCGGGATATACCAGTGCTGTGGCGGTAATCAAACCGGTTATTGTTTCACCGGCAGCCAATGCATGGTCGAAGGTTGTCGATCGGGGTCTTTTGCTCGAGTCCTCGTTGTGGGCGCCAATCGCTTCGATAACTGACTGTTCGTATCCCAATTCGGTGAGCATTTCCACAGTTTTTTGGCCATGTATCAAGGGATCGGCATTGGTTATTTCAACGTCCAGATCGTGCAGCAAGCCTGCCATACCCCACAATTCGGGGTTTTCGTTGAGGCGGGTGGCAAGCTTTCGCATCACGGCTTCAGATGCCAGGCTGTGCTGAATCATTTTAGGGTTTTTTACGTGGTGGTGGAGTAATTGCAAAGCTGATTCGCGGGTCATAGTTCAATTGGATTGTGAGGGGGGTGGTTGGTGTTGTCGCCATGCAGCATTTCCAGGGCGTGAATAAGCAAAGGCATGATTATCTGGCAGTATTCGTCAACCGCTTTTTTGCTACCCGGAAGGGTAAACACCAGGGTTTGTTTAATTGTGCCTGCCACGCCACGGCTTAGGGCGGCGCGTGGGTTTTCCAATGCATACTTCACCCTGATCAGTTCCATGATTCCCGGTAGTGTTTTGTCGAACATCGGAGCCAAGGTGTCGGGTGTTATGTCGCGCGGACCAATGCCTGTTCCGCCCGTGGTGAAGATTACGTCAACAGGCTCCTGGTTGGTGAGGCGGTGTATGGTGGCTGCCAGTTGGTTAGCGTCATCGGGAATGAGGGTTCGCTCCGTTTTAAATGCAATCCTTTCTTTGGCCGCCTGAGCTTCCAGGCAGTGAACGATCCGGGTTCCGCTCTCGTCGTTGTACTCGCCCCGGCTGGCGCGATCGCTGAGGGTAATCACGTGACATCGATAGGTTGTGGAGGAGTGCATGTGGGTGGTGTTAAAAAAAAGCCGGCTTGAATACCGGCTTTCCTGATTATTCTTAAGCCGGGTTCAGATTCCCAAAACTTGTTTCACTACAACCGAAATGGTTTTGTTATCGGCTTTTCCTGCTAATGCTTTGCTGGCAGCCTGCATCACTTTTCCCATGTCTTTAATGGAAGCAGCACCAGTTTCGGCAACAATTTTTTCAATCTCGGTTTTGATATCCTCTTCGCTCAACTGTTGAGGAAGGTACGCCTCGATAATCGAAAGTTGATAACGCTCCTCATCGGCCAGATCTGCCCGTCCCTCTTTTTCATAGATTTCGGCAGTATCGCGGCGTTGTTTGATGAGTTTGTGCAAGAGTTTGAATTCTACCTCATCGGGTATTTCGCCACCTGAGGTGTCTTTTCCGGTTTTCTCAAGCAGCAGGGCAGCCTTAACAGCTCGCAATGCTTCGAGTTTTCGTTTGTCGCGTGCCAGCATGGCCGCTTTGATATCGTTGTTGATAATAATTTCTAATGCCATTTTGTGAAGGGTATTAATCTACGTTGTCGTGAAGGAACGAGTTACCTTTTATTTCCGGATTTCCGTTGTCGTCTGTCAGGGTGTAGCGTGAAACAGACGATTCGGTTGACGGGGTATTCTCAGAGAGTGTTACATTGCGGCGCTGGTAGGCTGGTTCGTTTTCCA
Source organism: Bacteroidales bacterium (assembly GCA_028689615.1). GTDB lineage: Bacteria > Bacteroidota > Bacteroidia > Bacteroidales > TTA-H9 > GWE2-42-24. The sequence continues at coordinate 2,064 of JAQVCV010000105.1, read as the reverse complement.
TGTTGGTGATGCTTGTGGCTGAATGTGGTCTCCAACTGCTTCCACGCAAAGCGCTTTGTACCCTTTCCCTGCCAATGGTTCTCGATTGCTGCATGCCGTCGTAGAGGGTAGGAGGGGCGGGGTCGTTGGAAGGCTTGGGTTCAGGACGTGCGTCGATTGTCTTTACTGATGTTCCCATGGCAACCTGAGCGGTGTGAGACTTCAAAACAGGCTCTCGCATCTCTGGTTTTTCCTGGGCGGGTGCTGCCAGGGGAGCCGGTGTGGCAATTTCTTCGCCAAGTAAATGAACTATAGGTTCGGGTCGGTTGGTTGGTGCCGGAGCATCAACAACCGGTGTGATAAGTCTGATTTGATCTTCGGCTACAGGGATTTGTGTTCTGGTTTCAGGAATCGCGGAGGTGCCAATCGTGTTGATCTTTTTTTCCGGAATTGCTTGTGCCGTGTTGCCGGCCTGAGAGTCAAATCCTGTGGCAATCAGGGTAACAGAAAGTTTTGAACCGAGCGACTCGTCAATGCCAGTTCCCCATATGATGTCGGCCTCCAAGCCGGCTGATTGCTGGATGTAGTCGGTCATTTCGCTTACTTCATCCATGGTTACCTCGTCGGTTCCTGATGCTATGTAGAGCAGGATGTTTTGAGCGCCGTTGATGTCGCTGTCGTTAAGCAGCGGCGACGAAAGGGCGCCTTCAATTGCATCCAGAGCACGCTTTTCGCCTTCGGCACTGCCCGAGCCCATTATGGCTTTACCCGAGTTTTTCATCACGGTTTTCACATCTTCAAAGTCAACGTTCACGTAGCCTTTTACGGTGATAAGCTCTGCTATCCCTTTAGCCGCAGTGGTGAGCACGTTATCGGCATGGTCGAATGCTTCGGTAAGTTTAAGGTCGCCAAACAGCTCGCGAAGTTTGTCGTTGTTGATGATCAACAGGGTGTCAACATACTTTCTGAGCTCCTCGATGCCTTGTTCGGCCTGAAGTTTGCGCCTTCTGCCTTCAAAGGAGAAAGGAATGGTAACGATCCCTACCGTCAGGATGTCGAGTTCGCGGGCTACCGATGCTATTACCGGAGCGGCTCCTGTGCCGGTGCCTCCGCCCATTCCTGCTGTGATAAACAGCATTTGAGTGTTTTTTTCCAGCAATTCTCTGATCTGTTCAATTGATTCTTCGGCAGCTTTGCGCCCTACTTCGGGCTTGGCCCCTGCTCCCAGCCCTTTGGTTCCCAGTTGTATTTTTATGGGTACCGGACTGGATTCCAATGCCTGGGCATCGGTATTGCATTGAATGAAATCCACATCTTTAATGGTTTGCTTAAACATGTGGTTCACCGCATTGTTGCCGCCGCCCCCCACGCCAACAACTTTTATTATTGAGGATTGTGCCTTTGGCATATCAAATTTTAACATGTCGCTCATTTTAAAATTTCGCTAAAATTAATCTTTATATTCGCTTGAAAAACCGGTGGTTTGTATTTTTTATTAACAATTTGATGTTAATAACTTTTTTATTCGCTCCCTTCGTCAAACCATCTTTGAATTCGTTCAAGGAAGCTGGTTCTTCTTCGGGTTTCATCTTCTTTCTTTTCTTTCTCTTTATGAGTGGGTTGTGCAATATTTTGTGGTGTGGGCGTTGCAACAGGTTCCTCTTTTCTTACCCGTTTTTTTTGTTCGTTCTCGTAGCGTTGCAAACCCATGATAACAAGCCCGATTCCCGTGGCATACATCGGGCTGGTCATCTCTTCCGGACAACCGGGAGCCAGATGCTCGTTGGGATAGCCAATTCGCACATCCATACCGGTCATGTATTCGGTTAGTTGCCTCACGTGTTTCAGTTGCGCACCACCACCTGTCAGCACAATGCCGGCAATAAGTTTTTTTTCGAATCCCGAGTTTTTTATTTCATAATAAATATTCTCGATGATCTCTTCCATTCGTGCCTGGATGATGTTTGCCAGATTTTTGAGTGTGATCTCTTTTGGGGGCCTGCCACGCAATCCGGGAATGGCCACTACTTCTTCTTCGCGGTTCTCGCCGGCCAGAGCCGATCCGAACATTACCTTCAGTTCTTC
>JAQVCV010000059.1 GCA_028689615.1 Bacteroidales bacterium | reverse complement strand
TCGGCATCGATCAGGCACACAACGCCATTCTGAGATTCGGATTCGACCACGCGGAACTCCTTCTACCCCCCGATACCTCGATCAACCGAAGGGTTGCCGACGATATGAAAGCGGCGCTGCCGGTTCAACTCGGGCTGGTAGATGCCGCCAACACCGTTGGACACAACGTGGTAGTTGACGGCTACAACACCGACCAGTTCTACCATTTCAACTTTGGATGGGGAGGCTCGGCCAATGGCTGGTACACCCTGCCACCCACCTCCATTCCCTACAACCTCACGGTGATAGAAGGGGTGGTGGTACAAATCAGAAGCACCTATGCCGGAATAAAGCAACCTCTCCCCTCCCGACAGTGTCCGGTTCTTTACGTAACCAACAACACCCTGACCCTACGCGATCTAAATCCAACCAGCAACACTCTGGTGCAAGTAATTAAAACTTCAGGCGAACTGGTTCTGGAACAGGTTTTACCCGTAAATACATCGTTTGCCACCGTCGAACTTCCCCCTATGGCTGCTGGCCTTTACCTTTTCAGAGTGGTTAACCAGGGGCAATCGGTATGCTCCAAAGGGATTGTACGCTAAACAGATTAGGTTGTCCGTAGTCGAACATCAGCCTGCCGGCAACGAACACCAGCACCGACGCATAACTACTAAATATCAATAATTTACAAAACCCGGCACGATGTTGGAAAAGCCCGCGAGGGGACTATCCGATAAACCCGGAACAGAGAGGAGACGCCCCCGAAGGTGTCTCCTCTTTTTTTTTGTACCTACCCAAAATGCACCGTCTATGATCAGAACATTTTTCCGTATTGCTTTTCGCAACCTGCTGAAAAACAAAACACATTCGGCAATCAACATTGTTGGCCTCGCGGTAGGACTCACCAGTTTCATGCTGATAGCCCTTTACATACTTGACGAGCTGAACTACGACCGCTACCACTCCAGGGCCGATCGCATTTACAGGGTAACCCAAACCAGCAATTACGCCGGAGTACCCGAATACTCTTCGAGTTGTCCATGCCCCCTTGCTCCCGCTCTCCAGATGCACCAACCTGCCTCCATCGAGGCAGTTGTGCGGATATTTAACGATTGGGGGACAGAAGTGATGGTGGAATACCTCCCCGAAAACGGTGCTACAGAACCCCGCCGGTTTAAAGAGAAAAGATTTTACTACGCCGACAGCACCTTCTTTAATGTGTTTGATGCCATCGCGTTGCGCGGGAACCTTACGGAAGCTCTCAACAACCTCAACACGGTGGTAATTACCCATTCGGCTGCCCAGAAATATTTTGGCACCGAAGATCCCATCGGGAAAAACCTGAAAGTTGGCAACAACGTCAACCTTACGGTTACCGCCGTGGTTGATGATCCCCCTTCGCAATCGCACTTCAGATACGATTTCATCGCATCAATAAGCACCCTGCGAAAACTCTACCGCTCAGGGAAATTGCCCGAAACATGGATATGGAATCCTTTCTGGACCTACGTGTTGCTAACCGAAGGAGCATCAAAAGAGCAGGTTGAATCATCTTTCCCGTCGTTCATCGCCAACAACTACCAGGGAATCGAGAATGCCAAAATAGAGTTAAACCTCCAGCCTCTCACCGACATCCACCTCCACTCATCGCTCGATTACGAAATAGAAACCAACGGAAAGATAGCCTACATCAGGATTTTGGGATTCATTGCCGCATTTATACTGCTCATTGCCTGTATCAATTTCATGAATCTGGCCACCGCGGCCTCCTCTGGCCGGGCTCGCGAAATTGGGGTTAAGAAAGTATTTGGAGCCGTGAGAGAAAAACTTATGCTGCAATTCATGGCCGAGACGCTGCTTATCACCCTCATCGCCATGGTATTTGCCCTGCTCATGGTTAATTTACTCCTGCCGGTATTCAACAATTTTGCTGATAAAACTTTTCACAGCGACGACGTTTTCACCCCATGGAACCTGTTGTGGCTCCTGGTCATCCTGCTTTTTGTCGGGCTCATTTCCGGCACCTACCCCGGAGTATTCCTTAGCGCTTTCGAGCCTATCAGGGTTCTGAAGGGAGATTTGAGCCGCGGCACCCGATCGGCAACAACCCGAAAAATTATGGTGATTGCCCAGTTTACCATAGCCATCGTGCTGATGATTGCCACGTTGGTAGCTTTCAGACAATTGGAATTCCTTCGGAAAGCCGATATAGGACTAAACCGGCACAACATGCTGATGCTGCCAGTGAAGCAAACCCCGTTTGTATTGCAGTACGAAGCCTTTAAGGCAGATTTGTTGAAAATTAAGGAGATTACCTCGGTTACAGCGGTTGATTACCTGCCCGGTGTTGATCACAACAGCCACGAATTCAAGCCAGAAGGGTTCCCCGACGATCAATGGCAGTTTTTCCCTGCCCTGGCCGTGCGCGACGATTTTCTGAGAACCTTCGGAATTCCCCTTGTTGCCGGCCGCGACTACCTGTCGAAATCGCTCACCGATGCCGACCAGGCCATCCTGATTAACGAAGCCATGGTAAAACACCTGGGGTGGAAGAGCAACGAAGAGGCTCTGGGCAAAAAATTCCATTCGCTGAGTGGTCACGAGAAAGTGGTGGGAGTGTTTCGCGATTTCAACGCCAGGTCGCTTCACTCTAAAAAAACACCCCTGGTGCTGAACATGAAAGAAAACGACTGGGAAATCAGATATTTCACCCAATACATTGCCATCAGGCTCAGCCAGTCGGCCGATCTCTCGAAAGTAATCCCCTTGGTCAACGCGCTCTGGACCGAATACGCCCCCAACCATCCCTTTGAATACAAGATGCTCGATTCCGAAATCAGCAAACTCTACAATGCGGAGGAGCGTACAGGAAGTCTTGCCTTCATTCTCAGCATTCTCATACTATTTGTTGCATCGCTCGGATTGCTCGGGCTGGCCTCGTTCCTTGCCGAACAACGCACGCGTGAACTCGGGATCAGAAAAGTGATGGGAGCCGGAACAACCACCATCATTCTGGTGCTGACGCGCGAGTTTATGAAACTGGTGCTGATTTCGGTAGTAATAGCCTTCCCTATAGCATGGTGGCTTGTTCACGAGTGGCTGGCAGGCTTTGCATACCAAACATCGGTTGAGTTGTGGATATTCGCCGTGGCAGCATTGTTGTCGGCGGGTGTAGCGTTCGCTGTTACTGCAGCCCGCGCGTGGCATGCCGCCACTATGAATCCGGTAGTGGCACTAAAATACGAATAACCAGAAGCTTCATTCAACATTTTGATTTCTGGTTTCTGGTATGGTTTTTGCCAAATCCGGCCAAATCCTTAAAAAATCAGAACATGAAACCGATGACGAAATTTGCAGGACTGACCCTGATGGCCACACTTACTTTGGCTTCGTGCCAAACGCGACAGGTTACGCGCGTATCGCCCGACCAAACCATCGACCTGAGTGGAAGATGGAACGACACCGACGCCAGACTCACCGGCGAAGCCCTGATCCAGGAGGCACTTGGAACCCAATGGCTCACCGACTTTACACAGGAACAAGGCAGAAAACCCGTTGTGATTGTGGGATTTGTCAAAAACAAATCATCTGAACACATTGATGCCGAGCCCTTTTTAAAAGACCTCGAGCGAGCCTTCATCAATTCAGGCAGGGTTCGTCTGGTGCAATCGGGCGAAAAGCGCGAACAAATCAGAGCCGAGAGAGCCGATCAACAAGAGTTTGCAGCTCAGGAAACCATCAAAAAATGGGGACGTGAAGTGGGAGCCGATTTTATGCTCCAGGGAACCATCTCGCAGATTGTTGACAGCTACAACAAAGAACGGGTCAACTTTTACCAGGTCAACCTGGAACTCACCAACATGGAAACCAACGAGATAGTATGGATTGGCGAGAAGAAGATTAAAAAATACGTGAATAAATAATTTTCTATTCCAGCACCCTCTTCTCCTTTTTTCACGGCAAGGGCAAACAGCTTTCTAATGGGTTGATTGGTTGATGGATTAAACCAAAAAAGCCCGTTCAGCTTGCCTGCTGTAAAGTCTCATGTTGCTCTTGCCATTAGCCAACCTGCTTCCCTTCAAGGGGTACCTAGCGGGCATCCATTAAAAAGGTTGAATGAGGCTGACTAGAACCAACCGGCTGTAATTCATTTCATTCATAATAATATGCTGTTGAGAGGCCAAAGTATTCTTCGCGTGTTGACGCTGTTTGCAACCGTTGTCACCCTGTCGTCGTGCGCCACATGGTACCAGCGCAGCCAGCAATTTCAGGCTTCTGTTACTGCCGGCGACTTTGGCCAGGCTCAAAAGATAATAGAGAAAAGCAAGAAAGAGTCGAAAGGGAAAAACCGGTTTCTTTATTTTGCCAACGCGGGCTGGTTGAACCGCATGACCGGCGATGCCGACACCAGCAATTACTGGCTCAACCAGGCCGATTTGTATGTTGAGGACTACCAAAAAAACCTGGGAGCCGAAGCTTTGGCCCTGGTAATCAATCCAAATGTGAAGCCCTATGCACCGGAAGATCCAGAAAAGGTGATGGTTAACTTCTACAAAGCGTTGAACTTTGCCGAAGAGGGCAATATGGAAGCCGCTCTTGTGGAGGCACGCAGGGTGAACATCAGACTGCAGGAACTCAACGATAAATACAAGAAAAAAAAGAACCGCTATTCGAACGACGCCTTTGCCCATTTGCTCATGGGATTGCTGTACGAGGCCTCCAACGACCACAACAACGCTTTCATAGCCTACCGCAATGCTCTGGAAGTTTACGACTCGCTCTACACGCCCCAATTTGGGATCAAGGCCCCCCTCCAGTTAAAACAAGACCTCCTGAGAAGCGCCTGGCTCAATGGGTTCAACGACGAGTTGCAACACCTCGAGAAGAAACTGAACACCAGCTACGAACACCAACCATTAGGCGACAACGGCCAGGTGGTTTTTATTTGGGAAAATGGGTTTGGGCCGGTTAAAGACGAGTGGAGCATCAATTTCTCGGTTATCAGAGGGAGCGGTGGAATGGTTACCTTTCAAAGCAGCGAATTGGGAATCTCTTTCCCTTTTTTCCTCACCGATCTTGGTAGCGGCTCGTCATCACTTACCGATCTGGACTTCATCAGGGTAGCTTTCCCTCAATATCTTATAAGAAAACCGTTGTATTCAACGGCCACCCTGCAAAACTCAAAATCAACAGCCCGACTCGAAAAAGTGCAAGACATCAGCCACCTCCTCGTGAAATCACTTCGCGACAGGATGGTTCGTGAAATGGCCAACTCGCTGTTGCGACTGGCTGCCAAAAAATCGTTGGAAGCTGTGGCTCGCGATCAGGATAAAACTCTTGGATTTCTGTTCAGCATCTTCAATGCCCTTACCGAGCAAGCCGATACACGAAACTGGCAAACCCTTCCGGCCGAAATATTCTATACCAGAATGGTACTGCCAGCCGGAAAGCAAACCCTGCTGTTTACAGCCAGCGATAAAAATGGCCAAAGCCAGACACAATCCATAAAGGTAAACATCAGAAAAGGGAGAACCACTTTCGTGAGTTTCAGAAGCCTTGAGTCAGGATTTCCATCTCCTGTACCAGCTTCCATGCAGTAACCAATTTTGCAAGTTGATTCACTTTTCTGTTGACCTCAGCCCCGCTTTAAATCAGGTGCGATCAAGGTTTATACAACAAAAACTAAAAAGTTAGGGTAAACACCGTTCCTTCATCAGGTTTCGACTTCACCGAGATAGAGCCTTTGTGCAATTGCATGATCTGGCGCGAAAGACTCAACCCGATTCCCGATCCCTCTTTCTTAGAGGTGAAAAAGGGCATAAAAATCTTGTCGATGATGTCGGGTTTGATTCCAGGCCCATTATCGACAACGTCGATGGTAATTCTGCCGTTTTTGTTGGAATAAGCCTCCATACCGATACGACCACCTTCACGACCCTTCAGTGCATCGAGTGCATTAAGCATCAAATTAATAAACACCTGATCCATAAGGTCGGGGTCAGCGGTAAGCATCAGATCGGGAGGCGAAGCTCTGAAGGTAAACTCCACGCATTGGTCGGTCAGGCGGGGTTTCATCAACCTGTAAAGCTTGTCGAAAGCCTCGTTAACGGGGAAATACCTGAAATTAGGTTTGGGAACCCTGGTAAGATTCCGGTATATTTCAACAAAACTAAGCAACCCTTTGCTTCGGCTTTGGATAGTCAGCAAGGCATCGTGAATGTTTTCGGTATCTTCAGAATCGAGTTCCCTGGCCTTAGGAACGTCATTTTCAACATCAAAAAGCATATCGGTAACCGTTGATGCAAGCGATGAAATGGGTGTAATGCTGTTCATGATCTCGTGTGTGAGTACCCTGATCAGCTTTTGCCACGATTCAATCTCCTTTTCTTCCAGTTCGCTGTGAATGTTTTGAAGCGAGACCAGGACGTAAGACTCGTTGCGAAGCCTGAATTCGGTGGCATAAATGCTCAACTGCAACATTTCGTTTTCGACGAACACCTTCACCAACGAGCGGTCGCCTGCCTTCATCTCCATAAGCTGGGTTGGAAGCGAGTTTTTCACCTCGGCCAACTCTTTGATATTGCGTATTGAACCGATGCCGAGCAGCCGGCGGACAGCATGGTTTTGCATATCCACTTTCCCATCCGTTCTAAAGGCGATAATGCCGATGCTGATATGTTGCACAACCGTTTGAAGGTAGTTAAAATGCTCTTCCTTCTCGGCCCGGTTTTTTTTGAATTCGGTCATCACCTCGGTGAATGCTTCGCTCAGTTTTCTGAAGCTTTTCCCCATCCCCTTATCGCTGAAAGAGGTAGTGAAATCGGCATGCCTGATGCTTTCAAGAAACTGTGTGATTCGGCGGTTGGTGCGTTCAACATACCTGATTAATTCCACAACGCTGGCAATCAGAATCAGACCTACAATTACGGCACTAAACCTGAACTCAGCACGCATCGACAACCACACGGTGGCGAAGCAGAGGGCTACCAACAGCACCACGCGAGCCACAACCCCGTAGCGAAATCCGTTAAAGGCCATATTTTTCAATTCTGCGGTAAAGCGAAGCGCGGGTGAGTCCCAGTTCGCGAGCTGCCTTGCTGATGTTTCCCCCATGCTTGTCAACCACTTTGCGCACCAACATCCTTTCGGTCTCTTCGAGGTTGAAGCCGGAGGTATTCAGTTCGGGTTCGCGATCCTCATCGTTCTGGTTGAAAAAGAAGTCGTGGGGTTGAAGCACCACCCCCTCACTCAGGATCACGGCGCGCTCCACGGCATGTTCCAGTTCGCGGATATTGCCGGGCCAGGGGTGTTTCTCAAGACGTTTGAGGGTAGTTGGTGCCAGCCTTTTCAGGGGCATCTTGTATTTTTTACAGAACACGCCAAGGAAATGGTCGGTAAGCAGCGGGATGTCCTCAATCCGGTCGCGAAGCGGAGGAATTTGGATCTCGACGGTATTGATCCGGTAGAGCAAATCCTGTCTGAATTTACTTTCGTTCACCATCTGGTAAAGGGGCATGTTGGTGGCGCAGATCAGCCTCACGTCGATGGGGATTTCGCGGTTGGTGCCCAGCCTCACCACTTTTCTGTTTTGAAGCACGCTCAGGAGTTTTGATTGAAGGGGGAAACTCAGGTTCCCGATCTCATCGAGGAAGATGGTCCCTTTGCTGGCGGCCTCGAAGCGCCCTGCGCGGTCTTCTTTGGCATCGGTGAAGGCCCCTTTCTTAAACCCGAACAACTCACTCTCGAAAAGGGTTTCGCTTATGGCTCCCAGGTCAACACTCACAAACACCTCTTTGGCTCGCAGTGAGGCCTGATGGATGGCCCGGGCTATTAACTCCTTCCCTGTCCCGTTTTCACCCAAAATCAAAACATTGGCATCGGTAACAGCCACTTTGGCTACCGTGGCCAGCACTTTGAGCATGGCAGGCGATTGCCCTATCAGGTTTTGGTACGGCTGGTCAGGGTTGGTCAGTAGAATTTTTTTTTTCGTACGGAGGTCTTCCAGTTCTTTTTTTGATTCCCTGAGCTTGATGTTGGCCTGTATTTCGGCCAGCAGCTTCTTGTTATCCCAGGGTTTGAGCAGGAAATTGGTGGCACCCTCCTTGATGCCCTGAACAGCCAGTTCGATGTCGCCATAACCTGTAATAAAAATAACAACCGCCGCAGGATCAATTCCCAGGATGACGTTCAACCAGTGAAAGCCCTCCTTGCCACTTGTGGCATCGCGCGAAAAATTCATGTCGAGAAGAATCACATCGTAACTTTCGTTTTGAAGCAAGGTGGGGATGTTGTTCGGATTTGGTTCGGTGTGAACGAATTTTATATGCTGCTTTAAAAAGAGCTTTGCAGCAAGCAATACGTCCTGATCGTCGTCAACCACCAAAATTTTAGCATCAATTTTCTCCATAGTTCAACATTTTTATGTTATTCGGCAGCTACTCAACTGGCCCAATAAATGCTAGACGAGATAAGCAAGCCAAAAGTAAACCATTGTTCGGAAATGAACAAATTTTTTTTCAACTCTTTTTACCTCAAAAAATCACCAACCCTACCAACTTTTCGGATCTCACCACCTGCTGGTCCGTCGGCAGATGAACCGGATTGTAACAAAGAGGGTTTTCATTACACCCTTACAACAAAATATCGTGCCGGGAGGCTACCCCGGGGTATTGAAGCAACAATTCTGATAAAGGTAAACAATATTAATTCTTAAATGTTGTTATCAAGCAAATTAAGGCTAAGGTGTCCGACTTACTAACAATTTCACTACCTTGCGCCGTTCAAAAATTGACCAGTTATGGATAATGCAAACGAACTACACCGCCAAACCATCGACGCCTCGCACGAACGCAGCCGCCGCTTTGGAATCATGCGCTCGCAGAGGTTTCCCGGACGGGTGCTTGACCAGGAAGAAGTGGCTCAACACCTGGAAAAAAGCGGGCAGTTGCTCGATCTGGCGCTACCAGTCATCAAACAGCTTTACGAAGCTGTGAAGGGTTCGGGCTACATCATTGTACTGACCGATGAGGCTGGTTGTATCCTGCATGTAACGGGCGATGACGAGGTGCTGGATGAAGCCCAGCGGCTGAATATGGTTACCGGAGCCTACATGGCCGAGGAAAGTATAGGAACCAACGCGATGGGGTTGGCCATTAAAGCCGATCGACCAGTGCAAGTGAATGCTACCGAGCACTTCATTGATGTTTATCACCGTTGGACCTGCTCGGCAGCCCCTGTTCACAACCTCGACAACGAGATCATGGGAACCATCAACCTCACCGGCCACGCCTCCGATGTTCATCCACACACGCTTGGGTTGGTGATAGCAGCCACTCAGGCCATCGAAAGCCGTTACGAAAGCAACACCATCCAACAACAATTGGCCGAAGCCAATCAATACGCCTTCACGCTGATGAACAACCTGGCTTTCGGTGTTTTTGCCATCGATATGAACGACGAAATCCACTGGGTGAACGATCCCGCTTGCCGAACCCTCAACATCCGCAGGCTTCATTTACTCAACCGGCCTGTAGCCGAGTTCTTTAAAGAGTGGCCGAAAGTAAAACGAAAAATCCTGATAGGCGAAACCTACCTCGACGAAGAGGGGCACTTCAACGTGGAAGGCTCCGTCGAGAAATTCCTGGTAAATGCCTATCCAATCAAAACACCCGAGAACGAAGTGCTTGGCTTCATGCTTTCATTCCGGGAATACAGGCGCATGCTCAACCTGGTCAACAAATTTGCCGGAAGCCACGCCCGTTACACCTTCAACGACATCATCGGCATCAGCACCCCCATCCAAACCGTCATAACCTATGCCCGCAAAGTAGCCACCGGCCCGTCGTCGGTACTTATTACAGGCGAAAGTGGCACAGGAAAGGAGGTGTTCGCACAGGCCATTCACAATGCCAGCACCCGTCACGATTCCCCTTTCATTGCCATCAACTGTGGCGCGATCAGCACCACCCTTATCGAAAGCGAGCTCTTTGGCTACGAAGATGGTGCCTTCACCGGAGCAAGAAAAGGGGGACGACCTGGCAAGTTTGAACTGGCCGATAAAGGAACCCTGTTCCTCGACGAGATTGGTGAAATGCCCCTTGAGATGCAGGTAAAACTGCTCCGCACCATCCAGGAAGGCTCGGTAACCCGTATTGGTGCCGACAAAGACATCAAGATTGACGTGAGAATTATTGCCGCGACCAACAAAAACCTGGCTGAAGAGGTGCGAAAGGGACGCTTCAGGCTCGATCTGTTTTACCGTCTCAACGTGATCCCACTGCAAATTCCCCCTTTGCGCGAACGTCGCGACGACATCAGAGCGCTGGTCAAATTCTTTCTCAAACAAAAAGCCCAGAGCCTCGGGAAAAACATCCCTTACCTGTCGCCAACCCTCATGGAGAAGATCCTCGACTACCAATGGCCGGGCAACATCCGTGAACTCGAAAACTTCATCGAAAAAGCGGTGCTGCTCGACGGCAACATTCTTCACGTAACCGAGTCGCCCGTAGAAGACCATACCGGCTTCAACACCCTGGAAACCCGCGAAGCGATTGACCAAACCACCGACGACCAACCCTTGATGAGCCTCGACGAAGCAGAAAGGGAAGCCATTATCAGAGCAGTTAAAAAGCTGCAAGGAAACATCAGCAAAACAGCAAAAGTGCTGAAAATTAGTCGGAATACCCTCTATCTGAAAATGAAAAAATACGGCATTCCTTTTTAGTTGCTCAAAAAACACACACTGTTTACAATCATGACACCAGGCCCATCTGCCTGGTGTCATTTTTTTTATCACTTCAGCAATTTCAGCGGCATCAGCTATTGTTGTTAACAACTGAATAACAACTCTATACACGGTTTGGCACAACAATGGCAATTTCCATAGCGGAAAGAAAACAAAAAATATTTTATCATGTCACGCTTTACCTTACCCCGCGATTTATATTTTGGCAGCGGTTCGCTGGCCGAGCTCAAGAAACTCAATGGAAAAAAGGCTGTTGTGGTTACCGGCGGCAACTCGATGCGTCGCAACGGATTTCTGCAAAAAACCATCGATTACCTTCACGAAGCCGGAATGGAAACCCGCCTGATAGAAGGAGTGGAACCCGATCCATCGGTTGAAACCGTGATGCAGGGAGCAGCCCTGATGCGCGAATTTCAGCCCGACTGGATTGTTAGCATAGGTGGCGGTTCGCCCATCGACGCTGCCAAAGCCATGTGGATCTTCTACGAACACCCCGAAGCAGAATTCAGCGAAGTAGCCAAACCCTTCAACATACCTGCATTGCGCAACAAAGCACGGTTTGTGGCCATCCCCAGCACCAGCGGAACCGCAACCGAGGTAACAGCTTTCGCAGTAATCACCGACTACAGCAAAGGGATCAAATACCCTTTGGCCGATTTTGAGATTACCCCCGACGTGGCCATTGTAGATCCCGATCTTGCTATGACCATGCCCAAAGAACTTACCGCCCACACCGGCATGGACGCCCTCACCCATGCCACAGAGGCCTACGTGGCAGCACTTCACTCCGACTTCTCCGATCCGCTGGCTCTCCATGCCATAAAAATGATTGTTGACAACCTTCTGCTCTCGTATGAAGGCAACACCGAAGCACGCGTAAACATGCACAATGCCCAATGTTTGGCTGGCATGGCCTTCAGCAACGCCCTGCTGGGTATAGTTCACAGCATGGCCCACAAAACGGGCGCCGTGTTTCACATTCCTCACGGTTGTGCCAACGCAATCTACCTGCCGTATGTGATCGACTACAACAAAAAATGCTGTGCCAGCCGTCTGGCCGATATTCCACGCTTTCTTGGGTTGCCCGGCAATACCAACGACGAACTCATCGACAGTTATACCAACCTTATCAGAAAGTTCAACACAACCATGAACATCCCCCACAGCCTGAAAGACTACGGGATTAAAGAAGAGGTGTTTCTGGCCAACCTCGAACGCATATCTGCCAACGCTGTTGAAGATGCCTGCACGGGATGCAACCCACGCCCAACCACTACCGACGATTTTAAAAAGATTTTCACCGCAGTTTATTACGGAACGAAAATAGAATTCTAATAAAACTGAACGCCCCCCGGGGCTCCTAACATAAATCACCCCGCCCGGCGGGAATTCCGCCGGGCATTTTTCACCTCCAAACCAGTTATAACCATGAAAATGATCGAAATAACCGATAAAGCCCTGGCCGAGCCTACACTCAAACGAATGGTGGACTATGTAGCCACGGGCAAAGCCATGTTGCGTGCCGGAGCTAAAACAGCCTCGTGGCAACAAATGGCTGATGCGCTTCACATGGATGCCGCAGATTTGATGGCCGATCTGGTCCCGAATCCTCGTTTGGCCGATGCAGAAAGGGTGGTTGATATGCAATCGCTTGTGGTGGATATAGAACGAATTCTGCTAAGAGGCGAACGCGAAGCAGTGATCGTTGCAGGAACCCGCGAGAGGGTAGGCAGGTTGATCAACAGTTGGGAATTTGCCGGCTACAACTTCCTGATTGATGCCGTGTATTGCACCGGGGGCATCCCGGCTCACGCCATGCAATACGAGATGCTTGAAACCGATGACGAACTGACCGAATGGAGCAAGACAGCCACACCTACAACCGCTGTAATCGATGCCGGATTTGAACAGGCTCAAACAATAGCCGAAAAAATGGTGGAAGCAGGAATCACCCATATTTGGAATTTTTCGCCCGTAGTCCTCAAGGTACCACTTCACGTGGAGGTTGAGAACGTGATACCGGGTTATCCCAAATGGAAATCGAAACCTGCCCCCGGGCACTTAAACTAGCAGCAGCATTCAGCAACTGCACCCGATTCTCGAAGTTCTTTTCAGTTCAATTATACATTTCTGACAGCTGCCGGTGATGCTCTGGCCGAAACTGAGTTAGAGTTTTCATAGTGGTTAGTTTATTGAGCAAAAGTGAACCAGGCATCAATACCGGCAGCTTTGGTCAGAAACACCAGCACAAACCGAAAGGCTTTCACCTTTCGGTTCGAATATTAAAAAAAGCCGCCAACACGGCACTCACAGATTGTTTGGCATAAATATTCATCAATGCTGCCGCCCAGTAATTTTCAGCCGAACGGCATCTGCAATAAAACAAACCTAACCATGGAAAAGAAACACACAATCACCATTTGTCTGGGAAGCAGTTGCTTCACACGAGGCAACGACGTCAACCTCGAAATAATCAAGAAATTTCTTGCAGACAGGGGGTTGAAAGAACAGGTTGATTTTAGGGGTCATTTGTGCGTGAACTCATGCAACAAAGGGCCTGTACTGAAAATTGACGGTACTACCTATTATGAAATTGACGCCCGACAGGTGGAAGAACTCCTCAACAAGATTTTTGCAGTCAAAGAGGTAACCCTTTAAAACAATGACCACCCACCTGCCCGTTTATACTGTCAGCAACAATTGTCAGGATTGCTACAAATGCATCAGAGAGTGCCCTGTAAAAGCTATCCGGATCGAAAACTCAAGAGCCAGCATCATCGAGGAGCGATGCATCAGCTGCGGCCACTGCACCGTGGTATGCCCTTCGGGAGCTAAACGTTACCACAGCGACCTGTCGCTTGTAGAGAGTTGGATCGACAGGGGCGATGAGGTGGTGCTTTCTGTTGCTCCCTCCATATACTCGTTTTTCAGAGGAAGCCAACAGGAAGTAGTGAGCCATTTGCTCTCGCTTGGATTCAGCAAAGTGTCGGAAACAGCCTGGGGTGCTCTGGATACCAGCCAACTGACAACCGACTGGCTGAAGAGCTACACAGGCAATCTGGCTATCTCGTCGGCATGTCCGGCCATTGTGGCACTGGTAAAAATGTATTACCCGCAGTTTGCCTCGTCGCTGGCTCCTGTGGCTTCGCCAATGATAATGCATTCAAAAAGGCTGCGCGATCTAACGGGAAACGCAACACGGATTGTTTTTGCCGGGCCATGCATAGCCAAAAAACTTGAAGCTAAATGCGACGGAGGTCCTGATGCTGTGATCACCTTCAGCGAACTGTTGCAGATGGTACCATTCAATCCGGCCAACCCGCGCGATAACGCTGCCTGGTTTCCCGCAGAAGCCGACTCCCTCTCGCGCCGATACCCGCTGGAACGTGGAATGATAGAGAGCATGACATCCGACACTCCGTCGTTTTGCCGCGAAGCGTTCTCGGGGTTGCACACGTGCATGGGCATTCTCGACGACCTAACCTCCAACCCCCTGCCCGAGAAAGTATTTCTCGAACTGCTGGCTTGCGAAGGGGGGTGCATCATGGGGCCGGGCACGCCCGATGAGGGCTCGGCAATCAGGCGAAAAGTAAGGGTAAACCGGCACAGCAGCAAGCCCAATCACCTCCCGGCCACCCCGGTAAACAACCCTCCCCTGCCTGCACAACTGCCAGTTGACACGGTTCCTCGCTGCCTCCACTCCGAGGCTGAAATCATTTCGGCTCTTGAATCTGTTGGAAAACACACCCCATCCGACGAACTCAATTGTGGTGGTTGCGGATACGACCGCTGCCGCGAATTTGCCCTTGCCCTGCTCGATGGAAAAGCCGAAAGAACCATGTGCGTTTCTTACATGCGCCGTGTGGCCCAGGACAAGGCCAGCGTGCTTCTCGAAAAAATGCCCTATGGCGTGGTGATGGTTGACGACAAGTTGCGAGTGGTTGATTCCAACCGCCTGTTTGCAACCCTGTTGGGCAGCGAAACCACCGAAGCCTTCGAGGCCAGCCCCGGACTTGAAAATGCTGACATCAGGAAAATTGCATCGTTCCACAAAATCTTCAGTACAGCCCTCAACACCGGAGAAGACAAAACAGAATACGACATTCGTGAAGGCGACCAGTACTTCCATGTTTCGGTGGTTACTATTCTGAAATACAAACTGGTGTGTGGCATCCTTCAAAACATGAAAGACGATCGCACCCGACGGGAAATAGCCACCGACCGCGTGCAACAGGTCATCAACCAAAACATGAAAGTAGTGCAACAAATAGCCTTTCTGCTTGGCGAAAACGCGGCTTTCACCGAAACCATGCTTAACTCCGTAATTGACTCACACGATGCCGGTTAATGGGACAGCTTTTCTTGAAACCGGTTGGTCGCAGTTGAGTAAAGCGGGCAACCAGGTGTGTGGCGACACCATACTCACCCGCCGCGTGAAAGCCGAAAACCGACATGTGGCAGTGTTGAGCGATGGCCTGGGAAGCGGCATACGCGCCAGTGTTTTATCGACCATGACGGCCGGCATGGCCCTCCATTTCACCATTAGCAACGAACCGGTGATACGTACTGCCGAAACCATCATGCGAACCCTGCCCATCGACCCCCGGCGCAACATCAGCTACGCCACCTTCACCATAGTTGATGTGGATTGTGAGGGAGAAATGACCGTGTTGGAATACGACAACCCGCGCCTGTTCATAGTGCGCCATAACCAGCTGCTGATGCCGCAGCGCGATCAATTGCTGGCCGAGGGTCCGGGAGGTCTCAAAACAATGCACCACAGCCGCACAACCCTGCAACCCGGCGACCACGTGGTAGTGGTGAGCGATGGGGTGGTGCAATCGGGGATGGGTGGAGCAGCCACACCCTTCGGCTGGGAATTGGAGGGGCTCACCAACTATGTAACCGGATCGCTGCAAAAATACCCCGATCTTTCAGCACGCGATCTGGCTGCCCGCATCGTGAACCACAGCCGTGCCAACGACCAGATGGAACCCACCGACGACATCAGCGCCCTCGTATTCTTTTTCCGACAACCACGCAAACTCCTTATCTGCTCAGGTCCACCCTACGATAATGGCCGCGACAGCCAATTGGCTGCCCTGGTCAACCTCTTCGAAGGGAAAAAAATCATCTGTGGGGGCACTACAGCCCAAATCATCGCCCGAGAACTCAAACGAAATATTGAAGTAGAACTTCGAGCCCCCATGTTTGGAGTACCCCCTGAAGCCACCATGCAAGGCATCGACATGATTACAGAAGGCATTCTCACGCTGGGAAAACTAGCAGAAGTGCTGGCCAACGGTTCATGGGAAACCCTCGACAAACAAAATCCGGTGGCACGCATGGCCCGAATGATTCTCGACTCCGACATCATCGAACTCCTGACCGGAACCCGAATCAACCAGGCTCATCAAGATCCGGCCCTACCCATGGAGTTGGAAATCCGCAGGAATGTCATAAAAAAAATAGCCAACCTGCTGGAAGAAAAATACATGAAAGAAGTGGTGGTAAAATACATGTAAATCGCCCGAATGTGACAGCAAGCTCCTCCTCCTAAAACTTAACCGGGCAAACCATGCCAACAAGTTGTATCTTTGTGTTGTTGTAGAAGAAATAACTTGTTATGCGAACTCTTTTCATTTCGACGCTTATCGTATTGCTGGGAAGCACGACCCTGATGGCACAAAACAGTCGCCAAAGCGCCACCCAAAAGGTGCTTGCAGAAACCAACCGCGATTTTCTGACCCATTTTGCCGCACGAACAGCACTTTCTATGCAATCAGAACTGGACAAAGTAGCACAAGAGAAACGGGAAATGGAGCTTTTATCAAACCCGGCCAACTCAGAATCACAATGGGTATCGTTTACAGCCACCGGTCATCCACTGGTAATTGCAGCAGCCAACCTCAACGCGGCCAAAACAGTTAGCACCGATAAAGTGTGGCCTGGCGGATCGATGGGGCTGAACCTCACAGGTTCTGGCCTTACACTGGCGGTTTGGGATGGAGGGAAAGTACGCACAACCCACCAGGAATTTGGAGGCAGGGTGATACAAAAAGACGGCACCACTTCGCTCAGCAGCCACGCCACACATGTGGCAGGAACTATGGTTGCAGCAGGTGTTGACCCACTGGCCAAAGGGATGTCGTACGAAGCCAGCCTCGACGCCTACAACTGGGTTTTGGATGTAGCCGAGATGTCAGCCGCCGCCGCCGATGGCCTGCTGATCAGCAACCACTCTTACCGCTTCTATGCCGGATGGCAGGGGAGCTACTGGTATGGCGATACGACTGTGAACAGATACGAGGATCTGGGTTTCGGGCTTTACCACTCATCGGCACGCAACCTCGATCTGATTGCCAACCACGCCCCCTACTACCTGATGTGCTTCGCGGCCAGCAACGACCGACTGTTGCAGCCCACCGGGGGAAAAGGATATGTATGGAACGGAACCGCATGGGAGTGGAGCAATACCGTTCGACCCGCCAACGGCCCCTACGACTGCATCCCCTACTTCAACACGGCCAAGAATATTCTCACGGTGGGAAATGTCAATGATATTACTGGAGGATACAGCAACCCGTCGCAAGTGGTGCTTTGGAGCGCGAGTTCATGCGGCCCTACCGACGACGGGCGCATCAAGCCCGACATCGTGGCCAATGGTATTGGATTGTGGTCAACCAACTCATCGGGCGACGATCAGTATTACTCCTCTACCGGCACCTCCATGTCAACCCCCAATGCCAGCGGTTCGATGGGGCTCCTTCAACAGCACGCCTTCAACCTTTGGGGCGAATATATGAAAGCAGCAACTTTGAAAGCCTTGGTAATTCACACAACCGATGAAGCAGGCGCCGCCGATGGTCCCGATTACCAATTTGGTTGGGGGCTGCTCAACACAGCGTCAGCAGCTGCTGTTATGCAACAACAAGGTGCTACCGCAATAATTAGCGAAACAACACTGCAACAGGGCCAAACCTTCTCTCTGCCAGTTTATTCAGATGGCACCCAACCGCTTGAGGTAACCATTGTGTGGAACGACCCGGCAGGCCCCGAAGCCAATTGGGAACTCGACCCCACCGACCTCCGCCTGGTCAACGATCTCGACCTGAGGGTGAGCAATGGCACCACCTGGATGCCGTATATCCTTGACCCCGCGAACCCTTCGGCAATGGCCACAACCGGGGACAATTTCCGCGATAATGTTGAAAAAATATTGATTGCATCGCCTGTTGCAGGCACCTACGATGTGGTGGTGAGCCACAAAGCGTCACTGACCAACGGTGAGCAGGAATTTTCTATTGTGATAACCGGTGTCAATACAACAAATCCAGGCAATTTCACGGCAGAAGCCACCAGCAGCCAGACAATAGATTTACAATGGAACCTAAACGGAGGAAGCCCGGTAATGCTGGCCTTCTCAGAAACCAACAACTTTGGAACACCGGCAAACGGAATCCCATATTCGGAGGGCGAAACCCTTCCCGGAGGAGGTGAAGTGCTTTACACAGGTAGTGGCACCAGCTTTGAGCATACAGCACTATCAGCAACCACCCGTTATTATTATCGCATATGGTCAGCCACAGGAGTTGCGCCCGATTATTCCACACCATCCTTTGCCGATGCTCAAACCCACTGCAACCAGCCCACCCTCCCCTTTTCTGAAACTTTTTCCAATTCCCGTCTTCCCCTCTGTTGGGAAATGCAAACCGATGGCGGAGTGCAGGGATTCTACTATTCAAATACCGATTGGGCCGGAGGAACACAAGCCGGCGAAGCAGTTGCTGCCTACGAATACCTATTGGGTGTGAATAACTCCACAACCCCGCCCAACGTTACCAGCCGATTGATGTTGCCGGCCATAAACACCCTAAACATCAACCAACTGGTAATTCGCTTTTCCTATACCTTCCGCGATTCAGAAACCTGGAACGGGGCAGCCCCGGTTACCGCCCGACTGCAAACCAGCCCCGATGGTCAAACCTGGACACCCTCTTCATGGAGCAAAGCCTCCAGAACCGGATCCGACCTTAACCAGCACGCAACCGTTGTGTTGGATCAAAACACGGGTATTCCGACTAGCTTCATCAGCTTCACCCTCACGGGCGATCCATCCGATTTCTGGTACTGGGCTTTGGACGATGTGAAAGTAAGCGATGCCGACGGATTCTGGACAGGCACAGTCAGCAATTCATGGAACGATGCAGGAAACTGGGCGGGAGGTTCGGTACCTCAGGTGACCACCAATGTGGTGATACCGGCAGGGACTCCTTACAGCGCGGTGGTTGATTCTGACCCGGGCGCCCCTGCCTTATGCCACAACATGCTGATTGAACGTGGGGCCACGCTCACAGTTGCTGAAAACAAAGCACTGACCGTAAGTGGTGAGATTGTTGTTGAAGAATAGCATCCTCATGAGGTAGTTGGTCTATAGCGACAAGAGGCCGTCAATCAGCATTATCCAGCTATAAAACCCACTTTTAATTGTTTGCTGCCTCGAAACAGGGAACCAACAACATTCATGTTGGCACACCCCGCCAACAGACGGCAGTACCTGAGTCATATACCAGGCATGCTCGAATAATTTGGCACGATGCTTCCCCCGTTCACTAACAAGCGATAAAAAACAAGCAAAAATTGAAACCCCGACCGAAGACTGGTGAGTTTAAAGCACTGAGGTGAAAGGTTATTTTTGAGATTATTTTGATAAAAGCATCAACCAAACAACATATTTCCTATTTTTGTTTTAGGAACTAGTTGTCAGGTTATTCAAATAATTAGCATCATGAAATCGTTGAAAACAGACCGTTTTACAAGCGTTTCAAACGAAATCAGCCCTGTAGAAATTCTGATTCGGGGTGATTTGGTTTTCAACACCCGAAGAGCGAGTTTGGCGATATTTGCGCTGATTATCAACTACTGAATAACCTACAGCACCTAAGGATGACAGTATGAAAAAAGAGACTTTACCACACCGCCACCAGCACGCCAAACCCGAAGACAACGGGAGGCATTGTTTAATTGTTGACGACGAGTTTTCGGGCCGGATGATGATAGCCGGATTGCTTAGCTCAGGATTCCCTGAGTTGCCATTCCATTTCGCGACAAGTTATGACGAGGTACAATTGATGGTATCACAGCACACTTACGACATAGTGTTTCTGGACATTAACCTCCCTGGCAAGAACGGGCTCGAGATTGCAGTGGAGCTTAGCAAACTTGAATCAGGTCCGTTGGTAGTATTGGTGAGTGCCCACGAACGGTTTGAGTGGTCGCGTGAGGCTCTGCGCCTTGGCCTGTTCGACTACCTGATTAAACCCATTGGCAGTGAAGAATTTGCCGAACTAATCGCTCGTTTGCTCGACAGGATAACAGCACGACAAAGTGGAAAACCAGCGCCTACCTACACCACAACACCCACGGAACAAAAGATCTCGCTGCGGGTTATCAATGGTTTGCTAAGCATTAAAATATCGGATATCGTGTGTTTCGAAGCTGACGGCAGCTATTCAGTATTAACCATTTATGAAGATCAAAAGACCATCACGATTTTTGAACCTTTGTGCGACATCGAGCAGAAAACTACCAATTGGGGATTAATAAGATTGGGCAGGCGCCACATCATCAACCCCACCCTCGTAGAGCGACTCAACAACAAAGACCACAGTTGCATGCTACGCACCCAAACCGGCTATAAAGTCATCGGTTTATCGCAAACTGCTTATAATCAGTTGAAGGAGATGGTTAAATATGAATGATGATAATTGCTTTCACCAAAATGACATTGCCTATATCACCCTCGTGCGATCTCAATTTTGTTTGCAAGAAGAATCAAGTTCAAATAGAATTTTTATCAGACAGTTACACCTCAAAAAAACTGAAATAAAAAACACTTAAAATAATTGAGTTTTTTATATCGTTGATTGCAATGACTCTCACTTATACCGAATCAACTTGATTTTATGCACAAATCAATTATTCCGCATGTGCATGAGATCGCTGCGCTAGTTGCGAAAATAGCTTGCGTCTGGTGGCTCGGTACGACCTTCGTCCCGAGAACGAAGTGACTATAGTCCCGAGAGTAAAACGATTAGCTTCGCTGAGAATAGTTCGTCCCGAGAGCGTAGCGATTCGGGAAACCGCCTCAAATGGCTCAGGATCGGCACTTATAAGGCTCAAATGCTTCGCATTTTCACTAAGACGCGGTATAAAAACAACAAAGTTGTTCGGTGCAATATCTCTACTTATAATATTGCTATGTGAAAAAAATTCTTGACAGATACACAAAGAATACCTCCGTTTTTCACACCACTTCATTCCTGTGAGAATCCAACTTTATGAAAATAAAGAGCAGGATGGTAAACGACCAAAGTGAGGAGCCACCGTAACTAAAAAAGGGAAGCGGGATTCCTATAACCGGTAGCAGCCCGATGGCCATACCTACATTGATAGACAGGTGAAAAAAAAGGATTGAGGCCACGCAATAGCCGTAAATACGGGCAAAAGCGGTTCGCTGCCGCTCGGCTTGAGAGATGATGCGCATGAGCAATGCCAGAAACAATCCCAAAACCACGAGGCTTCCTGCAAACCCCCACTCTTCGCCAACGGTGCAAAATATAAAATCGGTGCTCTGTTCAGGCACGTAGTTGTATTTTGTCTGAGTGCCACGAAGATACCCCTTACCGGCCACCCCGCCACTCCCAATTGCAATCAACGACTGGTGCACGTTGTATCCGGCTCC
Organism: Bacteroidales bacterium; assembly: GCA_028689615.1. Classification (GTDB taxonomy): domain Bacteria; phylum Bacteroidota; class Bacteroidia; order Bacteroidales; family TTA-H9; genus GWE2-42-24. The sequence goes on along the minus strand of JAQVCV010000059.1, from coordinate 6,479 downwards.
TTTCAGGTCGGTTTCTTTACCCAGCAACACATTGATACGGGTTTTCTGATGGGGCTCCAAAACCTTGTGGAAGGCGTAATCAACACTTAGTACAAACAACGACGAGGCCAGGAAAATGCCCGTAAGTGCCAGCCAGGGTCTCTTGCCCCTTTGCCATTGCCAGCCAACCAGAGCTAAAACAACAGCCATACCTCCCATCACCATCCACTGATTCAACAACAAACTGGTAACAAAAAGCAGAGCCGCCGTGAAACCTGCTATCAAAAAACCACCCGACAGCCCTTCACGAAACAAAACGAAGATGAAGGCAGCGTAAACCATGGCTGATCCCGTGTCGTTTTGAAGCAAAATGAGTACCGGCGGAATTCCCAGCAATACTCCAACCATGATTTTGGTTTTCAGATCGGAAATGTTAACATGGGTTCGCCCCAGATAAGCTGCCAAAGCCAAACTGGTTGCAAATTTTGCAAGCTCGGCCGGTTGCAGCCTGAACGATCCGATCTCGATCCACGATTTGGAGCCGGCTACTTCCCTGCCGATACCTAATACAGCAATGAGCAACAGCACAATACCCCCGTAAATCAGGTATGAAAAACCAGAATAAAACCTCGGATCGGTCATCATAATGATAATGATGAGCAGGGCTGATGTTGCAATCCACAAGGCCTGTTTGCCGTAGCTGGTATCAAGGTCGAAAATGCTCACATGGTTCTCATCAAAAACAGCGGCATATATGTTTAGCCATCCCATCAAAACAAGCAGGATGTAGATGATAATCATCGTGCTGTCGGCATTGTGAAAGATGTTTCTTCGTTCTCTCATTCTTCGATAAGGTTTGCTTTTGTCATATTTTCTTCCACTTCAGGCCTTTTAACCTTGCCGGTAATGAATTTTTCCATAAGCAGCGAAGCAATGGGTACTGCCCACGTAGCGCCAAAACCAGCATTTTCAACCACCACGCAGATGGCTATTTTAGGATTGTCTTTGGGGGCGAAAGCTATAAACATGGCATGGTCTTTTCCATGAGGATTCTGAACTGTTCCGGTTTTTCCACACGAGGAGATGCTGTCGATTTTGTACCATCGTGCTGTACCGTGCGAAGCTTCAAACACATGGTTCATCCCCTCAACGATGGGATCGAAATGGCGCCGGTCAACTTCAGTGGTTTTTTTCTCGAACGTGAGTTGCCGGTTTCCAGCCCTTTTCACGATGTGTGGCGGGATATAAAATCCCCTGTTGGCTATAATTGCAGCCAGGTTGGCCAACTGAAGCGGTGTAACCAAAATCTCGCCCTGCCCGATGCTAAGCGATCTGATGGTGAGCGATCGCCAGCCATTTTCACCAAAATACTTATCGTAGTAGGAATCCTTGGGGATATTTCCTTTGGCCTGGTTGAGCAAATCGGGGCTTACAGGGGAAGCGAATCCAAAACTGGTAACGATGCGTCGCCACTCGTTGTATCCTTTGCGCGTGTTGGTGTAACCGAACCTATCAATTGAAGTGCGGAATACGTTCCAAAAATAGGGGTTGCAGCTTTGCTCAATAGCACCAAGCAAATCAAGAGGCGAGGCATGGCTGTGCGAACATGCAATGGGGGAACTTCCTTTACCGTTGCATCCGTAGCGGGTATTAACCGACAGCACACCCTCCTGCAATCCGACGAGACCAACCACCAACTTGAAAGTTGACCCGGGGGGATACTGCGCCTGAAGAGCCCTGTTGAACAGTGGCTTTTGAGGATCTTCACTCAGCATCGAAAAATTTTTCGCTCTTTGACGGCCAATCAGGAGGTTGGGATCGTAGCCGGGAGCTGTTACCATGGTGAGAATTTCGCCCGTGGAGGGTTCGATGGCAACCACACTACCACGCTTACCTTGCATCAGCTTTTCGGCATACATCTGCAAATCAAGATCCAGCGTGGTGATTAAATCTTCCCCCTGAACCTGTGGCACATCGTAGCGCCCCTCTTCAAACCTCCCTTTTTCGCGGTTGAACACATCTACCATCACTATACGCATCCCCTTAACCCCGCGCAACTCCTCTTCATACGATTTTTCGATGCCACTCTTGCCAATATAGTCACCGCTTTTATAGTAATCGTTTTTATCAATCTCGGCCTGACTCACCTCTCCCACATATCCCAAAATACTGGCAGCCACAGGATAAGGGTATTTACGAAGGGTACGGGGCTGAACAAAGAATCCAGGAAAACGGTAAAGCTTTTCCTGCAGATAACCGTAGGACTCTTTGCTGATTTGCTCCAGAAAAATCGAAGCTTTGTAAGGTGAGTAGTGCCTGGCCTTTTGCAACCGGTGCCTGAATTGCTTGACCTCAAGTTCCAGAAGACGGCACAGCTCGAGCGTATCAGGATCTTTCACCTGACGTGGAATCACCATCAAATCGTAAGCGGGCTCGTTGGTGACCAATTTCGCCCCATGCCGGTCGTAAATCACCCCGCGGGGCGGGTATTGCACCAGCGACCTGCGTACGTTGCTCTCGGCCAAGAGCCTGTACTTGTCGCTAAGCACCTGAATGTAAAAAAGCTTTGACACGTAAATAACCACAACGGTAACCATGATGGCTATGATAATATACTGTCGTTGAGCAAAAAAAACACGTCGTGCCATAAGTTCGGTTAGTAGCACAAAAGTAGCCAAAACTCTTCAGAATTTCACTTAACCTGCATCACCTTCCAATGGAAATGCAGAACGCGCAACGCCCCTGAAAGCAATTAATAACCAGATAATTCAACCCCTTTCATGCAACTGGAAACGCCTTTATAGTTTCATGGCCTGAAAAAACACTCCAGCCCAAAATACTGATTACAAGACTGATGCTGCTAATGCAAAGAAAACATTGAAAAGAACTGGTTCCAATTGGTATTATTAATATATTTGCATGAAATCAATCTGCCATGAACTCATCAACCCATTGCATTCTGTGTGGCGATGAATTGGTTTATACCAATGATTTGTCGGAGATTAACTGTCATTTCTGTGGAGAGAAAGCTGAAACAGAGCTGTCGTGCGTGAACGGGCATTTTATTTGTCCGAAATGCGAAAGTTCCTCGGTAGAGGATCTCACCATGATTCACTGTCTCAACACCACCTCATCCGATCCTGTTTCAATAGCAATGGATTTGATGAATCACCCCAATTTCAAGATACATGGTGCTGAACACCACTTTTTGGTTCCTGCTGCTCTTATTGCTGCCTTTTATAACTTCAAGGGTCAGGTGGGGCTTAAAAAGGAGGCTCTTGAACTGGCTTGGGAACGCTCCAGAAACATCCCCTATGGTTTTTGCGCCATGAACGGAACCTGCGGAGCCGGGGTGGGCACAGGAACTTTTATAAGCATCATCACCTCTGCTTCGCCTCTATCAGGAAAAGAGTGGCAACTAAGCAACATGATGACAGCCCGTTCGCTCGATCGCATTGCCCGTTCGGGTGGGCCACGATGCTGCAAACGCGATGTGTTTATCGGGTTTGTTACAGCCATTGAATTTATGGATGAGTTGCTGGGTGTAAGACTACCCGTCAACAGCCGGATAAGCTGCCCCTTCCACCAGGCTAACCGCGAATGTACGCGCGAGGAGTGTATGTTTTATCCCGAAATGAAACCAGTCAGGTAGTTCGATAAACCATTTTGTTTCAAATCTAATTAACTCAAGATATGAAGTTAAAATCTTTTACAACATTACTTGCATGCCTGCACCTTTTATTTAGCAGCAATCTAACAGCGCAGAACAAAGCATCCGCATCCGACACTTCTACAACACCCTATTGGATTGCCATGATGCAAGATCGTGACATTAAATTCAATTCTACTGTCAGCGCATTTGAAAAATACTGGCAAAACCGCCCCATTACTAAAGGATGTGGTTGGAAAGTATTCAAACGGTGGGAGTATATCAATGCACTCAGGGTGGGATTAGATGGGAAAATCCACCCTAATGGATATGTCGCCGAGATCTTCCAAAAAAATATTGCTGAAGCAAAATCCGCGAGTGGTAACTGGACTGAATTAGGACCTGTAAACCTTCCTTCCAACAGCACTAGTCAGCCTAATGGCTTAGGGCGCGTCAACGGAGTGGCTTTTCATCCTTCCGATCCACTGGTTATCTATGCTTGTTCACCATCAGGAGGTTTATGGAAAACATCAAACGGAGGCACCTCATGGAATTGCCTGACTTCTGAAATGCCAACACTTGGAACCTCCACAATGGTGATAGATCCCACGGCTACTAATACGCTATATCTCGGAACTGGCGACCGAGACGCTGGCGATGCTCCTGGACTTGGCGTTTATAAAAGTACTGACGGTGGATTAACATGGAATCAATCAAATTCGGGGATGGGGAATCTCACAATCGGAATGCTTAAGATGCACCCGGAAAATCCTGGAATTATTCTGGCAGCTACAAGCAACGGCATTTACAAGACAATCGATGGAGGGGCTTCCTGGATCAGAAAATCATCGAACACATCACACTATAAAGACATTCAGTTTAAGCCAGGTGACCCCTCAATAGTTTATGCTACTCAGAATGGATATTTTTATCGCTCACTTAATACTGGTGAAACATGGACACAAATTACCGATGGTATCGTTTCAGGAACCCGGATGGTAATTGGTGTATCGACTGCCAATCCCTCGGTTGTTTATCTATTGCAAACCGATGATGTCTTTGCTGGACTGCTTCGATCCACAAATAGCGGTGAGTCATTCAGTATCCAGGCAACCACCCCCAATATTATGGATTATGAATGCGATGGAAGTGGCACTGGCAGCCAGGCATGGTATGATCTGTGCATCGCTGTTGATCCATCCAATGCTGAAACTATCTATTGCGGTGGCATAAATATCTGGAAAAGCATCAATGGTGGTGTTACACTAACAATCAATTCGCACTGGGTTGGAAACTCCTGGGGTTATTCATGCGCTCCTTCAGTTCATGCTGATATCCACTCGCTTGACATAAACCCTTTAGACGGTAAGTTGTATTCTTGCGGCGATGGAGGCTTGTATGTTACCTCCAATGGAGGATCCACATGGATTGATATATCTTCAGGACTTGCAATAGCTCAAGTTTATAAAATCGGGCAAAGTGCCACCAGTTCTGCTTTGGTAATGAATGGATATCAGGACAACGGAACCTCAATTGCTAACGGAACCTCTTTTTCTACAATAATTGGCGGCGACGGCATGGAGTGCATAATCGACTACAACAATTCAAACTACAGATACGGAGCACTCTACTATGGAGACATACGGAGATCGGCGGGTGGGAGTTTTACTAAAATTGCCGGAAACGGAACAAACGGGGTAACTGAGTCAGGAGGTTGGGTTACCCCATACTTGCTTCATGAGACAACTCCAACAACCATGTTCATAGGGTACAAAAATGTTTGGCGAAGTAATAATGTACGTTCTTCCCCCCCCTCATGGAGTCAAATTTCAACAGGGGAAACAACCAATTGTATTGCACTCGAACAATCGCCTGCCAATACAAATATTCTCTACGCAGTAAGATCTGGCTCGCTGAAACGTACCGATAATTGTGAAGGTTCAGGCGTTTTATGGACTACCTGCGCCCTGCCTGGCGGGTACACTCCTACCGATTTAGAAGCCCATCCTACAAATCCTAATGTTGTTTATGCCACAGCAGGATATGGGGTTTATAAGTCAATTGACAAAGGAAGTAGCTGGACATCCATCTCCAATGGTCTTCCTTCATTATACACCAACTGCCTGGTTTATGATAAAAATTCTGATGAGGGCATTTATTTAGGCAACGAATCAGCTGTTTATTACAAAGAGGCATCGATGTCAGCATGGGTTTTATTCAATTCCGGATTACCTGCTGTGGATATAAGGGAACTTGAGATTTACTATGACGCCAATAACAACACTAACAATTTGCTGAGGGCTGCAACGTATGGAAGGGGGTTATGGACATCTCAACTTCGTTCACTTCCAGTAGCAACTACAGCTCCGGCCACTTCGGTAATGATTAACAGCGCGCAGCTCAATGGGTCAATCAACCCAAACGGAATAGTATCCACTTACTTTTTTCAGTACGGTGCAACCACCTCCTACGGATCAACCACCCCCGTTGTTTCTGCAGGTTCCGGCTCCTCTGCCGTTAGCGTTTCGGCTAACATATCGGGCTTAACTCCAGGGCAGACATACCATTTCCGCATCGTTGCCACCAATACTGATGGTACTGCCTATGGCTCCGACCTTTCTTTCACAACCGGAGCTCCTTCCATAACCACTGCTGCCATCTCCTCCATTGGGCTGACCACTGCACAATCAGGCGGAACTATTTCCAGCGATGGAGGATCAGCCATCACAGTCCGCGGAGTATGCTGGGGCACTTCTGCTTCGCCCGTCGTTTCGGGCAACCATACCACCGATGGCACCGGAACCGGATCGTTCACCAGCAGCATCACCGGACTGACTTCAAACACCACCTA
>JAQVCV010000006.1:104691-107569 GCA_028689615.1 Bacteroidales bacterium | reverse complement strand
CAATTTTTGCATTGACTACCTGCAAGGTTTGCTCCAGGGTGTCTATTTTTGATTCGATCAACTGGTTGGTTTTCATCTGGGCTACATTCCAGATTATCAAACCGGTGATGGCGGCCGCCGAGAGGGTGGCGGTAATCAGCCCCGACGGAAATCGCTTCGCTGAAAAGCCACCTTTTCTTCCGACATGCCGAAACACTTTTTCCACGTCGCTTTCGCTGACAGGGAAATCGATTGAATCGAGTTTCTTTCTGACTATTTCGTCAAAATCTTCAGTTTTCATTCGGGCGTAACGATTTTAATTCATAAGCAAGGTACAGGTTGGGGTTTGTTTTCAGAATCATGGCCTGAAGTCGCCGCCGGGCATCCTGAAGATTCGACTTGGAGGTTCCCTCTTTGATGCCTAGTTTGCCGGCAATTTCTTTGTGCGAGTAGCCTTCGATCACGTAAAGTGTAAAAACCATGCGATAGACCGGGCTAAGCTTCCTGACCAACCTAAGAATCTCTTCGGCCGATAAACGGCTTACAATGTCTTCTTTAACATCAGGCATTATCAGGTTTTCTACCTGTTGGTGCACCGGATCGTTCAGGTGTTTCCTGTAGTAATCTATAGCCGTGTTCACGGCAATGGTGCGTATCCATGTTTTAAACGATTGCGACGGATCGAAACGGTCGAGTTTCAGGAATGCTTTGAGAAAGGTGTCGTTTGCAATCTCATCAGCATCCTGATCGTCGGCCGAATAGCGTATGGCCAGGCTCTTCACATAGCCGTAATAGAGCTTTATGAGGGTGCGTTGTGCCTTAGGATTTTTTTCCTTGCAGGCGTTTACCACACTCAGGGTGTCGTGTTCGTCAAAATCAGGATGTTTCCTGAAAAAATTCATGCCTTCAGTTTTCTGGTCAGTTATTCTAAACATTTCGGGCGGGGCAGCACTTGGTTTTTTACCTGTTTTGCCTTGCCTTGCAATGCGTTTGTAATTACAATTATCCTGTACGTTGGCTCAAGGCCATGGGTGGGGTGAAGTGTGGCATTCTGACTTTTTTTCTTGCCTGGTGTATGTGCAGGCAGTTTTGTTTTCAGGGTTCCAATGGGCAACAGGGTTTGGTGAGCGTGGGGTTTGAGGATTTTTTGGCTCGTATGCGAAGTGTCAAAACTACAGGGTAAAAGGGTGAAGTGTTTGATTGTTTGTTTGAAAAACAGTTGATACACCCTTTTGTTGCATGCCACCCCACCCGGGAACCACCAGGTGCGTATGGATGGATGATAGTTCAATTATTCATTCAAACACTTGATAAGATGAAGAAGTTCCTTTTTAGTTTAATGGCTGTGGCAATTTTATTTGCCTCTTGTTCGAAAGACGACGACACCAACACGCTGTCGGATGCTGTTTCGATTGATGCATCAGCGCTTCCTCAGGCAGTGCTTACTTATTTGTCTGAAAATTATCCCGATGTGAATATTTCCTCGGCTCTTAAGGTCACGGGCAGCGATACTGCTTTTCTGGTGATGCTGTCGTCGAGCGAGTTTTTGGTGTTCAACTCCGATGGTTTGCAATTCGGAAAAGGTTTGCCGGGTTTTGTTTACGATTCGGTGACCCCTTCAGGCGATACTTTGTGGTTTCACAACCGTCACCATCACGGTGGTGGCCACGGTCATGGTCACGGTCACGGGCATGGCCATCATGGTGGAGGCATTGCCCCCGATTCGCTCCCCGATGCAGTTGTTGCCTATATCACGAACAATTATCCCGGATTTTCCATACACGGTGCTCACTACGATACGTTGTGCCAGTTTGGTGCTGTAACGGCAGTGATGGCCGATTCTTCGTTCTCTTCGCGCGTGAAGCTGCTTTTCGATGGCTCCAACATCTTCGTGGCCTCTGCCAATCGTGTTGTTTCCACCGATTTGCCTTCTGCTGTGCTGGCAACTGTAGCTTCTGTCTATCCCGACTACGTGTTGAGGCAACGAGCCGAAATGATGGTCACTGCTGGTCTTGAAGTGCAATACAAGGTGTTTCTTCACTCGGCTTCAAACCGTTTGAAAGTGCTTTTAAGTGTAGATGGATCGGTAATTTGCGAGGAGTAACCCTGCCTGTTTGTTCCTTATTACAGGACTTTTCATAAGTTTATTTGATTTATTATGGTTAGCCGGCTCCAACCCCCAGGGTGCGGAGCCGGTTGTTTTTTGTAAGCATGCCTGAAAGGTATTTGGGTATTAATATGCCGCTTGCGTTCTGTTGAAAGCGGTTTGCAGGGGCAACGAAACGCTTCGTACTGCTTCGGAAGCGGGATGTGGTTTTTTTTAAGCTTCTCAGGTTGCTCCAAAAGGTTCCCGGGCCACGAGTGGGGTGGTGATGTGTTCACCAGCAGCCGGTTTGCAGGTCATGGCTCAATCAATTATCTTTGCCGGCTTCATCAGTTACCCTATTTTTGCACGTGGAGGTTTCACCGTCAATTCAGTCTGTTGTTACGAAATCCGATTTTGAATCGGTTTTCAGGGAGCATTATGCCTCGTTGTGCCGTTATGCTTTCAGTTTGCTAACCGACAGCGACGAAGCCGAAGAGGTGGTGCAGGAGGCCTTGTTTAGGGTTTGGGAGGGGCGTCATCGCATTTCCATCACAACATCGTGGCAGGCTTACCTGTTCAGGGCTGTGCGCAATCAGGCCTTGAATCACCTGAGGAAGCGGAAAGTTCATCAGGATTATTTGGCCGACGGTTTTCAGCAGCCTGGTGAATCGCTGGCCGATGCTTCTGAAGCTGTTTCCCTGGCCGAGCTTCAAATGAAAATACGCGACGCTGTAGCAAAATTACCCCCCGAACGGCAACGCATTTTTATCATGAGTCGTTACGAGGGGCTTAAATACCGCGAGATAGCAGACG
>JAQVCV010000006.1:0-104681 GCA_028689615.1 Bacteroidales bacterium | reverse complement strand
GACGAGTTGGGCATTTCGCCAAAAACTGTCGAAAACCAGCTTGGCAGGGCGCTGCAATCGTTGCGTACGGAACTGGCCGACTACCTGCCACTTGTTTTAATACTGTTTGCTGATTTTTTTGAGTCGTGAGTGGGGGATACCACCCGTTCGCGTGTCATGTTAACAACCGGAGTAAGAAAAAATGAGCCACGATACCATCACCGACGATGTTTTGCTAAGTTACCTGCTCGACGAGCTGGCTGCCTACGAGCGGCTTCAGGTTGAGCAATGGCTTGAGGCTTCGGAGGCCAACCGTTCACGCATGGCCAGGGTTGAACAAGCCTGGACAAAGGTGGCTTTGCCTGTTGCCGTTCCCGACGATTGGGACGTGGATGATGCCTGGAACCGGTTTTCGCGGCGTGTGGATGTGGCTGAACTTGCCTTGAAGCGACGGAAAACAACCGTTAGAAGATTGCTTTGGATGGCTGTACCGGCGGCGGCTGTTCTTACTTTGTTTTTCGTGATCAGGCAGGCGTTGAAGCCGGTTGACGATCTGTTGACGGTGGCTGCTGTAAGCGAAAGGATTGCCGATACCTTGCCCGATGGCTCTGTGGTGGTGCTGGCTCCGGGTTCGCAACTCAGTTACAGCAGGAGCCTGGCATCGAAGCAACGTGAGGTGGTTCTAATAGGCGAGGCGTTCTTCAACGTAGCCCACGATTCGCTGCATCCGTTCAGCGTGAAAACCAGCGGGGCTGTGGTGAGGGTGGTGGGAACCCGTTTTGTGGTGCGAACAGGTGTCGATACCATGCTCTACGTATCTGTTGATGAAGGAAAGGTAGCTTTGCAGTCAGCTAACTCCCGTCCGGGTAGCGGCGGGTTGTATCTGGAACGTGGCGAAGCAGGTATGGTGACACGGCTTTCCGCCGTGCCACAGGGAGCCAGTCCGTTGTCTGCCGAAAAGATGTTCAGCTATTCCGGAACCGTTGTTTTTGTTGATGAACCGCTCGAGAATGTGGCTGCTACCCTCAGAAAAACTCATGGAATTGTGTTGCATCTGGTTTCGCCCCAAACCGGCCCGATGAGGCTTACTGCCACTTTCGGGCAGCAACCTGCTCACGAAATTGTGGCAGTTGTTGCAGCCACTCTGGGATTGGAAATGGAGCAGATAAGCAGTGTTGAATTCAGATTGATAGCTCAGTAAAGTGAAAAACATTTCTGCTTTTTTGGGTATCGTGGTTTTCATCCTTACAGCAATGGTTGAGGAGGCCACAGGCCAGGGAAATCCCTTGAACAGGCCGGTTGACCTTTGGCTCGATGATGTGAAACTGGGAAAAGCCATGAGCGAGACCGAGCGGGTGGCTCATTTTTACTTTTCATACAAATCGGGATTGATCAGAACCGATAGTGTGGTCGATCTTCACTCGCGGCAACAGCCGGTGCGTCGTGTGTTGCGCGGGTGGTTTCGCGACAGGATCACCTGGAAGGCTGTCAACAACCATATCATTCTTTTGCCTGGCCGCTCAACTGCAAAAACCATCGAGAAGCCTGCTGCGCGCTTCGGTAGAATCACCGATACCCACACCGGGAAACCTCTTCCTGATGTTACCATTTTTGCTGTGGCCGACAACCGCGCTGCCTTGTCGGATTCATCGGGTGGTTTCACGCTGGAATCGGGTCGGTGCGATTCTGTTACCAGTTTCTACATCTCGAGGCAGGGTTATTCCGATACTATAGTTGGTTTGCAGTGCGGCGAGACCATTCTGCCCGACATTTCGCTGCGGCGGCTGCCCGATGCTGCCGATACAGCATTGTTGGTACCCGCTGTTGACGGCACGCAGATCGAAGACCGTGGCCTGATCAGGTTTTTCATCCCCAAAAGGATGCTTACAAGTTCGGCCAACCTCCGTTTGTTTGAAACAAGGCTCTTCCAGGTTAGTTTTCTCCCGTGGCTGTCGTCAGAACCGCTCCTTACGGGTTCGGTTGCTGCTAATTTTTCACTGAACATAATTGCTGGTTACAACGGCGCCGTGAATGGTATCGAGGTGGGAGGCGTTTTGAACGCGGTGCGACACGATGTGCATGGAATTCAGGTTGCCGGTTACATCAATATTGTTGGCAACAGGGTAACGGGATTGCAGAGCGCCGGTTTCGTGAACCTTAATCTCGGAAGAACAGAAGGTATTCAGTTGGCAGGGTTCTCAAACATCACGCTCGATTCGCTGAAAGGGATTCAGATAGCGGGTTTTGTCAACACGCTGAAGGGACAAATGAAGGGGATGCAGGCTGCTGGTTTTATGAATGTAACCACGCGCGATGTGGATGGGTTGCAGGTAGCCGGTTTTGCCAATTATTCGCGCATGAGGGTAAACACAGCGCAGTTGGCCGGGTTTGGCAACTACTGTCAGGCGGTTGACGGGGTGCAGGTGGCTGGTTTCATCAACGTGGCAACCAACGAAGTGAATACGGCTCAAATTGCCGGTGGAATTAACACTTGTGGCGAAGCGTCGGGGGTGCAACTGGCCGGGCTGATGAACGTTGCTTCGGGAAGGATGACGGGTGTGCAGGTGGCTTCGATGTTGAATGTGGCCTCGAAGCTTACAGGTGTCCAGTTGGCATTGTTCAACGTGTGCGATAGTGTGCCTAAAGGGGTGCCAATTGGATTGCTGAGTGTGGTAGCTCACGGCATGCACCGGCTTGAGCTGGCTTCTGATTTGGTGATGCCGTTGCAGCTAAGGTTTAAAACCGGTGTGCCGGCATTTTACAACCAGGTGGGATTGGGATTTAGATTTAAAAACACGCTGGAGGTTAGTTATGGCCTGGGTTCGCGTGTTGCGCGATTCAACAGGCTGGCTTTGCACCTCGATCTGACGGCAGGTTACCTGTGGTCGCAAACCGATGGAAAAGGATTGGGGCGTTTGGGAAGGGCTATGCTAACGCTGCACTACAGGTTGTGGCCTCAGGTGGAATTGTACCTGGGTCCGCAGATCAACATGCTTGCTACACGCCACGAAGAGGAAACGCATCCCGATGCCATACTGCCTGCAAACACCACCAACGAGTTTTACAGCGGCGATTTTAGATTTCGCATCTGGCCTGGTATCGGTTTAGGGCTTAGCCTTTTCTAACAACAGCTCCCGAACGTCATTGTCAGCCACAGCACTGCAGGTGCGTAGCCGTTTTTTCCTGCCCTGTCAGCCCAAAGGCTCCTTTCTTTTCTCTTTTTGATAATTTTTTTTCCTGCATGGGTGGGGGTGTTTTCGTTTTGACAGCCTCGACCCGGCGCCACCGCGCTTCGCGTCGGGCGTTAGTTCTCCGCTAAGATCGCAAAGATAGCTTCACGCAAAAATCGCCAAGATGCCAGTCGCAGTTTTTTAAGACAGCTAAGGCACTACGTTTAGATTGGATTTGCAATGGCATATATGATTCTTGTGCTTGCTGATAAACAATACCCGTTGGTATAAACGTCCGGCAGACGCCGTCGGCGTCACTGCGCCCTTTACCGATTGTTGATTGTACGGCGATGCTTCCTTTGTGGAAGCCGTCAGGTAAGCGTGGGACAAAACTTTTAGTAAAGACTAAAATTGCAGTCGGTTCGGGATGATGAAATTCGTGCGAAAATCTTAGCGCTCTTCGCGTCTTAACTTTGCGATCTTAGCGGTAAAAGAATACCCTGATTTGCTTCTACCTCGTTTGAATACCCAGTCTATTTTGCTCTTTCAACTTTAGCAGTATTTAAATGAGCTTTCAGGGCTGTGCCAACCGATAAAAGCTTATACGATTTTTTATAGGGTTGGTAATCTGGAATTTTAATGACAAATCTATCGCCAAAGCCTGGGTCAGGAGCCGTTTTTCCCGGTCCTGTAAGCCCAAAGGCTCTTTTCTTTTCTCTTTTTGATAATTTTTTTCCTGCATGGGTGGGGGTGTTTTCGTTTTGATTTGTCATAAGGGCAAATAAAGAAACATTGTATCCATTTATTCAAAAATTAATCATGAAATCACGTCGTTCAATTTTGTTTTTTGCAGCAGTTTTTTCATTTCTTGCCCCTTCAATGGCCCAGAGTAACCTCAACGACAGCACCGCGCTTCGTACGTCGGCCTTTCATCTGAGTTTTGTTACCCCTTTGGGAACCAATGGTACCGAATCGTGGAATACCATCAACAAAATATCGCTCAATCTTTTTGGAGGATATTCAGGGGGTGTTGACGGGGCAGAACTATCGGGATTTGGAAGCATCATCAGGCGCGATGTAAAAGGTTTCCAGGGTTCGGGCTTTGCCAACGTGGTGATGGGCTCAACCGAAGGGGCCCAATTGGCCGGTTTCACCAACGTGAACCTGCAAGCGGTGAAAGGGGCACAACTTGCCGGATTCGCCAACGTGGTTAACGACAGCAGCGTGGCCTTTCAACTGGCCGGATTTGCCAACATTGTTAACGGAAACCAAACAGGTGTGCAAGGCGCTGGCTTTGCCAACGTGGCCAACGGCTTCATCGAAGGGATTCAAATAGCAGGGTTTGCCAATGTAGCCAATGGATCGGTGCAAGGGGCACAAATAAGCGGCTTCATCAACATGGCACACGATGTTGAAGGTATTCAACTGGGTGTGATCAACATAGCCCGCTCCTACACCAAAGGCGCACCGGTGGGGGTGTTCAGTTTCGTGAAAGATGGCTATCGTGCCGTCGAGATCGGCGGAAACGAATCGTTTTACGGCATGATAAGTTTTAAAACCGGGATTCGCCAATTCTACAACATTGTGGCATTGGGCGCATCGGTTCGCAACGAGAAAATCAATTGGGGATGGGGCTACGGGTTCGGTACTTTGATTACCACCAGCAACCGCTCTGAAATTGCACTGGAAGCCATTTCGTTTCATGTTAACGAAGACGAATGGTTTACCAACCGTTTGAACCTGCTTAACCGCGTGCAGGCTCTCATGAGCTGGCAGGTAAACAGCCAGTTGAGCATTTTTGGAGGCCCCAGCTTCAATGTTATAGTGTCGAAGGCTACCGACAAGAGCGGGAAACAAATCGCCCCCGCGGTGGTGCCATGGACCGTTTACGACAGGGTGCATCGCGATACCCGTGTGCAGATGTATCCTGGCTTTTCGGTAGGCGTAAGGCTTTAAAAGCGTCCTGACACCGGCTCCCTTCGTGGTGTTGTTGGTTCAACACACCCAGTTGAAGGGAGCCGGTTTGTTTTTGAACCCGGTTAACCCCATGTTGTTGCCATAGTTCCATAGCATGTTTGCCAATATCGCCCGCATCCTGCATGGCGATGCAACAGTTCCTCGCGATGTCTGGTGTTACCTCATTGAACGTGACGGTTGCCTGTGGGTGCTCCAAATCAAGCAAAATATAGCTTGTTGGTGGTTGTTTTACAGCTGGTTTGAAAAGAATTCATCAGCATGAAATCTTTTACTGACTCATTACAAACCTCAGGAAGCTTCATGCGCGATGAGGGATGCCCGACAGACGATCAAATACCCAGGATCAAAGAGAATGGATGCCGCATCATTTTTTTAGCAAGGTGGCTGGTTTGTCTTTTTTATTGGTTGCAAAGTCTCGGAGGGCATTTGTGGCAAAGCAAACGTCCCATGTCGTTCAATTTTTATCTGTTTCAACATTGTTGAAGTTCGATGTGCAAGTGGGGGAGCCCTTTGTGCATATTAAAACAACAAATATATATGAAAGGATGAAAAATGTGTTTTCGAAAATGACAAATGTTAACCCGTCGGCAACAAATATGAACCTGTGGAAGCTAAATGTGTATGAACAGATGCAAATTGCTGACATGCAACCGACGTTTTTTGAATACACATGGCAAAATGTTTCATGCATTAAGGGTGTTGTGCATCGGTTTGCATCAAATACAAACTGCCGGAAGTCGGGTGACAACCGCTGAAAGGCATTTTTGCATCGCCGGACGACACTTATGAATGCAAAAACAAAAGATGTGTCTGGTGCAACAGCAATTGTAAAGTTTGCAACACCCAATGCGAACCTGAAGATGGTAAATGTGCACCGGCCTGTGACAGTTGGTTGAATCCATCTTCTATTGTCTCCTCAACCTTCTTCCTGATTTTAAATGGATGGCCTTTGCAGAAACCATCCATTTTTTAACCCCAACAACCAGGTTGTTGCAACATCCCTGCTTCATTTTATCATCACTTCATCCACGCTTTTCCGTTTGGAGTAAGGTTTTTTATCGCCATAGCCCAATCTGAGCAGCAGCGTGGGATGTTGCCCTTCGATTGGGAGTTGTTGCTTCAGGTTTTCGGCCAGTGAAGCCACTTCGCAGGGCTGGTTCATATAAGCATGGGCAAGTCGCAGCCGCGTTGATTCGAGCAGCAGCCGCTGAAGGGTTTGTCCGGCGCCAATCCACTCTTGCAGCGTGTTTTGGTTGGTAGTTATAAGCATGAAATGCGATGATGATTCCCCTTTTTTCAGGTCTCCTTCGTTTTGTTTTTTAGCTTTTAAAAATCCTGAGATGATGGGTTTTGCCACGAAGGCCGGCAGGTTGGGTGCCCCAAAGGTTGCATAACTCAACCCGTCGTTCGAGGCTTCTGTTTGCCGTTTGTTGAGCCTCATCCAGCCCTTTAGCTCATTAATAAAAGCAGGGTCGTTCATTTGGATGTTGTTTCCCTTTACCACATGGGTCAGCAGGGTATCGAAAAGGTTCGTCCCGTTTTCAAAAAAGTAAACATTTACCCCGGGGTTGCTCTCCACCTTTTTCAGCAAGGCAATAGTATCGTGTGGTATCATCCGGTGCTTGTAAACCCCACGGTTTGTTTGTCGCAGGGCCACAAAGGGGAGCAACGGGCCGGCTTTTGCGTCTCTGTTCGGGGTAAGTTTGATTTGCACCACGCTGTCGGGGCTTATACTCACTTCGGGTTGATAACCCCGGCTGGTGGCTGCCTGACACAGGTTCTCTGTTGCACATCCCAGGCTGATAAACAGTTCTCGGTTATCGGCATCCACCACCGGCAGCCGCTTCGAGTAGTTCGGGTGAATGGCAATGCCATCGGGTTGAATCTCGAACAGCCACGGCTGGGTGTTGTGCCCCGAGGGTGCAAGTATGGCTTGTTCTATCATGAAACGGTAATCACCGTTTTGAGCCTTGGTGGTGTTGGTAAGCAGCGTCATAGTCAAAATAGTAATTAAAATGTTTTTCATCTGATGATGCGATTTTCTGATTGCATGGTGGTAGTTCTCTTTTGGCCACCATAAAGCGAAACTGATTTACAGGCTGCAAAAGTAATCTGACGATTGTTTAAGGTGCAAATCAAATCCGATGAACAAGGAAAAACTACCGGTGAACCTGTTGTTTTGCCCCGCGAAACTGTTTTACCCTTTTCAGCCAGCCGGATGGTTGTTGCGTAAGGGTGGAAACGCGGCGCGTTATAAATAATATGCGAGGTGCATCACCAATACCTCAGAAAATCTTTACATTTGATGTCTAAAAACTCCACGCGTGATGAGAAAAATTAGTTTAAGGCTTCTGTTGCCGGTTTTGTTGCTTTTTGCAGCATTTTCCTGTTCTATACTTGGAAC
This sequence comes from Bacteroidales bacterium, assembly GCA_028689615.1. GTDB lineage: Bacteria > Bacteroidota > Bacteroidia > Bacteroidales > TTA-H9 > GWE2-42-24. Next base: position 97,151 of record JAQVCV010000006.1, on the reverse strand, counting down.
AACCGACGTTACCGTAACCCTTGGCGATGCTACCGATCCCACGGCACCCATCGTTGTATTTGGTTTCAGCGAAAAGATGCAACCCGACAGCGTCGTGGGTCGTGCCGATACCAGTCATCTGGTTGTTTTTCAGCCCGAACTCAAAGGAAGGGCCCTTTGGATTGATAACCGCACACTTGTGTTTTATTCTGCAGCGCCTTTGCCTCCGTCCACCTCATTCACAGCAACCTTTGCGCCTCATGTGGTAGCCGGCGGCATGAGTGCATCGTTGCCAGGCAAGGTGCAGTTTGCAACCCCCGATTTGTCGATCACGGGTTCAGCAGCATGGTTCGTGGCAGGATCGGGATCAGGGAGCCGGGTGCCTGTGGTTGAACTCAGTTTCAATTATCCGGTTACTTCGGCCCTTCTTGCAAAATCGTTGCAGTTTTTTGATGGCAAAACAAACCTTACATTCAATGTGATAGATAAACCTGCATCGCGGCAGCATCAAATACGTCTCATTACCACCACCGTTCCATCGGGTTTGCAATGCACACTCAAAAAAGGAGCCGTGAGTTCGTTGGGCGGAAACCCTTCGGGTGTTGATAACACGGTAAGCATCGATTTTCCGGAGCCTGGACAGTTGCAAATTGTGCGAACCGAAACCAGTTTCAGCGGAAGCGAAGGGATTGTGGCGGTTGTGTTGTCGGAACCTGTTGATGCCAACACGCTGGCCGGCAATGTTGCAGTGGAGCCTTTCTGTTTGTTCCGCACCGAAGCCTCCTCATCGGGATTGGTGCTGCGCGGCAGTTTTCAGGAGGGGGTTAACTACCTGATTACTGTATCGCGCAACGTGAAGAGCGTTTTTGGCGGATCGATGTCGTACGATTTGGAAACCAATGCCAACTTTGGCAACCCCGCCCCCTCCGTTGCTTTTGCCGAAGAGTCGGCACTCTACCTGGGAAGCAAGGGTAAGCGCAACCTTGGCATGTACATTCGCAATACCAGTGCTTTGAAAATTCAGATTTTCAGGGTTTATGAAAACAACATCCTTCACTACATGAGGCAAGGCAAGCGTTGGGATTGGGGCGAAGACGAGGGCTCCTGGTACGAAAATTACGAATATCCTTTCGACGAGGATTATGGCAGCGTGATCTTCGATAAGCTGGTGGATGTTAAAACCATGCCCTCCAATGGCTCGTTGCGGCTTCTCAACCTCCCTTCAGAAATCTTCAGAGATCAGTCGGGCGCAGCAGGACTCTACGTGGTTAGGGTAGAGGCCGATAAAAAACCGTGGATTCGCGATGTGAGGCTTATCTCGTTCAGCAACATCGGGATGCTGACCATGATGAATGGAACCGAGATGCTTGTTCAGGCTTTTCAAATAGATGACGGTGAACCTTTGGAAGGAGCCGAACTGCAATTGATAAGCCGAAACAATCAAATGATTGCAAAAGGAAATACCGGAGCCGGCGGGCTTTGGGTAGTTAAAGATTTTGCCGATAAATTGCAGGGTTTCGAGCCGGCAATGGTGGTTGCACGCTTCGACAACGATTTTAACTGCATGATATTAAACAACAATCGTGTTGAAACGTCTCGTTTCGATGCCGGAGGCCGTTTTCTTCCTAAAGGTTCGGTTGATGCCTTTGTTTATGGCGAGAGAAACATTTACCGCCCGGGCGATTCGGCCCATTTTGCAGCTGTGGTGCGGCTCAAGTCGTGGAAACCCGCCGTGGAACTTCCTCTCATTCTGAGAATAACCGATGCAACCGGCCGTGAGTTCCTTGTGCGCAAGAAAACAACAGGTTCAAACGGCGAAACAGCTCTTTCGTTTAAAATTCCGGCCGCTGCCATCACCGGAAACTGGTTTCTCACCCTGTCGGGAGCCGATGGTACGTTGCTTAACCACCAAAAATTTTTAGTGGAGGAGTTTCAGCCCGATCGGATTTCGGTTCAGTTATCAACCAGCAAAAGCCGTTATTCTCTAACCGAACAAGCCTTAATAGAAATTGCAGCCAGCAGCCTCCTGGGGCCGCCTGCGGCCAACGCGCACTACGAGTTGGAGTACAAATTGAGCAGGAGTCAACCCACGGCCAAAGGTTACGAGAGGTACAACTTCTACCTCACAGCCTCCAACCTCCCTCCACTTGAAGCAATTACCACCGAGGGTGTTACCAACACCGATGGCAAGGCAAAAGAGCAATTCGATTTCCCTTCACTCGAAGGCACGGGCATGTGGCGCGGTACGGTTACGGCCACAGTATTCGACGAAAACGACCGACCGGTTATCAGGCAAACGGGATTCAATCTGTTGACCCAAAAATTCTTCGTGGGTGTAAACAATCCCCGGCATTGGATAGCCACAGGCCAGCCGCATACCCTTAAACTAACGGCAGTTGACGCCGAGGGCAAATTTAAGCCCGATGTAAACCTCGAGGTTGAGGTGAAAAGGGTGATGTGGGAAACAGTGGTCATCAAGCAAAACAACAGTTCGCGCTACCAGTCGCAGCGCAGGGAGGTTATGGAGTCGGCATCGCAACATCTGGTTCGGCGCGATGGCGATAATTGGAATTTTACACCCCATGTATCTGGCCAATACCTGCTGCGTTTCAGGGTAGCCGGAACCAACCTCTGGGTCGAAGAGTCGGTGTGGGCCTACGGTGGTGGCTCCACCCAACCCACCTCCTTCGGGGTCAACCGCGAAGGAGAAATTGCAATAGAAAGCGATAAAGAAAACTACGAACCCGGCGAAAAAGCCAAGATACTGCTCCAAACGCCGTTCGACGGTACCGTAAGCGTGGTGATCGTTCAGGGCGACGGCAGTTTCGACCACCATTTGGTGAAATCAGAAAACAAGGCCGCGTCAGTCGAATTTTCTATTACCAAGGCAATGAAACCCAATAGTTACGTCACGGCCACCCTCATCCGCCGGCCCGATAACTCCGATTTGCCACTCACTGTAGCTCATGGAATGCTCAACATCAACGTTTCGGAAGCAGCTACACGGCTTCCCGTTACCATTCAAGCCGTTGAAAAAACAAGCAGCCGCACGCGGCAAAAGGTGGTTGTTCAAACCCAACCCAATGCCCTGCTAACTTTGGCGGCTGTTGACGAAGGGATACTGCAGCTCACCAGCCAGCCCACCCCCGATCCGTGGGGTTGGTTCTATGGTCGGCGTGGTTTCGATGCTTCATGGTACGATTTGTATGCAAAACTCTTCCCCGAACTGGCTGCCTCCTTCTCGAGTTCGGGTGGCGATTCCGACTTTGATATGTCGCGCAGGGTGAATCCCTTTGGCAACAAACAAGCCAAACCTGCTGTGTGGTGGAGTGGCTTTCGCAAGGCCGACGCCAGTGGTAAGTGCTCATTCAACGTCCCCATCCCTTCGTTTTCGGGCAAACTGCGGCTGATGGCAGTAGGTTTTAAGGACGAGGCAACAGGTTCGGCCGAAAAATTCATGGTTGTGGCCGATCCGGTGGTGATTACTGCCGGCCTGCCTCCCTTTCTAAGCCCCGGCGATCAGTTGTTGTTTCCTGTTAACCTGCTTAACACCACATCAAAAGCTGCTGAAGCCTCCGTTAAAATCACCACATCGGGTGCAGTGCGCCTCACTTCCGGAACCACATCAAAAGTTACCCTTCATCCCAATATTCAGAACCGGGTTATGGCTTCCATTTCTGCCAAAGAGGCTGTTGGAGAGGCCACCGTGCAGATAGAGGTGACCGCCAACGGTCAAACCCATACCGAGACCCTCCAACTCAACGTCAGACCAGCAGTAGGGCCTGTCAGGCAATCGGGTTCCGGCATTGCATCGGCAGCCAATCCTAAGCGAATAGAATGCGAACAGAAGGTGTTGCCCGGTTCAGAACACTCGAACCTGTGGCTCACGGTCAATCCTCTTGGCGAATTTGCCACGCTGCTCAACGACCTAATAACTTATCCCTATGGTTGTTTGGAGCAAACCACCTCCACGGCGTTTCCACAACTCTATTTGCTCGATAAAGGCGGAAACGACGCGGCGTTTATCGGAACCGAGGTTACGCGCAACATCACGGAGGCTGTAAAACGGATCTTGTCGATGCAGCGCTACGACGGTTCGTTTGGCTATTGGCCTGAGGCAGCCAACCCCGATTGGTGGGCTACAGCATATGCTACCCATTTTCTTGTAGAGGCTGGTAAGGCTGGATTTGATGTGAACAACCGCAGTCTGGGAAGGGCTCTCGAATGGCTTAACCAGCAATCGTCGCGCTACGAAACAGAGAGCTACGGGTATCTGGATGCCAATGGTAAAGTTGAACGACAATTGCGGGCTCGCCGCGAAACTGTTTACTCGCTTTACGTGCTCGCGCTTGCCGGCCGACCCAATCTTCCCGCGATGAACTACTACAAAGATCATGTTACATTGCTTACACCCGACAGTCGCGTGGTTATGGCAGCTTCGTTCAGGCTTGCTGGCGATAAGACTGCCTTCGGAGCATTGATGCCCGGAAGTGTGAATATGCCGGTTCCGGTGCGTACCGACGGCGGATCGTATTACTCTTCACTTTCGTCAAGTGGCTGGGCCATCAATGCCCTTATCACTTCCGAACCCAACGATCAGTCGGTTTCTATTTGGCTCGACGCCCTGATCAGTACACTCAGAACCAGTGGCTGGATGTCAACATTCGATAAATCGCAGGCAATGTGTGCGCTGGCACGTTTTTACAAATCAGCTACCGCTGTTGTTTGCAATGCCGACGTAGTTCTGGCCAATGGCAAAACAATCAAGTTCGATGGCAACGATCTGGTTATAAGCCGTAAGGAGAATATCTTCCCGGTTACCCTTAAGGTTCATGGAAAAGGGAATCTGTTTTACTCATGGAACTCTGAAGGGGTAGGGGTGGAGCCGGTTTCCCCGGCCAGCAAGATGCTTAAAGTTAGTTATGCACTGCTCGACAGAAACGGGAACTCCATCAACCGGTCGGTGAGGCATGGCGAACTGGTGGTGGTGCGTGTTGGATTGCAGTCGCTGTTGCCTGTTACAATTCAAAATGTGGTGGTAAGCGATTTGTTACCGGCTTGTTTCGAGATCGAGAATCCACGGCTGGCACCAGGCCGCGATTACACCTGGATGTCGAACAGCATTCGGCCCGATCAGCTCGATATTCGTCACGACCGGATCAATTTCTTTACCACGGCTTATCCTGTTGAGCATTATTTCTATTATTTGGCCCGAGTGATTGCGGCCGGTGAATTCACAATAGGGTCAACATCGGCTGAAGCGATGTACAACGGGCAATACTACGCCATTACAGCATCGGGACACCTGGTTAGTGTGGCTCGCTAACAATCAGAGGGCAGGAGGCTACAGCTTCCTGCCCCGGTTTATATGCCTCGTTTCATATCTTTAACAACCCTGAAAGCCTTGTCAACCTGATCTTCCAGAAGAATGAGGGTAAACTCGTTGGCCGTGCTGATTACCTCCACTATGTTGATTCCATACCAGGCCAGACTCCTGAAAATCTGGTAATACAAGCCAATAACGGCCATGTTTTGACTGGGCAACCGCACCGTGAGCGACGATAGCGGGCTCACATGATGCAGCATCTCTTCGCCGGCAAACACTTGTTCCACAATTTCGCGAATGCTGGTAGAGGCAATCACGGTTGATTCATTCACACCCTGCGCGAAGGTTATAAAAAGATCATGTCGCCCCGAAACTTCCTGCAGCAGCCGGGCCTGATTCTGAGCCAGGGTAAATGAGTTGCGAAAAGTGAAATCGTCAAGGTTCGAGCGCACGGTTATATCGCCCAAACTGCGAAGAAATTGGTTCAACCGCGATTGCATCATAGCCGGTGATTGCACGCTCAACCTGCGGATAGCCATCATAACAGCTGCTTCTTTTACAGGACGGCCCATCTCGCGTTCTACAGCTGGTAACAGCATCCGTGCCAGGGCGGAAGTATTCACCAACCCGTCGCTTAAGTTTTCCCAAAGAAAAGGGTAGTGCATCAAAACATTCTCGATGATATTTGCAATGGTTTGCATGTTAATTTTTTAACAGATTGTTATAAATTTGTGCAAATATCCAAAAAATTGTGTTTGAAAAGTCTGCTGGTTGTATCTTTGCCATGCAAATTTTTCCTGAATGCACTTTTAAGGAATAAAATCCGGCGGTTTTTTTGGTGTGGCCGCTTCGTGTAAAAAGGAATCTTGTTCTTTTGCTGATTGACTGAAGTTCGCCGCTTCAGGTACAGAGGATCGGTTTTGGTGATTTCCGATCCTCTTTTTTTATGTCTTTATTTTTGGAAAATAAATTGTGCTGACATCTTGCTTTACAAAGCTTTAACGATTGTCATCTCGAACACTTTTGCAATTTCATCAAGCAAAATTTCTTTGGTTTGATCGAAGTTGACAGCAGTTCCCAATTCTTTTTGGAGGCTTGTCACCCCTTTATCAAGGAACCCGCATGGATTGATCCATCTGAAGTAGTCGAGTTGGGTGTTGATGTTAAAAGCGAAGCCATGCATCGAGATTCCGCGGGAGGCTCTGATACCGATGGCGCAAATTTTCCGCTCCGAAGGGGTTCCGGCATCAAGCCACACACCGGTTGCCCCGGGCAAACGGCTGGCTTCAATCTTGAATTGCAACAGGGTGTTGACAACAGCCTGTTCAAGTTTGAATACATAGTCTTTGATTCCGGTTGCAAATCGTTTGATGTCGAGAATTGGATATCCAACAATCTGACCGGGGCCATGGTAGGTGATATCGCCTCCGCGGTTAACTTTGTAATAAGTAGCACCAATTTTATTAAGAAAATTGTTGTCGATCAGAAGGTTGTTTTGATCGCCGTGAAGGCCGAGGGTATAAACGTGGGGGTGTTCCACGAAGATCAGGTAACCCTTTGGATCGCGTGTTTCATCGGGTTGGGTTGCCAGCAGTTGGTGGTAATGTTCCTGAAGTTCCCAGGCCTGCCCATAATCGAGCAATCCTGCATCATGAAAAACAACTTGCCGGCTATTCATTTTTCATCGAGTTGAATGCTTCCGATGCGTGGTACGATGAGCGAACCAGGGGTCCACATTCGGCGGCTTTGAAACCTTTACGAAGCGCCATTTGTTTGAAGCGGGTAAATGTTTCAGGATGCATGAAGCTGTCAACCGGCAGATGCTGAAGCGAAGGTCTAAGGTACTGACCCATAGTGAAAATATGGCATCCGGCTTCCCTAAGATCGTCCATGGTCTGTTCAATTTCATCTGATGTTTCACCAAGTCCGGCCATGATTCCCGATTTGGTAGTCAAGCCAGCCCGCGACGCTAGTCTGATCACCTCGAGGCTTGTAACGTATTTGGCTTTGCTTCTCACTTCAGGAGTGAGCCTCTTCACGGTTTCCAGGTTGTGCCCCAGGATATCGGGGCGCGCCTCGAAAACCAGGTTTAGCAAATCTTCACGTCCGTCGAAATCGGGAATCAACACCTCGATGGTTGTATTGGGATTCGATTTTCTGATGGTACGGATGGTTTCAGCCCAGAAGGCAGCACCACCATCAGGCAGATCGTCGCGATCGACGCTGGTGAGCACGCAGTGTTTCAGTTTCATTTCCTGCACCGCGTCGGCAATTTTCACAGGTTCGTACAAATCGGGAGGAAGGGGTCTGCCAGTCCTGGTGGCACAAAATTTACACGATCGGGTGCATATGTCGCCCAGAATCATGAAGGTGGCCGTTCCTGCCGACCAGCATTCTTTCAGGTTGGGGCATTTGCCACTCACACAAATGGTGTTGAGACCGCGGCATGACAGCCTGCGGGCAGTTTCGTCGAATTGTTCCGATTGGCGTGCTTTGATCCTGAGCCAGTCGGGCTTGCGTTCAGTTTGGTTCATAAAAAGTTTGGTGTGTAAAGAGGTATTCCGACTACTTTCAGTAGTCGCCACGGCGTTCCATTTCGCGTGCAGAATCTTTTTTCTTCAGAGTTTCCCGCTTGTCGTAGGTATGTTTTCCTTTTGCGAGGGCTATCACCAATTTGGCCAACCCTTTGTCGCCAACAAAGAGCCTGACCGGAACAATAGTGAAGCCTTTTTCGGCTACTTTGTTCTGAAGTTTCCGCAACTCTCGTCGGTTAAGAAGCAATTTCCTGTCGCGCTTAGGTTCGTGGTTGTAAATATTTCCAAATTCATATTCGCTGATGTGCATATTTCTAACAAACAACTCGTTATCGGTAAACGAACAATACGAATCGGTAAGGTTTACTTTTCCGGCTCTGATGCTTTTAATCTCGGTTCCCTGGAGTACCAGCCCGGCTGTAAATTCTTCAACCAGAAAGTACTCGTGGTAGGCTTTCTTGTTCTTTATGGTTATGTTATCCTTGTTTTTCATACATCGGCGGTGGAGTGCAAAAGTAGCAAATAGGCTGGTAACTATGGTCGGTATCCATCACCGGATCGAAAGGGCGGTGGTGGCTGAAACTTTCGAGTTAGAAGCTAAATCACGGTATCTTGATTGAACTAATTCTGTTTCAGAACTTCAAGAAATTTGTTTGGAACCGGCAATTCGAAACTCATCGGTTCGTGTGTGAGGGGGTGGTTAAACGAAATGCCGGCAGCATGCAGAGCCAGTCTTCCAACCGGATTGGTGCTGGCACCGTATTTTGTATCGCCGGCCACTGGTGTTTTCAGATCGGCCATGTGCACCCTGATTTGGTTCTTCTTGCCTGTTTCGAGTTCGCACTCTACCAGAGAGTATCCATTGGCAGAAATAAGCGTTTTGTAATGGGTGATGGCTTTGTCGCCTTCGTCGGGATTGTTGGTGCTGTGCATCTTCATAGCCTTGCTTTCACGAAGGAAACTCGAGATGGTACCGGCAAGTTCCGATGGAACTCCTTCAACCAGCGCAACATACCGCCGCGATGTGATCACCCGCTTCCAGTTTCTTTGAAGTTTGGAGCGTACCTCTTCAGATTTGGCAAACATCATCAAACCTGAGGTATCGCGATCGAGACGATGAACTACATAAAGCCCCCTTTCGGGTTGAGTAGCCTCAACATAATCACGAAGTTGACGGTAGGCTGTAGGCTCACCCTCTTGCCCGGCTGAAATCGAAAGCAAACCCGACATTTTGTTGATAACCAAAATGGTTTCATCTTCAAATACAATGGAAAGCATTTTGAATTTTTTTGGAGCAGCTTCCGGCTTCCAACTTATTTCGATCTCGTCTCCTGGTTTAAGAAGGTGATCGTGACGGGTAACAACTTTACCGTTCACTCGAACCGAACCCACCGTGAGAACCTTTTTTATTTTACTTCTGCTTTTGCTTGCATATTGTTTTAAAAGCAATTCAAGCAACTTCGATTCCGAAACAACTGTAAATGAGTTTTCTGACATATCATGGAAATATCTAGGAACAATTTGCAAAGGTCGTGAATTATCTGCCTTGAAACCAGTAAATTCTTAAATATCACTTTATCAATTGTTTTGCAGTATTTCAAGAGTTCATGCGTGAGCTTTCTGAACAAAAAAAGCCCCCTGAAAAGGGGGCTTAGCATCCTAAGAATCGAAATTTGCGTTAGTGTGCAAAAAGCATCTCTCTGTATTTTGGAAGAGGCCACAATTCGTCGTCAACCATCATTTCAAGCTTGTCAACTTCATGCCTTATTGTCTCGAAAAAGGGTTTAACGTTGTCGCGGTAAGCCGCTGCCTTCAATTCGTTGTCGTCAATTGCATTGGCTTTTTTCCGCTCTTCGGTCATCTCTTCAACGGCAATTTTTATGTTGCTGATGTGTTCGCTGATCTCTTTGATGTAGCTGACCTGGTTCTTTGCCAAATTTACAAAGGTCTTGTTGTCGATCACCTCTTTTAAACCTTTAACATTCTCGATCAAAGTGTTTTGATATCGAATGGCAATTGGGATGATGTGGTTGGTGGCAAGGTCGCCCATAACCCGCGACTCGATCTGGAGTTCCATCACATAACGCTCGAGTTTGATGTCGTAGCGGGCACGAAGTTCTCGCTCGTTCAGCACGTTGTTTCTTTCAAAGAGGGCAATGGTTTGCGGTGTCACGTAGGCGGCCAGTGCTTCAGGCGCCGAGGCGTGATTCGACAATCCGCGGCGGGCAGCCTCGTTTTTCCACTCTTCGCTGTAACAATTTCCCTCGAAACGAATCCGCGACGATTCATTGACCCACGCGGCAAGCAATCCAAACAGGGCTTCATCTTTTGTTTGTCCCGCTTCAATCCGTTGGGTCACCTCTTTCATGAACTGCTTCATCTGGTCGGCCATGATAAGATTTAGTGCAATCATGGCTGTTGAGCAGTTTTGCGACGAGCCCACTGCTCTGAATTCAAATTTGTTGCCCGTAAAGGCAAAAGGTGAGGTCCGGTTTCTGTCGGTATTGTCGAGCATGATCCCCGGAATCTTCGAGATCTTCATATCCAATTCGGCTTTCAGTTCCGGAGTAACTTTGCCGGCGCTGGCCAATTCTTCGAGGGCTTGTGAAAGATGCGAACCCACGAATGCCGAAATGATGGCAGGAGGTGCTTCGTGGCCGCCCAATCGTTGGTCGTTGCTGGCAGTTGCAATCGCGGCACGCAACAGATCGCTGTTCGATTCAACAGCTTTCAGAACGATGGTAAGAAAGGTAAGAAACCTGATGTTCTCTTTTTCGTTCTTCCCGGGGGCAAGCAGGTTTTTTCCACTGCCTGTTGCCAGACTCCAGTTGTTGTGTTTACCACTTCCGTTAACTTTCGCGAAAGGTTTTTCGTGAAGCAAAACTACCAAATTGTGTTTGGGAGCTATCCGTTTGAGCAGGTGCATCATCAATTGGTTGTGATCGATAGCCAGGTTAACCTCCTCAAACACTGGTGCCAGTTCATACTGGTTTGGCGCAACCTCGTTGTGTCGGGTCTTAACCGGAATTCCCAGTCTGTGGGCTTCGTATTCATATTCCTTCATGAAATCCATGATCCGGGTAGGGATGGTGCCAAAGTAATGATCGCTAAGTTGCTGGTCTTTTGCCGAAGCATGACCAAAAACTGTGCGGCGTGTAAGCATCAGATCAGGGCGGGCGGCATACAGTGCCGCATCAACCACGAAATATTCCTGTTCCCAACCCAGGGTGGCAAATACCCTGCTCTCGTTGAATCCCAAAAACTTACAGACTTCTTTTCCTGCCAGATCAACCTCGTTTAAAGCCCTGAGAAGCGGAGTTTTGTAGTCGAGTGCTTCGCCGGTGTAAGAAACAAAAATGGTGGGGATGCACAAAGTGCTGTCGAGGATGAAGGCTGGGCTTGTTGGATCCCACGCGGTGTAACCTCTGGCTTCAAAAGTGTTGCGAATGCCACCGCTGGGAAAACTGGAGGCATCGGGCTCTTGCTGCACCAATTCACTCCCTTTGAATTTTTCGATGGCTTTCCCATCGCCTGCAGGATCGAGAAAAGAGTCGTGCTTTTCGGCAGTGTTTCCTGTCAGAGGGTGAAACCAATGGGTATAGTGGGTTGCCCCTTTGCTAATGGCCCAGGCTTTGAGCGAGGCGGCCACCTGATCGGCAATGCGCCGGTCAATTTTATCGCCACGTTCAATGCTGTTGATCAAATTTTTATACGCCTCCTCGGTTAGGAATTTTTTCATTGCCTCCAACCCGAAGGTCATTTCACCAAATTGCTCAACATTACACCTGAATTCAGCCTGATTGCGAAGTGGCTGGCGGTTCATAATGGCGCTTAGCGCCTTGAAACGGATGTTTTCCATAGAAAATGATTTAATCTGCTTTGATTTGCGGTATAACAAGTTAGTAATGGACGTTCAAAGAACTCAATTTGGTGTGTATGTGTTCATTTGCAAATAAGACTTATGGGGTGTAAAGGTGATTTTTTATTGCATATTTTACCATTTCGGCAGTGGTTTTTAAACCCAGCTTGGTCATGATCCGGTTTTTGTGAGTTTCCACAGTGCGGATGCTGATAAAAAGTGTATCGGCTATTTCATGGTTGGTCAGCCCTTCGGCTACAAGTTTTATTATCTCTTCCTCTCTTTTCGATAAAGCAGTAGTTGCACCCGATGATTGAAGTCTGGCTTTGTCGATATAGCTTTTGAGAATGATTTCGCTAATTGCCGGGCTAAAAAACTCTTTTCCAACAGCCAAATCTCTGATGGCTGTCAAAAGTTCCTCGCGCGAAGTGTTCTTGGGCAGAAAACCTTTGGCACCAGCCTGGATTGCCTGCATGATGGTGTCTTCTTGCGGGATTCCCGATAGAATCAGGATGCTTATATGCTGGTAATCGGTGTCGTTGAGCAGGCGTCGGGTTATGTCGATCCCCGACGGGCCGGGAAGGCTGATGTCCATCAGCAGTACATCAGGATTGTACATCCCCAATAAGCTCATTAGCTCTGAATAAGAACCTGCTTCTCCCAAAATTTCGATGTCGGGCTGTCCCTGGATAAGCGACCTGATGCCGTCGCGCAGTATCCGGTGATCGTCAACAATTACAATCCTGATTGATTCCATTCTATTGGTATTTGGTTGAATAAGAGATGAAGATGCGGTTGCACCCTTTCCTGGTACCGCAACGTGACGAGCCTTTCGGAGTTATCAGAGGTTTCCGGTCAGCCATTTTGCAAACTCTGAAAAAGTTTTAAATCTGAAATCAGCAAGGTGATCGGGCAGGGGAGAAGGGTCGCCATTATCGATAAACACGGTAACCATCTTAAGTTTGCGGCCAAACTCCATGTCGGAAAGTGAGTCGCCTGCCATAACGGATCGGTTGAACCTGATTCGTGGAAATGCTTTCCTGGCCTGAAGTCCCATCCCGATATTGGGTTTCCGGTTCAAACTCCTGCTCTCTTTCAGATCGGGACAATAAAACACATGGTCAATCCGTCCACCTTCCTTGTTGCATTCGGCTATCATGTGTTGGTGAATGGTTGACAAAGCAGCCTCGCTCATCAGCCCTTTGCCAATTCCCTGTTGGTTGGTAACCACCACAATGTGTTTGAAAAACGGTGTTAAATCTGACAAAGCGCGGGTGAACCCATCTGTAAACTGAAACTCGTTGGTGTTTTTTACATAATCATCAACCAGCCTTTGGTTTATTACTCCGTCGCGATCAAGAAAAAGCGACCAGTCGTCAGATTTCAGTAAACTGGGCAAATTCACTTTGTGCTTTCTCATAATCTTCAGGAATGCCAATGTCTAAGAAATATTGTTTGCATACCATTCCATGAATCGGGATGGTAGCGTAGTATTTTTCGAGGAAATCTTTCTCGAACGAAAATTTTTCGGGCAGAGAGTATTCGTCCAGCAAGGTTTTCTCCAGCGCATAAACGCCTCCGTTAATCAAACCCTTTCCCGAGGCTCCTCCTTTTTCTGCAAATTGATTCACCCTGGCATGTTGATCGAGGGCTACGGCTCCGTAGCGGGTCACATCGTCAACTTCACGCAAAACCATCGTGCAGCGGCTTTTCTGAACCAAAGTAAAATCGTTGAGTTTGCCCAGATTTACTTTAAAAAGGGTGTCACCATTCATCACGAGTACCCTTTTCGACTCGCACAGTGTCAATGCTTTGCTAATGGCTCCTCCTGTTCCCAGTGGCTCAGTTTCACGCGAATACTCGATCTTCAGGTATTTGTATTTCTTCCCGAAATGGGTTTCAACAAGATCGTGTTTGTACCCGGTGGCAAGGATCACTTTTTTTACACTGAAATACTCCAGGTGGTCGAGAAGGTATTCAAGAAAAGGGCGGCCCTGGATGGGAGCCATAGCTTTGGGAAGATCGCTTACAACTTGCTGCAAACGAGTTCCGAAGCCTCCTGCCAGTACAATTACTTCTTTAAACATACGTCAACCTTTTGGAAACATTTGTTCTTCGATAAGTTGGCAGATGATGTGTCCAATCAGGATATGGGCTTCCTGGATTCTGGGTGTATCGGTGGAAGGGATGTTGATCAGGATGTCGGCAGTTTGACGCATTGCTCCGCCTGTTTCGCCGGTAAGAGCCACAGTGATGATGTTAAGTTCTTCCGCCTTCTCGAAGGCTTTCACGATGTTTTTTGAGTTTCCTGATGTGCTTAGTCCTACCAAAACATCTCCCGGTTTGCCGACAGCTTTAACCATACGGGCATACACTTCGTCGTAGCTGTAATCGTTGGCTACTGCTGTGAGGTAGGAGGTGTTAACGTGCAAGGCCTCAGAAGGGAGCGGAGGGCGATCGTAATAAAACCTTCCCGACAACTCGGCAGCCAGATGTTGGGCATCGGCTGCACTTCCGCCATTCCCGCAAAACAATACCTTCCCATTGTTCTTAAGTGACAATACGCAGGCCTGTACCGTTTTGTCTATATTATTGATTAATTCGGGTGAATTCAGCAATTGCTGCTTGAGTGTTACCGATTCGCCAATTATTTGCTTGATGTGGTCGCTCATGTGTTATATTTTCAATTATTTATAATTCACTTCTCTTTCGTGAAGTAGAAATGGCTTATCGGGATACAAAATTACAAAAAAATCCAGTGCTGTTCTGATTAACGAATCTTCACGGCACCGGATATGGATTAACAGCCTGATTAGTATCAGTTTATCAACTACACTTTAAGCATATTACCTATTCGTATCTGTTAGATCGACCACGCAGTCAAACCCCTTGTAGTAAACTCATACCGTCGGCAGGCGCCGCCGAATTGTTCTAAGGCTTCTGTTACTTTGGTACGGGTATTCGCGGGGCAATAGAAGATCATAAACCCTCCGCCACCTGCTCCGCTGATTTTTCCCCCGGTGGCTCCTGCTCCTTTAGCTGCATCGTAGATAGCATCGAGCATGGGGTTGGTGATGGCACTGGCCATTTGTTTTTTATAATGCCAACCAAAATCCAGAATATCACCTATTTTATCGAGTTGCCCCTTGAGGAGGGCTTCCTTCATCATCACTGCCTGCTCTTTGAGTTTGTGCATGGCCTCGATTGACCGCTCATTTTTTTTGACAACGTTACCAGCTTGCTCTTCGATAATGGTGGATGACAAGCGGCTGGTTTCTGTGTAATAGAGCAGAAGGTTGTGGGCCAGTTCATCCAGGTATCTTTGTCTGATTCGCAACGGGTTGACGATAACTTTCTCGTTATCGGAAAACTCCATGAAGTTTACACCCCCAAATGTAGCGGCATATTGGTCTTGTTTGCCTCCGGCCATAGCCAGATCTTTCCGTTCAATTTCATAAGCTAATCGGGCCAGGTCGTATTCACCAAGAGGTAGGGAAAGCATTTCAGCGAAAGCCCCAAGAATGGCTACCATAAGGGTTGACGAAGTACCTAGCCCCGATCCGGCAGGGGCATCAACAAAGGTAGTTAGTTCAAATCCAAAAGGCTGCAAATCATAGTCTGCTATCAAACGGTTGTAGATGCCTTTGTGTAAAACCATCTGCCCATCAAGGGGTAGGCTTTTTTGAGCTTCAATCTCGACTGCTTCTTTTCTGTCGGCTGAATGAAGAATGATTCGGTTGTCGGTACGGGGTTCTATGGTAGCCCACGCGTACATGCTGATGGTTGCGTTGAGTATGGCTCCCCCAAACAGGTCACAATAAGGTGCTACATCGGTTCCTCCACCGGCTAATCCAAGCCGTAATGGTGCCTTGCTTCTGAATATCATTGTTCTAATAAAAAGTTATAAAGGAATGGTAAATGAGAACGAAGAACCTTGGTTTTCGTTGCTTTCGACCCAGATTTTTCCGCCGATTATTTTAATAAAATCATGACAAATAATGAGACCCAAACCTGTTCCTGCTTCGTTCTCAGTTCCATATCTCGATTGAACTTTGTCGAGGCGGAACAGACGGTCGGTTTGCGCTTGATTCATTCCAATTCCGGTATCGCTCACTGTAACTACTACCTCATGACCGTTAAACAGTTGGGTTGATAGGGTTACAGTGCCTCCCCTGGGAGTGAATTTCGCGGCATTGGTAATCAGGTTGCGCAAAACAGTTTGAACCATGTTTTTGTCGGCTCGCACTGTTGAGTTGTATTCTGTTTTCTTATTTAGAGTTATATCTTTAGCCTTCAGTTTGTATTCGCAAAAATCAAGAGTTTCATCTAAAACATCTGAAAGAAGAATAGGCTCGATGCACACTTTTGTAGCTCCTGTATGCAAACGAGCCCATTGCAACAGGTTTTCAAGCAACTTCAGGTGGATCTGACTTAGTTGACTGATATCGTTGAGCATCGATCTGATGTCATCGGGTTGCATATCATCCAAATCGGATATGAGAATTTCAATAAGGGTGATGATGCTTGCAACCGGACTTCGCAGGTCATGTCCCATGATGCTAAAGAGCTTGTCTTTGGTTTTGTTGAGCTCGGCCAGTTCC
This sequence comes from Bacteroidales bacterium, assembly GCA_028689615.1. Lineage (GTDB taxonomy): Bacteria > Bacteroidota > Bacteroidia > Bacteroidales > TTA-H9 > GWE2-42-24. The sequence continues at coordinate 80,852 of JAQVCV010000006.1, read as the reverse complement.
ATTTTTTGTTTCTCAATTTCATCACGTTGAGTTGCGATGATTTGGTGAAGCGAAAGCAGATTTCTGCTGTTGGTACTGATTTCCAATGCCAAACCCTTGATTAAACCCGGATCGGTCTCGGCTGCTTTAAAGAAGTTTTCGCCAGTGAGTTTTAACAGTTTGGATGGTTTCGTAGCGATGATGTCGGCCGATCGTTCACCAAAATCAGCAAGTGGATAAAGTCCAAATACATCGCCTTTTACCAGGGTTTTGATTGGGTGAGTTGCAACGGAAACCTCCACCTCGCCTTCGCTGATGAAGTAAAATTCGTTGCTCACATCTCCCTGATACAAGATTGTTTCGCCCATTGCAGCCTCTATTTCGATGGCGTTTTCTGCGAGATTGGAGATGGTTTCCGAACTTGCTGAGCGCAGCAGGGTGGATTGCCTGAGAATAGATTTTTTGTTTTCGGTCGGTAGTATTGACATGTAAAGAGATATAATCAGGGGACTATTCTTTTATTATTAATTTGGAGTATTCGCCCTGAGTAGTAATGGTTTTTACTATATAAGCTCCGGAATCTAAGTTTGAAATATTGATGGAAACACTTGCCACTGCTTCAGGGAAGAGTGTTTGAACAATGCGCCCCGACGTGGTACTGATTTCAATTTTCAGGATGGTATGATTGAGGCTTGATGTCACCTTCAATTCGCCGGATGTTGGATTGGGAGTGGTTTCAATTTCAGTTTCTGTTCCGGTGGATTGTGGGTTGGTATATGCTTCTATAACAATTCGATTGCATCGAATATCTGAGCCGCATGAGTTTGATGCAAGAAGACAGGTTTCGTAAGTTCCAGGTTCTAAAAAGTGATAGACCGGGTTTTCGAGATTCGAAAAGAAACCATTACCAAAGCTCCAGTACCAGGAATCGGCATTTTGCGACATGTTGATGAATCTAACTACCTGGTTATCGACTCGATAAACAAAGTCGGCAACCGGGGGATCGCAAACTGTCAGAGTATCCGACATGGTTGTGCGGCCACATTGGTTGATGGCAGTTAAAGTTACAATGTAGGTGCCTGGCCGCGTATAAGTATGTGATGGGTTTTGAAGGTTTGAAGAAGATTGGTCTCCAAAGTTCCAATGCCATTCGGAGGTGGTAGAGTCGGTGTAGGTGAATTGAACGAAAGCCTCATGAGTGCTGAATGAGAACTGGTTGTCAGGGAAAGAGCATGAATCGTAAGTAATAATTAATGTTGGTCTGAGTGATTCATCCGAGTGGTTGCAACTGGAAAGTATCATGCTTCGGTACAGGTTCTCTGTAAGCAAACTCAGACGAAAGCCAAAACTGGTTTGGGGTAATTCATACATTTTTGTTACTAAAGATGTAACATCAATTTCGGGATACGACTGATTGGAGGTGATAGATGTTGGCAGAAACACCCTTAACGAACTGTCAACCTGAGGCTGATGGCTCCAATCTATATTGAATTCATCCCAACTGCTCACAATTCGTTCTAATTTACAAATGTTATCGCCTCCATGTCCAACATGAGCCGATGTTGGATCAAAAAAAAGTTGTAAAGTGGCATGAAGGTTTGAACAGGAAGCAGGAATTGCCGGCAAGTCAAAACTAAAAAAACTTCTTCCAATTCCGAACTCACCACCGTAGGTCCATGCCGCTGCAATCAGGCTTTCCGTTTGGTAGTTGCCATTGAAATTGTAAGAATTCAGATAACAAAACTTCCCGTTAAGTGGACCAGGTTTTATGACAATTTGTTTTTGAGCTGTTGTTGAGTATGCTGACAAAAGCAAACCAAACAAGAGCAACTGATTCAAAAGGAAGTAGGTTTGGCGTTTCATGAATAATATTTTTTCTGGTGCGTCCAATTACAAAGATACAATAATACAATCATTTCGACCAAACTGTTACAATCCTTTAAACAAATCGATCATTTGATTTACCCAATGATCCCACGAGAACTTCTTCTTCTCGATCTTGATATTGGTAATGAAATGTTCTTCTCGGTTCTCCTCATAAAACCTGACGATAGAATTGGCTATTGAAACATCGTCGGGACTGGCCACAAACCCTACTTTTTCATCTGGTACAAACTCCTCAAGTCCTCCTACTCTTGTGATAATCATAGGTTTGTCAAAGTTATACGCAATTTGTGTGACCCCGCTTTGAGTGGCTGTTTTATAGGGTTGAACGACAATGTCTGAAGCGCTGAAGTATTTAAATACTTCACTATCAGGAATGAAATCATTTGATAAAACAACGCGATCTTCTATTCCATGATTTCTTATTATATCCAAATAAGGTTTTGAGTCGGTATAGAACTCGCCTGCTACAATCAGTTTGATATTGTATGGAAGCAAGCGCTTGTCGGCCATAGCGTTGAGCAATATGTCCAAGCCTTTGTAATCGCGTATAAAACCGAAAAACAGGATGTAACGGAATGATTTGTCGAGACCCAGCAACTCAACAGCTTTGTCTCTTGATACGGGTGTGCCGAAGTTATCGTAAATAGGATGGGGGTTGAAAAGTATTGGTTTTCTGGTATTAAACAGTTGAATATCTGTCATTACTTTTCTTGACATCGCAACAAAGGCGTCAACACTTTTTGCAAAAAAGGAAGCTAAAATTCGATCTCCGGGACGCTTTTCATGAGGAATAATGTTGTCGATAATGGCAATTGCCTTGGTTGTTTTGTTCAATCGGGCTATGCGCAAAATTGTTCCAAAACAGGGAGCCATAAAGGGAATCCAAAACTTTATAACTATCAGGTCAGCCTTTTCGCGTCTGAGTCTATTTCCAACTATTAACCAATTGAATGGGTTAACAGAATTGATGACAACCTTAATAGGAACTCTGCCTGAATAAGGTTCGGTGCTGTATTGCGATTTTCCAGGGAAAAAAATGGAGGGATATTGAAGCGAGAAGGTGTAGATTGTAACATCGTGGCCCATGTTAATGAGCTCCTCGCACATTCGCTCGTTGAAATTTGATAGCCCTCCTCTAAGAGGAAAGGCCGATCCTATCATGATTATTTTCACTTAATACTGTCGTTCTGAAAGTTGGTTTTATCTGCTATCAAGTAATGATTCCTGTCGCTCGAACTTCTGCTGATCAGTTCTCCCAAAAATCCAGCTAAGAAAAACTGTGAACCCAGGATCATGGCAGTCAGGGCTATATAAAAGTAAGGGGAGTCGGTTACTTTGGGAGCCAGAATTCCCTGGCTTAACAACAGGAGCTTTTGTGCTCCCACCCACGTTGCAGCTAAAAAACCTCCCAAAAACATCAGGGTGCCCAGGAAACCAAAAAAGTGCATCGGTTTCTTCCCAAACCGTCCAACAAAACTGATGGATATCAGGTCAAGAAATCCGTTGATAAACCGTTCCATACCGAATTTCGTAGTTCCATATTGCCTTTTGCGATGGACTACAACTTTTTCGGCAATGTTGGTGAATCCGGCCCATTTGGCAATTACAGGGATGTAGCGGTGCATTTCGCCGTAAACCTCGATGCTTTTAACCACTTCCGATCGGTAGGCTTTTAATCCGCAATTCATGTCGTGAAGTTTGATTCGGCTTACTCTTCTTACGGCCCAATTGTAGAGCTTGCTCGGAAGGTTTTTGGTGAGGCGGTTGTCGTGCCGTTTCTTTTTCCAGCCCGATACAATGTCGAAACCCTGCACCGATATCATTTCGTACAGCTCTGGAATCTCATCAGGCGAATCTTGTAAATCGGCATCCATTGTTATCACCACGCGACCTTGTGAAGCTCCAAAGCCCACGTTAAGCGCGGCAGATTTGCCATAATTTCGCCTGAATTTAATGCCCCTGACAAAGGGATTGTTCGTTGCCAGTTGGTTGACAACCTGCCATGATGTGTCAGTTGAGCCATCGTCAACCATGATAACCTCAAACGAAATCTGCATGGATTGGCAAACTTTGTCAATCCATGCAGTAAGTTCGGGTAGCGATTCCGCTTCGTTGTAAAGTGGAACTACAATTGATAAATCCATTCTTATAGTTTAATTCTGTGTGGTGGTTTCTGCCTCTTCGGCAAAGGGATCTTCTTTTTTGCGTGTGAAAGCCGATACAATCAGCGACATGATTCCCCCAAAAATCAAGCCTTGCTAAAGGGAGTCAAGCGTCAGGCTTAGCGGAGTCATCTTTTCCAACTGGTCATACATCTTGTCAATCTGATCGGCTGGCATGTTTGGATTGTTTTCCAGCGAGGAGATAACGCCTTGCATCATTTCTTTTGCATAATCGGGATCGAAAAATGCGTTGAAAACATAGGTGTAAACAGCACTGATTAATGTAGATACTACAATTGTGATTATTGAATTGATTAAGGCTTCGCCGTAATTAAGTGTGGAAGAGAGTTTTGCGGCTTGCCTGTTGCTCCAAACCAGGAAGAAGACAAAGAGCCCGATGCTTACCAGAAAGTTGACTATGATAAAAGTGAAGTTTGTGAATTCAACACCAGAGATGTAGTAAAGAATTCCTAAAAGAATGAATGCGGCACCCATGATGGCACCGTGCTTCAGTCCATTGTTCAACAGCAGATTAAATTTGTTTTGCATGATAAATGAGGAGTTAGAGGTTTAAAACACAAAAGTAAGAATAATGCGGGTGCCGGTGGCAAATGAAAAAAAAAGATGCGTGAATTTGAAAAATTACTACCTTTGCAGCCGGGTAAGTCTTATACGACCAGCTCCCGGTGAATTCCCCCAGGTTCGGAAGAAAGCAAGGGTGTCCGGTTGAGCGGTGCGATGTAAGTAGCTTACCCTTTTTTTATTTCCCCCTTATAAGGTTAGAATTTTCTTCAAATTCTGATAACCTGTTTTGCTTACAGGCAATTTAGATCCATCTTTCAGAATGGCAAGCCAGCTCTCTTTTCCATAAGGCTCCAGACGAGATATCCGGCTGATGTTAAGAATGGCAGTTCGGTGAATCCTGACGAATTGTCCCGGGTCGAGGTGTTCGTCGTAGAATTTGAGTGGCTTTTGTTTTAGGTATTTCTTTTCACCAGAAAAAATCTCGGTGTAATCATCAGCCGATAAAAAATAGTCGATGTTTTGAACAGCAATCACATCGATGCCTGAACCTGACTTGAGTACAAGTCTGCCCAAGGGTTGGGGCGAAGTATCAACCAACGATTGAAGGTTTTGCAGGTTTAAAGACTGTGTGGCATTGTTGCCGATTTTTTCAACCGCCTTTGTAATCGCTGCATCAAATCTCTCCTGGCTGTAGGGTTTGAGCAGGTAATCAGTGGCGTTGGCCTCAAATGCTTTAAGAGCAAATTCATCGTATGCGGTTGAAAAAATGATCACAGGATCATGTTCGAGCACTTCGAGCATTTCGAATCCTGTAAGTCGTGGCATTTGAATGTCGAGGAAAACCAACTGAGGTTTCTGTTCCCTGATGGCTTTGAGTCCTTGAAAACCGTCGATACACTCAGCAACTACTTCAATTTGTTGATGTTTTCGAAGGTATGACGTGATGAGTTGACGCGCAAGGGGTTCATCATCAACTATAATGGTTTTTATTTTGTCAGTCATTTCCCGGTTTCAATTGAGGAAAAGTAAGTATTACGGTAAACAGGTTGCCCAGTTTCTCATACTGAAGTAAATCTGAGCGGTTGTAGGTGAGATTGAGCCTGCGACGAATGTTCTCGAGTCCGATTCCTTTACCAGTTGTAGTTGGTGCAATTGGATCGAAGTTGTTGGCTATCACCATTTTGATTCCTTCTTCGGTTTCTTTGCAATGGGTAATAATTCTAACTGTTTCGTCCGATTCGTGCACGCCATGCTTGATGGCATTCTCGAAAATGGGTTGCAATACCATGTTTGGTATCAGCAATTTGGAGCAATTGGCTGGCATTTGAGTATGCACCTCAATCCGATCACCAAAGCGTGTCATTTCGATGTCGAGATACCTGTTGATGTTGGCCATTTCGTCTTCAAGGGTCATCAATTCTTTTTCGTTACGTCTGATGATATAACGCATGTATTCACTCAACTTGATCACCATCTCTCTGGCTTTTGATGGATCGAACATGGTGAGAGATGCTATGGAATTCAAGCTGTTAAATAGAAAATGCGGATTGATTTGGGCTTTTAGTGCATTGATCTCGGAATCGCGAACCAGGTTGCTTAGTTCGTTCATCCTTTGGTTTTTAATTTGCATATCGTGAAAGGAGTTGTGCAACAAGTAAACCATCACAACAATGGTGTATAACAGGAGGCCGTAAATTACCCTGTAAGGAACTGCCATAGCTGCAAATTGTTGATAAGCAGGGTCAGGGAAAAGCAACAGCATTATTTGATAAGCAAGAAACAGCCACAAACCAATCAGAATGAGCCCGGGCAAAAGCACATTAACCAACAACTGCCGGGTACTAAAGCTGCCACCCATTGCATTGAGCATATACCATGGGGTAATGCTGAAAATCATCAAAAGCAGATTGTAAACCAAGCCGTCAACCAGGGCTTCAACAAATCCTGTTTCACCGGAAGAAAGCAATACCATGACCTGACCACTGGTGACCACCGACCACAGGATCAGAAACATGATCCTGTGGTTGGTTTGGTGTATAAATGGGTGATTCATGCCAAATAGTGGATTAGTAGCTTTTTACTTCGCAACCTCCAAACATCACGTTGCCACGGATGTAGATGGTTTTCTCGGGCTGGGTTGACGGTGTACCCATCAAGGTGCGGTTGTCGGTGTAGCCACCAAGTATAGCATTGACTTCGCTGTGCACTGTCCAGTCAGAAGGGATAATAAAGGTGATACCACCGAACATGATCGAGAGGTCAATCACGTTTTTATCTTTTGATAGTTTGGCATTTACGAGGTTTACTTCGGCTCCTCCCATCAGGCATTCCACTTTTCCACCTTGTAGGTTTTGCGATGTAATTATTCTTTCACCACCACCCATCATGGCTGTAACCTGGAAGTAGTTTTCGTCGGTAATTTGTTTGTCCACTTTTGGCCCAAAAAGTTTCTGTTTTTTGTTGTGCGACATCAACAGTACAACACCTGCAATTATTAGTATCAGAGGCCAGAAATTCCGATGAAAATCGTGTGGCAGGTTGTAGAATATGCGTGGCAGAAGAAAGAAGCCTCCTACCAAAAGAAGGATGATTCCTGTTGTGTTGTTACCGGCACGCGACAGGCTCATAACACCCAGCGCAACGAGAATCATGGGCCACGACAGGATGATATGGCTGATGTTGAGTGGAAGCAAACCGCTTCGGTCGATCAGCAGCAGCGATCCGGCTATCAAAAGAAAAACACCCAAAATGTAGCCCGAACCTGTGTGGCGGCGGGCTGGTTTATTGTTTTGCATTTGCTCGTACATAATTCATAATTTTTAATTGTGATAATCTATAAATTAATGGATGCAAAACTACATCAAAACAATTGCCGTGTAAATTCAAAATCGGTGAAACGGGTGAATAATACCGGTGAACAGTGAATGAGACGGGGTGAAATGAAAAAAAGCTCCCCGGAGGGAGCTTTTTTCGTTGAAATAAAAATCATTAAAAAATATAGCGTATTCCGATTTGCGCCTGCCAGCGTGAACTCAGGATTCCGCTATCGTCAATGCTCCAAACTTCACCTTTGGGCTTCTCGAAGGTGAATTTGGGCGTGGTGCCGTCAGCATCAAAGCCTTTGAATGCAATGAGGGGGTAATTTCCATAACCATTGTTTGGGCTGGAAATAAAATAACGACGTCCCCAGTCTTTAGAAAGAAGATTTCCCAAATTGAATACATCAAAAGTAAACTGTATAGTATTCGTTTTTTCACCAGCCTTGACTTCAAAATCCTGTGAGACATGAAGGTCGAAAATATGTTCGAAGGGGGTTCTGGCTCCATTACGCTCGGCGTACTGGCCGCGTCGGGTGCTCAGGTATTTATCGTTTTTGATGAACTCGTCAAGGTCTTTCCATTGTTGCTCTTTGGTTAGTACCTTGCCGCTTATCGTTAAATCCACAAGATTGATCTGTGAGGCATTTTCAGGAACCCAGATTAGTTCTAAATTATTATTGTCTTCCCCAAGGTATTTTGTTACTGAGCCAGTTTTGTATCCATCTGCATAGCCATATCCATAACGTTGTCCGCTTTGACCATTGTAAACCAGTCCAATCGAAAACCCATATCTTTTAAGATTGTAATTAAGATTTCCAATGATGCGGCTTCCCATGTCGTAGTCGCTGATAGCAAGGTCGATGTCGTTTTTACCACGAACGTTGGGCACACGCCATTGAGAAGAGTTTTGAGATGAAACTCCGTCGTTCATAGATTTGGCCACACCCAGCGAATATGCGATGCTTCCGCTAAGCCCATTCCAACCACTGTGTTGCAATTGGGCTGTAAGATTATAGGCATAGCCTTCATTGGTATTATAACCATAAATTACGTCGGTGTATTTGGCTGCAGAATGACCTTTGGCAAATACTTCAAGGGTTTCCCAAATCGGACGGTTGTCACCACCATTGGTAAGGGTTTTGTCTGACTTCTTATATTTGAAATTATAGTACATTACATTGTTGAGGTTCTTTGAGTAGGTGAAATCAACAGTTCCAACAAACCCGAGAGGGAGTTTCTGGTCAGCAGCAATACTGGCGCGAATTACTTGCGGGTATTTGAAATCCTTATCGAACAGATCAATCTGACCTGAAGGAACAAAGGGTTTAGTTGGGTCAAATACGGGACGCTGTGTTTGCCAATCAGGGTTGAAAACTAAGTATTCATCAGGATTTATCCCAATTTTATATTCTACGGAACCTAGCATCATGCCATTGTTGTTGTACATACCACCCGGCCAAACAAAGGGCAAGCGTGAAGTGAATATTCCCACACCGCCGCGCAATTGGGTTTTTTGATCGTTGAATACATCCCAGTTGAAACCGATGCGGGGTGAAATCAGAACTTGTGCACCAGGAGCTTTTCCTGTTTCAGCATTAAGGTAAGGTGCGTAGGTTTTACCGGCCATCTCCATACGGATGCTGTCGAGCACTTGTGAATTGAATTGCTCGTTGAGCGTAGGATCGTCGAGGAACATGGGTACATCAAAACGGATCCCGGCAGAGATCTTCAAATTGTCGAGAACCTGCCATTCATCCTGCAGATAGAATCCGAGTTGCATGGCATTGAATTCGGTGGCAGCTTTTGAACCATCACCTGTTTTATCATCAACCAGAGAAAAGGTGCGATTGTATTGGGTTGCCAGCGAATCGTTTAGAAAATCGTCAATCGAGGCAAACTGGTAAGAGCCATAGTTTTGACGAATAAACAGGTTGTAGGTTTTGTAGAATTCGTTGTGAGTTCCAACTGTGATGGTGTGTTCTCCCAAATACCACTCGAAATTGTCGGTAACCGAGAAAACATCTTGATTCAATTGGTTACCGGTTGAGAATTGCTCTGAACCCAAGCTTATGTATCCGGAACCATCCTTAATTGAAACATAGGGGAAATTGTCACCCATTGGGTCGCGATCGTCACGAACAAATGTGGCACCTAAAATGAGATTGTTGGCAAACTGGTTGCCAAAGATGCTTTTCAACTCCAATGCTGATGAGTTGGTGGTGCTTGGGAAGAAAACACCCGAATTCGAGAAATAGAGGCTCGATTTGCTTGAGTTGTAAGGATTGGTCTGCTCGGCCTTGGTGTATTGGTGGCGGAACATCAGTTTGTGGTTGGCGTTGATGTTCCAGTCTAAACGTGCGAAGATTTTGGTACCGTCTAATTTTTTGGTAGCATCATCGTAAACTCCGGGATTGTAATTATAAGATTTGATTTTAGAAATCAATTGGTTAAGCTTGTTCACATCGGTAGTTCCGCTATAAGTTGATATGTCGAATGGTGATGGGGTTTCATCTTTCTGGAACTCAACATTGGCAAAGAAGAAGAGCTTATCCTTAATGATGGGGCCACCCAATCTCACTCCATAAGTTTGGGAGCTAAATTCCGGAAGTTTGGTTCTCTCGGCAGTTTCGTCGTCAGTGGGGGTTTTGCCTGCCAGACCTTCGTTGCGGAAGAAATAGTAGGCCGAACCACGAAACTCGTTGTCGCCACGACGTGTAACAGCATTGATGCCGGCACCGGCGAAACCTCCCAGCTTAACATCGTATGGGGCGATACTAACATTGAACTGGTCGATGATGTCCATCGAGAAAGGACTGATGCCAGTCTGCCCACCGTTGGTTCCGGTTTCCGACAAACCAAACACGTCGTTGTTCACAGCACCGTCAATAAAGATGGCGTTGTACTTGTTGCTCATACCGGCAATTTCGATACCGCCATTTTGAGTAACACGGGCTTGAGGTGTCATACGGGTGAAATCGGTAATGCCGCGGCTTATGGTTGGCATCTGGTCAATGGCATCGCGGTTAACAACAGTTTCGGCACCTGTTTTATTTCCATCAAACAGGTTATTCCTCTCTGCAACAATTTCAACACCGGCAATGGAAGAGGCTTTCTCGGCCATTTTACCATTGATTTTCTGAGTTTGTCCTAACGACAGATAAATCCCTTCTTTCACGAAGTTCTCAAAGCCTACATAGCTAACAGTTAAGGTGTAAGGTCCTCCAACGTTCATGTTTGGCAAACGGTATAACCCGCTGATGTCGGAAGTGGTTCCATACTGTGTTCCAGATGGAACGTGTACGGCAATAACCGTTGCTCCTGGCAGTGATTCGCCATTGGCACCGGTTACTTTTCCATTCATCCCTGAGGTGGTAACTTGCGCGAACATTATGTTCATGCTAAAAGCCATCAACACCATCAGTAAAGTTCTGAGTAGTAATTTGTTCATACTTCTACTGGTTTAGTTTTAGGTTGGGTTTAAAAAAGTTGTTAAAAATAAGAACATTCGAACAGAGTACAAATGTTTTATAAAAAAAATGTACAAAGCTCTGGTTTTAATTAATTTGAAATTATGACCTGTGTACATTTGTTTTGCTGGCAAAATTATGGCTGCATCACAAACTACAACAGTTTGTTGAATTAACAAATCGTTAATTCTCTTGTGATGTTTCAGATAGTATTCAATAATACAGGTTGTTGCATAAAAAAACGACGCCCTTTGGCGAGGCGTCGTTTGGGTGTGAAAACATTACCATTTTCGTAGCTTGTGCCATCTGGTGGCATATAAAAAGATTACCAGATAACACGGAATCAGCACACTATAAGCCATGGTGCTCGACCACACGTCTGATAAATAGCCCCAAAGCAAGGGTAACAGAGCTCCGCCTGCAATGGCCATGATGAGTACAGCCGAACCTGTTTTGATGAACTTTCCCAATCCTGCAAGGGCTAATGGCCAGATGGCCGGCCATACCAGTGCATTGGCCAATCCAAGCAATGCTATGAATAAAACCGATACCATTCCTTGGGTGAAAAGGGCGCCCATAGTGAATACAATTCCTAAAATTGCTGAAATGGTTAGCGCTTTGTGTTGCGACAAGTACTTAGGTATGAATGCAATTCCGGCCAAATAGCCAGCTACCATAGCGATCAGGGTATAGGTAGTAAACGCCTTGGCGGTTTCGAGTGCAATGCCCAGTGACTGACCGTATCTAATAATGGTATCGCCCGCAATTACCTCAGCACCAACATATAAAAACAGCGTAACAGCTCCCAAAATCAGCTGGGGATAACCGGCGATGGTTTTATGCGAACCGGTGTCAGTCTCCGTTATGTCGTCTTCGCCTGATTCTACTTCGGGTAAGGGTGATATTCTGATGCCTAGCCCGAGCAATATCAGCACTACCGTCATCACGAAATACGGACCGATTACCCGCCGGGCCAACTCATCCAGAGCCAACGAACGGCTTGCGGCATCCAGAGATTGGAGATTCTCAACAAATTTATCACCATCGTGAAGTATGAAATAGGCCAGAATCAGGGGTGCAGCCGCACCAGCCAGTTTGTTGAAAATTCCCATAATGCTGATTCTGCGTGCTGCACTTTCGGCTGGACCCAGAATGGTTATGTATGGGTTTGAGGCTGTTTGTAAGACCGCCAAACCAGCGCCCATGACGAACAAGCCCAACAAAAAAACAGAGTAAACGCGTGTGTAGGCTGCCGGAATGAACAACAAGGTTCCAACTGACATTACGAGCAACCCAACCATCATCCCGTTTTTAAACCCTGTCTTCTTTAGAACCCAGGCTGCCGGAAGTGCCATAACGGTGTAGCTTATATAAAAGGCAAAGGCGACAAAAACCGATTCAAAATCGGTGAGTTCGCATGCAATTTTCAAGTAGGGAATAAGGATGCCATTGAGCCAGGTGACAAATCCAAAAATGAAGAAAAGTATGCCGATTATAAGTATGGGCATATACGAATTTCGCTGGTTGAGTGCTTGATCAGCTTTCATAAATCATGATGGTTAATTAACTATTTTAGAAAATGACAAAGTTATTAAAACGATTTAGTTTTCTATAAACTAATGGTATTAAGGTTTTGCGAAAAATCAGGAGTGAGGCTGGTACTTAACAAAAACTTCGATAGCCTGGTATTCTGCCATTCCCAGTTTATCGTAAGCCATCGCGGTGGCATGGTTCCTGTCTTCAGCCCGTTGCCAGAATTCTCGGCTGTCGTGACCCGGGAATAGAGGGCGATCTTTCTGTGATTGATGCTTGAATATAGCTTTTCGCTTGGTTATAACTTCCTCGGGACTGAGCGGAACTGCCATTTCCACCTGGTCAAGGTCCCATTCCTGCCATGCGCCGCGATAAAGCCAGATTCTGCAATCTTTCATCCAGGGCTCATCGGCTATTTGATTTATGGCTATCAGAACGGCGTCAAGACACACGCGGTGGGTTCCGTGAGGGTCGCTCAGATCGCCAGCGGCATATATCTGGTTGGGCCTGACCTGGCGCAGCAAGGTTGTCACTCTTTCTATATCAAGTTCGGAGAGGGGTTTCTTAACCACCTTGCCAGTCTCATAAAACGGAAGATCTAAAAAATGGATGTTGTCTGAAGGAATTCCAACATACCGGCAAGCCGCAGAGGCTTCACCCCGTCGAATTGATGCTTTTAGCCTGAGAACGTGTTCAGCATCAGCTTGACCTGGCTCTCTGTTGTAAATCAGATCCTTCATGTTGTTTGTAACTTGATTTCCAGCGTCTTTCATCCCGGTTATTTCTGAAAACTGATCAACGAAATCGAGGTAGCGAATTACATCGTCGTCGAACACAGCAATGCTTCCCGACGTTTGATATGCTGTATGCACCTCATGACCTTGTTGCGCCAGCCTAGCAAGTGTACCGCCCATCGATATTACATCATCGTCGGGATGTGGGCTGAAAACCAACACCTTTTTTGGGAAGGGGAGGGCCCTCTCCGGACGGGTTGAATCATCGGCATCGGGTTTTCCTCCTGGCCAACCTGTTATGGTGTGTTGTAAGTCGTTGAAAACCTTTATATTCACTTTGTTCGATGATCCTTCAAGGGTTATCAGTTCGCTCATCCCGTTGTCCAGATAATCGCGATCGGTAAGTTTAAGTATAGCTTTGCCTGTCTTGTTGCACAGCCATAAAACTGCTTTTCTGATGAGCCGGTCGGTCCAAATAACATTGCCTGTTACCCATGGGGTTTTAATCCGTGTTAAATCAGCCGCTGCGGCGCGGTCAAGAATGATTTGTGTGTTTGGGTGTTGCTGAAGCCAGGAGGTGGGTACTTGGTCTGTAAGTGGGCCTTCGACCGCCTTACGAATAATTGCAGCCTTGTTTTCGCCCCAGGCCATCAACAAAATTCTTTTTGATTTAAGGATGGTTCCAACTCCCATGGTGATGGCTTTTAAGGGTACGAAATCTTCGCCATAAAAGTCTGAAGCTGCATCGGTTCTGGTGAGGTGGTCAAGGGTGATGAGCCGGGTGGGTGAGGCCGATCCCGACCCAGGTTCGTTAAAGCCTATATGTCCTGTCCTGCCTATGCCAAGAATTTGTAAATCAATACCTCCGGCTTCATTAATGGCTTGGTCGTATCCTTTGCAAAAACTCTGGATGGTTTCTGGAAGCAGCGTGCCATCTGGAATATGGATGTTTTCAGGCTTGATGTCAATATGTTGAAAAAGATGCTCATGCATGAACCTGCGGTAGCTTTGTAGCGAGTCGGGCTGCATGGGATAATATTCATCAAGGTTGAATGTAATTACGTTTGAAAAGGAGAGATTCTCTTCACGGTGCAACCTGACCAGTTCTGCATATACCCTCACGGGGGTGTTTCCTGTTGCCAGTCCTACCAGGCATGATTTCCCCTCCCTTTGTTTGCGGCGAATCAATGCAGCAATTTCATGAGCCACGTACAAAGAGGCTGACGCGGCATCATCCATGATTTCTGTAGGGATTTTCTCGAACCGGGTAAGCTCATCGTGAGAAGGTTCTGGCCAGAAGGCGGGGAGATCTGGTAAAAGATTTGATAGTGAATAATTTAACATGTTTTCTGTTTTTGGTTTTATTTACTCACTTGATTTTTTGTGGTTTAATAGTGATTGAAAACTTATAATTACCCGGCCTGATCAGATAGGCTTCATGAGTTCTGGCTCCCCATGAATCGTCGCCGCCCACACCCATCTGCTTTAAATCCAGATGAAGCCATGTGCTTTGGGTTGGAATCAAATCGCAGGTGTGCTTGAATGCGCTGGTTGAATAATCTAATTGTTCAAGACTGAAAGGCAGGGCGCTGAAAGATATAGGTTGTTGTCCTGCAATAAGGAGTTTAACGCCCGAATTGTTGCCAATCTCCAATTGGTTGACCTCTGTGCGGTACCCGTTCTCCTGTGGTCGGATGTAAGGGGTGTAGAGTTGTGATGGTGTCGATTCGTAAATTCCTGTAAATGCAGAAGTGAACCGGTCTTGGTAGTTTTCGTGAGGTCCCCGCCCGAACCATTTCACCTTGTCGAACGATTTTGGAACAGCGCATCTGATTCCAATTCGGGGGATTTCAGGCTGGTTTGAGCGCAAAGGAACAATTTTAGCATTTAATTGATTTCCTGACTCATCTTCAATCATATCGATTCCTGCTGGATTCATTTTGTAATGAACAAGCAATTTATCGTTAGACTTTCCCAATCGGGAGGATCCTATTTTTAGATCCATTTCGTTGAGCACCTGATTCCAAAACGACACGTGCCCCATGGTGCCCTCAAATATGCGACCGTCTTCTCCGTAAGCTCCCGAATAGGTTTCGCGTGATAAATCGAGGTAACCGTCGCCCTCAATGGCCTTTTCATCCCTTTTTTCTCCATTGACAAAAAGGATTGTTTTTTGGGCTTCTCCATCAAAAACTATCACTATATTGTAGAGCCTATCCGCTTGAAAATCATAGCTGAACTCAATTCCTTGGTTCCCTGCCATCATGAAATGGAGCCGGTTGCCGTGCAGTTCGGTGTGCAGTGCTCCTTTTGACCAACCTTTGGTGTTCCACAGAACCATTCTGTCAGCAAACCTTTCTGCTTTGAAATCCAGGCCTATCGTGAAAGCCCGGGTGGTTTCCTTTTTAAGAGGTGGCATCAGCAATGCGGCAGCCACTTTTTCGTTTGGACTAAACACATTCCGGTCGCGGGCAACAGTTTTAATCCAGGATGTTTCCTCCTTGGTATCATCTTGTTGAAGATTGTAAGTCAGGTTTATAGTGCCTTCGGAGTCAACAATCCAGTTAAAAGTCAGGGTTAAGTTTGTTTCAGGCAAGGCCCACTTTGAAGTAACGATGGCGGGAATAGTATCTGAATTGAATTTAAAGTCGATTAACTTCCTGTTTTTTGGCATCTCTTTCCATATTTTGCATCGGTAGGGCAGTCTGTTTCCATAGTCGTTGTCGATTGGGGCGCGCCAAAAACATGGTTCGATAGGGTAATCAAGTAATTGTTGGTTGTCAAAAGTATAGGATGCCAGGTCGCCGGTCTGTTTGTCAAAAATCAGGTTGAATGTTTTTCCTGAGATGCGTAGTTTGCCGGGAGCATCGTTGATTGTAAGCCGTTTATTGGCGAAAACGACCTGTTTGAATTGGTAGGGTTGTAGCGTAAATTGCTCTGCGGCTACAACATGCCCTTGTGGAATCAGCTCATTGGCTGTGTTTGTCGTACATTCCACTGTTAGATGCCAAGAAACTTCGGGTTTGCGCTCAGCCGGGGCTGGAGTAAATCGTGCTGTTTTTCCTGGTCCAAGTGCTCCAGGAGTGAAAACCCCAGTTCCAACGGGCTTCCCATTAGCCAGCCATGAATACCGTATCGTTATGTTTTCAAGTGAAATAAAGTCGTAATGATTCGCTATTTCAAATTCGCCAGTTATCGAATCGATGATCCGGAATTTTATGTATTGGTAAACTTTTTTTACCTCGGTCAGAGCCGGATGAGGGGTTCGGTCGGGGAAAACCAACCCGTTGATTAAAAAATTGGAATCGCTTGGAACATCCTGAGGGCCATAGTCTCCACCATAAGCGTAGTATGTTTTTCCGTCGGGATTCTTTTTTAGAAAACCTTGGTCAACCCAATCCCATATTGAACCTCCTTGAAGTTGCTGGTTTGCTTCTATCACGTCCCAATAGTCTTGAAGGTTGCCAGTGCTGTTTCCCATCGAGTGAGCATACTCGCACATTATCAAGGGCTTTTCTCTTTTCTCCGAAGCATACCATTGAAGGTATTTCACATCTGGATACATAGGGCAGTATATGTCAGTGTTCGATCCTGTTCCTGCGCGTTCGTAGTGCACGGGGCGGCTTGGATCGCGCTGACGGGTCCAGTCGGCTGCAAGTTTAAAGTTAGGCCCGTCGCCTGCTTCGTTTCCAAGTGACCAGATTACAACCGACGGATGGTTTTTATCGCGTTCAACCATTGCAACCATCCTGGCCAGGTGAGCCTGACCCCAGGTGGTGTCTTTTGCCAAACTTTTCGCACCGTAACCCATCCCGTGCGATTCAATGTTGGCCTCGTCAATAACATACAACCCATATTGATCGCATAGTTCATACCAGCGCTCATCGTTGGGGTAGTGGCACGTGCGTACTGTATTGATGTTGTTCTGCTTCATCAGCATTATATCTTTTAACATCATACTCTCGGAAACCACGTGGCCTGCTATAGGGTCGTGTTCATGACGGTTTACCCCTTTTAACAATACAGTTTTTCCGTTAAGCAAAAATTGTCCGTTTTTGACCTCACTGGTCCTAAAACCAATAAGTTGGGTGATGGCTTCCATTTCTTGATTGTGCGAATCTCTTAGCCCGATCACAAGTTTGTAGCGTGTTGGAGATTCTGCCGACCAAGGGCTGATCCCCTTTACAATCTTTTCAAATTTTATTTGAGTCTCCTGCATCTTCTCAAGGTTTACATCACTCCTGAAGAAGGCAAGGGTGTCTGGTTTGTTTAGTTCAAGTAAAATAGCAACTAAAGTGCCTGATGTAATTGATTTTCCGTGATTTAAGAGATTAATTGCGAGTTTAAAATCTCCGTCTTTGTAATCGGATGTCAGGGTTGTTTTCGCGAAGAAATCGTTAATAAACAGGTCGGGTCGGTGTTCAATCCATACACTTCTTTCGATGCCGCTAACACGCCAAAAATCCTGACACTCGAGGTACGATCCGTCGCTCCATCGATAAACCTCAACGGCTACCGAGTTTTTGCCTTCTTTCAGGTAGGAAGTTATGTTGAATTCGGCAGGGAGCTTGCTGTCTTGACTGTAGCCAACTCTAATTCCATTAACCCATAGGTACATGGCCGATTTCACCGCCCCAAAGTGAATAAATACCTGGCCGCCCGACCAGGTTGCCGGCATTGTGAACCATGTTTTATAACTTCCAACAGGGTTGTAATCGCGAGGAATTTTTGGGGGTTCTGGTTGATTAGTAAACTCATAGCTGGTGTTAACATAGATGGGGTAGTCGTAGCCTTGCATTTCCCAGTTTGAAGGCACCGGAATATACTTCCAAAGGCTTACATCAAAACCATCTGTGTAGAAGTTTTCAGGTCGCTGAGCTGGATTGGGCGACCATTTGAAACGCCATTGGCCATCGAGCAGAAGCCGGTTGTTGTTGTCTGACAGGGCGTTGCGCATCGCGGCATTCATCGACGGGAAGGGCGTTAGCGAGGCATGAGGTGCTGTTTTGTTTATTCCAAACACAGCAGGGTTTTCCCATTCAGGAATTTCTTGCGCAAAACCAAGTTCAACGGTTAATAGGAAAAGAAAAAGGCAAAGGTTTTTTATCATTTGATTATAGTTTTGGAGTGATTCTTCAGAATGTTAACTACTTGAGTTACTCTGGCAGCGTCGGTTATGGTAATTTCATATTCCGACAGATCGGGTAACCCCATATTCACAGCATTGTTAAAGTAGGTCATTTTCGATTCTGTGGTTTTTTTGGGAGCAATATGAAATTCAGTGGCTCCCGTTTCAAGCAGCTCTCCAACAGTAAGTTCGTTTACACCCGACCCAGGCATGATGCTTATTCGTCCGGCTGATAGTTGCACCAGTTTGTTAATCAATTCTTTCCCCTGAGGTGCTTTGGGTTTGTGACCAGAGGTAAGTACTCTTTTGATTCCCAGGTCAATAAGGGTTTCAAGAGCCTCGAATGGGTCGCGGGTCATATCAAAAGCCCGATGACAGGTAATATCCAGACCTTTGGCCTGATCAACCATTCGAGCCATGCGTTCTCGATCAATTCTTCCGTCGGCCGTAAGTATCCCGAATACAACTCCGTGCACACCAGCCTGGTGAGCGAACGCCACATCCTTTATCATGATCTCAAATTCCGAATCGGTGTATAAAAAGTCGCCTCCCCGGGGTCGGATCATTACCATTGTTTTCAGGTTATCAATAGCCCGACATGAATAAATGCTGCCAGCACTTGGTGTAGTACCTCCTTCAAGAAGGTTCTCGCATAGTTCTACACGCTGAGCTCCTCCTCTGGCAGCTTCCAGAGCCGACCTCACTGACCCAACGCAAACTTCAGTTATAAAAACAGGGTTCAATTTGAAATAATTATTTGGTTAATTTAAAATGTGTTACGATACAAGATCAGGGGAATAAGCCTGGATGAAAGTGTTGTTAATTACCAGAGAATGAGCTCCATATAATGCGGCTTTATCGCCAAGGTTGGATGTTAGAATTGTAGCTTCTCTTCTTACTTTGCTGATGGTATATTCGTTAAGAGACTGGTTTACAGGATCAAGTAAGATATTTCCAGCAGCTGAAACAGCACCTCCCAGGATAATCATCTCGGGGTTAAGTAAGTGAATAAGAGTTGCAAGTCCTTTCCCCAACCAATAACCACAATCGCTTATAAGTCTGATTGCCAGATAATCATCGGCTAAGGCTGCTCTGATGATCTCTTCATAAGTGGGTTTCTCGATGCTTCCCAAAGCACTGGTACTCCCTTTTGCAAGCTCTTCGAGAGCTTGCCGCTCCAAAGCAGGACCAGAACAAAAAGTTTCCAGACAACCGTTTTTGCCGCAATAACATTGATGGCTTTTGTCGAGCATCTTAATGTGCCCGAATTCTCCGGCAAAACCACTTGTTCCCTGAAAGATCTTGCCACCCAGAATCATTCCCATTCCTAAGCCAGCCCCAATATTAAGGCAAAGGATGTTGGTTTTACCTTTTGCAAGGCCAAACATCGCCTCTCCCTGCGTCATCATTCGGGCATCGTTGTCAATATAAACCGGAACACCCAATTTGTCCTGAAACAAATCGCGGACAGGCTTTTCACTGAATGTAAAATGAGTGAGGCTGTTTCCTGTTTCCGGATTTATCAAACCAGGAATGGCTATACCGGCTCCAATCAGGTTTTCTGTGCCATGGCAACCCTCCTGAACGAATTGAATGGCTTTTGCTACAACATGATCGATATATTCAATGTTGTTTTCAAGTGGTTTGTGGTGATGTATTACTCTGCCTACGAATGTATTGGACAGGTTCATTAAAGCTATTCTGAACGAAAACCGGCTGATGTCGATTGCTAATACATAGCCAGCATCAGGGTTGATCCCGTAAAGGTTCGGACGTCTGCCCCCAATCGAACTTCCTGGACCTAAATCGCTGACAATATTGTTTTTGCTTAATTCTGTCAAAGCACGATTCATGGTGGGTATGCTCACGTTCAGTTTCTTGCTGAGTTCGGGACTTGAAGAAGCTCCCTGATGAAACAATTGGCTTACAATGCTTCTTTGGAGGTTTTGCTTCTTTTTTCCAAGTGTAGTAACCTGGAAACTCCTGAATAAATGATTGATCTCTGACGATTTATTCATCAAAATAACTTTTTGTAAAACAACACGTAAAAATAGGCCTTTTTTGTAAAGTTGCAATAGTTATGAATATTTTTTACAAAGTTGGTTTAGTTTTGTAGGAATTCCTCTTGCGTATAGTTGCGAAAGGATTAATTTTGTAAAGCATTTTAAAAAAATGGCAGAAAATACTAAATTGCTGTTTAAGAAGTTATGGTTATCAACAGCCACCTGTTGACAAAATTTGGTGGTTGAGGTTTTCATTGGTTGATTGTAAGCGTTAATTTAGCCACAAATTTGCATTA
Source organism: Bacteroidales bacterium (assembly GCA_028689615.1). GTDB lineage: Bacteria > Bacteroidota > Bacteroidia > Bacteroidales > TTA-H9 > GWE2-42-24. The sequence continues at coordinate 60,319 of JAQVCV010000006.1, read as the reverse complement.
ATATGATGTTAGCAGGATTCTTTCTACAAACAATGCCCGTAAGTGGCACTGTATCCGACACTCTTCAACGCATTCAGTCTGCAGCTACAGAAGTTGCCGGTGAAGTATCGTTGCCAGCCTTTGATCTGGCTCTTAAAGGCGGTTGGATCATGGCCGTTTTAGGCATTATGAGCCTCATTGCAGTCTATATATTCATCGACAGGTATCTGGCCATAAATCGGGCTTCACGTGAAGATGGAAATTTTATGAACAACCTGCGTGATTTTATTCACGACGGAAAACTAGATGCTGCAAAAGCTTTGTGTAAAGCCAACAACTCTCCGATTGCCCGGATGATTGAAAAAGGCCTTTCACGGTTGGGGCGTCCGTTGAATGACATTAATGCCACGATTGAAAACGTTGGAAAACTCGAAGTTTCAAAACTTGAGAAGAATATTGCCGGGTTGGCCACCATTTCGGGAGCAGGTCCCATGCTCGGCTTTCTTGGGACTGTTACAGGTATGATAAAAGCGTTCTACAACATGGCCATGGCCGGTAACAACATCGATATACAAATTCTTTCAAGTGGCATTTATGAAGCTATGGTTACAACGGTAGGTGGACTTATTGTTGGAATTTTAGCATATGTAGCCTACAACATTCTGGTTGCCAGAATTGAGAAGCTGGTTTTCAAACTAGAAGCTACAGCTACCGAATTCATGGATCTGCTCAACGAACCTGCTTCGTAATTTCTCTCGATATGGCTATTAACACAAGAAATAAACGCCGGCTCGACTTTAGCACTGCCTCCATGTCGGATTTGGTCTTTCTTTTACTGATATTCTTTATGATAACCAGTACATTAGTTAGTCCAAACGCCGTTAAATTGCTTCTGCCCGATAGCAAAAGCAAAACTATGGCACGTCAAACGGTAACCGTTTACATCGATGATAAATTTCAGTATCAGGTTGATGCAAATAAAAACGGGAGGCCAATTGTGGCCGATCTAAACGTACTTTCTGAATTCATCTCCTCCAGCCTGAACGGCCAACCTGAAGATGCTTCAGTAGTTCTCCGCTGCGATAAAACGGTTCCCGTACAGTACATCGTGAATGTTTTCGATATTGTAAACGAACTGAATTCACAAACTGGTAATAAGTTTAAAGTGATTCTTGCAACCAAACCCGCAAACCCATAAGGTGATGCTTACCAACGACAACAAAAAAGCTCTTGCAGGAACTGTGATTTTTCATGGATTGTTGTTGCTTGCGTTGCTTTACCTTGGTTTTTCTACTCCTCTGCCTCTGCCCGGTGAAGAAGGGGTTGAGGTGAATCTTGGGTTTAGCGATCAGGGACTTGGTACTTCACCTTCTGCTAATGTTGCTCAGCCAGCATCTTCTCCTGCCCAAAAGGCCGATCAGGGACAAGTGATGTCGAGTCCTGATCCCGAATCAGTGGCCCTTGCCGATAAAGGGAAGAACAAGAAAGATGAAAAACCTGTTGAAGAAAAGAAGAAACCCGAAGAAACCAAACCATCTGAACCTGTGGTAAATGCAAATGCTTTGTACAAAGGGAAGACCAATGGAAACGCAAATGCGTCGCAAGGCATAGCTGGTGGTCAGGGAGACCAGGGAAAGCCAAACGGGAACCCAAATTCCAATAATTATACAGGAACTGGGCAGGGCAACAGCGGCGTCTCTTTCAATCTAACAGGACGTGGTAAAGTTTATCTGAACGAACCACCGTATAACTCGCAGGAACAAGGACGTGTGGTGGTTGAAATAATCGTTGACAGGCAGGGCAATGTGATCAGAGCTGTGGCAGGTAAACGCATTCCTGATACCAATATTGGAACTACAGTCACCGATCAGGGGCTGTGGAAAGTGGCCCGGGAAGCTGCTCTTAAAAGTAAATTTACACCCGATCCGGCTGCAGTTGAAGAGCAAAAAGGATACATCACTTATAACTTTATCAGGGTAAACTGATTGTTATACTGGATTATCGCTATTCAATCACGTTGTTTATTTCTTTATTAATTGGCAGCAATTTGATGCTTGTTTGATAAATTATCAGGATATTTGCGCATTCAAATACTTATTTATGAATAAAATTGTCCAGTTATCAGAGGCTTCATCCATAGCTATACATGCTATGGTGCTGATAGCGAAATCAGAAACTCTGATTAATGTAGGGATGATCGCTGAGCGTACAGGATCGTCGCGTAATCATCTGGCAAAAGTGATGCAACGACTTGTAAAGGAAGGCCTCGTTAAATCAACAAGAGGCCCATCGGGTGGTTTTGTACTAGCCAAAAATCCTGCGTCAATCTCACTTCTCGAAATTTACGAGTGCATTGAAGGCCCTATCGTACCTACTGGTTGTCCGCTCGAACGGCAGGTATGCCCTTTTAGCAAGTGCTTGATGGGTGGTATTGTTAATAAAACTACCGTTGAAATTAAAAAATACCTGAGCGACAACAAACTGAGCGATATGCTGGTGTATTAGCCTTTTTAAGAAGTTTTTTAAAAGTTGATAAAACAAAAAAACCGCCTTTCGGCGGTTTTTTTGTGACCAAGCTGGGGCTCGAACCCAGGACCCCATCCTTAAAAGGGATGTGCTCTACCTGCTGAGCTACTTAGTCTTCCGTTCTCTGGTTTTGAGGCTGCAAAGGTAGGGGTTTTTCCTTTACCAGCCAAACATTAGACATGTTTTTTTCAAAAAAAATTCATGAAATATTTTTATACACTGTTTATCAATTTCGTAAGGACAAAACCCCATCCACACTTCCTTTTCCTTCGCGCACCAGCACCAATTCGTCAGCAGAACAATCGATGATTGTTGATGCTTCATTATCGCCGTAGCCACCGTCAATTACGATATCCACCAACTTTTCGTACCGCTCGAAAATCAATTCCGGATCAGTAATGTATTCAAGCAAAGTGTCTTCATCGTGTATTGAGGTGTTCGCTATCGGGCTGCCGTATTCTCTTACAACGGTAGTAATGATATTGTTGTCAGGAACCCTGATTCCAACTGTTTTCTTTTTGCTCTGAAAAAGCCTGGGAACGTTGTTGTTGGCTTCAAGAATAAAGGTGTATGGGCCGGGCAAAAGCCGTTTCATCATCCGAAAAACATCATTGCTTATGGGACGGGTAAAATCTGAAAGTTGCTTCAGATCGTGGCAGATTAACGAAAAATCGGCTTTATCTCTTTTGATCCCCTTGATTTGGGCAAGCCTGTCAAAGGCTTTGGATTGCTTTGGATCACAACCCATTCCATAAACAGTATCTGTTGGATAAATAATTATGCCCCCATCGCGCAGGCATTCAAGAACAGTTTTAATATGTCGCGGATTGGGATTGTCAGGATGTATCTGAAGCAACTGGCTCATCACTTTAAATTTAAAAGTTGCAAAGGTATGGGTTTTCTGAAGGAAAACCGGACAATGGATCTAGTTTAATTCTGGACTTAAAGGGAAGTTTACCCAGGAGGAAAACCTCTTTCCTGCTTGCAAAACGCTGTTTCTCCATATCCTGTCTGCCCTGGAGTCAAGAATTACCTGGGTGTTGCTATTTGAGATGAGCCACGATCGGCGTTTGAGTTCACCTTCCAATTGACCCGACGACCAACCCGAATAACCTGAAAAAAATCGGAGGTTGTTCGGATTGGCAACTCTTGCAGTAATTAAATGCTTGATGCGTTGCAAGTCGCCTCCCCACCAAAAGCCACCAGTTAAATCGACAGACCCGGGAACCGAATCTCCTAATGTGTGCACATACAGCAGGTGCTCCTTGTTTACAGGACCTCCCAGATATAAAAAATCATCGTAGTCGATCAAGTCGTCAAGTATGTCTTTCACCCTGTATTTTAATGGCTTATTGATCACCACGCCAACACTCCCTTCATGGTTATGCTCTGCCAGAAGTACAACTGAACGACCAAAGAAAAAATCGTTCATAAATGGTTCAGAAATAAGAATTTTTCCTGCACTTGGTTTAAGCTTGCTAAAGCCATTGCCCGGGGGCTCATTTTGATTGTTCATAAGCGTTGTGTGGGGTTTTTCATAATTTTGCTCCTTCTTTATTGAGAGCATTCAACTGTAAGCTCATCCTCGTTCGCAAATTTAATACCATTCCAATTTGATGCGCCAGAACCGACAACTTGATTTTTTAAAATTCAGAAAACTCTTTCCGGTTTTTTCCTTTGAGAGCTTTTCTGTAGAAATCTTTCAGACAACAATTGTCTTCAAGTTTAACTTTAATATTTCTGATACTTACTTTTTTAAGCCTGAACTTATTTATCATGTTCCTCCCCGCTATCAAAACCAAATTGATGGCCGCAATGGTGAATGGGATTTGCTAGCTTTTAACTTAGGGTTGGCTGAACTCGTGAGTTATTGGAAAATTACTTGCTCTCCTCAGGTTGTAATTAAAGCGGGATTTCTGACTGATGAGAATATACAATGGTGGAAAAATTTGTACTACAATGGATTGGGTGAGTTTTTTTACCTGAATAACATCACTTGTTCCATCGCTGATTTTATGGATATTTCATCGACTTGTACAGCCCTTAAGCCCAATTCTGCTTTTTCTAACTTCTCTCAACGGGTTCTTGTTCCTGTTGGTGGAGGAAAAGACTCTGTTGTTACTCTTGAACTGTTGAAAAGAGCTGGTTTAGATGCAATTCCCTTTATTGTTAATCCTCGTGGTGCTTCGGCACAGTGCGCGTTGCGTGCTGGTTTTAATGAGGAGGACGTATTTAATGTTAGCCGCAAACTTGATCCCCTTATGCTGAAGTTGAATAATGAAGGCTATCTGAACGGGCATACTCCTTTTTCGGCTTTATTAGCTTTTGCAACACTACCAGCAGCTGCCATAACCGGTGCCCGGCATATCGCGCTTAGCAACGAAGCAAGTGCAAATGAAAGCACAGTGCCTGGCTTGAATGTCAACCATCAATACTCTAAAACAATTGATTTTGAGAATGATTTTAGACATTATGTAAAAACCAATTTTGTTACAGATTTCAACTATTTCAGTTTCCTGAGGCCTCTTAACGAGTTGCAAATCGCATCTCGTTTCAGTGGTTTTCCGGATCATCACGAGGTGTTTCGCAGTTGCAATGTTGGGAGCAAGTCTGATTCGTGGTGCGGAAAATGCCCCAAATGCTTGTTTACGGCTGTAATGCTAGCACCATTTTTAGGTGTGAACAGGGTACACCAATTGGTAGGACACCCTTTGCTCGACGACATTTCTCTAATGCCTTTGTTGTATGAATTGACGGGCAAAGCTCCAACCAAACCTTTTGAATGTGTTGGAACTGTATCGGAGGTATTGGCCGCTGTTCAATACATAGCCACCAAGGGAGAAAAGGCCGATTTGGTAAATGCTTTTTTAGCTGACTTTCAAATAGAACCGAGCCCTGATGAATTCAACCGCCTTTTAGCCGAAGTCAATTCCAACCATAACTTACCTGCCGTTTTTGAAAACCTTTTGCAATAACACAATGATGAACCCCAGTCTGTCTGATTTGATTAGCAACCGCCGTGTTTTAATCCTGGGTTTTGGGCGTGAGGGTAGGGCCTTGCTCGATTGGCTGTTGTTGAATTTCGCAGATCAGCACTTTTTCGTGGCTGATGGCAATCCGGATTTACCTGTTCTTGCGCAATTTTCTCACTATAAGCAAAGAGTAACGTTTATTCTAGGGCCAAAGTATCTTGAAAGTCTGAATCAATTTGATATAATTGTTAAAACCCCCGGAATTTCAATGGGGTTGCTTCAGCATGCCGATCGTACAAAGGTTACTTCACAAACAGAACTCTTTTTAATGTTGTTCCGCAATCAGGTGATAGGAATAACAGGCACCAAAGGTAAGTCAACCACATCTTCCCTGATTTATCATATCATGAAATTGAACAATCCCAATACTGTCCTTACCGGAAATATTGGGATTCCACCGTTTAGCGTTATTGATTCCATTGATAATGAGACAAACATTGTAATGGAGTTGAGTTCACACCAGTTGGAATTGGTGAACCATTCACCTCGTACTGCCTTGTTCCTCAATCTTTTTGAAGAACACCTCGACCATTATTCAAGTTATCAGGCATACCAGTATGCCAAAAGCAGAATCGCTCTATTTCAATTAGAATCTGATTATTTTATCTACGGGGCTGATAATGAAGATTTGCTTACACTGGTTGAAAGCAGCGTTTTCCCGGGCAAGCCCGTGCCTTTTTCTCTCTCTGAAGTTGAGGAGGGCTTTTTCTTCGATGGTCGAAAAACAGTTTGCACCCTTTCTGGAATGAAAGGGGAGGTTGTGTCAGACTTTTCAGCGACCAGACTCAGGGGATTGCATAATATGGGGAATATTACTGCCGCTGCTGCTGCATGTTTTTTGAATAAAGTTCCTGTTGAGGTGATTCGTGAAGGAATCTTAAGTTTTCAACCTCTTGAGCACAGGCTTGAATATGTTGGAATTCACAAGAATATCGAGTTTTTTAACGACAGTATAAGTACGATACCCGAAGCAACTCTGGCTGCTTTGCAATCGTTAGGAAGGGTTCATACGCTGCTTTTAGGGGGACATGATCGAGGGATTGATTACAGCAAACTGTTGCAAATCAAATCTGACGATGTGCAGTTGATGCTTTTTACAGGGAATGCAGGCAAAAGAATGATGCAGTTGTTGAAAGTCTCTGGCGAAAACTCCCCGAAAATGGTTTATTTTGAAACGTTTGAACAAATGGTTCTTTATGCTTGCGGCAATACTCCATCTCATGAGCGTTGTCTGTTGTCGCCAGCAGCTTCAAGTTATGATCAGTTCAAAAACTTTGAAGAGAGGGGAACGATCTACAAGCAATTGATCCAGAATTATTTTAGTAAGCTAGGCTGAGGTTTTGCATTTTTCTCAAAAAAACGCTCCTCAAGCAGTTCACAACGGTCGATGCTGTTCCTAATCCATTCTAACCTGATGTCCAACAGTTCTTTTGGTCGTATTTCCCATCCGGGAATGTTCTTGCGTATTTTGTCGGCCAGATAATGCATGCAAAGGGCTGCAGAAACTGAAATGTTGAAACTTTCAGTAAAACCAACCATGGGGATTCTAACCCACCCGTCGGCGTTTTCGATGGCCCAATCTGTCAGTCCCTGCTTTTCAGTTCCGAAAACGAGAGCCAAAGGCCTGTTTACAGGGAGGTCTTCTAAGGTACAGCTTTGTGTGTGTGGAGTTGTGGCAAAAACGGCGTAACCGTTGTTTTTTAACCATTTGTAGGCTGATGGGGTGTTGTTTTTTTCTCCGTTGTAACGGTGTATCGACAGCCATTTTGATGCTCCCAGTGCTACATCGGGATTTATCTGGTAATTGTTGTTGTTTTCGATAATATGAACATCTTGTATTCCAAGGCAATCGGCACTACGAAGCACAGCACTTGTATTGTGTGATTGATATACGTTTTCGAGGACTACTGTCAGATGACGCATACGGTGCCTGATAACTTCGTCAAAGCGGCTTTTTCTGGATTCGGTCAGGAAAGTTTCCAGATATTGAATGAGTTGAAGTTTTTTATGTGTATCCATAATCATTTTGTAGAACCGAACCTGTTGGCACGGGTATTATAGGTAACTTTAAAAGAGCAATTAACAGGGTTTGAGTTATCAAAATTTATTGAAAATGAATTTTTTACAACTGAGTTGAAGTAGTTTTTCTGGGCACAAAGCAACTCAAATGGTAACCCTTTTGGCAGCTCAAAACGCGCGTGGGGGATGGGGTTAAAGGTGATAAGAACATCTTGTGCTAACATTCTGAACTCAATGCGAATCTCCTTTATCTGGTTTTGGTTGTTGGCTCTCAGGATAGCTTTTACAAGGTTGGGGAGGATATGCGAAGGGAGCAACTGCCAAACAATATCAGTGGTTTCCAAACTACAATTCAAATTTACAGGTGGAATTGTTTGGCTATATTCTCTTTTAATAACCATCTCAGATTCCTCAATCTGCTGGTTTATAGTTTGCAATATCTGGGTCGAATAGGTTAAGTTTCTTCTCAAGCCTCTCCCAAATTCGATTATTCGCGTTTGCAACTCATTGGAATTTAATCTTGTTGTTTGAGAGGCAAGGCTGTTTATCTGATTTAGAAGGCAATGAGGATCGCATTGATAGCGATATTGAACAAGATGCAGGGTTTGAAGCAAGCTGTTCTTTTGTGATACGTTTGGTTTATAATGTTGATAAAAAAAGAAAACCAACACCAGAAACAGAACAACAATCAACATTATCGAGCAATAGTCCATCCTCAAAAGGGCTTTGTTAAGTCTGAATGCAAACTTACGAAAAGAAAACAGGGAAATCCTTGTTGTGATTTCCCTGCTTCATTGATTTATTGAAGTTTTAGCCTGTAATTACCTGGCTATAACAAGTTTGTTGGCAGCAAGGCGCTTGCCGGCGGTTTCAATTGTGTAGAAATACACTCCGCTAGCAAGGTCTGATACCGATATCCCAAGCTCAGACATTCCGTTCTCTAGTTGAATAGAACGGATTAATGTTCCGTTAAGGTTGTAAATGTTCAAGTTGCCATCAGCAATCGATTGGTTGAAGGATATGGTCACTTGATTGGTAGCAGGGTTTGGCCTACAATTGAAAGTATTGTTTTGTAAATCAGAAACGCCAGTACCATCTGTAGTATATCTGACAAGAAACCATGTTGAGTCAGCAGGGTTGCGCTTGTCAAAGAAAGTGTAACGTGTTACTGACGATCCGAATTGGTTGTTGGCCATGTAGTGTCCGCTGAAGTTTTCGGTAGTGGCACCAGGTGCAATGGTAACGAATTGGTCATCAGGTGAAACAAAGACGCTTGGGCTGTAACACTCCTTCCAGCAGAAATAATTAGCGGCTCCGGCCAGGGTGCTCAAATCGGTACGTCTTACCAAAACATCTGCCGATGCATTGGAAACATTCTGCAGGTGAATTTCAACTTTAGCTTCATCAACCACAGGGGCTGTTACTTCAACAACTGACTCAGACGAGAGCAGTTCGTTGCCATGTTTCATTTGAAAACTGGAAGGAATGTAACGGTAAGAGAAGGAGATGCTGTCGTTGGGATCTTCAGCTTTGAAAATTACGTAACGAACCTCAATTGGGAGATAAACATCCTGAGGGGAGATGAAATCAGCAGAGAATCCGGAGAAAACAGAATCGGGTAAAAGCACAACTGTATCGGTCGGATTGGTAACAAATGGGGGATAACAATATTTCCAGCAAAACATTGTAACCTGATTAGGATCTGAGGTAATGACAATTTTCTTTGCCATCAGGTTGAGTGGTTCTGAACCAACGTTTTTTACATCCAAATGGGCAACACCGGCAGTTGGTCCAACGGCTCCTCCCATGGTTATGGTGGTGCCATTTGTTAGTGGTTCTCCTAATTTGTTGAGAACCTGATAATTTTGAGCACCGGCACTCAATACAGCCAGAGCCGACATTAGCGTAACGATTCTTTTCATAGATTTTGAATAGGTTTGTAATATAAAATGTTTGGCTCGCAAATATACTTGTTTTTCTCTATTTGATCTTTTTTCTGCAGGCATTTCGCTTCATTCTTGATGTTTTTATACCTTTGCTCTAAATACTTTAACCAAATTTTTTTATATGAAATCTCTTGTCTCGTTTGCCGCCATTCTGGTGGTTTCAATTACGATGGTGTATGGGCAAGCCCCAAAATCTCAACGCCTTGTATTGCTTGAAGAGTTTACACAAGCCTCCTGCGGGCCTTGTGCAAGCCAAAACCCATGGATTCATAATCTGTTAACCTCGAACCCTGAGAAAATTACGTCAATCAACTACCACGTTTCATGGCCTGGTTACGATCCTATGTATTTGCATAATACTGAAGATCCCAGTGCCCGAGTAAGTTATTATGGTGTAACCGGTGTTCCTCATTCAGTGCTTGATGGTAATTATTTCTCGGGATTTCCTACCGGATGGAACATCAATACCGTTAACGCCAGATATGCAATGCCTTCTCCTTGTGAAATCGAAATTAAACACACCTTAAATTCTACTCAGGATACTTTGCACTTGCTGATGCTCATCAAGGCCACTGCTACAATGACCGGCTCGCCGATGATTGGACATCTGGCTGTTATAGAGAAGCATATGCATTACAATTCTGCACCTGGTTCAAATGGTGAAAAAGATTTTTACAATGTGCTTAAGAAAATGCTCCCGGGTTTCGCCGGAACCACTTTGCCTACCATGGAATCAGGTGATTATTATGTGATTGAAGGTGATTGGAAACTCGCAAATGTATTCACACCATCAGAATTGGCCGCGATCGGTTTTGTTCAAAACAATCAGACAAAAGAGGTTTATCAAGCCGCAAACAGCAAAACGGATGAGGTAACTCCGCTTTACAGCAACGATGCTGAGATTCTGCTAATTGAAAATCTGGCACCGGCCAACTGTTTTGGAATGGTTGAACCAGTCGTAACTCTCAGAAATAATGGCCAAAACAGCCTGTCACAAACCATCGTTAAATATCAGGTTAACGACGGAACCCCTATGGTTTATAACTATACCGGGAATCTGGGTGTCTTTAAAAAATCTATCCTTACCTTGCCGGCTTACAATTTTGATCTTGAGGAAAACAACGTGCTTAAAGTTTGGTCTGAAATGCCGAATGGCTCTGCCGATGAGTATCCTGAAAATGATACTCTTACAGTTGTAATTCCTATGGGATTTAAGGCAGTTCCTGATGTTATTGTTCAGGTAAAAACCGACAAATCTCCTGCTGATTTTACTTGGGAAATACGGGATGTTAATGGTGATGTTGTGGAACAGGGCGGTCCTTATCCCAACCAATCAACACTCTACAAAGATACTATCCAGCTTCCTATCAATACCTGTTATACTTTTCACGCGCTCGATGCCGGTGGCAACGGTCTCTGCTGCGATAACGGTATTGGTTTTGTAAAACTGTTTGATTCAGAAGGTCATAATTTCTTTGTAGCCAATAAATTTGGCTATGAGTCATTTACACAGTTTTATGTTGACAGTTATGTTGGAATCGCTAATCGATCAGTTGAGCCTTCACTTTCAGTTCATCCGAATCCTGCTTCAGATTTTCTAAGCATCGATCTCTCACTGAAAAGTGCATCCAGTGTAATTCAAATCATTTCTGATCTCACCGGAAAGGAAATCTTCAAATCTTCATATGGCAATCTCAATGCTGGAAATCACGATCTCTCCCTCGATGTGAGCGGCCTCCCCAATGGGATTTACCTATTAAGGATGCAAACTGACAACGGTGTACTTGTGAAAAAGGTGTTCATACAACGATAAGTCGTATATTGCTGAATAACAAAGCGTCGTGAATTGTTTTCACGACGCTTTTTTTAATTCCAAATTCGTTATCTTCGCATTGCTAATTGTAAATTTGATCAAACAATGTTCTCAGAGTATATTTTGTTTGGAACACCTGTCTTTGATTCAGCCAGTTTGCTTGAGCTGGTGTTAAGAATGGTATTCAATTTCCTGATGCTTATTGTTATAGTTCGGTATGTGTACTACTCAACCGCACGTCGTAAAGACTATCTTTTCACTTACATGCTCATAGGAATGGTGGTGTTCTCATTGTCTTATCTGCTGGAAAATGTTCGACTGCAACTCGGATTTGCGTTGGGCCTTTTCGCTGTGTTTGGGATTATACGTTACCGAACCGACACGATTCCTATCAAAGAAATGACTTACCTGTTTGTTGTTATTGGTGTTTCAATTATCAATGCACTCTCCTCTGGAATTACCATTGCAGAACTCATATTTACTAATGCTGTTATTATCATTATATTATGGTCTGGAGAATACTTCTGGATGTATCGTCATGAATCAAGCAAGACTGTTATATATGATAATTTAGAATATATTAAACCGCAGAACAAGAGGCTCTTTATCGATGATTTGGAACGACGTACAGGACTGAAAATAAACAGGGTAGAGGTGGGGCAGATCGATTTTGCCAAAGATAACGTGAAGTTGATCATCTATTACTTTTATGATAAGAAAAAGATGGGGTTTGCGGAAGAAAAGGCTTTGGATTCCAATAATTTTTAACAATTGGTTTGATGAGATATCTGTTCTTACTTAGCCTCGTGTTAACAGGGTATTTTTCCAGTTCACAATCCAATCCCCAATTGTTTAACAGCGATTCTGCCCTTCAAATTGTCCTGAAATTTTCTGCCGATTCTGTCTATAGCGAGCTTTGCACCGATCCTAAATACCATCCCGGATTATTAAGGATATCCGCAACCGAGCTTCATGTGAGGGTGCGAAAAAGGGGGAAATTCAGGTGCGACCGTCGCAATTGCGCTAATCCACCCTTGCTGGTTAATTTCGCGAAAAAAGAGGTTAAAGAAACAATATTCAACCATCAGGACAAGCTCAAATTGGTAATGCCTTGCAAACCTGGATCAAAGGAGCATGTATCCTGTTTGTTAAAGGAATACCTCGCTTATAAAATCTTTAATATTATCACCCCTTTTAGTTTTAAAGTACGCCTGATTGATTTGGCTTTAGTTTCAACAATGGATGGCGTTGCTGATACCACCCGTATGCCGGCCTTTTTTATCGAAGACGATGATGCTTTGGCGATTAGGAATAGAGGTAAGATATGGAATGCCTCCGGTATCAGCGCTTTGGAAACTGATATAAGCAATATGGTATTGGTTGACTTGTTTCAATACATGATCGGCAATACCGACTGGTCAGTCACCGAACCTCATAACATTGAGCTTTTAAGTACCAATCCACACCTTCCTCCAATAATGATCCCATACGATTTCGACTGGAGTGGTTTGGTGTCTGCTCCTTATGCCATCCCTAACCCAAAATATGAACTGGCAAATGTCAGGCAAAGACTTTTTTTGGGTTATTGTCAGGATGATAGTACCTGGAAAGCTGCTTTTAAGGCTTACAGAGAGAAAAAGCCTGCTATCGACCTTTTAATCCAAAATGCTGACTTTTTAACAGAGAGCACCAGAAAAAGGATGCTCAAATATCTCGACGATTTTTGGGATATTGTGGATGATCCATCCTACGGTATCAAGTTACTAAATCGAGAATGCATGGAGGTGCCTAAACTATGATTGATAATTTGAATCGTAAGTGTTTGTTGGTGATTGTTTTTTTGCTGGTTTTTAATTTGAAACCTAAAACCCAGGTAATTGCAACCTCCCCAACTGTTGCCTCAACTGAATTAGTCAATGCAATTAAAAAAGGAACTCCGCATGAAGTGCGATCATTGTTGTCTGAATATCAAACTCCTGATATTTTTGCGGATAAAAGGAAGAAGAACACTCTGTTAACTTTTGCTATCCATAGTGGCAGAGAAGAAATAGTTGACTGCTTGCTTCTTGCTGGAGCTTCTCCAAATTTTTCAAGTTATGCACGAACCCCGCTCGGGTCTGCTGTTTATATTAACAACAGGCAGATTGTCAGGAAATTGATCATGGCCGGAGCAAACCCAAATCAGGAAGATCAACTTGGACGCATTTCTCTTCATTTTATTCGACCCGAAAACGACATAAGGATGGCTCGTTTATTGGTTGAAGCCGGTGCACGTATAGCAAAACGCGATCATTCCGGCAAAAGCATAATGAGCAAAGTGGATGGTGAGAGATTACCTATTTTATACAATTATTTGCAATCGATGTTGCAGGTTCAGAATGCTTCAGCATTATGGCCATCATTCAAAGATGGTCCTTATGTGGTTGATTTTGATAGTCTAACATATAAAATCTCGTGGTTTTATCACGATTCTGCCCAACGAAAAACCTTTCGGGTAGATACGATTGTTGAGAAAAAGCCTCAAGTTGTTTTTTACGATCGCCAAATGCATTGTAATAGAGTCATAATGAGTGACATGACTCTTGTTAACAACAATTATCAAAGCGATAAGAGTGATACTATAGTTGTTGTTGGCGATGTACACGGACAGTTAAAGCAATTGCTCGGGCTTCTTAAGAATGCAGGTATTGTTGACAATTCTTCAAGATGGAGTTATCGAAAAAACCGCTTGATATTTATTGGGGATTTGGTTGACCGGGGTGATGAGGTAACCCAAACTTTGTGGTTTGTTCACGATCTCATGATCCAGGCAAAAGAGAGTGGGGGAGAGGTGGTATATCTGCTGGGCAATCATGAGGAGTTGTTGCTGGTTGGCGATATATCTTATGTCCATTCAAATTATACGAACCTGTGGCGCTATTTCAATTATAGTTCCAACGAACTGTTTTCCATGGAATCCTACCTGGGCAAATTTATGCGAACCAGGCCAGCCATGTTTCGATCAGGGAAAACACTGTTTGTTCATGCAGGAGTTAGCAAAGAATTGTTAGAAAGTAAATTGCCTCTTGATTCGATAAATTACCTTGTTAAGAATTTTTTTACTTCGCCTGTCCCTTCAATATCTGAAACTGAACGATTGCTCATGCTCGACAAAGGTCCATTATGGAGCCGGTCTTACTTTAAAAACTTTGATACAACCAAATCAATTACTGACAGTATTGTTGATCTTACATTGAAACAATTTGATGTTGACAGAATTGTTGTAGGGCATACAGAGGTCCCACAAATTGTGTTGCTTTTTGATGGGAAGGTGGTAGCAGTTAACGTCCCGTTCTCTGATACAATCAACTCTCAGGTTTTAATGATTATTAATGACAATAAGCTGTTTAAGATTCTGTCAAACGGAAGTGTGCAACAATTAATACAAACTTTGTTATGAAAAAGTATGCTTTTCTTTACGTTATTCTTCCTCTAGTAAGTTTTGGCCAGTCTGCTGTAAATCAAAGTGGTTTTTTTTCATCTGCCGATCCGCTTACTCTCAGCATTGTAGCTGATCTTAAGTCAGTAGTGGCTGATGTAGGGGATTATCCCGACGACCACGCAGCGATTTTGTACTTGAATAGCCAGGATACCTTTCATATTCAAATCAGACCCAGAGGTAGCTTTAGAAGAAACGCTAATCATTGTTCTTTCCCACCTTTGAGAGTTAATTTTAAGAAGAAAGAGGTGAAGAGGACTGTTTTTGAAGGTGAAGATAAGTTGAAACTTGTAACTCATTGCACTTCTGATTCAGATGGTGAAGCCAGAGTACTCAAAGAGTACCTTGCTTATCATATGTACAGTCTTTTATCTCCAGTACACTTTAAAACCCGCTTGGTTTATATTCATTGGATTGATCCGGAGAATCGATCCGACACTATAACCAAGCCTGCATTCTTCATTGAGAGCGATGAATCATTAGCAAAAAGATATGAAGGTAAAATAATTGAAGTACAGAATATTAATCCACAATTCACTGAGCCCTATCACATGTTGATAATGGCAATGTTTCAATATATGATTGGTAATACTGATTGGAGTATTAAGGCGTTACACAATATTAAGCTACTGGCAACCAGTGGAAAACCTCCAATTCCAATTCCACACGATTTCGACTTTAGCGGGTTAGTCAATGCACCCTATGCCATTCCGGCGCCTCATTTGCCAATTAACTCTGTTACCGAGAGGTATTACAACGGTCATTGTAAATCGCCCGAAGAAGTAGATTCGGTCATCAGACTTTTTTTACAACAGAGATCGGCCTTAATTCAGTCTGTTAAAAATATTGAGTTCAAAAATGAATCAGACGGTTTACAAACTCAGAATTATATTGACTCATTTTTTGAGCTGGTGAATAAAGGGGAAGCCAGAGAGGCATTCCTCACTAAGTGTAGAAATGATTGACATGTGTTCTTTATCGAACAAACACGGTTCTATATTGAACACTTTTGTTGATTATTTCTGTTTAATATGTTGATTATATTTGGTTTATCTATTTGGCATGTTTTTTAATATATCAATCTTTTTGTAATAATAATTTTCCTATGCACCGTTCATTTTTTCTATCAGCTTTCTTATTCATGGTGTTGACTGTTAGTTCTCAATTAGAGAGGATAGTGGTTGTTAACGACACCAATGCTTTTCGCGCAACTAATGTGGCTTTGAATGCATCTGGTGGAATGGCTTCTTATATCAAACCTGGTCAGAAGGTAGGTGTTCTCATTAACTCTGACTTTGAAGAGAGGGGGGCTTATGTTGATCCTGACGTAAGTTTGGCAGTAATTAAAATGTGCTTCGATGCTGGAGCTTCAGAAGTTGTGTGTCTTCAGGCCGTAAAAGATTCTTATTGGAAGAAGGCTAAAAATTACCATGCTTTGTCATCAGTAATTGAACGGATCAAAAATGTAGAGAAAAACTCATTTCCAGCAAAATACGATTCAATCAATTTTGTCAGAATTGATTCTGTGCGTGGGGCAAAGGAGTTGAAAAAGGCAGAGGTGGTATCAGAATTGTTTCATATTGATGTTTTTATTAATATTCCAATTGCAAAGCATCATGCAACAACCATTCTCACTTGTGCCATGAAGAATTTGATGGGGCTTTGTACCAGAGCAACCAATGTTACCATGCATCTAAATGGTCCAAAACGCAACGATCCTGTGTATCTGGCTCAATGCATAACCGATATTTTTGCAATCAGAAAACCCGATCTGACTATAGTGGATGCCCAGGCGGGGATCATTACGAATGGCCCTTCCGGCCCTGGCGAAATTGTTTATCCGGGAAAAGTAATCGTGGGCAAAGATGTGGTGGCGATAGATGCATACTGTGCGAGGCTTCTCGGCTTTGCTGTTTCTGATGTACCAACCCTCGAGACAGGGGAAGCGGCAGGTTTGGGATCATCCGATCCTTCTAAAGTTACCATAGTTGAAATATAATTGCTTGTGGCACGATATCTCTTTTCTATCTGTGTGCTTGTCTGTCTTTCGGTGAATATGACGGCACAGCCATCGTTTACAATGAAAAAGTCTGTGGGTCCCTGGGAGCGTAATACTGAGGCCGAATATTACTCGGGAGATGATCTCTTCTTTTTAATCGACGGGGGGGCTGATTTGTTCCTTGAGTATGGATTTCAGCATGTTGGAGTTGCCTCATACTCAAAAACAAACAACATGGTTAGGGTAGAGGTTTACCAAATGAACAATGCAGAAAGTTCGTGGGGAGTTTTTTCGGCAAGGAGGCCATTTCCTTCGCTGTTGGGCAGTGATGCCTGTAAAGCTTTTGGAAATGGGTATTTAATGGCTGTTAAAGGATCGTTTTATTTCGTCCTGTCTGCCGAGAATAAGTCTGATTCTGTTAACATGTTGTCTTCGTTTTATAACCAATTTTCTGCTGATTTTCAGGGTTATCCCGACTATGATCTTACCAGTTTCCCGCTGGCAGATTCTTTGTTTGATATTCATGGAGTGGCATTTGTTGGCCGTGCTGGATTTTCATCGGTTTACTCGCTTGGATTTTCGAATTTTCAGCAATTTTCAAAAGGTTATGCAATTCGTTCTACAAACTTAGATCAAATTAAAATTATTCTGATATACAATGAAGAGCAGGCTGCAAAATCCGATTTCAACAGTTTTGGATTAAAGGCAACGCTGACTGATCGTTTTTCCCTTGTAAACAAATCAAAGGAGTCCATTTTGTTGAAGGATCGCGATAAAAAAATGCTTGAGTTTGTTTTGTCAGGCAATTCTATCTACATTTCGGTTTGCTCTATATGAGGTGTCGGTTTTTGTTGCCGGATACATAAGAATTTTTACACAATATTTGTCCTATAATTTATATTATGTTAAGTTGTGGTTGCTTTATTCGTATTAACGATGGGTCTTTCTTGTAAAAAAAATGCAACTAATAAACTGATTTAGTGTGATAATCCTAATTCGGAAAACGCAACAACAACTTCGATTGCCCCTATGGATGCGTTCCCAATTTCGTAAGGGTTGTAATAAAAGATAAACGCATCTGAAGTAATTCCGAAATTGTCTGTTGTTGGGATGGTTTCTGAATAAAAGCCTTGATTAGTTAAATTTTCTGTTTCAGAAAGATCGAATTGGATTCTGATTTTCTGGTTTATTAGAGTATTTAAACGTGACAGCATATCATGATCAGTTATGAAATCGTTTAAAATCAAAGTTTTGCCTGATCTGAGGGAAACATTCGCAACCTTTTTTACTGTCATTCCTTTTCCGCTTCCCGTGAAAGCATATTGTTTGACACCAAAGCTTAAAATGTGCTTCGCATTGCTGAAAATCATCAGATTAAGATGTTTATCCCAGCAAAACGTATTGGTACGCTCAGCCCTGCTGTAGGTATCTTGGTTTTGATCAACATACATCTCAAAATATCTTTTACTCTCTTTCTCGATTATTTTGGTAAAGCTTTCATTATAAACTGGTTGGTTAAAAAAGAGCGAAGCAATTTTTTTATTTATCGAATCAGATATTTCGTTCTGCTTTCCAGCAATTGCTTCGGGGCACACTATAAGATATGAAGCGCGAGGACTCTCTTTCATCATCGGGAAAAGAGTGTGACTAAGTGCTTTGCTGTGAGTTGTCAGCCTGATACTTCCTTCGGGGTAAGACTCCTCCAAATTGGATTCAAGTTCAACAACGTGATCACCAGGATGCCATTTCCCCTCGAGTTTTCCCCGGTTTGCCAGTCTTAGTTGAAAAAATGATCCTTCTGGGTTCTCGAATTCTTTTAGCGTAAGCTGTTGATTGGCAACATCCCATGATCCTATAAATCGTATAGACTTGACTGAGTTGTTTTCTGGAGTTGAATAGGTGTAAAAACCCTCTGCCCTATTTCCTGAACTCACAAGGTCAAGGATAACAGGGATGTTGTTGTTAATTGTTCCTTGATAGTGTGTGTAACCATCAGGAAAGTTTTGAGCTATGGATATCCTTACGCTCGTGATTATGAGCACCAGGCCGATTATTCTGAGTAATTTGTTCATAGGTTTTCAATTGCATACAAATATAGCAAAAGCGTTCTGTCTGTAGGGACGTTAAAAAAAAGAGCAGGATTTTACTCCTGCTCTGCTCTTATTTTTAACGAATTTGCTACCAGATGTTGTTCGCATTTCTGTAACCAGCTTTGTTCATGTACCAATCTGTGTATTGTGAACCATTTGATTGTGCCCATGCAGCAAATTTGAGATGTGCGTTAACTATGTCTATTCTTTCTAAAGGATGGTCAAATTCTTCAGCGATAAAAATTGCCCACGGCAAATTTGTCGCTGATTTATAAAATTTTCCAGTACCAGGATTGGTGTCATCATCACCGGTTCCAAAAAGAGCAGTATTTACTTTACTTGTAGGAACTGAACCTGAAAGATGGATTTCAGTACCTCTGTTTTTCCCTTTGATTAAAAAATGATTGTAAGGAGGTAACCCAACCGAATTCCCGGTTTGTGGCGTGTTAAAGTGAACTGTAATAGTCACTATATCTGAGGTTCCAATTAAACCATTGTCTTCAGTATTGAAAAAAGTACCCCCTACCCTGTTGATTGCATTATCAGCATCATCCCAAACTACGATTACGGGCTTCGTTGTCCCTTCTTCTAACCCGTTTGAAGCCAAGTTTATATAACTATCACCACTTAATTGATATCCGGTAACACTTTGAATGGATCCCACATCTACCTGATCAAGTTGAAACGCGAATCCATTGTGTAAGGCTCCTCCAACTGCTTTAACATCATATACATTAATCAAATCAACTACTTTGTTTTGAGCATTGGTGATCCGGTTGAAGCGAACGTTAACAACCAGATCGTTTAGGTCGTAATCACCATAATTGGGCCACAAGTCTTCAAAAGCTAACGACGACCAGGATGTTGATGAGGGATAGTAGTTGTTGTAAGCTCTTGTCGGGTCTGTAGGGTAATCGTCAATTACATCAGCAACTCCGTCGCCATCGGTATCAGAAACTACCGGATTACCAATTCCCGTCGGGTTGCAAGCGCTAACAGGGATATAATTAGTTGCATTTGATGTCAGAACAAAAGTAGCTCCGCCAACGAACTGGTTTACGCTACCGTTAGTTAAAACAGCGTCGTTATCAGCCCATTCAATTGCTCCTGAAACTGTCTGCGATGCATTGATGGTTGCATTGCCCGATGTTTTGATGGTGTTTTTACTTCCGGCACCACTAATTCCTTTATTAAGTATAACATTAACTGCTGAAACCATCGATTGGTTTTGCATTATAAATTGTGACGATCCATTGATTTGATAGGTCCCTCCTACTTGAAGATATCCACCATTCATAGTGAATGTGCCGCTGTTTAAGTTAGCGTTGTTCTGGACAATGATTTTGCAACTGTTATTGAAGCTGTGATTGGTGTTTAAATTCAAGTGATTGCCAATGTTTATTGTGCCACTGTTTGTCAGATTGTTATTCATGCTCAGGCTTGAGAGTAGTGTTATTGTACCTGAATTGATCAACTGTCCGTTTGGTGAATTACCGTTGTAGTCTCCTTGTATAATAAGCGATCCATAGTTTGTAACGGTTCCGTTAGGGCTGAAAGTGTTTTCAATCAAAAAGTTAGATGAGTAATTGGTGAAGGTCGTACTGGTCATATTCATATTTAAAGAACCGACAGTGGCAGTTGAGGTGTTCCAGGCGGTAAATGAGCTGGTTCCATCCATTACAAGAGATTGGATGGAAAAGGTTCCACCGTCTGCAACCACAATGTGGCAATTATTACCCATGTTGTTGATGCTTTGCGGAGAAGCATTACCACATACCCTTAAGGTGCCACCACCATTCCAGTGTTCAAAATTAATGGTGCCAGTAAATGAGTTAGTAACACAGTATGTTAGGCCATTTTTAATGGTTACCGTGCCTGAACCTGAAATGGTTTGGTCGCAACCTGTTGAACAATCCGGCCCGGAGGCAACAGATTTCAATTCTACTTGCTTTGTTGAATTGAATGTATATTCCAATGAGCCTGATTGAACAGTTTGATAAACAATTTCTTGCGATCCATCTGCTTTTTGTGCTTCTATCCAAATCCCTTCGGTATAAGTAGGTAAAATTATTTCAGCTGTAAATGGGAATCCATAGCCAGCCGAGCCTTGCGCTACCCATTTACCACCATTAGACGGATCGCTTGTAAAAATCCTTATTCTACTAAGCAAACCGCTGGCATTTTCTGATTCCATATGAATTTTGAGATCAACAGCTCTGGTAGTTGACCAACTGAAATTATCTGTTACGCTTAAGTCAATTGACTTAGCCACTACAGGAGCCTGAGGATCGGTAACGTTTTTCCTGCATGAGGTAAAAACAAACAGAACTGCAATAACTAATTGGAAAAGATTTCTGAGTTTCATGGTATGTGTTTTCCATACAAGGTCAAAACATGTGCCATTTACTTAAAACATGAAATAAATAAAATCTATGTTGTTGTTTTTCAGTTTTTTGAATTTTGAATGTAATAATCTTATTCAGATATTAGATGTGTTGTTTCTGGAATTGATTTCAAAAAGGAACAAATCAGCCCGTTACAAGTCATTGTAACGGGCTGATTTTCTGGTGACTCCGATAGGATTCAAACCTATAACCTTCTGATCCGTAGTCAGATGCTCTATTCAGTTGAGCTACGGAGCCTTAATTGCGGTGCAAAGGTATGCTCTTTTTCTTAACCGTGCAAGGGTTTTAAGTGAATTTTTTTTTAGATCTCATAAATATCACCATCGCTTGCTACGAAGGTATTGGTAAATATTGCCTTAGCTTCGTTTAAAAAGTTATCGATTGATGCTATTCTTGATGACAGATGTCCGAGAATTAGTCTTTCAACCTTGGCTCTTTTTGCTATTTCAGCTGCCTGAGCTGCTGTGGTGTGCCCTTTCATTGCTGCAATTTCTGATTGGTCGCTCGCAAAAGTAGCTTCATGATAAACAAGTTGAAAGCCTCCAATGGATTCAATTATGCTTGGTTGAAAGGCAGTGTCAGATAGGTAGGCAAATTTTGCTGCCGGTTTGCCATCATGAGTAATCTCTTGATTTAAAAGTGTTAAGCTATTATTTGCATAATTCGCTCCACGTTTGATGGCTGGAAGCAGAGACCGATCGGGTTGGTAGTTATCCAAAAATTCGCGTTTTATCCTACGATCACCTGTTCGTGTTGACATCAGGAAGCCGGTGCTTGGTATGCGGTGGGTTAACGGGATTCCTTCAACTTTAAAATGGTTGCTTTCTATCAAAACCTGGTTCTTGTCTTTTTCTATTTCATGAAAAACAGTTTGGTAACACAATTGAGATTGCGAAATCGAAAAAATGTTCTCCAGCAATTGCTTTAGTTCAGAATGAGCATATAGGTGAAGAGGTTTTTTGCGATTATACAGATGGTAAGTGAATAGAAGACCGGGCAATCCAAAATAATGATCTCCATGCAGATGTGAGATGAAGATATGGTTTATTTGGCCCCACTTAACTTTAAATTTGCGTAATTGTGTTTGCGTACCCTCTCCGCAATCAAGCAACAACACCTCGCGACCAACCTGAACAGCCAGGGAGCTCAAGCCCCGATCAACGGTTGGCACAGCAGCCCCACTTCCTAATATTATGATTTTCATATAGAAGAGCAAAGATAAAAAAAACCGGGGCATGCACCCCGGTTTTGCTTATTATCTGAATAAGGAATTAAGCTTCATTATTCTTTTCTTCTTCCTGCATTTCTGATTTCAGATTGGCAAGGGCTTCAATGTCACCTAAGGTGGTTCTTTCCAGATTGTCTTTCAGTTTTTTAATCTGATTTTTAGTGTTCTGTTGACCATCTTTGGGTTGCTTTTCGAGTTTGGGTTTGTCAGAAGCAGGTTTTTCTGAGGCTTCCTGATGAGGACGAACTTGTGAAAGAATGATTTTTTTGCTGTCTTTTACAAATTCAATCACTTTAAACTCGAGTGAATCTTCAACTTTGATCTCTTCGGAGGCATCTTTCTGCATATGACGACTTGGAACAAAGCCCTCTACGCCATAAGGTAACGATACAACTACACCTTTATCGGCATTGGCAATGATGGTGCCTTTGTGAATCGATCCTACCGAGAAAACAGTCTCGAAAACATCCCAGGGATTCTCTTCGAGTTGTTTATGCCCTAAACTCAGACGACGTGATTCGATGTCAACATCAAGAACAATTACCTCGATGGTATCTCCAATTTTGGTAAACTCAGCCGGATGTTTGATCTTTTTCGACCATGAAAGGTCAGAAATGTGGATCAAACCATCAACTCCTTCTTCAAGTTCAACAAAGATTCCAAAGTTTGTGAAATTGCGAACGGTGGCATTGTGCTTTGAATTGATTGGATAACGGTCGCGGATTGCAATCCAAGGATCCGGAATCAGTTGTTTCATACCCAACGACATTTTCCTCTGTTCGCGATCCAAGGTCAGGATTACGGCTTCTACATCGTCGCCTACTTTAAGGAAATCGTGAGCTGTGCGTAGGTGCTGTGACCACGACATCTCCGAAACGTGGATTAACCCTTCAACTCCGGGTGCAATCTCAACAAAGGCACCATAGTCGGCTATCACAACTACCTTACCTTTAATGGTATCGCCAACATTTAGACCTTCGCTCAAAGAATCCCATGGGTGTTGTGTGAGCTGTTTAAGTCCTAATGCAATACGCTTTTTGTTTTCATCAAAATCGAGGATAACAACTTTGATTTTCTCGTCAAGAGTAACGATCTCTTCAGGATGATTGATGCGCCCCCATGACAAGTCGGTAATATGAATCAGGCCATCAACACCACCCAGGTCAACAAATACCCCGTATGAAGTGATGTTTTTAACAGTGCCTTCAAGTACCTGGCCTTTTTCAAGTTTGGCGATAATTTCTGCTTTTTGAGCTTCAATTTCGTCTTCGATCAGGGCTTTATGAGATACTACCACATTCTTGTATTCGTGGTTGATTTTGACAACTTTAAATTCCATCACCTTATCAACGAACATATCGTAGTCGCGGATAGGTTTAACATCAATTTGAGAACCCGGAAGGAATGCTTCAATTCCAAATACGTCAACAATCAAGCCTCCTTTGGTTCTGCATTTAACATAACCTTTAATAATTTCCTGACTGTCAAAAGACTGGTTGACGCGCTCCCATGAACGGAGGGTGCGGGCTTTTTTATGCGATAAAACCAATTGACCTGTTCCATCTTCCTGGCTTTCAACATAAACCTCAAGTTTATCACCAACTTTCAGGTCCGGATTGTACCTCAGTTCTGAGATTGGGATCAATCCATCTGATTTAAACCCAATGTTTACAACTACTTCTCTAGTGTTTTTTGCAACCACAATCCCTTCAATTACATCGTGTTCAACAATTGAACTGAGGGTTTGATCGTACATCGATTCGAGACGTGCTTTTTCAGCAGCTGAGTAGCCAACCGATTTTTTTCCAATGCTTCCCCAATCAAAAGGTTCGGGTTCAACATGTGAAGGTTTTGCCTGTGGCTTTTCTGTAACTTCAGCAACGGGCTCCACTGCTGGTATCTCGTTGATGTTACTGGTTTCGAGTTCGCTCATTATTAATTTATCTGTGGCAATCAAATAAACGCCTCCCGGAAAACGTTTATAAATTACCGGGTTAATATTCAGTTATTTAACAGAATTGCTCCGGGATTGGAAACGAATTGCAAAATTACAAATAATCAATGAATTATTTCGTTACTTGATAGTTCTTTAGCTCTTTTTTGTCGGTTTTAGTGCAATTTTTCATCAACTTCATCGTAATACCTCTAATTTTGTCATTTTAAAAGCATCGTTTTCTTATGAAGTTTTGCTATCACTTATGCTTGACGGCATTTTTTTTGGTGTTTGTTTCTTCTTCTCTGCTAACCTCCTGCACTGATGAAGAGCCCGACTCCGATCCTTCCTTTAAGCTATCATTTTCCACTGATACAATTGTTTTTGATACCGTTTTTACCACTATCGGTTCTTATACACAGTCTTTGAAGGTGTACAACCCCAACAAATCGAAAGTGGTTATTTCCAAAATATCACTGATCGGATCAACTGATGCTTACAAAATAAATATCGACGGAAAACCGGCAACCAGTGCAACTGACGTTGAGTTGGACAGCGGTGACAGTTTATTCATTTTTATTAACGTGACGATTGATCCTGTTAATCAAAATCTTCCATTGGTAGTTACTGGTCAGATTGCATTCCAAACCAACGGAAATCTCCAAGCCGTTGAGCTTGTTGCATGGGGACAGGACGCTTATTATCACACCCCTGATCACTTTCCTGCTAATTTTCCTGCTTATTCTGTTGTGCAAGGGGAAGTGACGTGGCACTCCGATAAGCCTCATGTTGTTTATGGTTGGCTGGTAGTTGATTCTGCTTCAGTTCTCTCTATTAATGAAGGAGCTAAAGTATATTTTCACAATCAAGGCATGTTGATGGTGTATCGTGATGGTGTTCTGCTTGTCCAGGGTTCTGCTGATAATCCTGTATTGTTTAGAAACGACCGGCTGGATGCTTTTTATCGTGATCTGCCCGGGCAATGGAATGGCCTCTGGATTTCTGAAGGTGCTGATCAATGTGTTGTTAACCATGCTGTTATTGAGAATGCTACACTTGCAATACAGGTCGATAACCCCGACGATTTTGCAATGCCTCAACTGCTGATTTCAAATACTCAAATCAGGAATATGAGTTTGGGGGGGATTGCCGGTAATGCGACTTGGATTGAGGGCGTGAATCTGGCCATCTCAGGATGTGGTAGTTATGCCCTTGCATTGAACGGGGGACAGTATTCATTTATACATGCATCCGTTGGAAATCTGTGGAGTTCTTCGGTACGAAACCTCCCTTCTGTGGTTGTTAAAAACTATTTCGTTAGCAACAACGAGGTTGTCAGAGTCGAGCCCACAAACGTGTTTTTTGGAAACTGCGTTGTATTTGGTAACCAAGAGGATGAACTGCTGATTGATTCGCATCCGGATGTTGGAACTTTTACATTCCTGTTTGATCATTGTTTTCTGAAAACCACACGGAACATCATTTCAGATCCCTCTTTTGTGAATGTCACAGCGAATGTAGATCCTTTGTTCGTTGATGCTGCTAATTACAATTTACACCCCGACACCTTATCTCCCTTAGTGAATTCAGGGGTTGACATGGGGGTGCCTGCTGATCTTGAAGGTTTCTCCCGAACTGAAATGCCCGATGTTGGGGCTTACGAGTTTCATTGAAAAAAAAGGCACCGCTTTCACGGTGCCTTTTTTTAATTTACATCTTCTCTGGAAGTTCTATGCCCAAGAGGCTCATTCCTGTTTGCAATACTTTTGAAACCTGATTGGCAAGTATGATTCTGAAATCCCTGATCGATTGATCTGGTTCTTGAAGAATGCTATGGTCGTGGTAAAACTGGTTAAACTCTTTAGCAAGGTCATAACAATAATTCGCAACGATTGCAGGACTAAAGGTTTGCCCGGCTTCTTGGATGGTTGATGCAAATTGGGCCAACAATCTTACGATCATCCTTTCCTTTAGAGTTAATTGTATGGTATTAATCTCAATGTCTGCAAGTTGAATGCCCGATTTTCGCATAATGCTGCAAATGCGAGCATAGGTGTATTGAATAAATGGGCCTGTATTGCCATTAAAGTCGATAGATTCGGCGGGGTTGAACAGCATATTCTTTTTAGGATCAACTTTTAGGATGAAGTACTTCAAAGCTGCAAGGCTAACTTTACGATGCAGTTCAAAAGCTTCCCCGGCTGTCATATCTCCGGTTTTGCCCAGTTCCTCAGTCATTTGTTTAGCTGTTTGATGCATCTGCTCCATCAAATCATCGGCATCCACAACGGTTCCTTCTCTGCTTTTCATCTTACCAGCCGGAAGTTCTACCATACCATAACTGAGGTGCTGTATGGTTTCTGCCCAGGGCATCTTGATTTTGGATAAAATCAACTTTAATACATCAAAATGGTAGTTTTGCTCATTGCCAACAACATAAATCATTTTTTGAGGATGAAACTCATTGTATCGCAATTGGGCAGTACCTAAATCCTGGGTCATATAAACCGAAGTCCCGTCGCTTCTTAGTAGAAGCTTTTCGTCCAGCCCTTCATTTGTGAGGTCGATCCAGACGGAGCCATCTGGCTTCTGAAAAAGAATCCCTTGGTTTAAGCCAAGTTTTACCAGGTCTTTCCCTTTCAGATAAGTATCAGATTCATAATAAATTTTGTCAAAGGTGATGCCCATCCTGGAGTAGGTGTCGTGAAATCCGTCATATACCCAGTTGTTCATTTTGTGCCACAATTGCCTGGTTTTTTTGTCGTTATCTTCCCATTTTTTTAACATCTCTCTGACTTCAGCCATCAACACTGATTGTTTCTCGGCTTCTTCGTCAGATATACCGGTGGCTTTTAGTTGAGCAATCTCCTCTTTGTAATGCTTGTCGAATTCTACATAATATTTTCCAACCAGATGATCGCCTTTTAGTTTGCTTGATTCTGGAGTCTCTCCTTCACCCCATTTTTGCCAGGCCAACATCGATTTGCAGATATGCACTCCCCTATCGTTTACCAGATTAACTTTAACAACACGTTTGCCGTTGGCTGCGAGTATGCGGCTAATGGAATTTCCAAGCAGATTGTTTCGGATGTGCCCCAGGTGCAGAGGTTTGTTTGTGTTTGGAGATGAGTACTCAACAAGTATAGGGGATTCATTGTCGGAGGGCATTGTTTGTCCGAAAAAGTCATCCTGGCTGATGTATTTCAGTTGGTCAATCCAGTAGGAGTCACTCATAGAGATGTTGAGAAAACCTTGCACAACGTTAAACCTGTTGATTTCGCTTATTTTATCAATCAAGGCTTCGCCAATTTCGTTTGCTGCTTCGGTTGGTGACTTTTTAAGGATTTTCGCCAGAGGGAAGACTACCAGGGTGATGTCACCCTCGAAATCTTTGCGGGTTGGTTGTAAAATGAGTGTTTCAGTGTCAATAGATAACTGGTACTTTTCTTGAACATAAGAAACTGTGGCAGAGGCCACAACTGAGGCATGATGGTTCATAAGAATGTGTAATAAGCTGCAAATTTACGAAATAAGGGCAAAATTACCTGTTGATCGTGGTGGGTGGATTTGCCTGACAGGCTGCAAGGGCATTATTGATCATGAGAATATAATCACCAACTTTTTCGCTTAACGAAAACAATTCGTTGTAGAAATTTCCCCCTTCAACCGAGTATTTTCCCCGTTCGATGTTTTCTATGGTTTTTTGTCTTAATTTGTCACGTAAGTTGTTAATGCTTTGCTCAATCTCGTGCGAGTAGTCAAATTGTGCCAAATGGTATTCTCCAGCCAGGTTTTCTGACATAACTCGCAGAGATTCATTGACAAGGTCAAACATCTTGTTAAGGTTCAAGCGTTGCTTTGGGGTAAACCAAACTTTTTTGGTGTTTTTGTCTTCCACTATTCTGGCCATTTGAATTGAGGCATGCATGATGTTTTTCATCTGTAAGTTTATGTCAAGCATGGCTTTTTTCCTGGCTTTCCCCTCAATGCTCAATTCATTCTCGTTAAGCTGAGAAAGGTAGTGCTCAACTTCTTTTGCCGTTGCTTCAATCTCTCTTTTTAATAGTTCAAATTTTCCTGCAAGGATTTGATATCCATCATCATCTTTTTCTACAAGCAATTCAGGGATTAAGTTGTAAAACTGACGACTCTTTTTGGAAAGTTGGTGTATCTCTTTTTTTGCCTGCAGTAATGAAAATTCTGTTGTTTTAAGCAGGTAATGGTTCTGAATCAACCTGTAGCGTTGCCTTGGTTTGTTTTTCTTGTCAGGAATAATGAAAGTTGTCAACTTCATCATGGTGGTTGTCAGGTTCATCCAAAGGATTGTGGTGAGAAGGTTGAACACGGTATGAACCATCGAAAGCCCGATCAGCATTGTTGATGGTTCTGATAGTTGATTGCCTGTAATCGTTTTCGTTAGCCAACTTGTGAGATCAATGAATGGCGAAAACCATAAGAGGATAAATGCAACCCCTGTGAAATTGAACAAGAAATGAGATAAGGCGGCTCTTTTTGCTTGGTTGTTAGCAACTATTGCGGCAAGATTTGCGGTAAGTGTAGTCCCTATATTTTCTCCAAGTATCATGGCCACCGCAAATTCGTATGAGAACCACCCATTGTTGAGCATGGCAAGGGTAAGTGCAATTCCGGCACTAGACGATTGTATTATTGCTGTGAACGCAGCTCCGGCAGCAACAAACAACAGTGTAGTTGAGAAGCCTCCTGATCCTATTCCTTTTAGATAGCTGACCAATTGAGAATTTTCATTAATTGCGGGCAAGTATTCTTTAAGCAGTTCCAAACCCATAAACAATAAGGCAAAACCCATTAAGAGCTCACCAACTGACTTTTTTTTAAAGTTTTGCGAAAAAAGAAAAAAGAGGCTGATGGCCACAACTGGCAACAATATTTGGTTTAAATCAATTCGAAACCCTATCGTAGATATCAACCAAGATTTCAAAGTTGTGCCAATGTTTGCTCCAAAAATGAGAGGAAGCGACTGTCGAAGGCTAAGTAAACCTGCGTTTACCAAGCCGGTTATCATTACAGTAGATGCTGAAGATGACTGTATTGCTGCTGTTATAATAATTCCGGAAGTGAGCCCTCGAAATGGATTGGTTGTTACTGCCGAAATGATACCTCGCATCCGCTGACCTGCCACTTTTTGCAATGCTTCACTCATTAGTTTCATTCCAAAAAGGAACAAACCAATAGCACCAATGAGAGTGAATATTGTTAAAATAATGGAAACAAGTGGCATATGGGTGTAGGAGGTGTTAAAAAAAACAATCGGCAAAGTAACAACTCCCAATCTAGAATAACAAGAAGATTGCTTTGAATTAATGATTTGTTAAAACAGAAAAAGTACCTAGTTAGCTTTGTTTTTCAAAGAGTTTTAGATGGTCTTCCTTAAAGTTTAGAAGTGATTTTAACTCCAGATCAGCAATTGCAACACGTTTATCGCCTGACAGTGTTTTATCGGGTATCAAAACGGCTTTCATTCTGGCAGCTTTTGCTGCAATAATTCCGTTAAGGGAATCTTCAAAAACAATGCATTCCTCTGGTTGAGCACCAAGTTTGGCTGCTGCTGTCAGAAATACTCCCGGATGAGGTTTTCCGTATGGCTCAAATTCAGCAGAGCATATGGATTCAAAGTGATGGTTTATCCCCAATTTGTTTAGTGCAGCGTCAATGATTACTAGTTTTGATGAGGAGGCCACAGCGGTTTTGATATTTCTCGATTTAAAGAAGTGGAGTATATATACAAAGCCAGGCATCCCCTTCCCTTTTTGCTCTATCAAATTGCTAACTCTCTGAAGTATGGCGTTTTCTATGTCTGATACATTAATATTAAGCTCAATTGGGAATTGCCTCAGAATGTTGTTGATTGATTCATCAACCCTGAATCCTTTAATTTTGTGGCACAGTTCACTTGTTAATTCAATGCCGATGTTTTTAAACACTTGTATTTCTGCTTCTTCCCAAAGTGGTTCAGTGTCAATCAATAGTCCATCTAAATCGAATAGAGCAGCTTTTATCATAGTGAAAAACGAATTACCAGGAGAGCTTTTGAAAAAAAAGGCAGGAGCAGTCAAATTGGCAGCTCCTGCTTTACTCATTTGTTATTGAATTATCCTTTGTAAAAAGGGAACTTAACAACTTTTGCTTTAAGAAGTTTCCCTCTAATTTCAATGAAAATCTCACTATCTGGTTTGCTAACAGATGTTGGAACATACCCCATCCCGATGGCTTTGTTGAGAGACGGAGCCATAGTGCCAGACGTTACTTCGCCTATTGCGTTGCCATTTGAATCGCAAATGGGATAATGTTGACGGGGAATTCCTTTGTCAATCATTTCAAAACCAATAAGTTTTCTGGATAATCCATTGGCTTTTTGATTGAGCATGAATTCTTTGTCAACAAAGTCTTTAGCGTCGTTAAATTTTGTGATCCATCCCAAACCAGCTTCGAGGGGTGACGTTGTATCGTTAATGTCGTTACCATACAAACAAAATCCCATCTCAAGGCGCAGAGTATCACGTGCTCCAAGTCCAATGGGTTTAATGCCAAATTCTTCGCCAGCTTCAAAAACAGCCTTCCAGATTTTATCGGCATCCTCGTTTGCCATATAGATTTCGCATCCGCCGCTTCCAGTATAACCTGTAGTACTGAGAATAACATCCTTTACTCCTGCAAATTCTAGCTTCTTAAAGGTATAGTATTCCATGTCCTCGATCGGAGTTGAAGTGAGCTTCTGCATTGCTTTGAGTGCCAATGGTCCTTGAACAGCCAACTGAGCAATTTCATCTGAAGCATTGTAAAGTTCTTTCCCAACCGTCAATCCAAACCGGCTTGCATGTGAAGAGCACCATGCCCAGTCTTTATCAATATTTGCAGCATTTACAACCAACAGATATGTTTCCTCGTTGATTCTGTAAACCAGCAAATCGTCAACTATCCCCCCTTTCCCGTTAGGGAAGCAGCTGTATTGAACCTTGCCGTCAAATAATGCTGATACGTCATTTGAGGTAAGAAATTGAACGAATTGGAAAGCATTGGGGCCTTTTACCCAAAACTCTCCCATATGAGATACATCAAAGACCCCAACTCCGTTACGAACAATCTGGTGTTCAATAATTAATCCATCATATTGAACGGGCATGTTGAATCCTGCAAAAGGAACCATTTTGGCGCCAAGTGCTTCGTGAAATTTGGTGAAAGCAGTGTTTTTCATGGTAGATTTTTTTTGCTAAGATTGACTTAGTATTTGCGAAAGTAATTGATTTGAAATTTGAAATATTGATAATTAACGATTTACAACTTTAATGTTGTAGTTTTCAATTTTGTAAAGATTCCAAAAAGTATTTTCCAGCCCCTGTCCCTCAACTGAACTAAAACGGTATTTGGCTAAAATTCCTTCTACCGAGTTTCCTCTTAAATATTCAATAAGACCTTTGTGCGACTGAAAGGCTTGACCCGCAACCCAAAGGGCATCAAAACCCATAAATGACATTTCTACAGGGTCTTGCGCAAAACGATTCTGGTAGTCGGACAGAAAGCCATCCAAGGTGTAATGTCTGTATCTGGCATGGAAAGCACGTGGCATGATAACGTTTAATTCTTCAAGGTGCATTGTTTCAAGCTTTTCCATCTGGTCCCAATCAGGTAGTCCAAACATTGCTTCAAGGGTAGAAATTTCTTTACCAGAACTCAATTTTCTGAGGTAGTCCATTACATAAGCAGGGTTTTCAGCTAAAGAAAAAACGATTGGATTCTCGGCCTTATTAATTAAGGTTTTCAATCGATCAATGCTGTCAATGATGATATCAACTCTGCCAACAAGCTTTGGATTGCTTGTTCTCAGTGAGTTTAACATATTGCTAATCTCTTTTGATTCTGCCCCAAGTTGGTATTTGTTTTGCCGCGAGATAATAAAGTCGTGCTTCTTATTCGATGTTTTTAGATATTCAGCTATTGAAGATAGGCGGCTTGTCTCATCAGTTTGCATTTTAACAACCCATGGGTTATCTTTAACAGATTCTCTCCGTTTCGTGAGTGGATTTAACAGTGGGATTTGATGATTGGCAGCAAATTGAGCAAGTTTATTAAAGTCATTTGCATACACTAGTCCAATTATGATATCAGATTCCGTCAAGGATGAACTTTTCAATAGTTGACTGAGTTTATCTGAATCTTTTGGAACATCATATGTTGTGAGTTCAATTTTCACTCCAAGCCTGGCCAGCGAGTCGGCAGCTATTCTAAGGCCCTCATAAAATGGGAGAAATCTGAATTGTTGCTGAAGCATTTTCTCTGTTTCATTGTCCTCTGTTACAAGGGTATCGGGTTGTTTATCAAGATCAAGAGGTATCAGCAGAGCTACATTAAATACAGCAGAAGTGCTGTCCTTCGTTTTGGGTTTTTCATCAATTGTCTGAGATTGAATGGTTATTAAATCTGCCTGACTGTTGTTTTGTGTAATTTTCTCTGGTACTTCTTCTGGGGTTTTTACTATACTTTTCTTTTTGATAACCAATTCAAGTCCTGGCGACAAGGTTGTAATTCCTTCGTTCAATTCTTGTAATTCACTGACTGATAAACCGTATTGTTTAGAAATCCCATACCAGGTCTCTTTTTTCTTTACAATATGTTTGTCATGTTCAACTGCATGTGAATTGGTATGAGTTTCGGAATTTACTGCCTCCTGAGTTTCTATGGTGAGGGTGTCGCCAACTTGTAGTTTTTGCTCTGCCTTAGGGTTAGCCGAGAGCAAGTCAATGATAGAGAGTCCGTACAATCTGCTAATGCCAAATAAAGTCTCCTTAGGTTTAACAACATGAAATTTAGGTCGGGATGGAGGAGGTTGATTTTCAACTTTCTGGTCATCAGCATAATCTACCGGAATCTTGAGAATTTGATCTTTCTGAAGTGGCAAAATGACACCTTCATTAAAGCCTAACAGTTTTTTGCTGCTTATATCATAGATGAGTCCAATGCTTTCGGGGGTTTCACCTTGCCTCACAATATGATATATATAACTCCCTGGTTTGCTCGTATCTGGTTTCAGATCGGTTGCATTTTTCTTCGGAATTTTCAGTTCTTGCAAAGGCTTCAGTCCAGATTGAACGCTTGGGTTCATTTTTACAATATCATCAACGCTAACTTGGTAGGTTTTTGAAATGCGGTAAAGAGTTTCACCTCTTTGTACCGTATGCAGATAATATTCGACTCCGTTATCTTTCTGGATTACAGGCGAAATTGTTACTGTTTGGCTTTTTGCTACCTCAAACCACGCCCCAAAGAGCAGAAAAGTCGAAAAAAAAATGATGAACCTTTGAAATTTCATTGATCTAGAATTATTTACTCCCATTCAATGGTGGCTGGTGGTTTTGAACTGATATCATAAACCACTCGATTTATGCCTTTTACTCGATTAATAATATCATTTGAAATCTTCGATAAGAACTCATAAGGCAGGTGAACCCAATCGGCTGTCATTCCATCAGTACTCTGAACTGCTCTGAGAGCTACAACATTTTCATAAGTGCGCTCATCTCCCATTACACCTACCGATCTGACAGGAAGCAATATGGTTGCTGCTTGCCATACTTCATCATAGAGCTTCCATTCCTTTAGTCCCTCAATGAATATTGCATCAGCTTCTTGAAGAATCTTTACCCGATCAGGGGTTACCTCTCCAAGTACTCTGATTCCCAGACCTGGACCCGGAAATGGATGACGACCAAGTAAATGGGCTGGCATTCCCAATGCCTTTCCCACTTTGCGAACTTCGTCTTTGAACAAACTTCTAAGTGGTTCAACAATCTTTAGTTTCATATAATCTGGCAAACCGCCAACATTATGGTGAGACTTGATGGTTGCGCTGGGACCGTTTACAGATTGCGATTCGATTACATCCGGATAAATGGTCCCTTGTCCAAGCCATGCTACTCCTTCAAGTTTATTCGATTCACTATCAAATACTTCAATAAAAGTTTTGCCAATTGCTTTCCTTTTTTCTTCAGGCTCAGTCAGCCCGTGCAATGCGCTGTAGAATTTTTCTGAAGCATCTACTCCTTTAACATTGAGACCCAGTCCCTTATAGGATTCTAATACCTGATCGAACTCATTTTTCCGCAACAAACCGTTATCCACAAAGATACAATGCAACCGCGGTCCGATTGCCTGGTGAAGCAGAACCGCGGCAACTGATGAATCAACCCCACCTGATAATCCAAGTACCACCCTGTCAGAGCTCAAGGTTGCTTTAAGCTCTTCAACAGTCAGGTTGATAAAGCTACCGGGCGTCCAGGTGCCTTGGCATTCACAGATTTCCACTACAAAGTTTGAGAGCAATTTTTTTCCTTCCAGGCTGTGGTAAACTTCCGGGTGAAACTGAATTCCCCAAGTTTTTTCTCCAGTGATTTGATATCCTGCAACCCTAACATCAGGAGTGCTAGCTACAATTTGGAATGAACCAGGTGTGCTCAGAATTGTGTCGCCATGCGACATCCATACCTGGCTTCCTTTTGTAATGCCATGGAAAAGGCAATTCTCAGAATTTACAAACCCCAAATTAGCCCTTCCATATTCTCTGATGGCTGAAGGAGCCACCTCTCCCCCACTCAGTTGAGCCAGATATTGTGCACCATAACAGATAGCCAGAATGGGAACTATTCCACGCAATGATGACAAATCGGGAGCAGGAGATTTTGGATCGCGAACTGAAAAGGGGCTTCCTGACAGGATGACTCCTTTGACCCCTGAATGCAGTTCGGGACATTTATTCCAGGGATGAATCTCGCAGTAAACATTTAATTCTCGGATTCTTCGGGCAATTAATTGGGTGTATTGTGAACCGAAATCAAGTATAATGATGGTCTCCAGCATTTGAAAAAGGTGTTGGATGTTTAATGACCTGCAAAGATACGATTCCTGAAATTGTCCAACAAAATGGTGATCATTTCAAATGATCATTCTAAATTTGTCATGAAAATTTAATCGAATTGATATGATCCTTAAAAGCCCTGAATCAGTGATCTATCCAGTTCCCGCTGCACTTATATCGTGTGGGGCGGTGGCATCACCCAATTTAATCACAATTGCTTGGACAGGAACGGTTAATTCCACTCCTCCAATGTGTTACATCTCGGTCAGAAAGGAAAGATTTTCGCATCACCTTATATCCGAAATGAGGCAATTTGTTATCAATTTGATGCCCTCCACCTTGGTTCAAGAGGTTGATTTTTGTGGAACGAAAACGGGCAAAATATTTGATAAATTTAAAGAAACAGGCCTCACTCCCTTGTTGTGTGAAAAGTTGGACACGGTTAGAGTTGGTGAGGCCATTGTATCGCTTGAGTGCGAGGTAGTAGAAATATTACAGTTAGGAAGTCACGATATGTTTATTGCAAACATTGTTGTTACTCATTTGTCTGACAGCATGAAAGATAATAGCTTGACGGGTTTAATCCACGAACAACTTTTAGGATACACAAAAGGATATTACCATCATGCAGGCGATCCTTTGCTGAATTACGGCGCTAATTCATTAAAATTCAAATAATAAAAGGTCAATTGCAGGCAGATTTGTTCTCGCTCTGTATTTAGAAATTAGCCTCCTGCCATTAGGTGAATTATCTCTAACCGATCGCCATTTTTTACATAAGTAGTCTTTTGCTCCTCGTCTCTCACGACTTTGTTATTTAGCCTGGTAACCAGTCGTTTGTAAGAAAAATTCTCTTTGGTGATAATGTCTGCAATACTTAGAGTAGTGTCAGAATAGTGTGTATCGCGGTTATTCAGAAGTATCTTCATAATCAAAAGTGAAATCTTTCATCAAAAAATTTAAAACTTCGTTTGCTTGAAGGTTTGCAACCATTGCAACTCTTGGAGCCATAGGTATTTGATTGCCGCTCACCTCGGTAATTTGATCTCCGCACACAATCAATCTATCATACCGCTCAACCAACAGTTGTGTATGATTCAATCCTGCCATACCTGATCCCATTACAAGAGGGGCAGATATGCCGGATGATAGTATAGTTTCTGCAATCATCTTTTTTTGATCAATTTTATCAAATGCCTCCACAATTATATCACAGGTCTTAAAAAAATTTAACAGGTTCTGGCTTGATAATTTTTCGTGAATTGCTGTAAACTGGATGTCAGGGTCAATCCAGGAAATAACTTCCTTTAAAGCTTCCACTTTCTTCTTCCCTATTTGGTTTGCAAAGAAATACTGACGATTAAGGTTTAATGGTTCAACAATATCGAAATCAACTACTACCAAATGACCAATACCGGTTCTGGCTAATGCAACGGCACAGTTACTTCCTAACCCTCCAGCCCCAGCAATGCCAACCTTGAATGAGCGAAGGAAATGTCTGACTTTTAAAATATTAGCTGATTGAAAATCCACATTCATGGAATATTTATTTTGTTATTGTTTCGGAAGTGCCCTACATCTGCGTCAGACTAGAGATAAATTGACACAATTAAACAACTAGCGTGTTAAAGCGTAATAACACCTCATTGGTGAGTGAAGTTTTGATTCTTTAACCAAGGTTTTGATGGATTTATCAACCTCTTTCTTATCAATTCCGATAGCATTAGCTATTTCTCCGGCTTTCATCGGCTTCTCACTGTTTTGGAGAGCATGTAGAATTGCTTCATGAGTATCCATAAGTCAAAAATTTTGTCAAAAATAGCGAAAAGTTCTTTCAATCAATAACAAGCAACGATACAAATGAATTATTAAGATAACGTTTTTAGTTAACATGCGGAAATAAAGAAGGTTGACTGGTTTTGTGTATGAAGTCGATATGCACGACCCTACATATCTGATTTTTAGGATGGAAAGGAGTATTTCCGACATTTATTGTATATTTGTACTCAAGAAAATCACAACTTCAATTATATGTCATACAAGGAACTCTTATCCAAAAGGACTGTTTTAAAAGATTACACCTATTCTTGGTGGCCAATCCAGCGTGGTTATAACAACCGTACACTATATATAAATGTAGGGTCATGCGAAATAAAAGAAAAACCTGTATCTCAGTTAATGAAGGATAAGTTCATTGGTGGGAAAGGATTTGGTTTACGACTTCTTTGGGATGCAACTACTCCTACAACAAAATGGAATGATCCTGAAAATGAAATTATTATTAGTCCAGGTCCAGTAGGTGGGATTACGCAATATTCCGGTGCAGGGAAATCGCTACTTGTGTCAATTTCGCCACAAACAGATTCAATCATGGACTCCAATGTTGGTGGGTATTTCGGTCCCTTTACAAAATTCGCTGGATTTGATGCTCTCGAACTTCAAGGAAAAGCTGAAAAGGATGTTATCATTTTCATAGATGGTATAAATCACCGGATTGAGATTTTTGAAGATCCTGGATTTACTGTTGACTCGCATCTTTTAGCTGAAGAACTTACTGAAGCATTCTCTGAAAATGAAAAAGATGCAAAAAATATAGGTATTGTTTCCACTGGTGCTGCAGCCGAACACTCTCTGATTGGAATGATAAATTTCACATTCTGGGACGTTAAGCGAAAAAAAGTCAGACTGAAACAAGCTGGCAGAGGTGGCCTGGGTACCGTTATGCGTGATAAGAAGATTAAGGCAATAGTTGCTAAGATTGCCGGGGTGAGTGGAAATTTAAATAATGTTGCTGATTTAGAGTCTATCATGGAACGAGGAAGACGTTATACTAAGGAAATGGTAGATTTGGACGATAAGCAAAACCAGATGAGAAAGAAAGGGACAGCCAATATTGTCAACGTGATGAGCGATTATGATTTGTTGCCGACTCACAACTTTAAGTATGGTAGCCATAAGGATGCTATTAAGATTCACTCAGACCTTTTACGTGACAAATATTTTACCTTGGGAATCAACGATGCCTGCTGGTTGGGATGCGCTATGCAATGTGCTAAAGGTGTTGATGATTTCGAATTAAAAACAGGTCCCTATAAAGGAACAAAGGTAATTGTTGATGGCCCTGAATATGAGACTGCTGCTGGCCTTGGCTCTAATCTTGGCATTTTTGATTACGATGCAATAATCGAGGCAAATTTTTACTGCGATACTTACGGAATATGTACAATAACCTGGGGTACTATCGTTGCATTTCTTATGGAATGTTATGAGGCTGGAATCATCAATAAGGAGATTACCGGAGGGTTGGAACTCAGTTTTGGAAACGTTCCTGATTCGCTTGAATTGCTTCATCAATTAGCTCGTGGAGAGGGCTTCGGTAAAATGGCAGGCCTCGGAGTTCGAAAATTAAAACAGATATTTGTTAAGGAGTATGGTGCCGATCCCAAATTCCTTCAGGATATTGGAATGGAGAACAAAGGATTGGAGTATTCGCAATATGTATCTAAAGAATCACTCGCACAACAAGGTGGCTATGCAATGACAAATAAAGGTCCACAACATGATGAAGCATGGCTCATTTTCATGGATATGGTTAACAACCAAATTCCGACTTTTGAAAAGAAGGCAGAAGCATTGCACTATTTCCCAATGTTTAGAACCTGGTTTGGTTTAATGGGACTTTGCAAAATTGTTTGGAACGACGTTACCCCTGAAAACAATAAATATACCGACGAACCTGCCAAGATACCAGAGCATGTCGATAACTACATAACAGTATATAATGGAGTAACTGGTCAAAACATTGACAAAATTGAAATGATTCGACAATCGGAACGTGTGTACAATTTCCAACGCATATTCAATATTCGTCGTGGTTTTGGACTTCGAAAGCATGATGCTCAACCCTACAGGGCTGCCGGTCCCGTGACTCAAGAGGAATATGAATCCAGACAAGAAAGATATGATAAACAATTGAAAGAGTTATTAGGTGTTGATCCTGAAGGTAAATCCACACTGGAAAAGATGGCTATTATTAGAAATTACCGAGAAGATCAATATGAGAAGCTCTTGGATGCTGTTTACGAGAGACGTGGCTGGACGAAAAACGGTGTACCCAAAATAGAGCATTTAAAAAGTATTGGGATGGATCTTCCTGAACTGATCGAGATTGTATCTCCTCTTCAGGATTAGCTTGCTAATCAGTGAGAATTTCACGGCTCTTGCAATTTCTTGCAAGAGCCTTTTTTCATTGGTGTTTGAATCGATAAAAGCCCATCATAATTCATAGGATTTATAAAAGAAAGAGAGGCTATTCTGTCGCCTATAAAAAAAAACCGGTGCGCATCACTGCGAACCGGAAAAAGTAATCAAAAAGTACTTAATAACTTAAAACAACAAAAACAACTAATGAAAAGTAGGTAAAGAGAGTTTAATTTGGTTTATTACCAAGTTTTACCTGCAACAGCATATAGAATATCTCAATTGTTGTGCCAAACGTCGTACTGGGCTTATAAATAGTTAATTATAGAAATATTTATTAATTAGAAGTCGTATTGTTCTTATCCGATAGGGCCTTCAAAAACACAATAGTATGACTAAATGCCTGAAATAATGATTATTAATTAGATTTCAGTCAATTATTATAAACAATAAAACTATACGATATAGGATAAATGATATAATGCATTTTCATATAAAAACCAATGATTTCGGGACAGCATTTAAAAAAAATGAAGTCAAGAATTGACTTCATTTTAAAATAATGGTTAAATAGTTAAAAAAGAATAAATTAACCCTAAATGAAATGGATGTTCTCTTTCTTAGTGATTTTTTCGCAGTAGTGACATAAAAGGCGCAGTTCCGTCTTGTCAACTACTTTAAACCTTGTAGGAACTTGTTCAATGTTTGTTATGCATTTGGGATTAAAACATTTCGCAATGTTTTCAACATTATCAGGAACATTGACCTTCCTTTTTGTTACAACCTTAAAACTCCTAATTTCAATTAATGTGGCATTGGGAGCTACAAGCGCTATTTTGTTGATAGCCGTGTCAGTAAAGAATTTTTCACGGACTTTAATAATCCCTTTTCTTCCAAATTTTTGACTTTCAAGGTTGGTTCCAAACAGAACTTGATTGGTAGTTTTATCCAATTCTAAAATTTTCATAACTTGAAAGACGGAGTTTGAAGGGATGTGATCGATAACAGTTCCGTTTTCGATGGCAGAAACAATAAGTTCTTTTCTGAGTTCTGTGCTCATGATAGATAATTTGATAGTTTTAAACACCAAGAATTTTCGCAATTAAAGCTTGTCTTACAAAAACCCCATTCAAAGCTTGCTGGAAATAGTAGGCTTTTGGATTAGGATCAACATCTTCATTTATTTCATTAACCCTGGGAAGGGGATGCAGGATTTTTAAATTCTGCCTGGATTTCTCTAACATTGAATTTTTGAGAATGTAGGAATTTTTAACCCGTTCATATTCCATAGGATCAGAGAATCGCTCCCTTTGGATTCTTGTCATAAAAAGA
This sequence comes from Bacteroidales bacterium, assembly GCA_028689615.1. Classification (GTDB taxonomy): domain Bacteria; phylum Bacteroidota; class Bacteroidia; order Bacteroidales; family TTA-H9; genus GWE2-42-24. Next base: position 19,451 of record JAQVCV010000006.1, on the reverse strand, counting down.
ATGTCGATTTTAGGTATAGCATCGGTTATTTCTGTGTATTGATGATATTCAAGATTGGCGTCTTTAATATACATCTTGACTGAGCTGGGGAGTTTTAATTCCGTCGGAGAAATTAGATGAAAAGTTGTATTAAACTGCGTTAATGCCATAACCAACGAGTGTACAGTTCGGCCATATTTCAAATCACCTACGAACGCGATATTCAGGTTATCAAGAGTTCCCTGAGTCTGGCGAATGGTGTACAAATCTAGTAAACATTGAGTTGGATGCTGGTTTGCTCCGTCTCCGGCATTAATAATAGGTACCGAAGCTACCTCACTCGCCCATCTTGCTGATCCTTCGATCGGGTGACGCATCACTATAAGATCGCTGTAATTAGATACAGTCAGAATGGTATCTTTGAGGGATTCACCTTTTGATGTGCTCGAACTATTGGCATCACTAAAGCCAATTACACGACCACCCAATCGATTAACAGCACTTTCAAAACTTAACCTTGTTCGGGTGCTGGGTTCAAAAAAGAGAGATGCAACTACTTTGCCTTGCAAGATCCTTTGATTTGGGTTCTTTTCAAACTCCTCGGCTCTATCGAGTATTTGTAATTGCTCAGCCTTTGTGAAATCATTGATAGAAACAAGACTTCGATTTTTCATTTTAGATAATTTAAATATTTAGAAATGGATTTTGGGCAAAAAAAAAGGCGACTTTCGTCGCCAATTATCAATTATTTACAGCAGGAACAGCCATTCTTTGGAGCTAGATTGTGATCCTTAATGAAGTCACAAAGAACCTCATCGAGGTTGGGGTGGCCAATTTCTTGCAAATCATAGCCCACTTTTACTGTTGGCTTATCGATTTTTACTATCCTGTTAAGATCGATGGGGGTTGCAATTACTACCACATCGCAAGGAGTGTTTGAAATGGTTGCTTCCAAATCTTTAACCTGCTGATCGCCATAACCCATAGCTGGCAGAAGAGTACCAATATTGGGATAAATTTTAAAAGTCTCGGCAAGTTTTCCAACCGCATAGTTTCTTGGGTCAACAAGCTCTGCAGCCCCAAATTTAGTTGCAGCAACGGTTCCGGCACCAATTTTCATTTCACCATGAGTCAGGGTAGGACCATCCTCAATAACCAAGGCACGTTTTCCTCTGATAAGTTCAGGTTTGTCCACAGTCAAAGGAGATGCACCATCAATTACTTTGGCTTTAGGATTAATAGCAGCAATATTATCGCGAACCTTTTGTATGTTCTCAAAAGATGCTGAATCAATCTTATTGATCACAATAACATCTGACATACGGGCAACAACTTCACCAGGATAGTATGAAACTTCAGCACCGGGACGATGAGGATCTGCAACACCGATCATTAAATCGGGTTTGTAGAATGGAAAGTCATTATTTCCACCATCCCAAAGCACTACATCGCAACCATCAGGATCGTTTTCAGCAGCCCTCAGAATGGCCTCATAATCAACTCCAGCATAAATAACATTTCCTCTTACTACATGTGGTTCGTATTCTTCCATTTCTTCAATGGTGCATTTATGCTTAGCCAGATCTTCAACCTTTGCAAAGCGTTGAACTTTTTGTGCAACCAAATCTCCGTATGGCATAGGATGTCTAACAGCAACAACTTTGAGACCTTGCTCCATCAGTATCTCGATAACACGCCTTGATGTCTGACTTTTGCCACAACCAGTGCGTGTTGCACCAACTGCAATTACTGGTTTAGTGCTTTTTACCATAGTTTCGGCAGGTCCAAGTAAAATGAAGTTTGCACCAGCAGTGTTAACTATGGCACTAATGTTCATTAATCTTTTATACGGAACATCGCTATAAGCGAAAACACAATCATGGGCATTGAGGTCCTTGATGAGTTGTGGTAAGTTCTCTTCCGCAAGAATTGGAATTCCATTCGGATAAAGATCAGCCCCTGCAAGTTCAGCTGGATATTTTCTTCCGTCAATATCAGGAATCTGTGCAGCAGTAAATGCTACTACATTGTACTCGGCTTTTCCTCTGTAGAAAGTGTTGAAATTGTGGAAATCTCTTCCAGCAGCACCGATAATAATCACATTTCGTTTCATTTCTCGTATTTCTTTTGGGTTTGTAGGTGATTTAAAAACTTGGCAAAGTTAGTGGTTTATAGGATATGGAAGCATTTATTCTTTCATTTTTTTTAATCTGGGAACAGATGTCTAATATAATGTTGTTAAAATCAAATATTTATGATAAATATTTCTGTGAATTGTTTAGTATCTTAGATGGATGTGTTTGATGATTACAGTTTGTCGGGATTTTTCAGGAGCTTATCTCGAACAAAATGTTTACTTTTGACATGAAAAGAGATTAACTTATATGAACCGTACTACTCTTCTGTTCTTAATTTTTTTTATATGTTGCACCCTTCATGTAATAAGCGGGGAGCAGAAGAATGGTAAACCCGAAGGCGATCTGTCATTTCAGAATAAGCTAAAAACAATTAATCAAGCTATTTCTGTTGGAGATTACTCAACAGCACTTAATCTTGCTTCAGAAGGCCTTGAAGCAGCAGAGATGGAAAGAGATCAAAAAAAGAAATGTGTTTTAAGTCTTCACTTAGCTGAACTAAATAACAAAATTGGAAGACAGAACCAAGCAATTGAGAATTACTTGAAGATTATTGATAATGATTACATCGTTAGTAATAATAAGCGTAATCTGTTCTGCCAAATGGAATTAGGTAGGGCATACTTAGGTTTAGATAATTATAATATGGCTTTGAAGTATTTTCTAGATGCGATTGATTTTTCTTTGGAGAGAGAGGTAAATCAATATGACGATGAGTTATATTTATACGTGGCTTTAATATATTATAAATTAGGAGATAATCAATTGTTTAATAGCTATATTCAATCTTCAATTAAACGCGCAACTGAATATAAAAACTATAGGGTATTGATTTCCGCAAAAAAAATGTTGGTAATGCAATATCTGCGGGAAAAGCGTTATGTTGAAGCTCGTGAATTTGTTCGTGATCTTCATAGACTGTCGATTGAGAGTAGAAATCTTAACAATATGACAACGGCTCGAATTGCCTTAGCAGACTACTACGTTGAATTAAATAATTTGGACAGTTCTCTTTATAATTACGAAAAAGCCTTAGAATACTCTCTTCTGGCTAAAGATTATATTAATGCAGCAAATATTTATACTAGAATATCTCATATATTCTATCTGCGAGAAGAATGGGATCTTGCAATATTAAATAATAATGAAGCTTTGCTTATTCGATTGAACTCAAAAAGTACTTTAATTGCAAGTTCATACGCTAATTTGGGTATAAATTACATGAAGAAAGGAGAAATAGATACAGCTGAAGTTTTTCTAAAAAAAAGTTTAAAAGAAGCAATTAAGAATAATAACTTAAAATATATCCGGCAGGCTTATGTGAAACTTATTCAGCTATACATTTTGGATAACAATAGCAAAAGTTCAATCTCTTTTATTCAATTGTATGAAAACTTCATTGATAGTGTGAATATTTCGAGTTCCAAAGGTGTTTTGACTATGCAACAAAAGTTGAATACCAATAAGACTACGATTGAAAAACTAAACAATTACTTATTGGCTGAAAAAAAACATCTAATTGTATTATATAGTGTCGTATTCGTTCTGATTGTCATTCTTGTCTGGCGTTTGTTCTCAAAAAAAATAGTAAAATCTTTTAAGTTCTGATCAGTTTATAAATGAAAAAATCTTAGTATGTCCGACGAAATCACTATAGGACAGTGTATTAAACAATTGCTGCATGAGCATTCGGGAAACGAAAAGTTGCTTGACTTTCAGGTTTCATCAGCATGGAATGTGATTGTTGGAAAGAGTATTGCTGCTCAAACTGATAATATACGGTTAAATGGTGACACTTTGTTTGTTTATATTAGCAACCCGGTGCTAAGAGTTGAGTTATTCTACTCGAAATCTAAGCTAATAAAGTCAATAAATGTTTATTTAAAGCGAATGGTTATAAGTCAGATTCGCTTCTTATAACGTAACTGCTTTTTGCTGTAATCGATAAAAATTTTACCACATGGTTAAATATTTACAATATTTAACCATGTGGTAAGAAATAGTTTTATATTTGCGGTAAAATTAGCTTATGCATTATTCGTCGTCTTTTTCTGCAAAACTGGTTTCTGATTTCTGTAAGGTAACCCATGATTCAAATATTGTTCATGACACTAATTATATGCATACCAATGGTAAACGAGTTATTGTTCCTGGAATGTTATTGTTGTGCTCGTTGATGTCGAAATGTTGGAATAGTGTTACTGATAAGGACCTGCCTAATTTGTACCAGTTTTATTTTAACTCTATAACAAGTGAAGATGAGTTTGTTACATTTTTCTGCCGTCCCGAAGACACCTTTCCCCCCTCTTTAAGTCTTCATGCTATCAATGGTCGTGATTGCTTTAGTCTTAATGAAAAATACAGTTTCGCAACTTATATTGATGATTATGAATTGTTTGACTCTTCTGAGTGGGTCGATCGCTCTTTACCCTTTGCAGAAAATCAGTTAGAAGAATTTAAGAATATAATGAAAATCAATGATGATGCTTACTCATCCCTGTTATTTTCAATATCTTATGCAAGTATGGCCTTATTCAAAGCAATTAATGAGCCTTTATCTGACGTTGAGAAAGAAATACACAATCTTCTTGACAAAAAGTCAAATGCTGATTGTGTTTCGCCATTCTATCAATCATTGAAGATTTTCATTCCAAAACCATCTCATATAAAAGTCCCTTCCAAAGAAATCAAATATTTCATCCATTTTGACAGATATGTTTTGAACAAATCATATGGGTGCAGTCTCGTATGTAAAATAAATGATCACGTTGTTTTCAACGCTACCTATAACATGGTTTCCATTCCTGATCGCTTGATTATGAGAATGGCAAAAAACATAAATAATTGAAAATAAATGTGTTGAATTAAATGATGTATGCCTTTATTTAAGCATCAAACTTGTTTCAAAAGCAACTCATTCGATTTCGGGAATTGGCTTCTAAATTGCTGACAACAATTTGATCTTATGCTAACTAGACTATTTCACTTTTAGAGTCAACATGGACTCATTCTCAATGAATGCTTGCAGCAAATCACCGATTTTTACGGCACCAACTCCGGCAGGGGTTCCGGTGAAAATTAAATCCCCTTCCTTGAGTGTGATAAATCTACTTATGTAAGCAATTATTTCTTCAAATGAAAACAACATCTCGCTAGAATTACCTATTTGAACTACTTGATTGTTGAGCTCCAGACGAAAATTGATTCCTTTTTCTTTGTTTAGTTGGTGGATGGGGATGAAATTGCTAACAGGTGCAGAATGATCAAATGCTTTTGCTATTTCCCATGGAAGCCCCTGCTTCTTGCATTGAATCTGTAAATCGCGGGCTGTAAAATCTATACCTATTCCCAAGCTATCATAATAATTTACAGCATATTTCTTTTCTATATATTTCCCAAGTTTGCAAATTCTTAGAACTAACTCAACCTCAAAATGTAAGTCGTTTGTAATTTCGGGATATAAAAACGGATGGTTTTTAGGTAGTAATGCTGTTTCTGGTTTTAAAAAAAACACAGGTACTTCTGGAACTGGATTGTTTAGCTCCTTGGCATGTTCGCGGTAATTTCGTCCGATGCAAATTATTTTCATAATTTTTTTAGCAAATGTAGGCAATTTTCAATTCCGAAATTTGTTTACAGCATTGCTAAGCAACCCTTGTTTTGTTGTTCGGCTTCTTGATAATGGTATCTTTGAGGTTCGCGTTGGAACTATCAGGAATGCTTGTAATTTTGTTTCCTGAAATTATGAATGATTGGAATCAATATTTGTCAGATTATCAGTATTTTATGTCTTCTGAGAAGTCGTTAAGTACCAATTCCGTAAAGGCTTATTCTCATGATTTATCGTTGTTTATTAGGTTTTTACATTATAAAAATTTGGAGATCTCTCCAACTGAAGTTTCTCAGAAAGTCGTGCTTAATTATATACAATACCTTAACAAGTTGGAACTAGCTGTCTCTTCTCAAGCCAGAATTCTTTCAGGCTTAAGGAGTTTCTTCAATTACTTAATAATTGATGACCTGATAGATAGCAACCCTGCTGATATGGTTGAGCTTCCAAAACTAAGAAGAAAGTTACCCGAAGTCTTATCTGTTGCTGATGTCGAGGCAATTATACTGGCAGTTGATCTTAGCAAAGTTGATGGGTACAGAAATAGGGCGATGGTTGAGGTTTTGTATGGTTGCGGTTTACGGGTGTCGGAATTGGTTTCGTTAAAACTGTCTCAACTTCGGTTAGATATTGATTGCTTAACCGTAGTTGGAAAAGGCAATAAACAGCGGTTGGTACCAATCGGAGATTTGGCCAAGAACGCTTTATGTGATTACTTAGATACTCGTAGAAATATTCAGATTGTAAAGTCTGGAAATGAGGATTTTGTGTTTTTAAACAAATTTGGAGCATCTTTAAGTCGGATTTCGATTTTTTCCATAATTAAGGAATTAGCTTTTAAGGCTGGCGTAAAGAAGAAGATCAGTCCTCACACTTTCAGACACTCATTTGCAACACATTTGGTTGAAGGAGGTGCTGATCTTCGAGTTGTGCAAACTCTTTTGGGCCATGCTTCTATTTTGACCACAGAGATTTACACTCATCTTGATGCTGCTTATTTAAAATCTACGATTAATCTTTATCATCCCTTAAGTCGCTTGAACGGAAAACGACTTAAATGAATGCATATGCTCAATTATCAGTTGAAAGCGTTCTGTTCAGGGAAAACCATCTTGTTGTTTTCGTCATACCACGCTGACCAGTTGATGGTCTCCAATCTGTTTCCGTCATAATAAAAATCCATGCCTAAATCATGAAAGGTCAGTCTTTTTTCTCCCCATGGTTCGGTGTCTTCTTCTAGATCATAGATCTTTTTCTCTTTCAGAAGATCTATCAATTGCTTCTCATTCATCTTGAAGATTTTTTTTTGAAAAAGGACAGCTTCAAGATGATCTGTCTCAAAAGCAACTAATTGATTGTGATTATCACCCGAAAAAAAAACAGACAAATACAGATCCCAATAATGCCAAACGGTAGCTTCTTCAAGCATTTCATCTTCGGCATCTATAGTATCTCTTTCATCAGGCAAACCTAAGAATATCTCAACTTGTTGTTTTGTTGAACCAAATTTTAACCCATGAATTCCTATTCCAGGAAGAATTTCAATGTTAATTTTTTTCATATATTTGATTTTTAATTATTTAAAAGGTGAATTTGGCTCTTTAGCCATGTGTGCATAGGCCAATCTGTCGAGCAAACGGGGGAATAATTTGGATAGAAAAACAGTAAATTTTCCTTCCCAAAAAGTAAGTACTAACGAAGATTTCCTTTTATCAATTGCTCTAATAATCTCTACAGCAACTGCTTCCGACGACATCATCTTTTCTTCATTTCTGGGTGTTTCTCCTTGATGCAGTCCTTCAGGGTTCAAGGCGTTTTTCCTGATATCGGATCTTGTAAACCCCGGCGCAACCACCAAAACATTCAATCCTTTCTTAAGGTTTTCGACTCTTATAGTATTTAGCAATCCTCTCATCGCAAATTTTGAAGCGGAGTAAGCTGACCTTCCTGGCAATCCAATATAACCTGCTATTGAAATTACGCCAACCAAGGTTCCTTTACTTTCTATAAGCCAAGGCAATGAGTAGTGAGAACAATATGCTGTTCCCCAAAAGTTAACATCCATTACCTCCTTAATTACATGAAGTTTAACTTCTCCAAAAAGGGCTCGCATTGAAATACCAGCGTTGTTGACCATTACATCAATGCGTCCAAAAGAAATTATGCATTTATTTATAAGTTCCTGACAATCAGACTCTATTCTAACATCTGTGCTTTGTATAATAATTGTTATTCCGTTGATTTCTAATTCATTCTTTATTTCTTCAAGCCGATGTATGTTTCTTGAACCCAGAACCAGATTCCATCCCTTTTTGGCAAATTCTCTTGACAATGATAACCCAATACCTGAAGAGGCTCCGGTTATAACTGCCACTTTTTTATCTTGTTGGGTCATTTTTAATGGTCCAAAATATTCACGTTCTGTAATGCGATTAAGAAGTTTCAAAGTTACACATATTCTGGTTACATAGAATTTTGGGATTGAAATTTAATATGCTTAATATGTAATTATGAATTGACAAGATCCCCATTTTTCTTTTTGAAGTTTCTAAGTGGCATTCCTGCAAGTATTTGAATAGACTTGTTGTCTTTATTCTTTTCTTGCTGGCAGTATGCTGCATCAGGTTCACATCGCTGAAATTAAATTTCTGTACTTTTGCATTTCTTCGCAAATGAAATAAATGCAATGATTACTTGTACACTAGGTCAAATTCTCTTTAGTGAAACGTATCTGATGATTGGTTTTGGAATAGCTGTGCTTTCAATGTTAATCATTGATTTAGGTGTATTTAATAAAAATCCTCATAAGATAACAAACAAGGAGGCGCTTATATGGACTCTGATCTGGGTTTTTATGGCGCTTGCTTTTTCTGTGTTTGTATGGCATTATCTGGGTAAAGAGAATTTTTCCGATTACCTTTCTGCATATCTTATCGAAAAAGCACTTTCTATAGATAATCTTTTCGTCTTTGTTTTGATTTTTAGCTATTTCAAGGTACCTGCGCAATACCAACACAAAGTGCTGTTTTACGGTATAATTGGGGCCATTATTTCCAGGGCTGTGTTCATTTTTAGTGGAGTATGGCTCATCAATTTGGTTTATCTGCCTCCTTTTGAGTTATTTGGACATGTTATTCATCTAAATGTTTTACTTGTCTTTTTTGGCATTTTTTTAATTTATGCAGGAATCAAATCAGCATTCAGAACTGAAGACTCGGAATCAGACTTCGCCAATAACATAGTGGTCAGGCTTATTCGAAAGTTTTTACCAGTAACAGAGGGTTATCATGGAGGAAGTTTTATGGTGAGAAAGGAAGGTCGATTGATGGCTACCCCATTGTTGTTGGTGGTTGCCGTTATTGAAGCTACAGATATACTTTTCGCAGTAGATTCCATCCCTGCTATTTTCGCGATTTCCACCGATCCTTTTATACTTTATTCATCAAATATCTTTGCAATTTTGGGTCTGCGTGCCTTATATTTCCTTTTAGCGAACTTCATTAGTATGTTTCGTTTTTTAAACTATGGACTTGCTATCATTTTATCCTTCATAGGTATAAAAATGCTGTTAGCCGATTTTTATAAGATACCGTCAACGGTGGCCCTTTTGATAGTGGCTGGAGTTTTGTTTTTCTCCGTCTTTCTTTCCGTGGTTATCAAATCTGAAAAAATTCAGAAATAAGTCTTTGTATTACTATGCAATTGTCGAACAGAGAACTTTTTTTTCGTTATTTGGCTCTTCCATCAAACCAGCCACTTGGAATAGAGATAGAGAGGGCTTCTGGCATATGGCTTTATACCCCTGATGGCCGTCGATTTGCTGATTTAGTTTCTGGCGTATCGGTGAGCAACGTCGGTCATTGTCATCCTAAAGTTGTTGAAGCCATTGTAAAACAGGTGCAGAGGTATATGCATGTTATGGTTTATGGTGAATTGATTCAGTCTCCGCAAACTCAACTTGCCGAAAGATTGACCTCCCTCCTACCATCCCGCCTTAATTCCGTTTATTTGGTCAACTCGGGAAGTGAAGCCATTGAGGGTGCAATGAAATTGGCGAAGCGATACTTGAAACGTCCGATGGTTTGCTCTTTTTACAATGCATACCATGGCGGAACACAAGGGGCTTTGAGTATTCTGGGGCACGAAAGTCTGAAACAAGCCTTCAGACCTCTTCTGCCTGGAGTTAAACAACTTAATTTTAATTCTTTTGATGATCTGGCTCTGATCGACGAACAGGTTGCCTGTGTTATTGTTGAACCTATTCAGGCTGAAGCGGGAATTATTCTTCCCAAACCTTCTTTCTTGAATGACCTTCGAAGGAAATGCAATGATACTGGTGCTCTTTTGGTATTTGATGAAGTGCAGACTGGATTCGGCAGAACCGGATCGATGTTCGCTTTTGAACAGTTTGGAATTATTCCTGATATATTATGCCTTGCCAAGGCTATGGGAGGAGGAATGCCAATAGGTGCATTTGTTTCTTCTGATCAAATTATGCACTCTCTTACGCAAAATCCTATGCTGGGACATATTACAACTTTTGGAGGTCATCCCGTTTCATGCGCGGCATCTCTGAGTGCCATTGATTTGATTGTTGATGAAAATCTACTTTGTTCCGTTAATGAAAAGGCTTCCATTTTTATTGATGGCCTTTCTGACCATCCGCGTGTGCGACAAGTCAGAGGTCGGGGGCTGATGATTGCAGTAGAAATGAACAATCAGGACGATCTGGATGCTGTGATGTGTCGTATGACTGCAAATGGCTTGTTGACCGATCGGTTTTTGTTTCATACAACTTCTTTTAGAATCGCCCCTCCCCTTACTATTTCTACCGAAGAATGCAGGCTGTTGCTAAGTTTAATCTTGAAAAGTTTATCGGAAATATAGTGAAACTATGAATATAATTGATTTAAGGAGCGATACGGTTACTCGGCCTACCACAGAGATGTTGCAGGCAATGATGGGTGCAAAGGTGGGTGATGATGTTTACAAAGAAGATCCAACTGTGATTGAATTGCAATTGATGATTGCTGGTATGTTCGGCTATGAGTCCGCTTTGTTTTGTCCCTCGGGAACTATGGCTAATCAGATTGCTATAAAACTACATACACAGCCGGGTGATGAAGTAATTTGTGGAGATTTGTCGCATGTTTACCATTATGAAGGAGGCGGAATAGCCTTTAATTCAGGAGCTTCTGTAAGACTTATCAAAGGTGACAGAGGAAGGTTCACCGCTGAACAGGTTGCTCAAAACATCAACGATCCTGAAGATTACCATTTAGCATTTACACGACTTATTGTCGCTGAAAATACCTGCAATAAAGGTGGTGGTTCGGTATGGAATGTCAACGAATTGCAAAAAATTAGCACGCTGGCAAAAGCACATAATTTAAAATTCCACCTCGATGGTGCAAGGATATTTAATGCCATGACTTACGATCATTCGAATCCTGCCATGTACGGATCTATGTTTGAATCAATTTCAGTATGCTTAAGCAAAGGCCTGGGGGCTCCTGTTGGCTCAGTATTACTTGGCAACCAAGATTTTATCAAAAAAGCTGTTAGGGTAAGAAAGCTTCTTGGAGGCGCGATGAGGCAGGCTGGATACCTGGCAGCAGCAGGCATTTTTGCCCTTAACAACAATATTGAAAGGCTGGCTGAAGATCATTACCATGCCAGATTGTTAGGACAAAAATTGATGGATTGTTCATGGGTTCAAAGTGTTGAGGAAGTGCAAAGTAATATTGTTATGATTAATCTTCGTCCAGAGATTTCTGATCAAGACGTGATATATCAACTCAAGAAAAAAGGTATTCTTGTCAGCAAATTTGGACCAGGGATCATTAGGTTAGTTACTCATTTGGATATCAGCAGTTCAATGGTTGATCACGCCCTTGATAGTTTTCAATCGCTTCGCCCAGAAAAAAACAATCCAGCTTGAGGAAACATTCTTAAAACATCGAAAATTTTATGGCAGTTATTGCTCTTGAAGAGAAATATAGGGGATATACGTTTTCTGCTCAGGCCGAAAAGGAAGGTCTTGTGGCTGTTGGAGGTAACTTATCTACCGATAGTCTCTTGCTTGCATACAAAAGTGGTGTATTCCCTTGGTTTACTCCCGGTGATCCAATTTTGTGGTGGTCGCCCGATCCAAGACTGATTCTCTTGCCGGAGAACTATAGATGTTCTCACAGTATGCGTCAGGTAATTAATTCGGGAAAGTTCGAGATTAAGTATGATACGAACTTTGTTGATGTAATTACAAATTGTTCAAAAGTATTGCGCCCAAATCAGGAAGGAACATGGATTAGCCCCGAAATTGTCAAAGCTTATAAAACCTTGCATAGATTGGGATATGCTCACAGTGTGGAAACATATTATCAGGGGCAACTCGTTGGTGGACTGTATGGTGTAGTACTCGGTAAGGCATTCTTTGGCGAATCGATGTTTCATTTCATGAGCAATGCATCAAAGTTTGCGTTTTACCATTTGGTTTTAAAAGTGAAGGAGCTTGGAATTTATTTTATTGATGCTCAGCAGCAAACTGATCATCTGAAAAGCCTTGGCGCCAGAAGCATCCCCAGAAAGGAGTTTTTAGTTGTTTTGGAAAAAGCGTTGGAAAGCCCCGACAGAACAGAGTTGTGGAATTTGTAGTAGTTAGCAGGCTCTTTACTGTTTTTTTAAACATTGTCTTTTCAATAAGCACCTGAATTAGTATCTTTACAAACAAAAATGTAGTTTACATGACTATCCATCAAACTTACATAGAACAGGCTGTTCATCTGGCGTTGGAAAACGTGAAGAAGGGGAAAGGCGGACCTTTTGGTTGTATAATTGTGAAAAATGATCAGATTATTGCAGCCGAAGGAAACTCAGTCACAACCACAAACGATCCTACTGCTCATGCTGAGGTTAACGCAATTAGGGCAGCCTGTAAAAAGCTTGGTACATTCCAGCTTGATGATTGCATTGTATATTCTAGCTGTGAACCATGCCCCATGTGCCTGGGTGCAATATACTGGGCGAGGCCTAAAGCAGTTTTTTTTGGGGCGACAAAAGCGGATGCCGCTCAAGCTGGTTTTGACGATTCTTTGATATACAAAGAGTTAGCTCTTCCCATGAACCTGCGATCAATCCCTCAGGAGAGGATTGGTGGAGTTGACTCCAATCAACCATTTAGAGAATGGCTTGAAATTGTCGAAAAAATTGAATATTAATACTATATACTATGGACTTATCAATTAGAGGAAAATTTGTAAAAGCTTTACCTGAAGTTTCAGGTGAAGGTCGGAATGGGCGTTGGGTAAAACAGAATTTTATCATTGAAACACTTGACCAATATCCAAAAAAAATCTGCCTCATTGCTTGGGGAGATAAAACTGCCGCAGTAAAAGCTCTCAACGAAGGAGATGAAGTTAAGGCACAAATAAGCATAGAATCTAGAGAATACAATGAACGTTGGTACACCGATGTAAGAGCCTGGGAAATTGAAAGGCTTTCGGCAGGTGCTGCTTTGCCCAATGCGGCTTCTCAACCCGAACAAAGGCCTGAAGCGCCGGTTTGGAGTCAGAATATTGACAATAACGAAAACGCAGCCACCGACGATCTTCCTTTCTAACCAGAAAACCAATCGCATGATTGTTTGCGCACATCCTCATATTTGGTTTGACCATCGCACAGTTGAATGCAATGTAATTGATAGTCAACTGTTCGATGGTTGTGTTGCAATCTATGAAGTTTTAAGAGTGCAGCAAGGAGTCTCTCTTTTTCTTGAAGATCACCTGTATAGGTTGCAGAATTCAATCATTCTGGCATCATGCAAATGGGATTCACAATGGTTGATAAATCTCGAAACAGCAGTTGCCGCTGTCATTAAAAGCAATGAAATTAGAGAAGGGAAGATCGAAATCTCATTGACATTTGATCGTCAGTCTAGGGAGCTTCAACACCTCTTGGTTTATTCTTTGCCCTTATCGCTTCCAATCCCGACGCAATATGCCAGTGGCGTCGATACGATGTTTTACTTTGCTGCCAGAGGAAATCCCGAGATAAAGGAAAAAGATGCATCCTTAAGGGAAGCCTCTGATATTATCATTCAAAAGCGAAATCTCTTTGAAGTTATCTTAGTTGATCGTTTTGGAAGAATAACCGAAGGAAGCAGAAGTAATGTTTTTTTTGTAACAGGCCAGAATGAAGTTTCAACTGCTCCATCACAGTTGGTTTTAGGAGGAATTACCCGAAACAAGGTTATCGAAATCGCACGATCAAACGGAATCCTTGTTAATGAAAAACCGCTGATGTATAATGAGTTAAGTGGTGTTCAGGCATTGTTTTTAACAGGCACTTCGCCTAAGGTGCTTCCTGTTAGGCAATTAGAGGAGTATCGATTTTCAACTGACAATGATTTAATGCGTCATTTGATTTTACTTTATGACGAATTGATCACTTCCTATTTAAACAAATGTCACTAATTGTTTTAAAAACATTTCGTTATGGATAGCAAGCATTCGAAAAAACATGATCATCCAATTGAAGAAGATAGTTATTACCCAGAGTCATTCCCGAAGAAGTATCAACCTGAACACCTATCGGCTGGGACAGCTCTGACGACAATTTCTTCTGAAAAACCGAAATTGACCGATGAATTCTATGAATCTGAGTTGCAACGATTACAAATAGAACTGGTCAAGCTTCAAGAATGGATCAAAATGAAAGGTCTCAAGCTTGTAGTCATTTTTGAAGGAAGAGATGCTGCTGGGAAAGGGGGTGTTATTAACAGAATTATCGAACCGCTTAATCCCAGATCTTGCAAGGTTGTCGCCCTCGGAACTCCAACAGAAAGGGAAAAAACCCAATGGTATTTTCAACGATACGTCCCTCATTTACCTGCCTCAGGTGAGATAGTGCTCTTTGATAGGAGTTGGTATAACAGAGCAGGTGTTGAGCGTGTTATGGGGTTTTGTACTGATGAGGAATATTGGGAATTTCTTCGGTCATGCCCCTATTTTGAACGAATGTTGATCAGGTCGGGCATTGTACTGGTTAAGTACTGGTTCTCGGTAAGCGATCATGAGCAGGAAAAACGATTTCAAGCCAGGCTTCACGATCCCACAAAACGATGGAAGCTCAGCCCAATGGATATTGAGTCAAGAAATCGTTGGGTGGAATACTCAAAAGCAAAAGATGAAATGTTTGCATATACTGATACCAAGCTTTCTCCTTGGTGGGTGGTTGAAGCAGATAACAAGAAGAGAGCCAGATTGAACTGTATCGCTCATCTTCTAAGTGTCATACCTTACGAAGATTTAACTCCCCCCTCGATGGAGTTACCTCCTAGGCATGAAGGAAAAGGATATGTGCGACCACCTATCGAGGAGCAAACATTTGTGCCATCGGTTTACTAAAAAAGAGAAGGCTGCTCGTTAAGCAGCCTTTTTTATCACCTTATTTTACGGTTGAGCTTATGGTTGAGCGTTGGATGAGAATTCAGTTTTATAATGATTCCATTCAGACCAAAGATTATCGCAAAAAGATAGCTTTTTGTGGTTTGCGTCTTCAGGATTCAAATCAAGAAACAACAAATCTTCGTTTTCACCTGATTCGGCCAGAATTAGCCCTTCAGGTGATACAATCCGACTGGCACCCCTGTATTTAAATGATTGAAGATCGTCACTTTCTTCTCCAATAAGGTTTGCTGATACAATGAAGACCCTGTTTTCAATTGCTCTTATTCTCACAATATCAGGCGTATCGGCACCTCCAAAGGCAGCCGGGTGACAAAGCAACTGCAACCCTTTGCGGGTCATTATTCTGGTAAGTTCCGGAAACCAAAGGTCGAAACATATTAGAGCGCCGGCTTTTGCATCGCCTAGATCAAACAGTTTTGGATCGTCCCATGAACTGCTAAGATTTACCTTTTCAATGTCTGGCAAGTGGTGTTTTCGGTATGATCCCTCCAACCCGTCGGGGCCAACAAAGATCGCTGTATTATAAAGGTAGTCATCATCATCCTTCTCTAAAATTGATCCACAAATGTACCCCCCGGCCGATGCCGATATTTTGGATAATTCATCGATGGTTCGACTCTCTTCCAAATCCTCTGCAAACTTCCAAATTTCCTTTTCGGAAAGGAGATAGCCTGTTGTGAAGAGTTCGGGGAGCACCAATAAATCGAACTTCTCGCCCTTAAGACGTTGTTTGATCTTTTGAAGAGTTGCTCTGGGGTTCTTCCATTCAGGCATGAATTGATAATATCCAACTTTCATAATGTTCTTATAATTAGTTATTAACCAAAAGTAACTCCATCCCAGCACCAATTTTCTGCCTCGCCATTTTTAAACTCAATGTAGATGCGATCCGATTTTATGGAAAGCTCCCGTGAAATTAACTTCGTCAATTCAGAACTCACTGTTTTTATCTGACTTCGCGAAAGTGCAATGCTGATTACTTCAATGAAAGCACAAGGATCTGGCTGTCCGGCCATCGTCATCCGCATCTCTGGTAATAGTTGAACCATGATGTAACGCTTGGGCTTTCCTAGCCATTCCGATGAAGCACAGGTTATAGACTCGTTGAAACCTGTTCCGCTTGGGATTGGAGTATTCGTTTGGATTCGTATGAGCGGCATATAAATTTGTCGTTAAAATCCGCCATAAAGATAGTAATCATTTCCAAAACAAAAGCAATAAGGTCCCCGCAAATCTCTGTCTTGGGCTCAAAAATGTTGATTGTGAATCGCAGGATTGAAGTATTTTTATTTGAAAATCAATTACTTAATTTCTCTCCTCACGGCAGTTAAAACAAATGCCAAGGTTGCCTCTTCAAGCGGATTTCCGTTAACAGAAACATATGGCGGTTTGTGTCCGGTATCTTCATTGCAATTGGCGATTGAAATTACTGGAACTAAATCAAATAATTCGCTGACTGATGGTTCAAGGTTTTTGAGTGCCTCCAACAATTGGGCTCCTCCCATGATATACGAATAGGTGCCGATGGAAATTTCTACTTTTATCTTGTTCATAACTAAAATCTTATGATATGTTTCTAATTTGGTTTGTTGCCGCCAATGGATTGGCAATTACGTCACAACCATTAACACATCCGCCCTCACAAACCATTACTTCTATAAAATTGAAATCAGTTTTTATGGCTTTGGTCTGGTTTTGAAGCCATTTGACCTCTTTTCGATTCAGTCCATTAATAATGTGAGGCTTAAATTCATCACCAGCTTTCCGACCTACAGCTTGACTTACCCCTCCGCTATAAGCGAAACATCTGGCACTTTTATCAACTTGCTTTGTTTGCACTTCATTATCAATAGCGGTATTGAATTCCACACCGTAAGCAGCAAACATTGCTCCAAGTTCTTCTATAGTTAGCGTAAAATCAGTAAGTTGATGTGATTGGGATTCAAGTTTTTTAGCGATACAAGGGCTGATGAATACAAGCTTTGAATTGTTTTGGCTGCTCTTCAGCATCCCTGCCGTTAAACTTAAGGGTGAAGGTGTATCAGAGACAAATTCGCCAAGAGAGGGACATACTCTTGCAACAAGTTGTTGGTATGAAGCGCAACATGATGAAGTTAAGAATTTTTGCCCCGCGGCCATTTTGTGTTCCCACTCCTTGCCTTCCAACCTGATCGTTTCTTCTGCACCTTCCGCAACTTCAATCACTTGATCAAAACCTACTTGTTGAATAGCAGCTGTTAATTGCGATAAGGTGCATTTAAACTGTCCGGCCAACGCGGGTGCGATAAGGGCTACAACAGTTTCTTCCGATCTTAGTGCTTTCAGTACATCGATCAAGTGTGATCTTTCAGTAATAGCACCGTATGGACAATGATCGAGGCATTTACCGCATCTGATGCAGATTTCGTGATTGATAACTGCCTTTCCCATTGTATCTTTAGTGATAGCATCTACCGGACAATTTTCGCTGCACGGAATACCCATATGCACAATTGCATGAAAGGGACATACCGATTGGCAACGTCCGCAAAGGACACATTTTTCCTGATCGATAATGGCATGGCCATTTACCATTTCAATGCAATTTTTCGGGCAATTCATCATACAGAATTGGCCCTCGCACCCCTGACAAAGATTGGTTACCTGATAACTTTCTGAAGGACAGGAGCTGCATGCCTCTCCAATTACACTGATCAAGCGGTCTGGAATTGGTTTATCCCTTACCATAGCCATTTTTGCGTAAAAACTTGGTGGATCTAATTCATCACATTCTTCATCAACACGATAACCCAGAATTGGCATAATCTTATAGTTGATGATTGCCCGATCTTTATATATGCAACACCTGAATGAATTGCTATCTTTTGGACGCATATGCAATTGAATACGATCAATTTGCTCAACCAATTGATTGTTCTTAAAGAGAGTACAAATCCTTCTGATAAGTTCTCTTCTGGTAATCATAGCATTGTTTCTTACTGTCATTTGTATAGGCTTTTATTTTCCATCTATTTAGACGGGAATATGATTTCTGGCCATACCTTGCAATGATTGTACCCAACAAAACAAAAAGCTGAAATTGTTTAATTTATAAAAATATTGATCGTGTATTACTGACCTGAAGTGAAATTTTAGGACATGTAATTTCCTTGAAGTGTTAGAGTTTATGACACGTGTTTTTAGGGGCAAAAAAAAAGAAACCATAGTGGTTTCTTTTAGCGGAGAAAGAGGGATTCGAACCCCCGGTACCACATAATGGGTACAACTGATTTCGAGTCAGTCCCGTTCGACCACTCCGGCATTTCTCCGCTGCAAAATTACGAAAATTATAGATGCAGCAAGGGTTGGAGCTAAAAAAAATGAAAAAAAACTGGGAGGATGCTTTTAAAACTCTTAATTGCTTGAAAAAGAAAAGACTCATCAAAAATCTTGATGAGTCTTTAGATTTTTTTATGGAAGCGGAGAGAGAGGGATTCGAACCCCCGGACCCGTGAAGGTCAACGGTTTTCAAGACCGCCGCAATCGACCACTCTGCCATCTCTCCGGCGGCAAAATTACTACTTTTTTTGATCACGGCAAGTGGCGCTAAAAGTTTTCTTAAGAAAAGTAAACGTGTCAACTCTTTTTAACGTCTGACAACTATTAGGCATTGGTTGGCTCAAGCCATGTTTATCAGGAAAAATGCTACCTTTACAACCGAATTGAAATAAAGAATAAACGTAATATGAGACGAAGAATCCTCTTTCTAACCTCAATGGTTTTGAGTTTTTTAATCATTTACACTAATCAATG
The DNA here is from genome assembly GCA_028689615.1 of Bacteroidales bacterium. Taxonomy (GTDB): domain Bacteria; phylum Bacteroidota; class Bacteroidia; order Bacteroidales; family TTA-H9; genus GWE2-42-24. Next base: position 468 of record JAQVCV010000006.1, on the reverse strand, counting down.
TTCAGCCAAAAAACTGAACGCCGGATTTAATTTTGCAACGTTCTATTCTCCTGAAGATGGTACTTATCTCGAAACTTACCTTGGAGTCAGAGGTAATAGTGTAGTTTTTGAAAAGCAAGAGAATGGCATGTTCAGAGGTGCATTGCATATAACGATGATATTTAGACAGGATTCGGTGATTAAGGCGTTTCGGAAATACGAATTGTGGAGTCCAGAACAGCCTGATACTACTTCATCTTTTTTCGATTTTATTGATCAACAACGGATTTCGCTGCCAGTTGGTGTTTATGAGCTTGAACTTTCAATCAACGATAGATTCTTTCCTGATAAAAAATTTAGTTATAAGATTCCGGTCGAAGTGTTTTTTGATAAAAATCAGGTAATTGTGAGTGGAATCCAGATGTTGGAGTCTTATAAGCCCTCTGCAGCTCCTAGTGTTATTACTAAAAATGGCCTGGATCTTGAACC
>JAQVCV010000058.1 GCA_028689615.1 Bacteroidales bacterium | reverse complement strand
ATGTGGTAACCCTCGAAAGCATCGGTAAGTCCATCGCAAACCATGTGATCAACTGCATTGAAGTCGCCCATTTTTACTCCGTTGCGAACGGTGCCTGGTAACACGTAACCGGCTGACGACATGTTTTCGGTACCTCCGGCTAAGACCACACGGGCTTCACCGGCCTTGATGTTGTTAACGGCAGTAATGATTGATTTCATCCCGCTGCCACAAATCATGTTGATTCCCCAGGCCGGAACTTCGGCAGGAATACCAGCCTTGATAGAAGCCTGACGGGCAATTCCCTGTTTCTGCCCGGCCATCAAAATGTTACCAACAATCACCTCGTCGATCTTCGACGGATCAACAGTGGTTTCTTTCAGAATAGATTTGATAACGGCGGCAGCCAGATCGGCAGCCGGCACTCCGGCAATGGTGCCCATAAATTTCCCGATCGCGGTACGCTTGGCGGCAACAATAAATATTTTGCTCATAATTACTCGGTATTTAAAAGTGTAGTTCTAATAATATTGCTAATTTACAGGGCACTAGCGCCGCATTTCTTTCAGGTCTGGAGCGATGATTAACGAAGCTTCAGTGGCCGCCTGCACCTGTTCGACCGTGAATTCGGGATGAATTTCCGTGAGAACAATGCCCTCGGGGGTGATTTGCATGACTCCCATCTCGGTGATGATGAGATTGACCTCGCCGGCAGCGGTGAGAGGCAAGGTGCATTTTTTCAGAATCTTGGGATTTCCTTTGGCGGTGTGTTCCATGGCCAGAATCACCTTTTTGGCGCCGGTTGTCAGGTCCATGGCTCCTCCCATTCCCGGTGTTAGTTTGCCGGGGATGATCCAGTTGGCCAGGTTTCCTTTTTCATCCACCTGCAGGGCTCCCAGCACGGTAACATCCACGTGGCCGCCTCTGATAATTCCGAAGGAGGTGGCGCTGTCGAAACTCGATGCTCCGGGATTGGCCGAGATGTAATTGCCGCCGGCATTCACCAGGTTTTCATCTTTGCAACAGTCATCGGGCAGCGGACCCATACCCAACAACCCGTTTTCAGACTGAAGGGTAACGTGCACATCTTTGGGTAAATAGTTGGGAATAAGGGTGGGCAGACCTATACCCAGGTTCACCACATCTCCATCGTGAAGTTCAAGAGCAGCGCGGCTGGCAATCACTTCGCGTATCTGATCTTTATCCATTTTTTAAAATTTATTTTGGTGCGATATTTCTATTTTTTCATTCGGTTAGCCATCTCCTGGGCAATAAAAGAAGCCACATCATCGGCATAGGAGTTCATTCCGAATCCGGCATCATAGCCAAGTTCTTTGGCAAGTTCGTGGGTAATGCGGGGGCCACCGCCAACCAGGATCACTTTATCGCGAAGACCTTCGGCCTCGAGCATCTCAACCAGTTCGGTCATGTTCTGAATGTGAACATCTTTCTGGGTAACGGTTTGAGAAACCAAAAGGGCATCAGCTTTAAGTTCTATTGCCTTGGCAATAAAATCTTCGTTAAGCACCTGGCTGCCCATATTGAGTGCCTCAAACATCTCGTAGCGTTCCAGTCCGTAATGTCCGGCATACCCTTTCATGTTCATGATGGCATCAATACCAACAGTGTGCGCATCGGTGCCGGTGCTGGCGCCAATCACCACAATTTTTCTGCCTATATTTTCGCGAATAAAGTCATCCGTCTCGTGCATGTCCATCTTGGTGGATGTAACCTTGGGCACATGGATGGTAGTGATATCAACGGTATGGGGGCAACTGCCGTAACAATTGAAGAAAGTGAATCCGGGAGCCAACTCTTTAAAGAAGGCCACCTGCGGGTTTTCAAAGCCCATTTTTTTCATCAACTGTTTGGCTGCCTCGGTAGCCTCCTCAGAAGCTGAAACGGGAAGGGTAAAGCTAAGTTGTGTTTTCCCGTCGTTCATGGTATCGCCATAAGGCTTTAGTTGGGTCAGATCGAGCGTTTTATCAAATTCGCGCGAATCCATCGAGTACAATCCTCCACTCATTATTTGGTTCCTCCTTTCATCATTTCAATAAACGGGTTGATGTATCTCTGGCCACGGGCAGCTACCCCGTTGAGCCCCTTACCACCATCGCGTGGCCGTTTCACATCGCCGAACATCCCTTTTTCAAGAGCACTGAAAAGGCCCTCTTTTTCCATTCCTTCGAGCAGTTTCAAGGCTTCATCAACAACCAGTTGTGCTCTTCGGCGAATGATGCCGTCTTCTTTAAATTCAACCTCATCGCCAATGTTGCGCATGTTGTTGAAGATGTAGCGCGCGTTTTCTATTGAGAGGTAACGATCGCTCATGAAGGGGGTATGAATGGCCTCGGTGAGCATTCCAAGCAATTGAATTCCCTGACCGGTCCATATGCTCACGGCATTGAACAGGGCGTCCTGAATATGTCCCCTGAAGATGTTTCCTGTCATAAATTTGGTCGGAGGCATGTATTTCAGGGGAGCTTTTGGAAAGATTTCGCGGGTCATTTGAGCCTGGGCAAGTTCGTAGAGGAATCCGTTTTCGAGTTCGGGATCCATCTCGAAGGCGTGTCCCAGTCCCATCTGTTCTTCGGGCAAACCAGCCAACAAGGCCAGTTGCTCGTTGATGATATCGGAGGCCAGCACGGTGTGCGCCTGTTCAAAAGCATCGGCGGTGGTGAGGTAATTGTCTTCACCGGTGTTGATAATCACTCCGGCAAAACCGTTGATGATGCGCGAAAAGTATTGGTCAACCAGGGTGCGCTGCATGTTGATGTCGCGGAAAAGAATGCCATAAAGGGCATCGTTGAGCATCACATCAAGCCCTTCCAGGGCGCCCATGACGGCGATCTCGGGCATGCAAAGGCCTGAGCAGTAATTGCACAAACGGATGTAACGTCCCACCTCTTCGCTCACCTCATCCAGCGCTTTGCGCATGATTCTGAAGTTTTCCTGTGTGGCAAAGGTCCCCCCGAATCCTTCGGTTGTTGCACCAAACGGAACATAATCGAGAAGGCTCTGGCCTGTGGTTCTGATCACGGCTATGATATCGGCGCCCTGCCGCGCGGCTGCCTGGGCCTGAACAACATCTTCGTAGATATTGCCGGTGGCCACAATCACATAGATATAGGGCTTAGCACCTTCGCCAATAGTCTCGAGGTATTGCTCACGTCGTGCCCTTCTTTCGCTGATCCGGTTGACGGAGGCATCCATATAGGGCTTCAGTGCCAATAAAATTTCGTTGGTATTGTTTGCCGGAAGCTGGGTAATATCAAGCTCCGAGGCAGCTATTTTCCCGGCAATCTGCTGTGGGGTAAGTCGGGTTGCAATCACCGCATTTCCCATCCAAAACATCACCCCTTCGCCCAATCCGCCTTTAGAGCGTATGTGGTCAACCACCACGTTGGGCAGGGGCACTGCATCGGCATCAATGCCGTCGATACCAAGCAGTCGGCAGAGGGTGCGTTCAACGGCCACGGTGGTATAGTTATCGACAAACTTCTGTACGTCGAGGGCAATATTGCGGGCAACGCCCCGTGCCCGTTCCACCTTGCCAAAATCAATTCCTAATTTGCTTTTTTGCATCGATCTGATTTTTATTATCGTGTGTGTTCAGTTTTTCTATTATTCAGGTTTTGATCAGCCAGTTGAATCAGCTCTTCATCCAATCCCAACAGGCTGGCTACCAAAAGGGCATCGTGACGGGGAAGGGTATCGTTGTCGGGTTCAAGGGTATAGTCGAAGAAATTGCCTATGGCTTCGGGGGTCAGGTTCTGAGGCAACTCGCTGCAAAAGCCTTTCACCCTCATTTTTCTGCATTTGAAACGGTGGCCATTGTAATGGGTTGTAACCACCGACTTCACTTTTAACCTCGAAAGCAGCTCAACCAAAGCCCTTGCCAGGGCCTCCCCTTCATCGGGATTGGTTGTCCGGGCGGGCTCATCAATTAATGCCAACACCTGGTGCCCCTTCCGCGCCGCTTTAATAATGGCATCCAATCTTTTCACTTCCGCCCCAAACGACGACAGCCCCAGAACCAACGACTGGCTGTCGCCCGACGAGATCATTACCTGTTTGACCGGACTGATTTGTGCCTTTAATGCAGGAACAGGGAACCCGAATTGAGCCAGCATTTGCACCAAGGCGATGGTTTTCAGCAAAACGCTTTTCCCACCCATGTTGGCCCCGGTGATGAGCACCGGCATCGAATCCAAAGTGATGCTGACCGGCTGAAAAGCTTTACCTTTCTCTTTCAGCAACGCTTTTATCTGAGGATTGAACATCTGGTGAAGGGTAGTCTGACCATCGCGGCTGATCGCGGGAAGCGAAAGATCCATTTGTTGAACCAGAACCGCTTTAGCCAAAACCAAATCCAACAAGACCAAAGCCTCCATGGTTGAATTCAACAATTGGCTTTGCCGGTGAAGGTCGTCACCAAGACGTTGCCTGACAACAATTTCCCGTTCAAGTATCTGATCGCGAAGCAACTCTTCCGCATCTTTTCTTCCTTCACGGCGGGCAACTGCCACCTGCTGCCGCAAACCGGCCAGCAAGGTATCGTAGCAGTCGTAGATGTAAAAGGTGGGAACGCGGGTTGCCTCTGGATCAAGAAGTTGTAAAACCGGGTATGTTTCCGGAATATCGATCACCTTTTTTTTACTCCTCTGCATCAGTTGCCTGATGTCGTCGGCAAGCAACCAGGCGTGCTTCAATTCAAAAAGTTCAATATCGTCGGGGGTGTTGCCTGCCGCGATATGGGCCAGCGTTCCGTGAATATCGCGCAACTGATGAAGCCTGAGGGTAATGGCTGCCGCAAGGTCTGCCTCCTCTTCCATAAAACCGATGGCTTGCCGACAGCGCCCGAATTCAAGCTCCATGGCACCGGCATTGGTGAGCCAGGGCAAGGCCATCAGGTAGCGCCTGGTTGGCGCGGCCTGCAGCGGGAGACACTCGATCATGTAGCGCATCCCCTCCAACTCTTCAATGGCATGTTTCAGTTTCAGGTCGCGCATGATTGTAGGGCTAACTTTTTTATATCCCAAACGGGCAATGAGGTCTTTTCCGATAGCGCATCGCGCAGGGCATCTGAGTTCATTAGGGTTCCATCGGGCGCTGTAGGGTTGATGCACAAGGCAATAAGCTTTGTATTGTACAAAACTTCCATCTTACCGCCACGGTTAAGGAATGACTGAACCGTTTCCTGTGAAGCAAAAATGCGGGTGAAATCTCGCACGATCAGTCGAATCTGTTTCACCTCTTTCTGCATTATCAGATGCTGCAACAGTTTGTCGGTCACAGCTCCGGGTACAAAAAGGGTGGTGCCATGCTGCAAAAACCCGGGCAACGATTTGTCAAGGCCCATTACCGAAGTGGTTCCCAGATCGGTGATTCGGCCCTGGCTGTTTACGGCACAGAGGGTCTCCATCAGCCTCAAAGCCTCGCGCGTGGTGCTGTGCACGGCCGGAAGGGCAATAAGATCGCAAATAAACTTGGTTTTTCTGACCAGCGTGGGCATGTTGGCCGAGAATGCTGCACCGGTATTCAGGATCATGGCATCGGTTACGGTGGGCGAACCAAGACTCTTGCGCGACAAGGCCCCGTCAACCAGAGTCAGATCAACACCGTGCCGGCGCAACTGCATGAGAGCATGGGCAAGCGAACCGGTATCGGAAGGTCCGCTCAGCAAAACCTTTCCAGGCTCCAAAGCCCTTGCTGTTACGAGGCGTCCCAACGACGTAGAACGCCCCGAAACATCAAGAATTTCAGCAGTAAACCGTCGTTGACGAAAGTGGGTTTCTGAAGTCACGAACACCATCTTGCTGTAGATGTCAATCTCGGGCTTGGGCGTCCGGGTCACCTGATCACACGACTCACCATCGATGCCCACCGAAGTGATGGCCAACGTGACGGGTCTGGATTGCAACTGCCTGATGATGTAGTTCAAACACTCGGTTTTCCCGGTATTTTTTGCTGTACCAACCACAGCCACACTCCTGTAATTCAGTATGTCGCCGGTGAAAGGCATGATCAGTTAGTGATTGTGGCGCTTTTTACGGGGCAGGTCAGCAGGTTCGATAGCCAGCTGATTGCCCTGCAACAGACCTGCTACACCTTCTAATTGAGGCTTCTCGCAATCTTTGCAATGGCATTCGTTGTGATAATCGGTAGGCTCGGTATAGGTGGTTATCACCCCCTCGAAGTTGCGCAGCACAATTTTACCTGGAGCCTGACTCACAACGTATTGTGGCATCACTGGTGTTTTGCCGCCGCCACCTGGAGCATCAACCACGAAGGTTGGAACGGCATATCCCGATGTGTGACCGCGCAGGCTTTCAATGATCTCCAACCCTTTCGACACGGGAGTACGGAAGTGCTCCAATCCCATCGAGAGGTCGCATTGATAGATGTAATAAGGTCTGACGCGCATCTTCACCAGGTCGTGAACCAGGCGCTTCATCACATGCACACAATCGTTCACCCCGCGCAGCAACACGGTCTGGTTTCCCAACGGGATGCCGGCATTGGCCATCTTTTCACAGGCAGCCACAGCTTCGGGTGTAATTTCGTTGGAGTGGTTGAAGTGGGTGTTGAGCCAAATGGGGTGGTATTTCTTGAGCATGTTCACCAAATCGTCGGTGATGCGTTGCGGGCAAACCACCGGCGTGCGCGATCCAATTCTAATGATCTCCACGTGAGGGATTTCGCGCAACCGCTTGATGATGCTTTCGAGCTTGTTATCGCTGATCATCAGGGCATCGCCGCCCGAGAGCAGCACGTCGCGAACCTGAGGGGTGCGCGCAATGTACTCGATCCCTTTATCGATGTTGGAATCGGGGGTGGCGGCATCGTGCTGACCGGCAAACCGGCGGCGGGTGCAGTGCCGGCAGTACATCGAGCACATGTCGGTAATCAAAAACAAAACCCTGTCGGGATAACGATGGGTAAGACCCGGCACGGGCGAATCTTCATCCTCGTGCAACGGGTCGAGCAAATCGGCAGCCGATTGGTGAGTTTCAGCACCCGTGGGAATCGATTGTTTGCGCACCGGGCAGTTGGGATCGTTCGGATCGATCAATGAAAGGTAATAGGGGGTGATGGCCATGCGGAGTGTTGCCAACGATTTGGCTACACCTTCCTCCTCTTCTGTGGTAAGGTTGATGTATTTCTTCAACTCATCGAGGGTTTCGACGCGGTTGCGAACCTGCCACTTCCAGTCGTTCCACTGCTCGTCGGTGGCATGGGGAAACATCTCTTGTCTTCTGCTAAGAACCATGGTGTTATAGTGTTATAGTGGTTTATACATACAGTTTTTCGAACAATTCACGGATGGGTTTCGATTCGCGAATGATGTTGAGGGTGAGGTCGGCATGTCCTTTGGCGTAGCCATTCCCCACAATCAGGTTGATGTCTTTGCCCACCCCTTCGGCTCCCAAAGCAGCTTTGGTGAAGCTGGTTGCCATCGAGAAGAAATAGACACAGCCCTGACCTTTGGTGATGAGTATCGAGGTCATTTCGGTAGAAGGGACGTTCACGTTGTTGATGGTAACGTCGCAGCCACGTTCGCCGGTGATGGCTTTCACGCGGTTGTAAACGTCCATCACGTTGGTGGCATCGGCCACGATGATGTCGGTGGCCAGACCAAGGTTGGCAATTCGCTGGGCATTGGCAGCCGAGTACTCTACCACGATTACGCGTCCATAAGGACCCACATTTTTCATGGCCTGGTAGCAGCACAAAACGCCCGATTTGCCGCCACCGCCAATAATGCACACCACGTCGCCCTCTTTCACCAGCCGGTCAACCTGGGCAGGTGCTCCTGCTACATCAAGCGCAGCCAGGGCCAGCTTTTCGGGAATGTCGTCGGGAAGTTTTGCAAAAAGCCCACTGTCGAACAGGATGGCCTCTGCCTCAACATCCACCTGATCCGAATCCGGATCAAGATGGTTGATCTTGTGTATCTTCAGCGGGGTAAGCGACAAGCTTACCAGGGTGGCTATTTTATCGCCGGGCTTAACTGATTTGTTGTGGAAATTGGGGCCCATGGCTTTAATGGTTCCCAGAAGCATTCCTCCCGAACCCGTTACAGGATTCTGCATTTTCCCGCGTGTAGCCACGATTTCCAGAATCATGGCCTTCATTTTTTCTGCATCGCCGGCACACGCTTGCTTGATTTGGGTGTAGCTGGCCGAGTCGATGTTGAGGGTGCTCACGGCAATGAGGGCCTCATTGTCGAAGATTTCCATCGTGTTGTCGAGTTTAACGGCTGGCTGTGGCAGCGTTCCCTGTGGCTCGATCACGCGATGGGTTCCGTAGCGGCATCCTTGTTTCATGTATTATTACAACAGTCTGATTGTTAATAAGCAACGGGTGCAGGCCAACACCTGCACCCGTGTAATTATTTAAGCATAAAGTTCGGTAAATACTTTGCGCAGTTTATCGCTTTCGCGAAGGAGCTGGAGGGTGATTTCGGCATGGCCACGGGTGTAACCGTTGCCAACAATCATGGTGACATCGCTGCCAACACCCTCGGCGCCAAGAGCTGCCTTGGTGAAGCTGGTGGCCATCGAGAAGAAATAAACCACACCGTCGTTCTTGGTGCAGAGAATGGAGGTCATCTCGGTATCGGTGATGTTCACGTTGTTGATGGTAACATCGGCCATTTGGCCACCGGTGAGCTCTTCCATTTTTTCAAGAACAGGAACCGGCTGTGTGGCGTCGGCTGTGAACACGTGGTCGCAGAAACCAAGCCCGAGCAGGCGGTCGGCACTCTTCTGGCTGTGGCACAACCCGATTACTTTTCCGGTTACACCAGCTCTCTTCTTGGCTTCATAGCAGCAGAGCATCCCCGATTTTCCACCGGCACCTATAATCAGAACGGTGTCGCCGGGTTTCACCAGCTTGGCAGTTTGCGCGGGAGCACCAGCCACATCAAGGGCCGAAAGGGCCAGGGTGGCAGGCATATCGTCGGGAATCTTGGCGTAAATGCCACTCTCGAAAAGGATGGCTTTCCCATCGATGTCAACCTGATCAATTTCGCTGCGAATCTCCTTGATTTTGTCGATGCGGAGCGGCGTGAGGCTGAGGCTGACCAGGGTTGCGATTTTATCGCCCTCTTTCAGGTCGATTTTTCCTTTCAGCGCGTCGCCGATTTTTTCCACGGTACCCAGGAGCATGCCGCCCGATCCGGTAACCGGGTTGCGGTGCTTGCCCTGTTTGGCCACGATGCCGAGCATGATTTCGGCAATTTTTGCATGGTCGCCGCCGGCTTGTTCTTCGATCTGGGTGAAGCTGGCAGAGTCGATGTTCAGCGTCTGGACGTCGATCAAAATCTCGTTGTCGTAGATTTCGTCCATGTTGTTGTCAATTTTATTGGCGGGCTGTGGAAGCACACCCTTGGGCTCGATTACACGGTGAATACCGTATTTGTTTCCTTTTTTCATGATGAATTTTATTTAATGATGATTTTAATTTTGTTTAATTTGTTTGCTTTGTTTATTTTGTTTCGGGTTTGAATTTTTGTTTTAACCGGAAACCCGGAACTACACAAACAAAATAAACCCGAAACATAACAAACCCGAACCCGCTTACGCCAGTCCCAAAATTTTCCGTGCTTCCGCCGGTGTAGCTATTTCGCGTCCGAACTCCTTAGCCAGTCTGACAACTTTTTCGACGAGTTCGCCGTTTGATTTGGCCAGCACGCCTTTGCTTATAGATACATTGTCTTCCAGACCCACGCGCACGTGACCGCCATCAATAATGGCAGCGGCGGCCAGCGGAAACTCGAAACGGCCAACTCCGGCCACGGTGTAGGTAGCATCGGCCGGAATGCTCCCGCGAAGGAAAACAAAATCGCGCAAGTCGCCTGAAATACCACCGTTTACACCCATAACAAAGTCGAAGTGCATGGGGCTTTGGATGTAGCCTTTCTTGTGCAGGCGCAAAGCCATATCAATCATGCTCTTGTCGAACACTTCGAGTTCGGGTTTGATGCCCAGTTCGATCATCCTTTTTCCGAAATATTTGATGGTGTTTTCGGTGTTCTCGAACACTTCGTCGCCGCCAAAATTAAGGGTGCCACAATCGAGGGTGGCCATTTCGGGACGAAGCTCGGTAGGCTGCAGGCGTTCGTCGTTGCTCATCCCCACGGCACCACCTGTTGAAGGCTGGATGATCACGTCGGGGTATTTGGCTTTGATGGCATCCATCACCACGCGGAACCGTTCGCGATCCTGGGTGGGGCGGCCATCGTCCCAACGAACATGAAGGTGGATGATGGAAGCACCGGCTTCGTAGGCCAGACCGGCTTCGCGAACAAACTCCTCGATGGTGTAGGGCACGGCGGGGTTCATCTCTTTGGTAACCTCGGCACCCGAGATGGCAGCAGTAATGATAAGTTTTTCCATGATATTGAGAGATTAAGATTTGCGCTGGCAATTTTTGGGGGTAACACAGGTGCCTGTGGCACGGCAAACCACGATGGGTTCGGGGAGCACATCGGCTGCCGACTCGCTGATGTCGGTGCGGGGAACAATCACTTTGCGGGCTTCGAATTTCATTTTGCGCGAAGTATTTCCAACGTGAGTGATCTCTCCAACTGCCTCGATGTAGTCGCCGGCATAAACCGGAGCCAAAAATTCTACCATATCATAGGCCTTGAAAAGCCCTTCGTCGCCGTCGAGATCGATAAGCAATTCGGTGGCTACATCGCCAAAAAGCTGGAGCATACGGGCTCCGTCAACCAGGTTTCCGCCGTAGTGGGCGTCGTGTGCGCTCATGCGCAAACGGATGAGGGATTGTTTCATGACTGTATTTTTATCGGGTTAATTTCAATTGTAAAGAAAGCAAAAAATTACTGACGTTCAACCAAATAATCAACGAAAATGTTGGGGGTATTGATCGATTCGGGTACCAGGCGACCGGTTTCAACCAGGTGATCAACTTCAGCAATAACCAAATCGGCTGCCGTGGCCATCAACGGGTTAAAGTTTTGGGTAGTGCCTTTGTAAACCAGGTTGCCACTTTCGTCGGCTACACTCCCCTTGATAAGGGCAACATCGGCGCGTAACGGGGTTTCAAGCAGGTATTGCCTCCCCTGCGAAGTGATGATCTGTTTACCCTCCTGAACCTGGGTGCCAAGTCCGGTTGGGGTGAGAATGCCTCCCAAACCAGCACCTCCTGCACGCACCCGCTCCGCCAAAGTCCCCTGGGGACTGAATTCCACCTCCAACTCACCCTTGTTCATCTGGTCGATGGTAAGCGGATTGGTGCCAATATGCGACACCACGATTTTCTTCACCTGATGGTTGGCAATCAGCAAACCTATTCCCCTGTCGGGGAAGCCAGTGTCGTTGCAGATTACGGTCAGGTTTTTTACCCCTTTCTCTACCAGAGCCTGTATAATGGCCGTGGGCGATCCGCATACCATGAATCCCCCGATCATCAGGGTCATACCGTCCTCAATTTTATCGACGGCCTGTTGAATGGTGATTATTTTATTCATTGCAAAACAAATGTAAATTATTGGGTGAAAGAAATTCAGATATAAGCTAAAACAAACCCGCCACGCTTACACGCAGGGGTAATTTCTCATTTTACCGATTATCAACCGGGACAAAGATGAACCGAGAAGGCGTAGATGAATCCGGGAATACCACCCGGTGCCTGGCTGTGCAGACCTTTCGGAGAATGGGTTGAGGTTTGAAAAGCAAGAACAGAAGCATTGGTATGCTGAATACCACACCACAAATTCAACACCGCCCGGAAACTTTGCCCGGGGGATGTTCTCCGAGTACTGATAAACGGAGCAACCCAAGTTGGTGTGTGCCAGCTCATTCTATTCAGTTTGCATGTTTGAAGGCCAAAGCACGGTAACATCGATACTCGTTGACATTCAATTGGCCACAAAAGTATGGAATTGTTTTTGGATTCACAAACAAGGGAGTCAAAACCTTACTTATCAACTATCTATACCGAATCGGCTTGAGTTTATGCACAAAATAATTGCTACGGGTGTGCATGAGATCGCTGCGCTAGTTGTGCCATTTATATTTGCCAGGCGTCTCGGTACGATGTTCGTCCCGAGAACGAAGTGATTCGGGATTAACTGCTTATAATGCCGAATAGCCGGCACTTTAGAGCTGCCCTTGCTTCGCAAATTCAGTAACAAGCAGTATAATTTGTCTTTGGCTATTCCCCCCGATAGCTATCAAAGCGATCGGAATTGGCTTTAGCTTTGGCCATCAGCCCCACGAATAGCGATCGGTAGCCAGCAGGCAGAAACCAGCAGCCACCGAAGGTTTGAACGCTGACAACACTGACTGGCGCAAATTTTCGCGTTATAATCTGCCTTTCCTAAAACTATGTATAAAGATAGGATTGTTGGCGTCAAGCAGTCAAGGCCAAAGTTCTCAACTTACAGTCTGGCTCTGCAACAGTGCAGGGAAAGCCACTGCCGATCGCTTTCGCGTGCCGATCGCCAATTTCTATCCTTAATACCCCTCTGTACTGGCAGCAAACGGGTCATAGAGAGTTCGTCCTGCAACCTCTCTCCTGATATATAAAAAAAATTATGTGCGCGGTAGTTGCAGGTTAAAAAATGATTACTTTTACAACGCCGGGAACCCCCCGACCCCGATAGCAAAAACAGCCACCGGGTTTAGTTAACACAATTTTTACAATATGAGTTTACAAAATTTAATCCAAATCGAGATTCCTGAACAGTTAGCTCAGGAGATCAACACCAACCTGGGCGAGGTTGAAAACAAACTCGCGCCCTTCATGATTGCACTTACTCCCGCCCAGCGTCAGGAATACGGCAGGTTGGGGAACCATTTCAGGCCATGGGTTGATAAAGTGGCTGTGCATATGGCACAGCGACCCGACCTTGTGCCCAATTTCGTCAGCAAAAACGAATACGATGCCGACAAAGCCGCCATTGATGTATTGCTTCCGATGCTTGCGCGCGTGGAAGCTCTCAAGGTGGCTCTGGAAGACACCATCAAGCTGATTGGATCGGATTTGTACACCAACAGCGTGGCCTACTACCGAAACATCAAGTTGCTGGCCGCTCAAAACGTCACCGGTGCCAAACCCATTTACGACGATTTGAGCTACGCCTTCCCAACACGAACCAAAAAACAGCCCGACCCTCAGGCCAACAACGGTTAACCTCATCATGAATGCACTTGAAAGGAACCCATACACGGGTTCCTTTTTTTAGTATTCCATGAACCCCTTACCCAACTTATTACAATCCCTTGCCTGACTTATTACAATCCTCTACCCAACTTATTGCAACCCCTTACCCAACTTATTGCAATCCCTTACCCAACTTATTGCAACCCCTTACCCAACTTATTGCAACCCCTTACCCAATTTATTGCAACCCCTTACCCAACTTATTGCAACCCCTTACCCAACTTATTACAACCCCTTACCTAACTTATTATAGCCATTTACCCAACTTATTACAACCTCTTACCTGACTTATTACAACCCCTTGGATAACTTATTACAACCCCTTGTATAACTTATTGCAACCCCTTGGATAACTTATTGCAACCCCTTTCCTACCTTATTACAACCCCTTACCCAACTTATTATAGCCACTTACCCAACTTTTTGCAACCCCTTACCCGGCAGGTTGTTTCATTCTGACTGTTGGTGATATTCAACCCCGGATTATCTTGTATGACATCCGGTTCGAGGCCCGACCTCTCCATCCGGAATTCCAAATCCTCTTCCCTGATGTTGAGCAGGCGCCACTCACCCTTACGAGCCGTCGCTTATCCCCACAGCTACCCCGTTGCAGCATATTATCACCCCAGCGCAAGCAAACCTCACGGTTCTGTTTCAGAGTCTGCTGTCGGCTGTACCACTACCCACAGGAACTACTAGAAAACCAACCGTTCACATTTTTTTTGTAACCAACAACACCTTTTCACAATCTTTTCCTACTTTTGGCCATCCATAAAAGTGTCGCAGCCACGCCCGCGAAGATTCTTCCAACCCGGTTCTGCCTTTATAAAACCGATACCGGCAACTCGAAAATGCTTCAACCGGTTGCCAATTCACCCCTTCGCTGATTGTTGGCTACAGCACACATTATCCGATAGTTAATTCAGAATGACTGTAATTGACGGGGCGAAGCTGTGTTGAATAAGGAGAGAATGTTTGCGCGTGACCGACAACAACGGCACCGCCGGCAGCTACGTAACCTACAGCCGCCTCGACATTCTGGGGCGGGTAACGCAGGTAACCGATGCCAAAGGACGCCTGATGACACGCCACTTCTACTCCATCGCCGGGCAACCCATCCACACGCACAACATCGACAGCGGCCACCGCTGGATGCTGTTCAACACGGCGCAAAAACCCGTTCACCAGTGGGACAACCGCTCCAACCATATTGAACGCACCTACAACGCCCGGCAACAACCCCTGCACGTGCTGGTGCAGGAAAACGGCAGCACAACCCAGCTTCTCACCGAGCAATACACCTATGGAGACGCTACTGCCACACAGTATTTCAGAGGACGGCTGACAGAAACCCGCGGACAAGAAGGAAAAACCAACATCACCGCGTACGATTTCAAAGGAAATGTGCTATCTTTGACCACGCATATAGGCGCCACCTATAACGCCACCATCGACTGGAATACCACTCAGGCCATTGACAAATCGTTTATTCAGATCAGCTCCTTCGACGCCATGAACCGCCCCCTCACCCAAACCGCTCCCAACCAGCAAGTCACCGTTTACACTTACGGAAAGGGTGGACTGTTGGACAGCCTGCTGGTGAACACGATAAGGGGCATCACCAATGTAGCTTACAATGCCCGTGGCCAGCGCACCGATGTGTGGTTTGCCAACGGCGCCAAAACCCCGCTACGAGTACGATGCTGACACCTTCCGCCTCACCCGCCTGCTCACCACCCGCGACAACGGAGCCGATGTGTTGCAAGACATCGCCTACACCTACGACCCCGAAGGGAACATCGTGCAGCAAACCGATGCGGCGCAGCAGACCTTCTACTTCAGCAATTCTGTTGTGGCGCCTACCGGCTTGTACGAATACGATGCCCTTTACCGCCTGACAAAGGCAGAGGGACGAGAACTGACCAGCCTGGGCATGGCGACTGATACGGATTTTGCCAACAACCTGGCTGTGCCCAACCCCGCGGCTAATGCTATGCAAAATTATACGCAGTTGTTCACTTATGATGAGTTGGGCAACATACAGACCATGCAGAGCCAGGGACGGTGGACACGAAATTACGAGTACGACACCGCCACCAACCGCCTGCTCCGCCATGAAGGGTCAACGAACGTGTATGCCTACGACGCTCACGGGAACATGACAGCCATGCCCCACCTCACAGCCATGCAATGGGACTGGAACGACCGCCTGCGCTGCACCACCAACGGCACCGTAACCACCTGGTACTGCTACGATGCCGCCGGCAACCGCGTGCGCAAGGTGACCGAAAAGCCCGGCGGGGTTACTCAGGAACGTGTTTACCTGGGCAATTACGAGGTATATACCCACAAGATTGGCTCCACCACCCACACCCTGCGTGAAACCATCCACCTAACCGACAACCGCCACCGCTTTGCCCTGGTTGACAAACTCAAGATTGACAACGGCGTAACGCTGCCAACGGCAGCCTTCACCACCCGCTACCAGCATTCCAACCACCTCGGCTCCGCCTCCCTTGAACTAAACCAGAAGGCAGCCATCATCTCCTACGAGGAGTACCACCCGTTTGGAACCACCTCCTACCGCAGCGGCAGAACCGAAACCGAAGTGGCCCAGAAGCTCTACAAGTATGTGGGCAAGGAACGGGACGAAGAAACGGGACTGTATTACTATGGTGCACGCTATTATGCTGCGTGGCTGGCGCGGTTTGTTAGCGTGGATCCGTTGCAGTTTAAGTATCCGCATTATACGCCTTACCAGTATGCGGGGAATAAGCCGGTGAGTTATATTGATTTGGATGGGTTGGAGGAGAAGAAAAAAGAAGAAACAAAAGAGCCTCAAAAAGGTAAACAGACAAAAGGCAACACCCCACAATCTCAAAGTATTCCACCTAAAATTGACCTTTCAAAAGATAATTGGTACGAGCAAGCTGTTGCTCTTTTCAAGTGGATTAAGGACAACAGGAACACATTACCATCGAATATTCCAATTGACAGTGTCGTTGATTTCACAAAATTTCCAAACAAAAATTTTTCTCTTAACTCGACTTTTTTTGGTGATCAATACACAAGTAAAAATAAACTTGATTTGCCCCAAATGGTTGTCCAAACGTCAAATCTTAGAATGAATGTTATCAAAGAGATTTATATGATAAATAGAAGTAATTTGAATATTACTTCAAAAACGGTTGTTAATCAAAAAGACTCAACAATCGAAAAAAAATACAGTTTCAAGGGAATGCATGAAGGAATAATAACTGTGATGATTCCAACTACGAACCCAATAAGCAAAAGTCCTCAAATCAAAGGCATTCAATTGAACTTTGATATCTCTAACGAAAAACAGTACAGGCTTTTTATTAACTTATTTATCGATTTGAATGGGATTTATGAGTATAAGAAATACAATTATATCAAATTAAAAAAAGATGAATAATAAAAAAAACATAATGCTTATAGTTGTTCTTGTAATACTTCTCTCATGCGAACAAAATTGCGAAAAAAAGCGAATAAGTTATTTTAATCATTTGAACACAAAATTCCTATGGCAGATCATTGGAGCGGATTCGTCTTATCACGAATTCTATTTTGATAATCATCAATTGATGCATCATGATGATTGCAATGGAACGTCATTGATTCTAATAGAAGACAGTACTGTCTATTATAACTTTTTAGATTCTTTTTTTTGCTCATCTGATACTGTTAAACAGAGTGAGGCTGTGTTAGATTTATTTCACAAGGTATGTAATCCAAATATTAAAGTAATCTCTATTAAACCTATTGGTTGTTTTTTGTATCACATTAGTAGTAACATAGATGAAAACTACAGCCTGTTTAGCAGTGAAGCTACTAAGAGATATTTTAAATATAAAGGATATAATCGTTTGGATAGTGACACAATGAATTATTATTACGAAGAAATTATACTACCATCAAAATAGCTCATACTTTCTTGTTTCTTAAAATATCAATCTTTTCTGGTATAACAACGGTGCATCTTCTATGCTATGAACCATCTCGTAACCAATCTGGCCACCAACCGCCTACTTCGCCACGAGGGTTGGGCCGATGCCTACACCTACGACGACCATGGCAACATCACCTCCATGCCCCACCTCTCGCGCATGGGCTGGGATTGGAACGACCGCCTGCGCTGCACCACCAACGGCACCGTAACCACCTGGTACTGCTACGATGCCGCCGGCAACCGCGTGCGCAAGGTGACCGAAAAGCCGGGAGGAATTGTTGAGGATCGGATCTACGCTGGCATCTACGAACGCTACACCCGCAAGGTTGGCACCACCACCCACACCCGGCGCCACACCTTCAATTTCTCCGACGGGCAACACCGCTACGCCCTCATCGACACCCTGACCATCGACAATGGCATAACCCTTACAACCCCTGTTGAAACCGTTCGCTACCAGTACGACAACCACCTCGGCTCCGCCAGCCTCGAACTCGACGAACACGCGGCCATCATCTCTTACGAGGAGTACCACCCGTTTGGAACAACATCATACCGCAGCGGTAGAACCGAAACCGAAGTGGCGCAGAAGCTCTACAAGTATGTGGGCAAAGAACGGGACGAAGAGACGGGGCTGTATTACTATGGAGCACGGTATTACGCGGCTTGGCTGGCGCGGTTTGTTAGCGTGGATCCGTTGCAGTTTGATTATCCAGAATTAACTCCCTATCAGTATTCAAGTAACAGACCAGTTACTGGTATTGACTTAGATGGTTTAGAATTCTACAATCCCAACGAAGTTAGAATAAAGTTAGTTAATAATGAGATACATGTCAATATTAATAATTTTCACAATGTAACGAGAAACCAATGGAAGCATAGAGACAACACGAAATCTGCTCCAAATGGAGATATTGGGTGGCCGACAAAATATGCTGATATTTCTTATCCGGGTTTACCACTGAAACGCGAAATAGCTTCAATTGACAATTCAATACTTCCCGATATAAATCCGGCGGTAAACCCTACTTATATCAGAAAAATGGGTATTAGAAATGATGGTCAAACTGATAAACGGGTGCATGGGGTAATTGGAATACCAAAACCATCAATAAAAGGATTTGCAGGCTTTGCTATCGTGCTAAACGCTGTTAACTGGGGGATGGAAACGCTTGGAACGTTTCAAATTTTAGATGACAAACGACAAGTAGCAGAACAATTTCAAATAATTAAAAATACTATTCTTCCTGCTATTAAGAAAGAAATAGACAAGGATGAAAGCATAATACCCAACAAATATCGAAACATGGAAGATATTTTATCGATTGCTATCACCATTCTTGGTGGGGACAGCCCCACAACTAATCCTGAAATTCAAAAAATAGGAATCGAGTTGTATCATAAAATAATTAAAATAGATAACTCGGAAACTCAAAAAAGGAAGTATAACAACCCAAAAACCGATTAATATGAGAAACCGATACATCTTTATACTAGGAATACTTATTCAGCTTTCTATCACTAATTGCAACAGGAGAACTGAAAGCCATATTATTGGAGATTGGACAATATATGAATTTAATGCGAGCTTTAATATTTATACACCAGGACTCGCTTTTAACAAAGATTATACTTGCGAGTTACCACTCTCTGATGGAGCAGAACTTCATAATAATTATTTACAAGGAAGATGGGAGATTGTCAATGAAAAGGGTATTAAATGCATTAGAATAATATCCGAAAATAAAAAATTTTGCCATCTTTACCGGGTCGAGGAAATAGAAACAATCCAAGATCCTAATACATTGGGCTACTTCAAAAAACTTCATCTTGTTTCTGATAGCATCCAGATTATTTGTTATAGGGTTTTATAAGACTGACATATTTTTTCGCTATTTTTAAAGCTTCTATTTTAATTCTATAACACCTTCGATGCCATGAACCGTCCCCATGCCCAAACCGCCACCAACCGCCTCCTCCGCCACGAAGGAACGCAGGATGTTTATACCTACGACGACCATGGCAACATCACCTCCATGCCCCACCTCACGGCCATGCAATGGGACTGGAACTACCGCCTGCGCTGCACCACCAACGGCACCGTAACCACCTGGTACTGCTACGATGCCGCCGGCAACCGTGTGCGGAAGGTGACCGAAAAGCCCGGCGGGGTTACTCAGGAACGTGTTTACCTGGGCAATTACGAGGTCTATACCCACAAGATTGGCTCCACCACCCACACCCTGCGTGAAACCATCCACCTAACCGACAACCGCCACCGCTTTGCCCTGGTTGACAAGCTCAAGATTGACAACGGCGTAACGCTCTCTACTGCTGTAACAACCACCCGCTACCAGCACTCCAACCACCTAGGCTCCGCCTCCCTTGAACTCAACCAGAAAGCAGCCATCATCTCCTACGAGGAGTACCACCCGTTTGGAACCACCTCATACCGCAGTGGCCGCACCGAAACAGAAGTGGCGCAGAAGCTCTACAAGTACGTGGGCAAGGAACGGGATGAGGAGACGGGGCTGTACTACTACGGAGCGAGATATTACGCGGCGTGGCTGGCGCGGTTTGTTAGTGTTGATCCGTTGCAGTTTAAGTACCCGCATTATACGCCTTACCAGTATGCGGGGAATAAGCCAGTGAGTTATGTGGATTTGGATGGGTTGGAGGAGGCAGATGCTGGGAGTAAGCCGGCAAACAATAATGGGAATGAAAGTATAAATAAAAAAGAGGAACAGCAGCTTCTATTCTTTAAAACAAAGAAATTCCAAAATGAATTAAAAAGTGCTGAATTAGAGAACGCAGCTATTGACTATATATATTCAAAAATTAATCAAAATATTGGAAGCAATTCTGAAATTGTTCAATACAGAAATGGGTTACGCTCATCTCATGAAACCTTTATAATTAAACAGACTATTAGTCAATATATTACTGTTAATGGTGTTTCCGACGCAGTTTCTGTTAAATCGCCGGAAACAGGTGAGGTTGCATTTCTCCTGAACTTTGTTAAAAAGGGTGCTAGTTATGCAATTGGAGAAGCATTGCCTTTTGAGGCAAAGGCATTGAGTGGTATGTTTAAAAGTTTGGGAGATTTAGCATTAAAAGAGGCATTACTGGCGAAAGGGATTAATAGTGTTTCTATGAAACCGAAAGAGTGGAGAGCTCCTCGTCTTATTGAGAATTCAATGAGATTAAGTAATGTTTCAAAAGGAATCGGATCTTTTTTAAAAATAGCAGGAAAGTCTGCAAATTTATTTGGGTCAGTTTTGCTTTATTACGACCTTCTCAATGTCAACTCTCCAAAGAGAATGGATGATTCTGATATTCAAAGACAAACTGTGAATGCGATGAATGTATTCTTAAATTCGACTAAATCAAATGAATAATAGCGAAAAAGATAATAATATTATCAAAGGTAGGTTTGTTTCGAGACCCCCTTTAATATTGTATATTGTATGTGTTTCTGTTTTTGTTTTTTTTATCTATTTGTTAATAAATGGATTAAATATATTGATGGCTCTATTTGATTGTGTAATTGTTGTTGTATTGTTATATTATTTTTTGCTTCGAGGGATATCTAAGATCAGCTTCTCGCGTGGACAAATAATTCAACAATCATTTTGTTCAAAGAAAATGCGAATAATACGGTTTGATCGAATCGAATCTTATCAATATTACAGAAGTGGATATGCCTTCTGGAGTACAGATACCAAAAGTAGAGTGGTTGAAAAACCATATGATGAACTTTTTCTTAGTCATATATATAAAGGTGAAAGAAAAGAAGAAATACTAAAGATAAATATTAGGTATGGTGAATTTATGCAGATGATAGCATTAATTAATGATTGGTATCCATACTCGAAGACTAATCATGAAAAAGAACTTATTGATTTTTTATAATAGAATATGAGTTGTATAACAAATCTTCATGTCTAACGGTCTCCATACAGTTAGACTTGATGATTATTTTTGCTAAAATTCAGTTGATTTTGGTTTGCATCTGTTCTCTTTCAAGAAAATGAATTATCTTTATTGCCTCACTATTGTGATCCATTCGACGCCATGAACCGCCCCCTCACCCAAACCGCTCCCAACCAGCAAGTCACCGTTTACACTTACGGAAAGGGTGGCCTGTTGGCCAGCCTGCTGGTGAACACGATAAGGGGCATCACCAATGTAGCCTACAACGCCCGTGGCCAGCGCACCGATGTGTGGTTTGCCAACGGATAGGAATTCGGCAATTCTATTTGAAGATGTCGATGCTGAAAGAGATATACCGAATCAACTTGATTTTATGCACAAAATAATTATTTCGGGCGTGCATGAGATCGCTGCGCTAGTTGCGAAAATAGCTTGCGTCTGGTGGCTCGGTACGATCTTCGTCCCGAGAACAAAGTGACTATAGTCCCGAGAGTAAAACGACTATAGTCCCGAGAGCGAAGCTACTTTAGTCCCGAGAGCGAAGCGATTCGGGATTCGGGATTCGGGATTCGGGATTAACCGCCTCTAATGCCGAAGGGTCGGCACTTATAAGGCTCAAATGCTTCGCATTTTCACTAAGACGCGGTATAATTATTTCACGACAGATGCATAATTCATCAGATTCTTTTTCTATTTCTTACGTTGAGCAGCTAAAAAATCATCAGTTCCTATACCATAAAGCCTGCAAACCTCTTGGTTGATAGTTTGTTCGATGGCGTCAAAATCATTGGAATCTGTATTGAATTGCAGTAACTGGCTGACTAATTTTTCAAGCCTTTGTTGCTGCACCCTATTGGGCACTACAACAGGAATCGCCTCAAGGTATTGGCGGATGTACCGAAAATAACCACCCCTGATGGAGGGGCTTATTGATGAATAATAAAACTGAATAAGATCAGAATTCAATATCGCCAACAACCATTTTTCAGCCTCCGGCAAAATGTAGGCTGTATTGATGCAATATAATCCAGATTCATCAAAAGTGGCCTGACTTTGTTGAGCTATATCAGGCAACATGATTTTCGGTTTCTCAAACTCATCGTAATAATCGCAGGCTCTAAGTTCCCACCAGTATTCTCCTTTGTCGTATCGTGCCTTTGCCTTGTCGGCAAAGGGTTCGAGCCAACGACCGACCGCCGGATAACGCTGGCTGAGTTGTTTCCATGCTTCGGCTTCAGACATTTTTCCAAACCAACTGCTGGTGTCGCCACTCCGGAATAATATCAGCCACTTATCGCTCTCCGGTTGCCGGTACCGCCTGATGTCGCGGCCAGCCAGAAAAGGTTTCAAAACCTCGGCGCTGCGCGGGTCTTCGGCCACAAGCCGGTCGCGGGTGTTGGTGTCTATCACGAAGGCTTCGTTGAGGCCGGTCTTGATGCCATAAAAAATCCTTCCCTGAATCACCTCGCCCAGGGGCTTCCCTTTCGATCGTATCTTAGCCAACAGGCTGGCTACAGTGCTGTTGGTCAGCGTCCAGCCGTCGGGTTGCAAATTTTCTATTGACACCCTGAAACGCCGCTCCTCCACCGCAGCCTTTAATCCGGCCGGAAAATCGAGTGTTTCGATTGTGGTGGCCGAAAATTCTTTTTTGGGTGTTCCCTTGCGCAGAAACAGCAGGCAGGGGTAAGTGGTGGCCTCATCAAACACCGGCAGGTCGCCAAAATCTACCATCTGCTCTATTTCTTGCTGCAATAGAAATTCGCGAAGGGGTCTGCCATAGGTGGCCCGCATCCACTTGTTGGGCATGATGTAAGCAAAGTGGCCACCAGGCCGCAGCAACTGCATGGCCCGCTCCACGAAATAAACGTAAAGATCGGCGGTACCCGACCAGGTTGCATATTCCTGCCTGAAAATCTCTTTCTGATCGGTAAGTTCCTCCTGCCTAATGTAGGGCGGGTTGCCAATCACCACGTCAAACCCTGTGAATCGCCCTTCGACGTCAAGAACCTCCGGAAATTCAATGCGCCACTCCATCGACTGGACGAATCGCTGGTTGTCGCGCAATTCTTTCATTTTGGCTTCCAGTTCGTTCACCTCTTTTTCGAGCTTCGCCTGCTCTTTCTTACGCCGCTTCTCCATCTCTCGGTTCTTCTCTCCATAAGGCGCCTCGGGTTCAAACAAAAAATTGCCCGTAAACCGGTTGTACAACTCGTTGGCCAATTTGTCCAAACGCTTTTTCAGCGGGTCGTTGGCGCGAATCTCGGAAGTAAATTCCTGCTTGATTTTCACGATGAGGTTGTTCATTTCGGCCTTTTCAGCCTTGCTGCCGGCATTTCGATAGCTGCTTACCGCCAACCGGTAACTCTCCACGGTGAATTTACTCCTGCGCAACAGCGATTTCAGGTCGGCATCCAGCCCGTAACGGCTCACCAAAGAGTTGCCGCATTTGATGTTGATGTCGATGTTGGGCAGAGTCTCCAACTGCCGGTCGGTTGTTCCTTCTTTGTAATAGGCGTTTTTCAGCAGTTCTATCCACAGCCTCAACCTGCAAATCTTCACGGAGTTGGGGTTGATGTCAACCCCAAACAGGCAGTTCTCGATCAGGGTCTGCTTTTCGTGAAACAGGGTTTCCTGCACCCGCTGGGTCTCTTTGTTGGTGGGGTTGTAGGCGAACAGATCACCATCTTCGTCAGTTACAATCAATTCGTCGTTCACTACCTCCAACTGATACTCTTTCAATCGCTTGCCATTTCGATCCTGTAAAACCCGCAGGTCGCTCTTGATGGCGATCATCTCGTTGAGGCACGATACCAGAAAATGGCCCGAACCCACAGCCGGATCGCAAATCTTCAGGCTGTTGATGATGGTGTTGGCCTCCTGCTTGTCGGTGATCTGGTCGTAGAGCTGGTCAAACTCGGTGCAGTTCCACCCTTTAGCCTCGTTGAATTTTTGCACCACGGCCCTGCGAAGGGTTTCACGGGCCATGTACATGGTGATGAAGCCGGGGGTGAAAAACGAACCATCTTTGTAGCCGTTGATCTTCTCGAAAATCAGCCCCAGCACCGAGGCGTTGATCAGGGTTTTGTTCTCCTCCTGAACCTCGCCGGCTCCTTCGCTCGTGAAATCGTAGGCATCGAGGAAGGCAAACAGGTAAGCCAACGTCTCCATCTGCCCGCCGATGCGGTGGCCGTTGGCATCTTTCAACACTGTGGCGGGTTGGACGGGGATCTGGAGTTCGGTGAGGTTGCTTATAAACAGAGTGTTATGCTCCATCTCAGTAGGCTCAAACAGCGAACTGTTGAGGTAAGGCACATGGGCAAACAGGTGTTTCACATCGTCTCGTCTTTCCTCAGGACGTTTTGCCAGAACACCGAAAAAAAGGTTGTTCAGGTCGTCGTAATCGTGAATCAATTCCGGGGTAAGGATGGCAAACCGTTTGTCGCCCTTGTGGTAGCCAATGAGTTGGGCTTCGAGCAGCTTCAGGAACAGAATTTGGTTGATCCAGGTGATGATGAGTTCCATCGCCACGCTGAAAAGCCGTTCTTCGGTGGTTATGCCGTATTGTTGGGGGTTGGGCAGTCGCGACAGTTTGTCGAGCCGGTCTAACTGGGTGATGGCGTTTTCGAGCAGCGACCCCATCTCCCGTTTACCGGCCTCTTTGCGCCTGATGGTCTTTTTACCTCCCTCTTTCACTTCGCCCAGGCCCATGATGTGCAACAGTTCGTTGTAGAAGCCCCGGTCGAGGCTGTTGCTGTCGTTGGCGAAGGGATTCCTTAAATGAAGCGGTTTATACATTACTTTTTTTCAAGCAAATACCCTCAATGGTGCTTATCTCTTGGTCGTTCAATCCATATTTTTTATAAATAATCATATCTATTTCATTTTCAATTGAACTACAATCAGTCGAGAATTTTTTATGTTCAAGTACTTCACCAGCCAGTTTTATCAACATCTTATCTTTCAGAATTTGTTCCACAACCGGAATTGATAAAACATAGGGGCTTTGCAAAGCAAGGGCACCACGCAGGATATTTGAAACCATTTTTAAATAAAACCACGTCAGGCTGCTGTTTAGGAAAGCCAACAGAGCCAAACTATCAACAGGAATTAAGAATATCTTGTTATTTGGATAAATGCCTTCTCTGTCAATGGCAAAGGCTGAATAGGCAGCTATTTCCTGATAGAGAATTTTCGGCTTCTCAAACTCATCGTAATAATCGCAGGCTCTAAGTTCCCACCAGTATTCTCCTTTGTCGTATCGTGCCTTTGCCTTGTCGGCAAAGGGTTCGAGCCAGCGACCGACCGCCGGATAACGCTGGCTGAGTTGTTTCCATGCTTCGGCTTCGGCCATTTTTCCAAACCAACGGCTGGTGTCGCCACTCCGGAATAATATCAGCCACTTATCGCTCTCCGGTTGCCGGTACCGCCTGATGTCGCGGCCAGCCAGAAAAGGTTTCAAAACCTCGGCGCTGCGCGGGTCTTCGGCCACAAGCCGGTCGCGGGTGTTGGTGTCTATCACGAAGGCTTCGTTGAGGCCGGTCTTGATGCCATAAAAAATCCTTCCCTGAATCACCTCGCCCAGGGGCTTCCCTTTCGATCGTATCTTAGCCAACAGGCTGGCTACAGTGCTGTTGGTCAGCGTCCAGCCGTCGGGTTGCAAATTTTCTATTGACACCCTGAAACGCCGCTCCTCCACCGCAGCCTTTAATCCGGCCGGAAAATCGAGTGTTTCGATTGTGGTGGCCGAAAATTCTTTTTTGGGTGTTCCCTTGCGCAGAAACAGCAGGCAGGGGTAAGTGGTGGCCTCATCAAACACCGGCAGGTCGCCAAAATCTACCATCTGCTCTATTTCTTGCTGCAATAGAAATTCGCGAAGGGGTCTGCCATAGGTGGCCCGCATCCACTTGTTGGGCATGATGTAAGCAAAGTGGCCACCAGGCCGCAGCAACTGCATGGCCCGCTCCACGAAATAAACGTAAAGATCGGCGGTACCCGACCAGGTTGCATATTCCTGCCTGAAAATCTCTTTCTGATCGGTAAGTTCCTCCTGCCTAATGTAGGGCGGGTTGCCAATCACCACGTCAAACCCTGTGAATCGCCCTTCGACGTCAAGAACCTCCGGAAATTCAATGCGCCACTCCATCGACTGGACGAATCGCTGGTTGTCGCGCAATTCTTTCATTTTGGCTTCCAGTTCGTTCACCTCTTTTTCGAGCTTCGCCTGCTCTTTCTTACGCCGCTTCTCCATCTCTCGGTTCTTCTCTCCATAAGGCGCCTCGGGTTCAAACAAAAAATTGCCCGTAAACCGGTTGTACAACTCGTTGGCCAATTTGTCCAAACGCTTTTTCAGCGGGTCGTTGGCGCGAATCTCGGAAGTAAATTCCTGCTTGATTTTCACGATGAGGTTGTTCATTTCGGCCTTTTCAGCCTTGCTGCCGGCATTTCGATAGCTGCTTACCGCCAACCGGTAACTCTCCACGGTGAATTTACTCCTGCGCAACAGCGATTTCAGGTCGGCATCCAGCCCGTAACGGCTCACCAAAGAGTTGCCGCATTTGATGTTGATGTCGATGTTGGGCAGAGTCTCCAACTGCCGGTCGGTTGTTCCTTCTTTGTAATAGGCGTTTTTCAGCAGTTCTATCCACAGCCTCAACCTGCAAATCTTCACGGAGTTGGGGTTGATGTCAACCCCAAACAGGCAGTTCTCGATCAGGGTCTGCTTTTCGTGAAACAGGGTTTCCTGCACCCGCTGGGTCTCTTTGTTGGTGGGGTTGTAGGCGAACAGATCACCATCTTCGTCAGTTACAATCAATTCGTCGTTCACTACCTCCAACTGATACTCTTTCAATCGCTTGCCATTTCGATCCTGTAAAACCCGCAGGTCGCTCTTGATGGCGATCATCTCGTTGAGGCACGATACCAGAAAATGGCCCGAACCCACAGCCGGATCGCAAATCTTCAGGCTGTTGATGATGGTGTTGGCCTCCTGCTTGTCGGTGATCTGGTCGTAGAGCTGGTCAAACTCGGTGCAGTTCCACCCTTTAGCCTCGTTGAATTTTTGCACCACGGCCCTGCGAAGGGTTTCACGGGCCATGTACATGGTGATGAAGCCGGGGGTGAAAAACGAACCATCTTTGTAGCCGTTGATCTTCTCGAAAATCAGCCCCAGCACCGAGGCGTTGATCAGGGTTTTGTTCTCCTCCTGAACCTCGCCGGCTCCTTCGCTCGTGAAATCGTAGGCATCGAGGAAGGCAAACAGGTAAGCCAACGTCTCCATCTGCCCGCCGATGCGGTGGCCGTTGGCATCTTTCAACACTGTGGCGGGTTGGACGGGGATCTGGAGTTCGGTGAGGTTGCTTATAAACAGAGTGTTATGCTCCATCTCAGTAGGCTCAAACAGCGAACTGTTGAGGTAAGGCACATGGGCAAACAGGTGTTTCACATCGTCTCGTCTTTCCTCAGGACGTTTTGCCAGAACACCGAAAAAAAGGTTGTTCAGGTCGTCGTAATCGTGAATCAATTCCGGGGTAAGGATGGCAAACCGCTTGTCGCCCTTGTGGTAGCCAATGAGTTGGGCTTCGAGCAGCTTCAGGAACAGAATTTGGTTGATCCAGGTGATGATGAGTTCCATCGCCACGCTGAAAAGCCGTTCTTCGGTGGTTGTGCCGTATTGTTGGGGGTTGGGCAGTCGTGACAGTTTGTCGAGCCGGTCTAACTGGGTGATGGCATTTTCGAGCAGCGACCCCATCTCCCGTTTACCGGCCTCTTTGCGCCTGATGGTCTTTTTACCTCCCTCTTTCACTTCGCCCAATCCCATGATGTGCAGCAGTTCGTTGTAGAAGCCCCGGTCGAGGCTGTTGCTGTCGTTGGCGAAGGGCAGTTTGAGCAGGTGTTCGGGCGAAAAGATTTTGAACAGGGGAATCAGCAGCGTGTCGTCGTCGGGGAGGTTGTTGCGCAGCGGGGTGTCGAATTGGCGGATGTCGAAGTGGGTAAACTCAAGGTCGGCCATTGTCTTTTCGATGGCCGGGGCTGCTATTTCACGGTAGAAGAAATCGGTGGAGCTGCCGCCCAAACGCCCCTCCTCGAAGTCGGTGAACTGCTGAACCAGTGCTTTGTCGGTGGCAAACAACCGCTCGAACAGTTGGGCATCGAACACCATCCACTCGTTTACATTGGTGGCTACAAGGTGTTTCAATTCCAAATTTCTGGTTGTGATGCGTTCGCGAAGGTAGTAGAGCAGCAGTTCCTGCAAGGCTTTGGCGTTGAGGGCCTCGGGGCGTATCATCTCGGCCCGGTTGGTTGGTTTCTTTGCTTCGATGATGACCCCCACGGTGCTGCGGGCATCTTTCCCGTTGTGGATCACCAGGTCGTTGCGACCTTTGGTGTTGATGAAATGATTTGGAGCGTACCACGTGTTTTTCAGGAAGTCGGACACCAGATTCTTGTGAAACTCCTCCGATTCGGCCTCGTTGATGCCGTCGAGCAGGGTGATGAGGTTGGTCTTGAACAACTCGATAGCGGCACGATGGGGCTTCAGGCGCAGGTAGGCCTTGTTGAGGGCTTCGGAAGGGGTATGGAGATTTTTTCTTTTCATGGCAAGGAGTGTTGGTTGATCAATTAAGCCGATCATTTTCATAGTCGTAGAAAAATTCAGCCTTCGGATCGCGGCGTTTAAACGGGGCGAGTTCTGTGGTGGAGAGGAAAGGGGCTGTGGCTTTTTTCAGAGGTAAAACATACACGTCGGCAGGTTGTCCGGGAGAACCTCCAATGCCAATCACCACGAAAACAGGTATTTTTACTTCGCGGGCAAATTCCTCGTAGTTGCGGATGTTGTAGTTTTCTGCCCATTGCACGCCCCCTTTGAAATAATCGTTGCGCCATTTGCACTCCACGGCAAAACGTTCGGTAACGCCTCTCTTTTTAAAGAAGAACTCTATCTCCAGATCGGGAAAGTGACTCGACACAGCATAGCGGCCATCCACGTATTTATCGCCACGCCACTCCATCACGTTGAAGAATTTTGGATCGAAATGTTTTACCACGAATTTCTCGAAGGCATCGCCCTTGCGTTTGTTTTCGTCGAATGGGGTGGTGTTTTGAGGTGTAGCCACTGGTTCGGGCTTGGCCTCTGGTGTTTTAGGCTGGTTGATGGGGTGAGCTGGCATTTGTATCGATTCCTTGTCAGGTTCTGCATCAACAGTTTTTTGCCCGGTCTCCATGATTGTATCAGGAATTCCGGCATCGAATAATTGATCATCAGTCTGTTGCTTTTCGGAGGTGGCAACCAAAGCCACGCCGGCAGCCAATGTGATGGCTCCGGCCACGATCAGAATAATTCCTAACATTCTACGATTCATTGGATTAGAGTTAACTTACCAGAGAACTACAAGAAACAGGGCTAAGGTAGGAAGAAATGAGAGATTGAAGTATAAAAAAATATTGTTTTGATAAAACCTATCGGGGAGGGCTGAAAACCTCTATCCTTATTTGTAGGTTTTCCTGCAGGTGTTCAGGAAAAAAGCCATCGCTACTTCTTCGTGCGACGGCTTCATCTTGTGGGAGCAACAGGAGTCGAACCTGTGACCCTTCCGGTTGCAACCGGAATGCTCTAAACCAAATCAATACAAC
>JAQVCV010000104.1 GCA_028689615.1 Bacteroidales bacterium | reverse complement strand
TTGCAAGTGCTCGACGACGGGCGCCTCACCGACAACAAGGGACGTGTAGCCGATTTCCGCAACGCCATCGTCATCATGACATCCAACATCGGATCAGCGCTGATTCAGGAACAGATGACCGACCTCACCGACAACAACCGCGTGGAAGTGCTCGAAAAAACAAGACAAATGGCCTTCGACCTGCTGAAGAAGACACTTCGGCCCGAATTCCTGAACCGCATTGATGAAGTGATTGCCTTCACACCACTCACCCTCGATGAAATCGGGCAGATAGTAGTGATGCAGTTGCAACAGCTTATCGGCAAGCTGGCCGAAAACCACATCACCCTCCAATACACCAGCCGTGCCGTTGATTACCTGGCCTCGGCGGGGTTCGACCCACAATTTGGCGCACGTCCCATCAGACGCATGATCCAGCGCGATGTGCTGAACCAGTTGTCGCGATTCATCCTCCAGGGAAACCTCAACGAAGGGGCAACCCTGGAGCTCGACTCCGACGGACAAACCATTTTATTCAACGTCAGAACATAAAATCAAACAGGGACAGAACGCTGATTTGCCCGTTTTATACTACCTTTCTCCTATAAATCGTTGTTAAAACAAAACTGAACTTTTGGATTATCCGCTGGCTCGATTTCTCTGTCTTCGACCTTGAGCACCCGCGCTTCGCGCTGGTGTTTTTTTACCGCTAAGAACGCAAAGATAGCTTCACGCTAAGAACGCGAAGATGCCGGACGCTGATTTTAAATCCCGAATCGGCTATAATCATGGTCGTTACTATTATTAAAGCCTCTCGGGACGATCTTCGTCCCGAGAGCGAAGCGACTATAGTCCCGAGAACGAAGTGATTAGCTTCGCTGAGATTAGTTCGGGATTACCTTCGGTGAGATTAGTTAGCTTCGCTGAGATTAGTTCGTCCAGAGAGCGAAGCGATTAGCTTCGCTGAGAATAGTTCGGGAAACCGCTTCCAGGTTAAAAGCTTCGCATTTTCACCAACAAGCGGTAAAAACCGCTAAGGCACTTCGTGCTGTCTGGACGTGCAATACCCGTTAGCATTTGCGTCCGATAGATGACGTAGGCATCTCAGCGTTCTTAAAACTGCCCGTTAAAAAATCTTTGCGTTCTTAGCGTCTTGTCTTCGCGCTCTTAGCGGTAAAAGAATACTCGTCCGGCAAATACATCTTCCTGTTAATCCTTGTTATAACAGAACTTAACTAACCGATAATCCACTGGTTCGATTTTTATTCGTCTGTGGGTAAAGAGGTTTCATGTATATTTGCCTAAAATATTGCAGTATGAAACGGGCTTATATACTCCTTGTAATCTTATTTACAACCATTTACACCAATCTGAACGCTGTCAATACCGACAGCATCAAAGCATTGCTCCCCACTTTGCAAGGCACTCGCCTGATCAGCGCCTTGAACACCCTGGCCTGGGAGCTGAAGTACTCCAACGCCACCGATTCATGGACCTACGCCCAAACGGCAGGCCGCCTGCTGGCCATGCATCCCGACGACAACGAATGGATGCTTTATTACAGAAACCTCACCGCCCTTCACACCCTGAAAGCCGATTTCGACTCCTCTCTTTTTTATGGTGAAAAAGGGTTGAAACTGGCCCGTGATCTTAACAACAACTATCAACAAGGCAAACTCCTCAACATCCTTTCTATAGGCTATCGCGAAAAAGCACTGTACCGACAAGCGGTTGAGGCACAAAAAAAAGCCCTCGCAATCTTCGAGAATCTGGGCGATACAGCCGAGATTCTGGGCAACCTGAACAACCTGGCCATGACTTACGGAAGAATGGGCAACGATACGGCCAGTCTCGCCATGCACCTCAAAGTACTAAAGCTTGAAGAGCCACGCGGGAACCCGGCCGCTATTGCCCGATCGGCTAACAACGTGGGCATGGCCCTGCTCGCCCTGGACCGCATTGACGAAGCCCGATTCTATTTCGACAAAGCGCTCAAACTGGCCGAAAAAGCCGACAACAAACTCTTTTTGGCCTCGACCTGTTTCGGTATCGCCACATGCCACCGCAAAGGAAACCAACTGCTTGATGCTGCCAAATGGTTTAACAGAGCTATCGAAATATGTGAGAAAAACCAGTTCAACGACTTTCTGGCCTCCAACCTCACTACTATGGGCGATCTGTACCTCGAACTCAACGATCAGAACCAGGCCCTCTCCTACTACCAATATGCATTCAGAATCTGGCGTAGCAGAAGCGGCAACCTGACCAACTCGGCAAGGGCTGCCTACAAAACAGCCCGGCTCCTTTTCGAGATGGGAAGAAAAAATGAGGCTGCCACCATAGTGGATGAATACCTAAGACTGTCAGAAACAGTCGATTTCAGAGAGGTGTATCCTGAAATCCTCCATCTGGCTGCCCGAATTGACTACGATGACGGGAAATACAAGCCAGCATTCGACAAACTTGAAAAATCTGTAATTATAAACGACAGCCTCGACAACCTGAACAACCTGCTCGAAACTGCCAATATCCATACCCGCTACGAAATATCGCGGATGGAAGAATCGAACGCCCGGCTGGAACAAAACCTCCAACAACAAAACACAATTAACACCATCCAACGCTGGGTAGTAGCTTTAGCAATCATCCTGATATTGGTCTCGGGAACTTTTCTGGTGATCCTTCGCAGGAACAACCAAAAACTCAAAACAGCCAACAAACTTCTTCAGGAACAGAAGCAACTGATTGAACAAAAAACTATTGAACTCGACACCCTCAACAAAACCAAAGATAAATTCTTTTCTATTGTAGCGCACGACCTCAAAAGCCCTTTCACAGGCATCGTTGGATTCTCGGCTCTGTTGTCGTCCGATTTCGACTCCTATTCTGATGAGGAGAAGAAAAACATGGTACAACACATCAAGGAGAGCAGCGAGCAAGTGTCGTGGCTGCTCGACAACCTTTTGCACTGGGCCCGCAGCCAGATGAACCTCACCGTTGTAAAAACAACTCGCATCAAACTAAAACCCTTTATTGAGAGGGAAATCACGCCCCTCTCTCACGTGGCTTCGTTAAAAAAAATTGCCTTAAAAACAGAGATAAGCGACCAGGTGGAGGTTGAAGCCGATCAGGAGATGCTCCGGTTCGTGGTGCGCAACCTGGTGTCGAACGCACTGAAATTCACTCATCCCAATGGCAATGTGGTGGTAGAAGCCAAAGAACTGGCCGGCAAGGTACACCTCACCGTATCTGACGATGGCATTGGTATGTCGGAAGAACAGAAAGAGCATTTGTTTAAATTGAAAACAGGAGGAACCACTCCCGGCACTGCCAACGAACAAGGCACTGGACTGGGGCTTGTGCTGTGCAAAGATTTTATAGTGCAAAACGGAGGAAGCATCGCCGTGAAAAGCGATCCCGGTACAGGATCCACTTTTATTGTTACGTTCCCTTCCCACAAATAATCAACCATGAAATCAATCTATTCTATTACGATCGGGATGCTACTGGGACTGATGTCTGTTGCAACCCAGGCTCAGGATTATCACTACTGGAGCGAGCAATACGGAGGCGAGTCGAGCCTGATGGGTGGAGCCGTGGTTGCCGGTGTGCGCGACAACAGCGCCCTGTTCTACAACCCTGCAGGGATGGCGTTTTGCGACAGCAACTCCGTATCGGTCTCGGCCAACATCTACAAGCTGCAATTTACCCGATACTACGATGCGTTGGGCGATGGCGTCGATCTGTCGTACAACCGCTATGCCTATTACCCCCAGATGATTTCGGGGCGACTGAACCTGATCAAAAACAAACGCTTCTCGATGGGCTACGGCCTCTTCAGCCGTTTCAACAGCCGAATGCGTTTTCACCAGCGCCACTCCCTGCTTGCCGACCCCATCACGGGCTTGCCAGGTCAGGAGTATTTTATTGGATCGATGGACTACAACAACGAGTTTGACGAGCAATGGGGAGCCATTGGTATAAGCTGCAAGCTGGGCGAACACTTCTCGGTTGGGCTTACCCAGTTTGTCACCTACCGGTACCAGTATTACCGCGCTGCCATAAGCACACGCAGTGTTTCTGACGACACGCTGTTCAACATCTCCTCCATCAATGTTTCGGAAGATGCCCTCTACGTTAACTGGCGCCTGATCTGGAAACTGGGACTGGTGTGGGAGTCGGGGAAGTGGAAAGCCGGACTCACCTTCACCTCGCCCACAGTCAGCTTCTTCGGCGATGCCGATGTGCAGCGCGAACTCTCGTTCTACAACCTTCAACAGGTAATACCGGGTTCTATTAAAAACTTCCTGGCCATCGACAGGCAAACCAACCTCAACATCCACTACCGATTACCCTGGTCGGTTGCTGCAGGCCTGCGTTATAGCGGAAACCGCACCGAAATAGAATTGGCGGGCGAGTATTTCGCGGCTATCGATCCCTACCTTGCAGTGGATGCCGAATACAAACCGGCCATCTACCCACCGCAGGTGTTCCAACAAGCAAGTCAAACCATGAAACTGGTTGACGTGGTGGCTGCCAACCGGTCGGTACTCAACCTGGCATTGGGAATCAAACACACCATCAACCCGCGCTATACCCTTTATGGCTCGGTGCGCACCGATAATTGCTTCGCTCCCAATCCCGAATTGCTACCCGATGGCATCTGGTTCATCGGTCGCACCTGGGCTCTGACTCATGTCACTGCCGGCATGTCGCGCCAGCAAAAAAAGAGCGTACTGGCGGCCGGGCTGCAATTTACGATGGGGGGAGCTGACAACCTGGCCGGTTTCGCCGACTTTGCCGACCCCGATTTCGCCCGCTTCTTCGATGGCATTGTGAAAAGCACCATGCGCGGACGCGACCTGGGGCTGTCGTTCATCCTCGGTTATACCTATTTCCTGGGAAACAACGACCGGTAGCACCACCCGTCAACGACTCCACCCGAGGGTGGCCATCACCATGTAATGGTCGGAGAGATAACCCCCCGGCTGGTTGAACACCCGCCACGAAAGTGGCTTACCATTTTTATTGCAGAAAATGAAATCGATGCAATCTGTATATCGTGCGGCGTCCCACCCGTTGAAGGTGGCCGGCTGTGGCATCACGCCGTCAACAGAGGCGGCACTGCGGGTATCGGTAAGCCTGGCAGCCAAAAGCCCGATGGGTTTTGAACCTGGACCGGCATTGAAATCGCCGGTAAGTACAACCAATTCGCCATCGTGTGCCATGCTGCCTATGGTATCGGTCAACAAGCGTGCGCTCTGCAACCGGGCCTCTTCGCCCATGTGATCGAAATGGGTGTTGAGGGCAAATACCACGCGCCCTGTTGCCTTCTCGTGCAGTTTCACCCAGGAGCAAACGCGGTTGAGGGCAGCATCCCAGCCTTTGGAAGGTCTTGCAGGGGTGGGCGACAGCCAGAAGGTGCCACTGGCCAGCATATCGAACCTTTGACGGTTGAACCACACCGGGCTGAATTCACCCGCTTCGGCGCCGTCGTCGCGTCCCACACCCACACGGCTGTAGGCTGCCAGAGCGGTGTCGAGCCACATCAACTGCCCGATGAGCGCTTCCTGCA
Organism: Bacteroidales bacterium; assembly: GCA_028689615.1. GTDB lineage: Bacteria > Bacteroidota > Bacteroidia > Bacteroidales > TTA-H9 > GWE2-42-24. The sequence goes on along the minus strand of JAQVCV010000104.1, from coordinate 676 downwards.
TCCCTACAATGTCGGGCTTCTCATCAAGGATCTGTTGCGCCAGGGCAACTTTACGATTTTTCCACTGGTTGGGGCCATCGCCCGGGTTGTCGTAGCGAATGTTGAAAGTAGCCACCCGAAGCGTCTGGGCAGTAGCAGCCACAGCGATGATGAGCACCAGACACGTGAGAAAATATTTTTTCATGGACGTTTTTTTTTGCAAAGCTATGTTTTTCGGTTGAAACACACCTGAGCAGCCACCAACCCATTGAGCAAAACAAACCTTTTATACCGCCGCCGAAGCCGCGATGATCGGTAATGAACCTCTGGCCTGGCCTCATTGCCTTTCGCAACGGCTCGTTTGCCAAAAGTTTTGGCAAAAAGGTATATCAGAATGGGTAAGGGGGCATTCCGTTTGGCAAATTGGGCATTCTGTTTGGCAATTTAGGCGATCGGTTTGGCAAATTAGTCGATCGGTTTGGCAACTTAGGCGATCGGAATGGCAACTTAGGCGATCGGAATGGCAAATTAGGCGATCGGTTTGGCAAATTAGGCGATCGGAATGGCAAATTAGGCGATCGGAATGGCAATTTAGGCGATCGGAATGGCTAATTAACAGCACTTTTCTAAACTCGTGCAGCGAAAAAGTTCAGAAGCAGCGAACTTCGTTGCATGGTTCATAAAACTCACAGGGTCT
>JAQVCV010000103.1 GCA_028689615.1 Bacteroidales bacterium | reverse complement strand
CCAGAAATGGCTCACCTATGTCATCAACCACATCAACGACACCAAAGCTTCTCAACTCGATAAACTCTTACCCCACCTGATCGATAAAAATCTTGTCAGCTAAGATGCCGTTGGTGGGGTGGATACTTTCAACCCGCTCCCCTATCCCGCCCTCAGATATTCAGGTTCTAAGAAAGTGCAGCCAGTTGCCTACTGGGCCCTACGGCGGATGCCTGACCCCTCTGTTTAGGTAAGGTTATCGTAGAAATTCGGAGCAAACAAAACCCTGTGATGTGTTTCGCGGCCTGCCCCGTTAGCGGATGGTTACTTTGCCGCACCAGAGCAGATCGTCGTCGGAGGAGATAAGCTTCCAATAGTAGAGGCCGGCCTTAAAACGGGGCACCAGCGAGGTGTTGCCGTTGGTTTGGATGGTTTTGACCTCCTTGCCCAGGTTGTTGATCCAAACAAGGGTAAGCATTTCCTGCCGCGGGTTCTCCCATTGCAGTCGGGTGACTTCGGGGAGAGCCTCCACGGTGGCCGGAGTAACCACTTTGACCTCCCTGCCCGACCGGTTGGCCGATAGCGATCGTTGAACCAACTTTTCCAGAGCCGCGTTGGGTTCGTTGGCAGCCATCATCCCTCGCGGAACCGTAGTAACGATTTCAGCCGGCTTCTCTTCTGCCGTGGTATTTTCTGGCAGATCGACGGCAGCAACGGAGCTATCGGCGGCGGGGTGGTTGTGAGCGGCTGTGAGCGGCTGGTTGCTTTGCGTGGACTGTGGCGGCGACATCACCATTTTGGCCACGAAGAAAAGAACCACTACAGCAGCGGCAGCACTGTAGCGAAACCAGGCAGGGAAAAGCTGACGGGTGGATGGTGCCACCGCGGTAGCTGGCATGGCTGTCAGATCGGCAACCAGCAACACCTCTGAGGCACACCGGTCGCATTGTCTCAAATGCGCGCGCACATCGTCACCAATCTCTTCGTAGCGTCCCTGATTGATGGCCTCGGCACACTCGGCCACCTGCATCTCCGATAAACACTTTTTCGTTTTGTCCATTTGCCCAACCCTTTTAATTAAAACAACTTACAGCATCATCTCCTGCGGGCACAAGCCTCTCGAAGAGCATCACCAGTGTTTCGCGGTTGTGATGCACCGAGTTTTCGCGGTTCATGTTGTCAACCAAATTGTCAACTTGCTTGTGAAACCACATCCGAACGGCATCGCCTTTAACACGTTTCGATTCAACCAGGTTCACGGCCTGTGCCAGGATGCCGAACAATTCGCCTTTGGAACACCCCTGCTGGTTAAGAGCCAGCAAACGGCAGACCTCGTCGGCATAGGAACCGGCCCATTCCCTCGCGCAATTGGCCGAAACAGGCAGCCCGTGAAAGAACCGGATCATCAGGGCGAGTTTGACACCCTCGCGACCCCGGTCGTTCAACAGTTGCCGCAGATGGTTCACCTCGCTGCCAATCACCGTATCAATGTCGGCATGGCGGTAACCAGCATCTGCAACAACAGCAGCATCACTGTCGGTAAGAGCGTACCAGTGGCGGCTTTCGCTCCTGATCACCTCGCAACACATCCGGTTGAAAACCGCCGTGAGGTAGGTGGTGAGTTGAGCCTTAGCGTTGAATCCCTCCATGATGCGATCGCTTTTCAGCAAGAATTTCTCCATCATGGATGAAACAACATCTTCGGTATCCTTGGCAGGGATGATCCCGCGAGCCGCGTAGCGACGAACAACAGCGGCAGCGAGTTCCATCACCTGTTCAACAGAAAGTGAATCTGATAATTGGTTGCGTGATTGGTCCAATTTTGAAATTTTTTGCAAAAAAAAGGCTTTTTCGCAGGGAATCCAATCCCCATGCCTGAATTTTTCCCTGTTTATTACGTCGCGCTGCCCCCGGCCACCCTTTCGCAAGTTACCCGAAAGGGGTTATCAACCATCTGACTATCTGTTGCCTCAACCTGCTTCGGGTCCCTTTCGTGATAAAGCCTTATATTTGCCGCGTTAATGCAGCCAATCGCCCTTTTAAAAGACGGTTGGTTTTTTTTTGAAGAAAATCTGTTCGCCGATGAACCGTCTGTTTGCTATCTTTTTACTGTTGTTGGCATTGGGAATGAAGGGTGTTGCCCAACGCGTTGATAAATCGAAGTTCTGGCCCGTTGTCACCGATTCGCTCTTTCGCAATGAGTTGCGAAAAGTGGCAAAAGGGGCCCCCGACCAGCTTTACGACTCGCTGGCAACGGTTATCGGGCAGCGTGCAGCAAACCTCGAAACTACCGAAACAGCAGGTCATTTCCTCTCCCTGGTTCAAAAGCTCGACCGGGAAGGACGCAGCGGCAAAGCCTTTGATCTTACCAACCAGGCAATTGATGTGGTGAGAAAGAATGGGGATACCCTCCACTTTCCTTACTCGCAATTGATGTTCACCAAAGCCAACCTGCTTCGCGACCAGGGAAAAATGGAGAAAGCACTGGCTCCGGCTCTCAACGAAATATCGGTACTCAGGGCCAACGACACGCTACACCCTGCCCTGCTCGATGCCTACACCAATCTTATCTCGAATTACTTCGCCATGCGACAAACCAGGGCAGGAATGGCCTATACCGGCGAGGTGATTCGTTTGGCACACAAACTTCAATTCCCATTCTACGAAATAAATACCTACAGGCTGATGGGCGATATCATCAAATTCTATCAGCCCCCGCTTGGATTGGAGTGTATGCGCTTTGCCAACTGGCTTTCGGAGAGCTACACCACCTCGAATCTGGAATCGGATCCCTATTATTGCATCAGCATGGGATCGGCATGGGTGGCTACCGATCATCCCGACAGCGCGTTGCTGTGGTTTCAGAAAGGGCTCGCCGCTGTTCGCTCCCTCCCCGGGAATCAAAGCCGCGCGATCGGTTTTTTGTACTATTACATGGGGGTGAGCCACAAAAACCTGTTCGATTACGCCCCGGCTGTTGCCTATATCGATTCGGCACTCAGAATCGAGGAGCAAAACAACACCGCCAACTCCGAGAGTTATTTCAGATCGTTGCATCAGAAAGGGAAAATGCTCAACAAGCTCAACCGCTACGACGAAGCGCTCGTGGTAAACAAAACGGTGCTCGACAACACCACGCAACGTGTTCCGGCTTTCTACTCCAACGCCGTGGAGCAATACGGCCGAAGCCTGATGGGAACCGGGCAGCTCAACGAAGCGCTCCTGTTGATACACCGTCACATCTGTCAACTTACGGCCACTCCCGATACCCTCCCTCCCCTTGCCACACCGCAATACAATAAAAAAGTAACGGCCCAGTCAGACCTGCGTGAACTCACTTTCGTGCTGGGGCTGAAAAACGAGATCGTGGCAGCCCTCTTCCAGGTCGATCCACTCAACGAATACCGCGAAGCGATCATCCAGAACATGCACTACCTGCTCCAGGTGATTGATATGGAGGCCTCGGTGGCTCAGACCCCCGATGGATTTCTCGATCTGGCACGGCGCTACAGGATGTTTGCCGATCAGGTGGTTGATTTTTTCTCGAACCAGAAAGAGACAGCCAGCCAGGAACTGCTCCAACGCATCTATCCCCTCGTAGCCCGATCGAAAGCCTACTCGGTAATCTGTCGCAGCTATGCCCTGGGCACCTCGGGCGATTCGGTGTTCGACGCCTCATCGGTACGGCTTAACCAGGTTGCCGAAATGCTGCTACAAACCAACAGCCAAAGCAACACCAGCCTCTACCGTGAGTTGAAAACCGAAGAGATCGGGCTGCTCGTGAAACGCTACATTCAGTCGCTCGACAAGAGGAAAACCACGGCCCAGCTCATGGTTCCGCAAATGCTGCCCGACGAAAACACCCGTCCCGGAATGGGCTTGCAACCAGGCGAACTGCTGCTCGATTACTACTCCACACCACAAAACCTGGTTAGGTTTACCATCAGCAACAACTCCTTCGATGCCTGTTTTCAGCCCCTTCCCGCCGACTTCAACGACCAGTGCAACAAATTGGCCCGCGCCGTGAAAACAGGCGACGAACCTGCCACAGCCTCCGCTTCAGGATATTTATCGGAGTTGCTTTTCAACCAGCTCCCCCACGCGCCACACAACGAGAAATTCACCATCATTCCCGACGAAAACCTCTATTACATCCCTTTCGAGATGCTTAGACTGCACCACGAAAAACAACCTCTGGTGATGAAACACACGGTGGCCTATCGCTATACTTCACACCTGTACCGGATTGAAGAGACCAAGCAGGGAGAGAACACGCTGGCAGCCTTTGCCCCCATGACCAACGATGGAACTACGCCATTGGTAAGCACCGGCATCAGGAGCAACGAGGTGAGAGAATCGGGAGGCGACTCGCTGTTGAACCGCGGCGGGAACGCGTTTGCTGCCCTGCCGTGGTCGTTGGAAGAGGTGAACGACGTGGCAGCTCTTTTTCGCGCCAAAGGCTTACCGGTGCAAGTGTTTACCGGAAAACAGGCTCGTAAAAGTTCGTTCAGGCAGTGGGCCGGAGGAGCCTCCATTGTTCATGTAGCCACGCATGGCCTTGTAAACAAGAGGAACCCCGAAAAATCGGGGTTGGTTTTCGCCACCGACACCACCTCCAACACCGATCCCTTGCTTTACATGGGCGAAATGTTCGGGATGAAAGCCAACCCCTCGCTGATGGTGCTGAGTGCCTGCAAAACAGGTGTGGGGGTTTTGGAAAAGGGCGAAGGGATCATGGCATTGCCCCGTGGATTGTTGGTAGCCGGCGTTCAGAATGTTGTGGCCTCGCTGTGGAATGTCAACGACCAGGCAACCCGTCCGCTGATGGTTGGATTTTACCGTCACCTGCTCAACGGCGATGACTATGCCACCGCCCTTCAAAAATCGAAAAAAGAGTGCATTGCCAATGGATTCATGCCCATTGACTGGGCCGGGTTTGTTTTGATTGAACGGTAATTAGGGGATGACCGTTTGTTTTATTGTAGCGATACACGGCCGTGTGTCGCTAACACGTCGGTCGAAGTATTGAAATCAGCCATGTTGATGATCGTACGAAATCCACGAGCTCAATCGCCTCTGCCAAATTCGTCGTTCTTTGGTGGTTTTAATTTGTTGGTGATTACAAAAAATAAGGGTTACATGGATGTAAATTATTAAAACCTAGCAGCACTTAACCTAAAAAACTATCTTTGCAATGTAAACAAATAGGTTATGATCTACCTGATATTGTTTAGCTGGCAGTATTGAATATAAATCGCTAATTAAAACTTCTTTATGAAAAAATATTTGTTGCTTTTTCTTATGGGTGGGCTGATGACTTCATGCTTAACGGGAAAACTCATGACCGACGAAATTATTTCTCAGAATGGCACACATACTTTTGAAAACAACTATGATCAGGTTTGGGATGCAGTGAAAGGCGCTCTCGTAACACAAGGGTATGAACTGGCATATGAAAACAAAGAGAAAGGAATTATAAATACGGCGCAAAAGATGCTAGGAGCAGTGGCTCAGGGCAACCCTTATGGTGCTCAGTCAACCGGCATTTACAGGCAATACCTTGTTAAAATTTACAAGGAATCGGCGAACCGGTCGAAAGTTGTGGTTACTCCAAAAATTTACCAGGGTAATGTAGATATTTCGGATAGAAAGGTTTGGGACATAGAAGGGAAAAACGGGGAGGTTGAACTTTGGAACAAACTCTTTAAAGCTGTAGAGGAAATCCTCTAATTGTAAGAATTATTGCACTGTTAAATGCGCCAATAATACAGTGAAGCTGCATGGCACGTGACGGAAAGAGTTAAGGTGGTCCGGCTTCTTATAAAGTTTTGTATGGGATGTTAAGCCCGATTCCCGGGTTCATAGGCGGGCCCTGAAGTCAGAAATTAGGAGCCATTGCCCAAAACAACCGTCAAAGCACGAATTAAACATTTCACGATGGAAACATTGACCCTACAAACGGCACGTCTTACCATTCGACACCTCGAATTGTCTGACCTGAGAGATTTTTTTGTTTATCGCTCAAATCCGGAAGTAACAAAATATCAAGGTTTTGATGTGATGACAATGGAACAGGCAGAAGAGTTCATAGCTGATAACTCTACAAAGCGTTTTGGGAAAGCAGGAGAATGGGTGCAGTACGGAATTGAAAAGAATGAAACAAAAGTATCCGCCCCACGAACACCATATTTAGCAATAGCCGCCATCGCTCTACTTTTGCCTGAAAAAATTCAGATGAAGAACCAAAATAAGAACATGTATCCACATGTAGAGGCATGGAAGCAAAGCGGC
>JAQVCV010000005.1 GCA_028689615.1 Bacteroidales bacterium | reverse complement strand
GGTTGGTTCCCGAGGGTGTTTTCTGCCAGTTGATTCCCCCATCGGTGGTAAAGGCCAGGTCGCCATACGAACCGACAGCAATTCCCCGCAGCGAATCGAAAAACTCGATGTCGTTCACATCGCTGCCAAAGGGTTGGGGGTTGAGCCATTGGGGTTGCTGGGCGGTGGCTGGCAGGCCGGAAAGCAAATAGAGGAGGGAAAGCAGAAGAAGCGATGCTGCTTTTTTGGATGTTTTTGATGTAAATGCAGCCTGAAGCCCACAACGACGGCCAATTTGATAACGATGAAGTTGGTTGTTCATAGCATTGAGATTTTTTCTTCGAAGCGAGGATGTAAAATTACACAATTGTTTCAATCAATTACGTTTTTTTTTTTGATTCAAGGCGTTGTTGCTTTTGAGTTGTTGCTTTTGCCCTTGATCAGGCTGCCTCACCGAAGTTTGTTATACCGCGTCTTGGTGAAAATGCGAAGCATTTGAACCTGTAAAGTGCCAAGAGGCATGGCTTGTAGTAAAGTCGTAACAAGCGCGGCGTTTCCTGGTACGGATCAGTCAATTGTCATGTGCCCAAAAATCAAGCCGATTCGGTGTATTAGCTATAGGTAGCATTTCCATAGCCATTTTTGGGCGAGGCATTGTGGAGGTGAGGCTTGAGATAGCCGCGCTGCACCAGCACCGAAATGGATGGTGTGCTTTTAAAAGGATGATGGGGCGGCCAAAGCCGCCCCATCATTCTCTTCCTTAACGGGCTTACTGTTATCGTGAGGGCTGAGGAACTATCCACTGCTCACCGCTCACTGCTCACTAATCACTAATCACTGCTCACTGATTACTGATCACTGATCACTACTCACTACTCACCAAAGGATTGTACTGTTTTATAGGTCGCTCGCCTTTGAGGGCTGCCAGCACGTTCATGGCCATGGCTTCAATTCCGTCGCCCCCCGGAAACACGTGCACAGGAGCAACAAACCGCACCCTGTCAATCACCAGTTGCACGAAGCGGTTGCTGTGGGCAATGCCACCCGTGAGGAGTATGGCATCGGGTTTCCCGTTGAATACCACCGAAAGTGCTGCAATCTCTTTGGCAGTGTTGTAGGCCATGGCTTCATACACCACCCGTGCTTGCTCGTTGCCTTGTTCAAAGGCCATTTGTTCAATTTTTTGAACGTCGTCGGTGCCAAACCAGGCTGCCATACCGCCGTCGCCCATTACCATCCGTTCCATCTCTTCGCGGGTGTGTTGGCCGCTGTAGCACATCCTGACGAGTTCGCCGGCGGGTAGTGTTCCGGCGCGTTTGGGGCTGAAGGGGCCATAGCCGTCGAAGGCCTGGTTAACATCAACCACCCGTCCGTTTTTGTGAGCACCAACACTGATTGCCATTCCAATATGGGCTACAATAAGGTTCATCTCTTCGTAGGGCTTGGAGTTTTGCCGTGCAAAACGGCGAGCAATAAATTTTTGGTTCAGGGCATGAAATACCGATCGCCGTGGAAACAAGGGATGACCGCTTACTCTGGCTATTTCGTCGAGTTCGTCAACCACTATGGGATTGGTGATGTAGGCTTTTACAGTGCCCAGTTTTTTTGCTATCTCGTCAACCAGCAGGGCTCCCAGGTTCACGCTGTCTTGTCCGGCGGGGTTGTGAATCAGGTCGTGTTTCATTTGTTCGTTCACCTCGTAAATCCCCGATTCCAGGGGTTTGAGGTAGCCTCCGCGCCCCACCACGGCACTGATGCGCCAGGTGTCGATGTCGGCTGTTTCCAGGTCTTTCAGTATGGCATCGCGCCTGAATTCGTATTGATCCAGTATGCTTTTAAATTTTCCACAATCGTGGGCACTGTGGTTTATTTTATTGAGATACACCAGGCGGTTGTTGTCGTAAACCGCTATTTTGGTGAAACAGGTTCTGGGGTTTACAACCAGTATTCTGTGGGTTTGTGGGGTGGGGGTTTGTTCCATTTTTTTTGCATTTTTAATAAAAACAATCGGGCCGATGAATAGGTTTAATACGCTGTATGTTTTTTACATATTTCGTCGGTACTCTCCTCCGGTTTTGAAAAGTGCCCGGCTGATCTGACCCAGGGTGCAGTATGGGGCGGCTTCCATCAGGCTCTCGAAGGTGTTGGTGCCGCTGACTGCTGCTTTCCGCAGGTTGTCGAGTGCCACACGGGCTTCGGCTTCCCAAAGGGTCTTGGTCTGGCTCACCGTTGCTACTTGTGCTTCCTTTTCTTCAGGTGTTGCCCTGATCACTTCCTGTGGTATCACAGTGGGGCTCCCTTTCGACGAAAGGAAGGTGTTTACTCCTATTACAGGCAGTTCGCCACTGTGTTTGAGGTGCTCGTAATGCATCGATTCTTCCTGGATCTTGCCTCGCTGGTACATGGTTTCCATGGCTCCCAACACGCCGCCTCGCTCGGTCAGCCTGTCAAATTCGGCTAAAACGGCCTCTTCAACCAACCCTGTAAGCTCTTCGATGATAAAAGCTCCCTGCAAGGGGTTTTGGTTCTTGGCCAGACCCAGTTCGCGGTTGATGATGAGTGGGATGGCCATGGCTCTTCGTACCGATTCTTCGGTTGGGGTGGTTATGGCTTCGTCGTAGGCGTTGGTGTGAAGTGAGTTGCAGTTGTCGTAGATGGCATAAAGTGCTTGCAGTGTGGTGCGAATGTCGTTGAAGTCGATCTCCTGCGCGTGCAGCGACCGGCCGCTGGTCTGAATGTGGTATTTAAGCATCTGCGACCGGGCATTGCCTTTGTAGATGAGTTTCATGGCTTTGGCCCAGATGATTCGGGCCACGCGTCCCATCACCGAGTATTCGGGGTCGATGCCGTTGGAAAAGAAGAAGGAGAAGTTGGGGGCGAAATCGTCGATGTTCATCCCACGCGAGAGGTAATACTCGGCCAGCGTGAAGCCATTGGCAAGGGTGAAGGCTAACTGGGTTACGGGGTTGGCTCCTGCTTCGGCAATGTGGTATCCCGATACCGAAACGGAATAGAATTGGCTTATCTGGTTCCTGATGAAATATTCCTGCATGTCGCCCATCATTCGCAAGGCAAACTCGGTGCTGAAAATGCAGGTGTTTTGGGCCTGGTCTTCCTTCAGAATGTCGGCTTGCACCGTGCCTCTGATGCGACACAGGGTGTTGGCTTTGATCTGGTTGTAGGCATCGGGCTCGATGAAGAGGGAGGCGGGTACGCCCAGGAACATAAGCCCCAGCCCGTTATTCCCTTCGGGTAGCTCGCCACGGTAGCGCGGGCGGGGCTGGTTGCGGTGTGCAAAGAAATTTTCTATTTTTTTTGTCACCTCTTGTTCCATCCCGTTTTCTTTTACCCAAAGCTCACACTGTTGGTCAATGGCAGCGTTGAGGAAAAAGGCCGTCATGGCGGGTGCCGGCCCGTTGATGGTCATTGAAACGCTGGTGTTAGGCGCCGCCAGGTTGAAGCCCGAATAGAGTTTTTTGGCATCGTCGAGACACGATACCGAGACGCCCGAATTTCCGGTTTTCCCATAGATGTCGGGGCGGGTTTCGGGGTCGCGCCCGTAGAGTGTTACTGAGTCAAAGGCGGTGCTGAGCCTGATGGCGGGCATGCCTGCCGACAGGTAATGGAACCTTTTGTTGGTGCGCTCCGGACTGCCTTCGCCGGCAAACATGCGGGTGGGATCTTCGGCTTCGCGTTTGAAGGGGAAAACACCCGCGGCATAGGGGAATTCGCCCGGCACATTTTCCATGTAGTTCCAGTAAACAATGTCGGCCAAACTGTTGTAGCGAGGCAGAGCCACTTTGGGTATTGCCAGGTTCGACAGCGAGCGGGTGTGGGTATCGATGGCCAGCTCTTTTCCACGCACCTGGTAGGTGTATAAGGGCTCCTTGTATTTTTCGATTTTAGCGGGCCACGATTCTATTATTTCTATTGTTTGGGGCAACAACTCTTTTTTAAGGGTTTCGGCCAGCTTACGGGCTGCCTCACCAGCTTCGCCCTGAAGCAGGGTAGCTGCTGTTGTCACCGATTCGTATTGCCGGGTTTTGTTGGCTTCGAGCCGGGCCTTGCGGTTGTAACCGCGAACGGTGTCGGCTATCTCCGAAAGGTACCTGATTCGGGCCGGGGGTATCACCACCGAAGAACCAGGTTCCTGATCGGTGTGCCATTTGGAGTTGAAATGCCCCTCAAATTTTTGGTTCAAGGCCTGCATCAGATGGCTGTAAAGGCGGTTCACCCCGGCTTCGTTGAACTGCGAGGCAATGGTGGCAAACACGGGCATGGCCTCGGCAGGGGTGTCGAAGAGTCCACGGTTGCGCTGAAACTGCTTTTTAACATCGCGCAGGGCATCGGAGGCACCACGTTTGTCGGCTTTGTTGATGGCTACGGCATCGGCAAAGTCAAGCATGTCGATTTTTTCGAGCTGTGAGGCTGCCCCAAATTCGGGTGTCATCACGTAAAGCGACAGGGAACTGTGGTCCACGATACCCGTATCGGATTGCCCAATGCCCGACGATTCGAGAATGATCAACGAGAATCCTGCTTTTTTTACCAAACAAAGGATGTTGGGGATGTGACTCGAGAGCGACTGGTTTTGCTGCCGGGTGGCCACCGATCTTACGAATACTCTTGGTCCGCGGGCAGCATTCATCCTGATGCGGTCGCCCAGCAAGGCGCCTCCACTGCGGCGCCGGGTGGGATCAACGCTGATAACTGCCACCGTCCGGTCGGGAAAATCGTCGAGGTAGCGACGGAGAATCTCGTCGGTGAGCGACGATTTTCCGGCTCCTCCCGTCCCGGTAATTCCCAAAACGGGTGTCACCGAATTTTTGCAACTGATGGATATTTTTTCCATCATTTGGTCAATCTGCTGGTGGTTGTTCTCAACAGCCGTAACCAACCGCGCCAAAGTGCCAAAGGTTCCGGGGTTGAGGTCGAGGTTATCAAAAGGGTCAATTGGGCCGGTGGCGAAATCGCTTCGCTGCAACACATCGTTTATCATCCCCTGCAACCCCATGGCACGGCCATCGTCGGGTGAATAAATCCGCTCGATGCCATAGGCCTGTAATTCTGCTATTTCAGAGGGGAGGATCACGCCGCCGCCACCGCCAAAAATCTTCACGTGACCGAAGCCGGCCTCGTGAAGCAGGTCGTGCATGTAAGTGAAAAACTCCATATGTCCGCCCTGGTATGAGGTAACGGCTATGGCCTGGACATCTTCCTGCATGGCGCAGTCAACAATTTCCTGCACCGACCGGTCGTGCCCCAGGTGAATCACCTCGGCTCCCGAGGCTTGCAGGATGCGCCTCATGATGTTGATGGAGGCGTCGTGGCCGTCGAACAGCGATGCGGCGGTGACAATGCGGATGTGGTTTTTGGGTTTGTAGGGCTCCGTCGAAGTCATATCAAGTCAACGATTTTCGTTTAAATTGGAAGTATGTGACTATTTAAATACTTCTAATCGATGAATTGTTCAGCAGGTTTAAAAAAAAGCCCCGCCGACGGTAGTCGGCGGGGCTGGTGGTTCAAAATGGAACCGTTGAACTATTTCTGAATTTTCACTTCGATGGTGATGGTGCGGTCGAGACCCGAGGTTCCGGTGATTTCCATTACCTTAAAGAAACCTTTCTTGCCGGCGTTGGCCGAGGTGGCAGCCGTTTCAAAGGCTACAATCTGCCCGACTGTGAGCTCGTTGGCACGGGTGAGGGTGAGGTTGGTGGCTTCGTTAACGATGAGTTCGTCGTCAACAACCAAAGCCCAGTCAATGCCGCTAAGTTTCTTAAACTTGGTGGCGTTGCGGGTGGTCCAGTTGGTGGAGAAGGTGTTGCTCCATGCTTCATTGGCCTGATCGTCGGCTGTGGAAGCTATGGTAGCCAGGTTGGTGGTGCCATAGAAATAGACGAAATCAACCTTGTTCTGAACCAATACAGCATCAGCCTGTTTCAGCACCTGGTTGTCAACCGACGACCAGAAACTGCCCAGTGTGGTGTTTTCCTGTCCACCCATCAGGATGGCAGTGTAGGTGTAAATTTCTCCATGCACAACGGGGATGGTGGTGGTGATGTTGTAAGAGATCTCTTTCGATACACCAGCTTTATCGGTTACGGTAAACACCCATTTTTCAACACCTGCAACTGCCTGGGTGGTGAAAAAGTTGTCGTAAGCCAGCACTTCAACGTTGATGGTGCTGTCGAGCACGGTAACAGGATTGTTGTTGAACACCCGTTGAATTTTGAGCTTAACCAGCTTTTCTTCACTGGTGGCATTCATCGAGGCGTTGATGCCTGTCAGGAACTCAAAACCGGGTTCAAGTGTGATGTCACCACTTACATACCCTGCATTGGTCATGAAGTTGATGGTAGGATAATTCACAACCGACGGATCTTCATCGTCGTCTTTGTTACAGCCGGTGAATACAAGTGTGGCAGCCATGAGGGCAAGCATGAGCAGTTTTCCGAACTTTTTCATAAAGTAAAAAATAAATGGTTATTAATTGGGAAACTTAAACAACACCCGATGGGGTATGGTTCATAAAATGGGTTCGCAGATTACAAATAACAGGCCAAAGTATTCTCCATCGAAAAAGTTGTATCTTTGCAGCCGGATTCGCGAGAATCTCCTCCATCGGGGGCTGACTGGTTTTGACAGCAGGACGGTTGGTCTGTAAGCATGTCGGGCGTTGTGAATCTGGCCCGTCAAACCAATTCTCAAAGCCTTAACTGGCAACACTTCTAACTACGCAATGGCTGCTTAATCAGGACGATTAGGCCGCATGCTGTTCCCCGGGAAGCCCTGCCTTTCGGCGTCCCGACCGGAGCATCGCAAATGAGGGGCTGGCTGGTGTGATTTCTCTAAGCACCGGCGAGAAAACAGAGGATAAGGTACCGGTGGGTTGGACACTGACCAGCCGTTGCCCGACAACCAATCAGCGGATAAACATGTAGAAAGCAGGTTGATTGCCTGTTTGGACGCGGGTTCGACTCCCGCCAGCTCCACAAAAAAGTCCCTGGTTTTGCAGGGACTTTTTTGTGCTTTAAGCCATCTTACTTTTTTATCATTACAGCCGTCTGGATGCGATCGGTGCTGAATACTTTTAACAGATAAGTCCCTGCGGCCAACCCCGAAACATTCACCGTAGTCCATGATCCATTGGTGACCTGTTTGATTAAAACCCTGCCGTTAAGATCCAAAACTACCAATTGCCCGTTGTCAACCTGATGCGTCATCGAAACCACCACTTCGTCAGTGGCCGGGTTGGGTGCAATTGTCAGGCGTTCTTCACGGGCTTCTTCGCTGGCTATCCCTACAAAGAATTGATTGCCGTAGGCGAGGCCCCCTCTCTTGAAATAGACCACTTGCTCCTCGAAGCCCATTGAGGAAACTCCGGGCTGCCAATCCCAATAATGTTGTTCCCATACTCCAAACCCGCAAACATAGGTGATTCCTTCTGAGGGCGGTGGCCCGAAGGTGTCGGTAGGTCCCCAGCAATTATCGGGGACACAATACATGAGGTACCCGGGTTCAGTATGGTAAGTCAGCCCGGTGAACAGGTCATATTCGTCGTAATAGACGGAGTTATACACCAACGACTCTTTGCTGTGGAGGTCGAAGGGTGCCGCGATGACTACCCGGTCGGGAAAGTAGTTGAGGGTGATGGTGTCGTGTTGCACTCCGACAGAATCTACGTAGAAGGTTTCAGAGGCCACCTCGTAGCTCAGCAGCCCGGGTTGTTCCTGACGGCTCAGGAACGTGTGTTTGGTGTAGCGTACATAATTGTCCCACGGGGGACCGGGGTTGGCGAAATGGTGGTAGCGGGTCTGGATGATGTCGCCGGGCAGATGGTCGTAGATCATCCCTTCGGTGATTTCATAAACTCCCAACGATTGGCGGGGTTGCCCCTCCAGCCTGAGTGGTTTGAGCAACTGTGGAAAGGAATCAATCCTGATGAAATCGGTAAGCCCCAGGGTTTTCGCGATGGTGACAGGTTGCTGATGGATGGCCGAAGCAATGACCTGGCCGAAGAGGTCGGTGTGGAGCACCCTGAACTTTTTCACCGAATCGGCGAAGCTCAGGATGGTGGATTGGGAGTAGCCGGTGCAGGTGAGCCAAAACCTTTCGTTGAGGGTTTGGGCAATCAGCGAGGTATCGCCGGGCTGCATATCGAAGCGAAAATTCAAAGTATCGCCCGATACATTGAAAAAGAGGCAGCTCCCATCCTGACGACCAACAGCTTTTAATCCCGACCATATCGGACGATCCTGAACGAAGCATTGGTTGCCCCCCCAGAAGCTGCATGTATCCGATTCAATCAGAGTATCGTTGAGGTGGGTGTAAAAATAGTAAACTGAATCGGTGCCTGAGGCAACTGCCGAATCGGCCGCCAGGCAATAAAGATTGCCCAATCCGGAGGTTTCCCCGAACACTTTGGTCATGGCTCTGTCGAAGGGCCTGTAGTTTTGAGCCGGCAACGATAGTACGAGAATTGAGAACACGAGCAAAGCGGATAGTTTTTTCATGGTTGAGTCGAGTGGTTAGTGTTGGTTTTGGGCGTTTTCTTTTACTTTGGCCAGAATTTTGGCCATGAAGGGTTTGTTGTGCCTGAATGTTTTAAATTTCAGCAACATCGAAACCGGAAACGGGATCGAAACAACGGGGAGGTTGCATTTCGATTCTGTTTTTTTCGAGAGCCTGCGGTGCGTGGCCAGTTCAAACCCGGCTTGTTCGATGGATCGGTAAATCTGTTGAACAACAGGGTATTTTAGTTCTTTTTGGGCGTCGTGGCCATGCCCGACCAGCACCCCCGACTTTCGGCGAATGACACCCGCCATCGGGGCATCGAGAAACGAGGAGAAGGTTCGGAAATAGGCTTCAATATTTTTGGAGGTTTCGTCTTCGATGTTGTCCTGAGTGGTGAGAAGCAGAAAAGGTTTCGAGATCAGCTCTTTGTCGATGTGGTGAAAGAAAAGCCCGGTATCGGAGGTAGTCATCACCGAGGAATCGGCCGTAGAGGTGATCCGATCCAGGAACACCTTCATCAGGCCGGTCATGTGGAAGATGTAAACCGGTGTGGCAAACACAAGTACATCTGCCTGCCGCATCTTGTCGAAAATCAGGGCAACATCGTCTTTTTCATCAAACACACATTTGAGGTAATGATCGGGTTTGTGGCAGGCACGGCAGGCAATGCACGGGTTGATTTTGTGGCTTTTCAAAACCACAGTTTCGCATTCTGCATGGGCACGAGCCGCTCCTGCAAAAAGTTTGTTGATCAAAAACTGGGTATAACCTTTTTCGCCTCTGTGGCTTCCGTTGATGGCTAATATCTTCATTTGATAAGTTTTTACTGCTTTTATCGAAATTGCAGGTTAAGAAAACAGGGTATAAACGCATCTCCTGGGGTTTTCCGGAAACATCCGAACAAGCGCTACAGAGTCTTTTCGATACCTCACTACCGATTGTTGATCATGAGGAGCAATTTGGCAGGTGTAATGGTGTAATTTCTTGATATTAATCATTTTTAATGTTGTGATAAATGTCAGGTTTTACAAGCAAATAAATCCATCTTCAGAAAAATCGTCGTCAAACAGCTCCACATTCAAAAAATTGGAGCATGCTTCAAGGGTGCTGAAAACGCCAATTAATTGGTTGTAAGGTGGCGTTTCTTGGAGCAGCAACGACAAGGCAGTGTTTCGGGGTGTTTCGCTCAATAGAGCCCATCGGGGCTGATAACAGGCCGAAAGTGAAACCATCATGTTTGTAAACTGCGTCATTTCAGGCGGCGAGAGGTTGATTTGGGCTTCTGTAATGTTGGAAATTATCTTTCTGACGCTTACAAAATCAGCATCCGAAGTTACCCTCGAGGTTACTTCTATCAGGTTGCCCAGATCGATTGTCCCCTTCAATACCTCAATCAGAAGGTTCCTTTCAGGATCAATTTTGTATCTGATGTATCTCATTTCTAGCTATTTGACGTGTTGACATTGCTTTGAAAATTTCAATACAGTATCCCCCTACAAATATACATGAAATCGCCTTTACACACAGACGAATAAAAATCGAGCCAGCGGATTATCGGTTAGTTCAGGTCTGTTATAACAAGGATTAACAGTAAGATGTATTTGCCGGACGGGTATTCTTTTACCGCTAAAAACGCTATGATAAGACGCTAAGAGCGCCAAGATTTTTCGACGGGTATGGTTAAGACCGCTGAGATGCCTACGTCATCTATCGGACGCAGATGTAGAAGGGTATTGCACGTCAAGTCAGCACGAAGTGCCTTAGCGGTCTTTACCGCTTGTTGGTTAAAATGCGAAGCTTTTAACCTAGAAGCGGTTATCCCGAATCCCGAATCGCTTCGCTCTCGGGACTATAGTCGCTTCGCTCTCGGGACGAAGATCGTCCCGAGAGGCTTTAATAATAGTAACGACCATGGTTATAGCCGATTCGGGATTAAAAATCAGCGTCCGGCATCTTCGCGTTCTTAGCGTGAAGCTATCTTTGCGTTCTTAGCGGTAAAAAAACACCAGCGCGAAGCGCGGGTGCTCAATGTCGAAGACAGAGAAATCGAGCCAGCGGATTATCCAAAAGTTCAGTTTTGTTTAACAACGATTTATAGGAGAAAGGTATTCAAAAATGAACTATTCTGTGATGTTCTGAGTAATTTGAATTAAAAGGATTGTCTCCTTCCCGAATTTTCTTTGTGTTTTTACATACATACCAAGAATGTTTTATATTTGCTTCTGATTGAACCAAACCACTTTTAAATGAGTGATCCTTTTATCACGATCAACCACCTGTTGAAACAACAGGTGGAGAATCGACCAGATGACACTGCCTTACAGGGAGTTGATTTTTCGTATTCCTTCAGGCAGTTTTCTGATGCTGCCGACAGGCTGGCCTGTCAGATGATGCAATCTGGCGTAGAACCAGGTTCCAGGGTTGGTATTTGCCTGGATCTGTCGTTTGATATGGTGTTGGGTATTTTTGCCATTCTTCGATCTGGAGGTTGTTATGTTCCCACCGATCCCATGTTTCCCGATGTGCGGATCACCAACCTCTATCGTGATGCAGCCGTTACCCATGTTGTGTGCACCCCCGACCTGGTCGATCGTGTAGCCTCGTTGGGCTTCATCCCTGTGTCCACGCAAAACCCTCAGGCCTGTCGGGGTATCGACAAACTGCCAGCCGTTGCTGCCTCCGATACGGCCTACGTCCTCTTTACAAGTGGTTCAACCGGAACGCCTAAGGGTGTAGAAATCGCTCATTCTTCTGTTGTTAATCTGCTGTGTTATATTCAGGATCGTTATCCCATCAACAACTCCCATCGGGTGTTGCTCAAATCACCTTACACTTTCGATGGCTCTGTTTGGGAACTGTTCGGGTGGCTTATTCCCGGTGCAACCCTCTTCGTGGCTCCTCCCAATGCCGCCAAAGACCCGGCGCGGCTTGCCAACCTCGTTGAACGTTACAGCCTGAGTTTCGCGTTCTTCGTCCCCAGCATGTTGCAGGCTTTTCTCGATTATGTGAAAGCTGGAAACCACCATCATAAGTTGAGGTCGCTTCGTTGGGTTTCGGTGGGGGGAGAAGTGCTGCCTGTCCCGTTGGTTTCGCTGTTTTATGAATTGATAGATGGCAGCCTTACAAAGCTGTTTAATGTTTATGGCCCCACCGAAACCACGGTGTATGCCACCACCTTCCTCTGCCAGCCCGACGTCAGCTACGAGAAGATACCCATTGGCGAAGCCGTTACCAACGATTTTATTTACATCCTCGACGACCAGCTGCTGCCAGTTGACGAAGGCCAGGAAGGGGAGATTTTTATTGGAGGAGCCGGGGTAGGGAAGGGCTATTTGAATCGGCCCGACCTCAATGCCGAACGCTTCCTCCCCGATCCGTTTGCCGGTCACGGGTTGATGTACCGCACAGGCGACCTGGGGCGGCAGATTGGTCCCGATCTCTACGATTTCATCGGGCGGCGCGATTTCCAGGTGAAACTTCGCGGGCTTCGCATCGAAATGGGCGAAGTGGAACACGCCCTTCTAAAAATTCCCGGCATCAGGGCTTGTGCTGTAGTGTTCAGCAAAGATCGCAAAGGAAGCGATTGTCTGGTGGCCTATCTGGTGATGAATCAACCCGTATCCAAAGAACTCTGGGAACTTGCCCCTGAGTTGCTGAAACAGCAAATTGTTGATCATCTTTCGCGCGAAATACCTGCTTACATGATCCCCTCTGAAATGGTGGTAGCCCTCGATTTTCCTTTGAGTCACCACGGTAAGGTGGATCGCAAAAAATTGCCTGCCGTGGCTGAGCTGAGCACCACGGCAACCGTCGAAAACACGTTTCAACCCACCAACGATCTCTCTTTTCGGTTGTACAACATCTGGCGCGAAGTTTTAGGACGCGATGCCATTGGTGTCTCCGAAGACTTTTTTGCCGCCGGTGGTCATTCGCTGAAGGCATTGCAGGTAATCACCGCCGTGATGCGCGATTTTGGCGTCGAATTGCCCGTCGGGAGTTTTTATGAGGAGATGACTTTGCCGGCAATGGAAGCCCTCGTGCGCCAATTGATGAGCCAACCCCTTGCTGTTATCGATCCCGCGCTGGCAGATCCATCCATAACTTCGTGGCCTCTCAACGCGGCCATGCAGGAGTTGTGGTTCGTAAATTCTATTGACCAATCGGGCATAACACGCAATATTCTAATAGAGTTTTTGATTGATGGCAACCCTGATCCGGAGCGCCTTCGCGATGCCATTCGGGCTGTGGTTGATGCCGAACCCATGTTCAGATCGGTGTTCCCGCTTCAAGAGGCTCAACCCATGCAATTGATTCTGGATGAAGCGGTGTTTGATTTTGATTTTGTTGACTTGTCTCCTTACAACTCGCATGAGGCCGACAAACGTTATGCAACGATTTCGGGAACCATTGGCCAAAAACGTTTCGATCTTGAGAAACTCCCTTTGCTGGCTTTTCAACTCGTGAAGCTACAGCAGAATCAGTTCAGGTTATTGCTTTGCATTCACCACCTGGTTTTCGACGGGTGGTCGCTCGAGGTTTTCGTAAGACGTCTTGTAAAGGCTTATGAATGCAGTGGTTGTCAGGCTCCTGAACCCCCATCGGCGGGTTTCTATGCAAAATGGGCTTTGGTTAACTTCAACCACGATGTTCAGAAAAAGGAACTTGACTATTGGAAACAGAAGCTCCATGGAATTCCGGAGCTGTTAACTTTACCCGTTAAGGCAAACGCCGACAGGCGGGCTGTCAGGTCAGCGGGTGATCGCTTCTGGTGGCGCCTTTCCCCGCAGTTGACATCAGAAATTCACCAGGCTGCTGCAACTTTGGGGGTAACCCCGTTTGCCCTGCTTACTACAGGCTTTCAGTTGGTTTTGGCAGCACATGCTTCGCAACGCGATGTGGTTGTGGGTACCCCTTTTGCCAATCGGAGCCATCCACTTATTGCAGATGCTATAGGGTTGTTTACCAATATGGTATCGCTTAGGTTGCAGGTTGGTCCTGCTGATAACCTGGTCAGCCTTATCCAACAAACCAACAAAACAGCAGGGGAGGCTTTTAGCAATGCCTCAGTTATTTTCAGCGAAGTTGTAAAGGCTGTTTTGCCTCGAATTCAGCGTGGAATCAATCCTGTTTTTCAGGCTTCGGTAGTGATGCAAAACTGGCCCGCCACGATGCAAAAAACAGATAGCTTTTCTATTTGCCAGCGAGAAATAGGCAACTTCACTCATAAACTCGATTTGATGCTGAACATCGAGGAATTAAACGGTGCGTTTGTATGCTGGATTGAGTTTGATACATCGCTTTTCGACAGGTCTTTTATTGAAAGGCTTTCAATTGATCTGACATCGGTTTATCAGTCTGTTATTTCTGATCCGGGACGCAACGCCAATGAATGGATCCATTCAGTTGAAACTCCTGCAAAGGTTTTAATAGATTCTGTTAATCAAACTGCCGTGCTTTTGCCCGAAAACACTTCTGTTGTTCAATTGATCGAGCAGGTTGGTGCAGTTCATCCTCAAAGGTGTGCTGTTGAATTTGATGGTATGCAGTTGACCTACAGTGAGCTTGTGGAGCAGGTATCAAAACTGGCTGTGGGTTTGGTTGCCTTTGGCGTAAAACCTGGCGATCGGGTTGGGGTTTGTCTGCCTCGTTCAATAGATTTGGTGGTGAGCTTGCTGGCTGTAATGAAAGCCGGTGGAGCTTATGTTCCCGTTGATCCTCATTTTCCGGTTGACAGAATTCAATTGATTGTTCACGAAGCCGCACCGTCGGTTGTTATCACCACGCTGCCCTATTCCAATCAGTTCGGTTTTAGTGCAGAGGCGGTGTTTCTGATTGATCGGGAAAGCGCTTCGCAACAACCTGCCGCTATCAGGGTTCCCGTTGTTTCTTCCGAAAGTGCTGCCTACATCCTTTTTACTTCGGGCTCTACTGGAAAGCCAAAAGGGATCGTGATCAGTCACCGATCGTTGATCAATTTTCTATTGTCAATGCAGCGGCAACCCGGCATAACAGAAAAGGATGTAGTGCTTGCGCTCACAACGGTTTCGTTCGATATTTCGGGATTGGAGTTGTGGCTGCCCCTGATCTCAGGGGCTAAATTGGTGATGGCCCATGCTGATTCGGCCTCAGATCCTTACAAGATTGCAACTGCAATTAACAATTCGGGGGTTACCCTTGTTCAGGCCACACCAGCTACCTGGCAAATGCTTGCCGACATCGGGTGGGAGGGACATGGCGGATTGAAAATTCTCTGCGGTGGTGAGGCACTCAAAACTTCGCTGGCCGGCTTTTTGTTGCCACGCTGTAAAGAGTTGTGGAACATGTACGGCCCTACCGAAACAACCATTTGGTCGTTGATTCACAAGGTTTCTATTGCCGATTTAACGGCTGGTACATCAATTCCTATTGGCCGGCCTGTGGCCAACACCGTGGTTTATATTCTGAACGAATTTTTTCAACAGGTTTCTCCCGGGTATCCTGGTGAATTGTATATTGGAGGAGAAGGACTTGCTAAAGAGTATTTTCAACAACCTTCGCTCACGCATCTCTCTTTTGTAAATCTGTGTTTTCAAAAGGACAGACCTCTCCGACTCTATAAAACCGGCGACCAGGTGAGGATGAGTCCCGATGGCGATATTTTTTTCCTAGAGAGAACCGATAACCAGATTAAAATTAGGGGCTTCAGAATTGAACCCGGCGATATTGAAAATGTATTGCAACAGGTGCAGAGTGTGGATGAAGCTGTGGTGATTGCTCAAAATCTTTCTGATGGCCGTAAGATTTTGGTGGCTTTTGTAAAGGTTTCGGAAGATGATTGGCCTGGTGATGAATTTTTGCGTTTATTTGTGCGGGAGCGGTTGCCCGATTATATGGTACCGGCTCTTTACAGCAGGGTTGATCAGTTCCCAAAAACTCCAAATGGGAAAATTGACCGGAAGGCCCTGGCTCTCAATGTTTCTGACTACCATAGCGAGCTGGATTATTCTGAAGATGAGCTCACTGATGACGAGAAACAACTCATCGCCCTATGGAAGGATGTGCTTCACAGGGACCGCCTTTCTGTTGACGAAAATTTCTTTGATGCCGGCGGCGATTCTCTGGTTGCTGTTCGTTTGATTGTTAAAGTTGAAAAGGAGTTTGGTAAAAGGCTTCCTCTGGCCTCACTTTTTCAAAGTGGTACGGTCAGAAGCATGGCTCGTTTGCTTGAGAATCCTGATCACGCTAAAGGAAATTGGCGCTCGCTGGTAGCTATCAGACCCGGAGGATCACGCAAACCGTTGTTTCTGGTTCACGCCGCCGGATTGAATTTGTTGTTGTACAATACCGTGGTGAATAAGCTCCATCCCGATCAACCCGTGTACGGATTGCAGGCAAGGGGGCTTGATGGCAGCGAAGAGCCACTTTATACACTGCCTGAGATTGCTACGCATTACATCAATGAAATAGAATCTGTCGATCCTGATGGCCCTTATGCCCTTGCCGGGTTTTGCATGGGGGGAACCATTGCCTGGGAGATGGCCTGTCAGCTTACTTCCAAGGGTAAAGAGGTGGCTTTTATCGGTTTGTTCGAGACCATTGCTTACCGGGTTCCCGAAATCAAACCGAACCGGTTGGTTGAGAAGATTAGCCAGTTACAACTGGTATCGAATCAAATAATATGGAATATAATTAAACTGTCAAAGACTCCGATTTCACAGCAAAAATTGTTTTTGAAAGGAAAATTGAACAGAATTAAACGACGTTTGCACGGAACACCCGAAATAGCTATGCAGGAGGCGAAAACAGAAGTAGTTGACGGAATTCTGCATGTGGTAAACAGTAAGGTGAGGTATGCCAACGAAATTGCTCTGGCCAGTTATATTCTTAAACCGAATAATTTAAAAGTTCATTTGTTTAAAGCAAGTGAACAGACTTTTTTTATTGAAGAACCTGTTAACTACGGCTGGAGCTCTGTTGCACTTGGAGGTGTTGAGTTGGTTCTGGTTGATGGTACTCACAACCTCATTTTTGCACCACCCCACGATGAATTGTTTGCTTCAAAGCTGCAACGATGTCTTGACCTTGGTTTTTCATCCATTCAGCGTGAACCTGATGGTTTTACTGCTGAGTGTTTTGTTGACCCATCTGGTCTGTACCCCCTGCGGGTATTGATTCCCGAGAAGCCAACAATGCTATCGCGATGGTGGCTTCGACGCTTGTTTCCCGAGGGAGTTGCGGCTATCTTGTCAACAGAAAGCACAGGCGTCAGCAGTTATCATTTAGCCTTGTGTTCTCCCTTCAACCAGAGGCTTGGTCAGATAACACAAAGTGCTTCATTTCGCTGGTTTGTTCCTCAATGGGTAGAATTGGGCCTCCCTTTATCGGGTGTGAATTTTGAAGAGAAATATGCCCCTTTCAGGAAAACGCGCAACGCTATAAGGCAGGCTGGCTATGCTGTTCAGTGGTACGGGAATGATGACGAAAAACTCGGTTTGTTTTATGAACGCATGTATGTTCCGTACATCAGTTCCCGGCAAAAGGAGGATGCCATCCTGTCGGGGATTGATGAGTTCAGGCAGATTCTGGCTGATGGTGGGTCTCTTTTGCTTGTTGGGGCTGGGATTGTTCCCGTGGCAGGAGCAATAATCGACAGACAACATACTCCCTTGGTGCATTCTATTGGAGTTGATCCTGTGGCTGGTACTCCGTTTCTTAAACTCGAGGTTATTAGAACCCTGTTCTATTATGCTGCATTGCAGATGCAAAAAGAGGGGTATGCGCTCCTCAACCTGGGGGGGTGCCGTCCGTTTGTATCCGATTCTTCCCTGTGGTTTAAAAAGAGTCTGGGTGCGCATATTATCCCACCTTTGGTGTTTAGCGGGCAAGGGTTGTATCTCGCAGCCAAACAAATAAATACTGAATTTGCAAACTGGTGGCATAACAATGCCCTTGTTGCCCTCGATGGGAAACAACAGCCTGTGGTGGTGGGTTACATGGATAGTTGTTGGGGTTCCGACCCGAAAGATTGGTATGACTATGCCTCAAAGTTGCTTCTCCCTGGCATTAACCGCGTTCACTTATACACTTTGGAAGCGTCCTATCCCGATGTCTCTGAATCCTGGCTTTCAGTTCATCAACTTTTAAACTGAAAAAACTAGATTTTATGCACAAATCAATTATTCCGTGTGCGTAAATTCAAGCTGGTTAGGCTAATAAAAAAACCGCCGGCATCGGCGGTTTTCGTAAAATGATCTTTTTATTTTTTGTTTTTAACGTATTTTTCAAGCCATTGATCTGTTTCCCAAAGCATGTGCAAGATGTTTTCACGGGCGGCATAACCATGGCTTTCGTGGGGCAGAAGAACGAGGCGAGCAGTTCCTCCCAACCCTTTGATGGCGCCAAACAGTCTTTCGCTTTGCAAGGTGAAGGTTCCGGGATTGTTGTCGGCATCGCCGTGAATGAGCAGCAGGGGTTCGTTGATTTTATCGGCATGAACAAAAGGCGACATTTTTAAATACACCCCCTGTGCTTGCCAGAAGGTTCGCTCTTCGGCCTGAAAACCAAAAGGGGTGAGGGTTCGGTTGTAAGCACCGCTTCGCGCTATACCGGCGGCAAACAAGTCGCAGTGCGCCATGAGGTTGGCTGTCATGAAGGCTCCGTAGGAATGTCCGCCTACAGCCACTCTTTTCGGATCAACAACGCCCATTTCTTCAACAGCTTTGATGGCTGCTGCTGCATTTGCTACCAATTGCTCCACGAAGTTGTCGTTGGGTTCGGTGGTGCCTTCGCCAATAATTGGGAAATCGGCATCGTCGATAATGGCGTATCCACGTGCTGCCCAGTAAATTGGGGAGCCGTAGTAAAGATGCACAAAACGGTGAGGCGATTCTTTAACCTGCCCTGCCTGGTCGGCATTTTTAAACTCCTGAGGATAAGCCCACATAAGGGCTGGCAGACGACCATCGCGTTGTTTGTCGTAACCAGCCGGAAGGTAAAGTGTGGCCGTGAGATCAACACCATCGGCCCGTTTGTAGCTGATTCGTTGTTTGCTTACAGCTGCGAAGGCTTCGTAAGGGTTGGCAAATTGGGTTATTGCCTGATTTTTCTTCCCTGTTTTGAGCCAGAAATTGGGGTTTTGGTTTTTACTCTCGATGGTGGTAATCAAGTGCAGTTTTTCCGGATCGAGCACCCTCACAATGTTTTCGTAGGTCGAGAGACCATCGGCTTGCCAGATTCTTTTGGTTTTTCCTGATTTTATTTCGTAGGTATCAAGAAAGGGGCGGTTGCCTTCGGGTGAGCATCCTTCTCCATGAAGCCACAGGGTTTTGCCGTTCTTCGATGCCCAAAGCACCCGTTGGTTAAACTGGTTTCGAGTGGTCAGAAAGTTCCCTGGATCGGCATACACATCTTCGGTAGAGAGGTCGAACAACACCTTTTTCTCTGCCTTCGGGTTTGCCGGGTTGATGAGGTATTGGGTTTGCCGTCGGGTTTTCCACCAATAGTCGCTGATGATGGCCATTTGATCGTTGCCCCAGGTGATGCCTGCATAGCGTTTGGACAGACTGGCCAATTCGACGGGCTGTCCGGTGAAGGGTGCCGCCAGCATGAAAACTTTGTCGCGGATGGCTGCTTCCACGGCCGGATCGCCACCGTCCTGAGCCTCGGCCCACACAAGAGTAGCCGGTTGATCGTTGCGCCAATCAATGCTCCGGCGTCCTGTTTGTGTGGCATCGAAGCCGGTGGGAAGTTCTTCAACAAGGGGCTTTTCGTAGAAAACCATTTTCTTGGTGCCGTTCTTGTCGTGTAGGGTGTAAAGGGTCGGGAACCGGTACAGGGGGACGGTGTAGGAGTATGGTTTTTCGATGGTTGTAGCCATGAGCCACTCTCCATCGGGCGAGTAATTGAGCGATGAATAGATGGCTGGAGGCAGGAAGTATTCGGCGTTGCCATCGGTTGAAACTTTCATCACTTCGGCTTTGGCATAGAAGTCGAAACGCTCCTCGTCGGCCGGCGACCTGAGCAGATCCTGATAGGTACGCGCGGGTGCTTTGCTCCCGGTGGTTTCTTGTATGGATGGCCCTGTGGGCAAAATCTTCTCTGCCCTCAGGTTTTGCCTGCGATGTGGGATGCACAAAGCCAGTAAATTGCGCGAATCGGGGCACCAGGTGTAGCTGAAGCCCGTCACACCGTTTAAAACTGGCTTGGTTAGTTGCCGCCACATGGATATGCTTAGGTCGGCCATCCACAGCGAAATACCATCGGAGGTAGTTACGGTGAAGGCAAATTTGGTGTCATCTGGCGAAAAACTCACTTCACCTATCCTGGAACCTTTGGGTAAGCCGTTGATCGTGAATTCTGATCCATCAGCAATATTCACAACTTTGATTCCATAATAAACGGCTGCCCTGCTGGCTCCATTGGTTTGGGGGTTGATGCGGAGTCCGGCCAGGCGAACTTCGTCCTGAGCCAATTCGTCCAAGGTTTTGAAGGCATAACGCTCAAGCAGCAACATGGTTTGGTTGCGCGAATCGATACGCACTGCCGGCTGTGGGCGGATGTCGGCCAGATCAAGAATCTCCTTCGGGGGGAGTTGGTAGGTAAGGGGCGATTGGGAATGGGCTAATTGTACGAGCATGATAAAAAGTGTAATCGAAATAAGTGTGTAGCGCATTACTATGTTATTTTAATGTAAAGGATGTTTAATGCGCAAATGTATCAAAAACTAAACAGACAATCATTTTTGAACGCTCCCAAAGCTGCTTCACGTTAATTGTTAGTAAATTATCAATTAAAAAACCAATAATTGCAAAGATGCAAATGTATATTGCTCCTTGTTTTGATGCAAAGCGTTGAAGAATAGTATGATTATTTGTGCCCTTTAATGCCTCGACCACTCATAAATAAGCAAAGAATTAATCTTGAGTTTACTCAGTTATGATAAATTGACTCTAACTTTGTCAAAGTTCATACTGATAGAATGTAGAATTTAGATTTATTATTGCTCTTATTCTGTTTTTGGATATTAAGAAGATATTAGATCAATATACATTGCGTTTTTGCCATACTTCTAATACGAGAAACAAATTTTGGAAGTTTTTTAGGCTATTTGAGAGTCCAATGCTTAAATTTTTTGTACAGAAAGCAATTGTTTTACTGTATAAAGTTGGTTTCAGGTTCAGGAGTTGGTGTAAGCCAACTCCTTTTTTTATAGTCCCGATCGGTACGTATGGTGTTTTGAGAGGACGTAAAATAAAACAGGAGGAAAACTGTTTTGTTTTCCTCCTACTCGATTGATTGGGATATGCGGATCGACACCCCGAGATGCTTACATACAGCTATTGAACAATAACTTTTACAGTAAAAAGCTCTTTGGTTGTTTGGACGGTCACGATCCTTATGCCGGATGACGAAGGTAGTTTGATTTCGCTGCCAGCCCAGAATGCTGCTGTCTGACTCGAAAGCAGGCTTCCCTTGATGTCTCTTACCTGAATCATTACCGATTCGTTTACTTCGGAAAGAGCTTTGATGCGGATGGAGGAATTGACAGCAAAAATAAGGAAGTGCTCCTGCATTTCCGGGTCTTCGATGCCCACACCACTCAATATTAGCTCGAAACGATCGTTGAAGGTTCCGGCTTCTGAACTGAAGAAATGGTTTTCGGTACGAAGATCCTTGGTGGCATCTAATAATTTATCGTAGAGCTGAACAGGGCTCCCAGGGTTAAAAATGTTGGCCGAAGGGGCAGCAATGGTATATGCTCCATCTTCAGGGGCTTTAAACCCAAGTTTCATAGTAGCCGGGGCAAAGGGAATTGCATTCACGGCCAATTTGATGCCGTTGTCACCATAAAGATATAACTCAGGCATGGAGGCTGCATTGGGAAGTTTCCAGGCGTCGTATTGGTTATCGAAACCAAAATTTGCATTCTCATCCAACTGAATGAAAGCAACATCGGTTTTTTCCACGGCTTCGAACACAGTTACAGTCAACGGAAGTATTGTGGCCGTTGTATTCAGATTTCCTGAAAAGGCACTGAAAGCATGTTGCTTGCCTTCCTTTTTTAAGGTAATTTGGCCTCCGGCACTGTTGGCTTTCACGAAAAAGGCCCAACCATAAGGGATGATTCCGTTCGTGAGTGTTCCGGTGGTGCCGTTCCAAACGTGGTAACGACCGTTGTCCCATGCGTAAACAGTTTTATCTGCATTTGTGAGCGTGAGACCTTCGGCCAGGCTGAAGGCACTGGTGAAGGGATTTGCCAAATAATTCCACCCACTGGTGGCTGCTGAACCTCCTGTAGTGTAAGCGAGGGTTTTAGCAGGTAACGAAACCAATGGCTGTCCCTCAGTTTCAAGAAGGTTGTTGCCTGAAGAGGCAAACAGGTAGCCGATACCATCGCTGAGCGTGGAACCCGTTAAAGCCGAAAAAGCATTCTGGTTTTCGGCGAAAGCAGAAAGGGTGCCGGAACCGATAAAAGCAGAGGCGGATCCATTGGCTACCATACTCCCCAGTCCATAGGTTTTCCCCGCTTCCATAATGCGTTGAATGGTGGTGCTGCCTGTTTGCTGGATTTTTTTGTTGATAATCAACGATCCGTAAAGCGTAGCATCAGCTTCAGCTATTAGACTTCCGTTGTTGATCAAAGTGTCGTTCACCGTAAGCGATCCACCCGGTTTGATAATGAGGGTAGTACCCGTTTCGATGGTAAGCGTTTTGCATACGGCTGAGTTGGCAACCTCCAACTGACCTGTGACAATTCTGGCAACCGCGGAATCACCGGGTACACCGTTGCTCCAGTTGGCTGTTGTTGTCCAGACACCTGTGCCATTCCACAGGGTAGTCCCCGAACCGGCCGCCTGGGTGATCGAGCCGCTGATGAGTTCAATATTTTCGATCGGGTTTAGGTTGACATCGGCCAGAATGCACAACTCAAACGCAAGTGTTGCATTTCCCCCTTTGTAGTCTAATACAAAGTCAATAATTGGAGTGTTATCTGGAAAACTTATTGAACCGAAATTGGGTTCAAGCCAATTGGCTCTCAAGCTACCATTGACTCCATTACTGACCCATTCACTCAGGTTGGTATAACTGTTGGAAATTTCAATGCGATTGTAGGTTGCAATCGAAGTATCGCAAAAGATGCGAAAATCAATGGCTGACAGTTGATAGGAAGCGGTGCTGCTAAACCCGCTCAGATAAACCGGAATGGTGATCTCGGTGCCGGGAAAAGCATCGGTCACAGTACCAATACGTGCCTGTACCTGAGCGTGCATTATTCCACTCATAACGAGGAATAAAGATAAAAGGATGGTTATCTTATTCATGGTTTTGTTTTTAACACATAAAGGCTTTACCTTTTTCAAGGTAAAGCCTGTTATGCACAATTTGATTTAATTATTTAGTCTGGTTGTTGGCGTTCATCACCTTTTTGTAGCCGTAACCAGCACCAAGAGCGAGCAATATGGCAATCCCACCGCCGATAGGAGCAGCACCTCCACCCATTGGAGTACCGCCACCAGCTGCGCCAGCAGCAGGAGGTGCTGGAGGAGCCTGAGCGAAAACTGCCTGACTGAAGGCCACTGAAAGTGTGATAGCAAGGATCACAACTACCGATTTAATCATTTCTTTCATGACAATTTAGTATTTTATAGTTATTATTTAACAACAATTTTATTGGTATTCACTAACTGACCATTGACCACCTTTACAAGGTAAACGCCATTGGTTCCATTGAAACGGATGGTGTTCAAGGATGAGCCATTCAGTTTTGATGAAAGTACAAGAGCACCGGTAATGTCATAAACATAGGCGGTGGCGTTCGGGCTGTTCTCAACATAGATGAGGCCATTATTAAAATAGACATGACCGTTGGTCAGGGTTGCATCTTCGATTCCTACACCATTCTTCAGGATGTTAATGGTGAAACGGCCTTCGTTCAGACCTTCCGACAATTCGATATTAAAAGAATTGTTGGCCTTCAGATCGTAAGTGGTATTGGTAAGGGCATCAACCAAGAAGAATTTGTAGGTGGCATCAAACGAATCGAAACCTGTAGCTGTAAAAGTATGCGAAGTACCAACGGTGCGACCCATCACCACAGGGATAGAATGGTTTGCCTTTACCGGAAGGGCATTGATGGAGTAGTTAACTTCATCAAGGGCGGTGAACAGCGAAGGAACATCTTCGCGAAGGCTCATCAGTTTGTAGGCATCCTGATCGGTGTCAAAAGAAGCGGTAGCCGATTCGTTGATCATAACCACTGACTCATCTGAGTTGGTTCCATCAGTCAAAGCAATGCGAAGTACATTGGCAGTGTTCGATTTCATGTACCCAACCGTGTTGATGGTGCGAGCTGCTTTTTTAATCTCCATTTTTGGTCCACTTGCATTAGCATGTATAAAGAAACCCTGGAAAGGAGCCAGATATTGCGATCCGCCATTTGCACCAGTTGTCCCATTATAGGAGGCGTATTGTGAACCATTCCAAACATAGATAGTCCCGTCAACCTTCGTTTTTGTCCAGCCTGAACCATTATTCCAGTCTAAAGAAGTGGGGTAAGGATTTCCTACCAGGTTCCATCCATTGCTTGCTGTATAGGAAATGCCAGCATCGTATTTGGCATCATTGTTCAACACGCTTGATACTGATACTGTGGTTGCGCTTGTATAATTTACTAGATAACCATAAGCTGCGGTAAGCAACGACGAGGTAGATGAGGGGTTATCCCACGCGCCGGTTGTTTCGTTGTACCGATACATATAACCGGTGTTGCCGGGTTTGTAGAAGTCGTTGATAGAAGCCGACAGTACGGGAATTGAAACCATATGCTGCACACCACCGGTGAAATAGCGCTGCGCAGTAATGGTGCCATTTACATCAAGAGCATTTGCATTTGTGGTGTTGTTGTTGAGAAATACACCGGTTCTGGTGTTTGAAGCATTTGAAGCTAAAACCAAGTTGCCGTTAACAGACAGGGTGTACGGATTGCTTAAGGTGGCACTGTAACCGGCATTGATAGTTAGGTTATCGACATAAGCATTATTATCAATAGTAACATTGCCATTAATCACTGCATCTGTCTGAGTTCCTGGAATTCCATTATCCCAGTTCCCTGGTGTGAACCATGAGCCAGTACCGATAAAAGTTGTACTTGCAGCAACCTCTTCAATTTCAAATTCAGCATTTGTAACGTTAACTGAATACTGATTCAAACTACCGTTAAAAAATTCGTAATCAGAAAAAGTAAGTGTCACATTTCCGATGGCATTAGCTAAAAAGTTAATCACGCAAATCTGACTATTATCAGTCAAACTGGTTTCGGCACTCGGGACGTTAAGCCATGATATAAATACCTGACCTGATGTGATGTTGTTTTCCCAGTCATTAGCCACCGTGGTAAGGGTTGTATTTAGGTCAGTAATGGAGATACACGTGAGCAACGAGGAATTATAATTGACAGCAAACTGGAAACCATTTACATTGTCAAAATCTTGAACAAGAACCGGTACAGAGATAACTTCGCCTGGGGTTGGTTCAATGTCAGAGAAAAAAAGAGAAATCTGTCCGAACGATGCGCCAGCAATAAAAAGGCTGAACATCATCAAAATAAAATTCTTTTTCATTTTGTTAATTATAAATTTAAGATGAGTAATTATTTAGAAGCTGGTGTAAACGAGCCGTTTACGTCGGCACCTGAAAGACCTTTGATGTTCTGTGTGGTTGTTCCTGCTCCGGTTGCAATATTGAGATTTACAGCCTCGAAAACAAAGTTCGGAATAATATACTGAGGGTTGCTGGCTGCATTAACTGCCTTTTTCCTTATATAACCAGCATCAAGAACATTTACATTGCCATCCAGATTGACGTCGGCAGCCAGTTGCTGAATATTGGAAAGGGTGGCTGAACCAGCAGAAGCCAGGCGAACCAACTGGGCGTCGGTTGCAGTAATGCCGCCTGGAGTTTTCGAGCAGTCAATCGAAATGGTGTAGGCTCCATCTGTTCCATATACGGTGTAATCACCCGTTGCATTGGTAGTAGCTGAACTAACAGTATGTCCTGAAGCATCTTTGCAAAGTACTGTGACATTATCCAGATCGGTGAGGGCACTGTTGGCATACTCAACTTTTCCGGTGATGGTTTTCGACCACCTCGATCCGTGCATCACAGGTGAACCAGCCATAGGCAGGAAGTTGGGTGATGTGAGGGTGAAAGGGTCGGTAATCATCATCGATGTGTTGTTAGCATAAGGTGCTGTATTGTTGCGTGAACCAGTGTTCCAATAGGTGTCCTCGAATGAAGTGGCAAAGCTGGCCGTTGTCATGCCTGACATGAAACTGTTCTCAATTTGGAGGGTGTTGGCAGTTGCTGCGCCTTGCGTGCCTGTGCCATCAAGAAGCAGACCGGTAGGGAAACCCATGAAAAGAGCATTGTAAACCGAACAACGTGAATTGCGGCGGATGTGCATAGCTCTTTTAAAATTAGCGTGAATGGAGGTTCCTGAAGTGGCCTTGGGGCCAAAAACACTTACATTTGAAAAGAGCGGATTAGTAAGTGGTGTGTCTCCGTTTCCGGCAGCATTGTTGTCAGATTCAAACGAGTTTGAACCTGATACATCGGCATAATTTGGGTCACGCAGTGATACGGCATACTGAACCATTCCGGTGTAGCCAAAATCGGTGTCGAAATCATCATCCCATGAAGCATAGGCTATCAGGTGTTTGGCATTTACTGTTCCGCCAAACCACTCGAATGCATCATCGCCACCGTATGATACCTGTACATAGTCAATGGTGGTTCCACTGCCTACACTGCCCATTGTAAGACCGTTGATCTCATTGTCGGGAGCGAACGCAACACCAGCATATTCAATTCTCACATATTTTATTGTTCCAGAATTGTCTGCATCATTAGTTCCACCAAATGTAGCACCAGTACCGCCTTCAATAATAACATTGGCTCCCTGATTGTTATAGGCCTTTCCGCAAACAATGATTCCACCCCAGTCACCAGGAGCACGTGACCCTACAGCCTGGTTGGATGTAAATACAATAGGTTCGTTTACATTGCCAATAGCATTCAACTTTCCGCCTCTTTCGATAATGAGAGCTCCTTTGTTGGTTTTATCGCCGCGGATAATGGTACCGGGCTGAATGGTAAGGGTAACTCCATCTGGTACATACACCCAGCCATTAAGCAGGTAAACGTTTTTGGTAGGCAGGAAGTTGGGGGCAGTCAGGTTAAACGGATTGGCAATCTGCAGGGCAGAATTATCGCCATAAGCACCTGCCAGTATCTGGTTGTTGCGGGCTGCATTGGTGAAATAAGGGCCTTCGTAACTGCCCTTGTAATTGGCATTCATACCAACCATGAAGGTGTTTTCTATTCTGAGGTTATCAGCGGTAGCATTGGTCTGGGTGGCAGAACCGTCAATATACAGACCCCAGGGGAAACCTGAGAAGAAAGAATTGAACACGCTGCAAGAGGTGTTTCTTCTGAGGTGCATGGCATGCTGATAGTTGGCGTGAATCGAAGTGCCAGTGGTTGCTTTGGGGCCAAAAACACTCACGTTGGAGAAGATGGGTTTAGACAGAGGAGCTGCAGTTGTGCCACCTCCATCGTTGTCGGCTTCGAAGGCATTCGATCCCGAAACGTCGGCAACGTTGGGGTCGCGCAGAACAACGGCAAACTGAACCATTCCACGGTAACCGAAATCGGTATCCATGTCGTCGTCCCATGAGCGGTAAGCAATCAGGTGCTTGGCATTCACAGTTCCGCCGAACCACTCGAAAGCATCATCGCCTGAGTATGAAACCTGAATATAATCGAGGGTAGTTCCCGAACCCACGCTGCCCATGGTCAGACCATTGATTTCGTTGTTGGGTGAGAAAGCGATACCGGGGAACTCGAGACGCACGTATTGCAGGCTTCCTGAGTTGTCGGCATCATCGTTTCCGCCATAATAAGCGTTCACGCCACCTTCGATCAGCACATCGGTACCCTGGTTGTTCTTTGCACGACCGCAAATGATGATACCGCCCCAATCGCCATAGTCACGGCTGCCGGCTGCCTGGTTCGAAGTGAACACGATGGGCTGTGAGGCTGTGCCATTGGCAATCAGTTTTCCGCCACGCTCGATGATGAGGGTGCCTTTGTTCACTTTGTCGCCACGAATTACTGTTCCGGCCTGGATGGTGAGGGTTACACCGTTTTTAACATACACGTAACCATTGAGCTTGTAAACATTGCCGCTGGTCCATGTGGTATTGGTTGTGATGTCACCAGCAGGAATGGTCACGGTGGTGGCAGGATAAACAGTGTTCTGACAGTCGAAATTCGACCAGCCGGCAGTCCAGTCAGTAGGACCGAACGCACCGACAAAACTGACGGGCTCAAAAAACGAGTTGTTCACATACGAGTCAGTAAAAGAGGCTGCTCCGGTTACGGGCGAGCTACTGGGCGACCAGGTAGTGTTTGTGTTGATTACTGTGTTCTGAATAACAGCAGCAGTTCCCACAGTAGTAGTAGTCACCGGATACACGGTGTTCTGAGGATTGAAATTAGCCCAACCGGCAGTCCAGTCGGTAGTTCCGAAAGCCCCTGAGTAGGGAACATGATCGAAAAAAGGATTCTCGATCGTGTGTTGAGCAAAGACGCCTGCCATGAAGCAAGCCATGAAACTTAAAATAAGGATTTGTTTTTTCATAAATTGAACTATTAGAGTAAAATTTTTCGATTGTAAAAGTATATCTGGTGTGTTAATTTAATCTGTTAGTCAGGTTATTTATAGATAAAAAATTTATTAACAAAAAGATAGTGGGCGAATTATCTCAATCAGCCCACCATTTCCGAATCTGACATAAAAAAACAGAAAAACCAAGTTTTTCGATCAATCGTTTTTTATATTTGCGAAAAGAACTGCTATCCTCAGTGCTATTTGACAAGAAATAGTTTTTGAGTTTTATATTTGTTGCTATCACTGGTTACCTTTATTGTATAAATCCCGCGTTTCAAACAACTTACGTTTAGCTCCACCTGATTATCATTCGTGTTTTGCACATGAGTTAATACTCTTCGGCCAATTATATCGATAATCTCTATTAGTATATTGCCATTCAATAAGTTGGTAAATGGGATATGAATAGTGGTTGAAGCGGGATTTGGATACACTGCCCCTACAGTAAGTGTTTCAGGTTTCTCGCTAATTCCAATAAAACAATCACCACAAAGTGCAAAACAAACAGGATTAAGTAACGTGTCAGAAGTAACATTTAATTCGCGGGCAAATTCCGATCCGCTGTACACAACTCCGCATATTGAAGGAACAACTTCCAAGTCGGAAACAGAATTACCGTTGACATATCTGAACCTCACTGGAGTTCCTTCTGGAAGTGTTTTTTCTATCTGATAATAACCATTAGTAATATACAATTCATCGGTTGAAGGATTCCAGTTGTTAAAACTTCCTGCAATGTGAATACCCTGAAGGCTAACTGTTTGAAAATCCATATTCAGTCTGAAGGTTATTGTGTGCATCGGGACAGTTGGGCATTGATCACATGATGAGAAGCATACGGCAATGAGGGTAGTGTCGTTGGATGGAATGATAAGGCTGCGTTCTGGTGTCCCGGTTACCCCTGTTTGTCCGCATGAAGTTGGAACGGTTTCGTATCCCGAACCATCGCTCCCGTTGATAAACTTGTATTGGATCGTGGTTCCCTCGTCCAAAGTCATAGCAAGTTTATACACCCCGTTGCCAATGAAGTTCATAGGATGAGAGGCGGTATTCCAGTTATTGAACGATCCAGCCAAATGAACTCCTTCGGGACCAATGACTTGTTGCGACATATCAACCTGGAAAACCACTTCCGATTCTCCCGGATTCGAGACGCAGTCGGTACAGGAAGAGAAACAAACCTCGTCGAGTGTAGTGTCAGTTGCTGCTACCTGAATAAACCTATTGTAGCTTCCGGCACCATTCAATATTCCGCAGGTTTCGGGCACGTTCTCATATCCTGAGGGGGTATTGCCGTTTACAAACCGGTAGGTTACAAAATCGTTTTCAAACACCTCAAGCGTGGCTGAATAGACATTGTTTCCCATGTGAGTCATCGGGTTTGCAGTAGTAGAGAATCCGTTGAACGATCCTGCCAAAAACACCCCCGACGGACTAACTGTAGCTTGGCTCATGTCAACCAACACCGTGAGTTCGATCAGGTTCGGGCAATCGTCGCAACTGCTGAAACACACTTCTGAAAGGGTAGTATCGGTGGTTCCCGTCATGATCTGACGGTTATACAACCCACCCCCAGCCGATACGCCGCAGGTGGAAGGAACCAGTTCATAACCTGAAGCCGAATTGCCATTGATGTACCTGAATTGTTGCGACGACCCGGGAATCATCGGGATGGAAACACCGAACACGTTGTTTCCGAGGTTGGTCAAGGCAGTAGAAGTGGTGCTCCAATTGTTGAAATCACCGGCAATATGCACTCCGGTAGGGTTCACAGTCTGCTGTGCCATGTCAAGCCTGAAATCTACTTGAATCAAAGGCGGGCACGAGTCGCAACTCGAAAAACAAAAGGCTGGCAACACGGTGTCGCCGTCCGGCACAGTGAGGGACCTGTCGAATAGTCCACCGGTTGCCGGAACACCGCAGGAAGCAGGCACGATTTCGTAACCTGCTGTGGTGTTCCCGTTTACATGACGGAAGGTAATATCGCTGCCAACCAGGAACGATTGGGTAACCGTGTACACTGAACCTGAGGTGGCTGTCATGGCCAAAGCGCTGGTGTTCCAGCTGTTGAAACTTCCGGCGAGATGAACGCCATTGGTACCAACAGTCTGGTCGCGCATATCCACCTGAAATGTGACATTTTGAATAGAAGTGTAGGTGCCATCCTCAGCTGAGGATGGGAGTATATTCAGCCCTGCATCTGCAAATTCAATCAGAATGAACGAGAGGTCACAGGCACCGGGTTTTGCTGTAAATTTTACTTCATACAAAGTTGTTTCATCAGGAACGGCAATGGTTTGAAAAGTAGGATGGAGCCAGTTGGCTGCCACCTCACCAGCCCCTCCAGCATAAACCCATTGTGATGCAGGCATAGCTGAATAGAAGTTGGTGATACCGGTATAGGTTAATGCAGCCGTATCGTAATTAAAGCGAATATCGGCTACGCTGAAAGGTGTCCCCGATGCAGATGCACCACTAATTTTTACAGCCATGAAAATTTCAGTACCCGGAACTGCAGTAACTTCGGGGAGAGTGACTACAATTTCGCCCTTTGTGGTGAATATGACTGCGAGAAGTATAAAAACAAGACTGAAAGATTTTTTCATATTAACAGGTCATTGTAAGAAAAAAATAATTTACTCTGCTGTCGAAAGTTGAATTTCGGGAATTGTTCCGTCTGTTTTGTAGTCAATAATAGATC
Organism: Bacteroidales bacterium; assembly: GCA_028689615.1. Taxonomy (GTDB): domain Bacteria; phylum Bacteroidota; class Bacteroidia; order Bacteroidales; family TTA-H9; genus GWE2-42-24. The sequence continues at coordinate 81,512 of JAQVCV010000005.1, read as the reverse complement.
CCGTGCCTCTGTATGGGAATATCTTAAAATAATAGACCGTGTTCGGTGTCAATCCTGAGAATATTGTTTGCTGGATACCGGTAGAAACATTTTTATCGGTTTGGCTGTCAGCAACCGGGGTTCCATCTACAGGATTAGTGATATAGGGGAATCCCTGATCGCTCATTCTGATAAGGTATCCGTTAGGAGCCAGTTCACCAGTGGCATCAGTCCAATTGAGGATGATGTTGTGTGCTGAGAAATTGGTGGCAAAATTTGAAGGTTCGGCGATTTTTCCAGTTATAAGACCGTTTATACCTGATGAAGTAATAGGATTGTATGCAGCATCGGCAAAGACCGGATACCCGGAAACGAATGATAATGCACTTATACCTTGCACAACAGTAAATTGAACTTCGAATAGAGTGGTTCCATCAGGTAGGGAAATTGCATTTTCATTGGGTTCGATCCAGTTGCCAGCAAACAAGCCGTTGGTGTTATTACCATTATACAACCAGTCTGCTGGGTTCATCAATGGGGAAAAGTTGGTAACACCTGTATAGGTGAGTACCGAAGTGATGAAGGTAAAGCGAATGTCAGACATAGCAATAGCTGTTCCTCCGTTTCCGGCATCTGCACCGGTTATAACAACCGGAACATTGATTGTTGTTCCGGGTGTGGCTGTCGTGGTTGGAAGCGTCACAACGATGTCGGCATAACTTGCAATGGAAAGAACTACCAAAACGAAAAGTAAAATCAGATTTTTCATAAAGATGATTTTTAAGTATTTATAATTAGATATGACAGGTTAATTAAATTAAAAACTGTAAGAAAGAGTGACTGAAAACGAACGACCGGGTGTAAAGCGCTTCATATCCTGAATCCGCTGAACAGTATTCCCGTCGATGGTAACGTCGAAGGTTTGCCTGTAAATGACTTCAGAATTAAATAAATCCTTGACACCCGCTTTCAGGCTCCAGTATGTTCCGATGCGTTTCGACACGGTAAAATCGACAATATGCCTCGGATGCTCAAACACATTGGGAATGGTTGGCGTACCTACCACCACAAGCCGTTTCCCGATGACATTGTAAAGAATACTTACTGAAAGATCGGTTTCAGCATCAATGTAATAAAGGCCGGCATTGACAATGTAGGGCGATTGCCCGAAGAGAACCCTCTTTTTATCGCGAACATAACCATCCTCTTTCTCAACCGTACCCTCGATGTAGGAGGCATTCAATGAAACTGAGAGGTTATCGAAGAAACGTCCGGTAAAGCCGGTCGTCAAAAAGGCCAACGATTTCCGTAATTCCATTTCGAAACCATAGCTCTCGGCTTTGATCGAGTTAACTGCTACGAAATCCCAGCCATTACTTGACGGAAACAAGTTTAATTCGATTGGATTCGTAAAGGTTTTGTAAAACACCCCTAAGCTCACCATTTCTGCCAGCGTGGGATAGAACTCGAAACGGGCATCATAGTTTTTGACATAACTGTCTTTCAAGTCTTTATTACCGTATATGGTAGCCGACTGTTCAAAATCATAAAACGCGTAGGGAGCTATTTCACGATACTCCGGGCGGTTAACGGTTTGTCCGTACGAAAACCTTATCAGCGATCTATTCGTGAAGGAATAGGATAGATTCACCGATGGATAAAAAGCGAAGGTATCGGCAACAATATCAGGGTCAGTCGATTTTTCACTCTGGAAGTCGCTCAACTTCCTGTAAAACGATTCTGCCCTGACACCGCCATAGATGTTGATGCGGTTTCCAACCGGAATTTTTACGGCGATGTAACCTGCATAAGTCTTGGTAGTAGCTTTATAGGAATACTCTGGTGCCGTGTTTTCTTCAAGCTTCACACCATTGAAATAGTTGAAATTGGTATCAGCATAGATGCTGTCCAAAGGTTGCGAAAGGATTGAATTGTTGAACATCATCGAGGGAACTGCCCTGGCCATACCAAAAGTTCGCAAATCAAAACCACGGTTCTTGTCCTCAACAAAGATTCCTGCCTTTATTTCAGGAGTCCAGTTTTGAATATCCAGCGAACGGGAAAAATTGACGGAAGCAGTATAGATGTTTTCGCCTGTATAAGAAAACAATCTGCCATTTGACTCGGTATTCACTGTTGCGGCGTAGTCGAGCACGTACGGCAGGTAAATTTCATTTCCTGCAGTATCGGTTGTTCGGGTAGCATAGGTATAGATCCTGCGAACATCTGGTTCGTCTTTTCCGGCAAAACTGTAACCCAAATTCCAATTAATCTTGGTTTTATCGTCCGAAAATCTATGAGTTCCACTCACCTGACCTGAATAGATCAGCCGACTGCTGTATCCCAATTCGTAGGCCTTTACCTTGTTGCCATTGCGGTAGTAATCGGTCGAGTTTCTTAATATTGTACGGGAATTACCAATCTGATTCACCAGATTTCTGAATTCATAAACCGATTTTGGGGTAGAGAATGCCCAATTGTGGATACCGCCCAGTTGAACTTTCTGGGCATAAATGTCGTCAGTCAGCTTGTAGGTATAAATACTGGAATCTTTGATCTCGTCATAAGCCTGATAAGTAGCCTTGAATATCTGATTCGTTGAAAATCCGTATTTATAATTTAGCGAAGTGATGTTGTTAATTTTTAATTTGCCAAGTTTCTTCTGAAACGTCAGGTCAACTCCAATTTTGTTGTCGAAGGGGGCTGTTGACTTCGTAGCCGTTGAAGTCTTGTTGAACGACCTGGCAATTTCAGTCAGTTTAGCCTTTCTGGCGGCAACCAGTTCCAATGGCAAACCGTCACTAAATGTTTGTAACACATGCATTTCTTCCGTTGAAGGAACAATCGAGGGTAGTTGCCTCGAGCCATTGTCAAAACCTAACCAGTCGGTTCCGCCACCTTTGTACGAATAGAAATCTTTAAATGTCGATCCTTCCTGGTAAGATGCCTGATACGAAACACCAAAATGGTTTTCGTCGGTGGTATTCTTTGTAAAAATCTGAATTGCTGCCCCTGCAAAGTCGGTAGGTAGCTCAGGGGCGGGGGTTTTATAAACTAAAATATTGTCGATCATGTTGCTGGGAATAACATCGAACGAAAATGCCCGCTGGTCGGTTTCGGTACTTGGCGAACTGGTGCTGTTGAGCATCACACTGTTGTATCGCTCCGTAAGTCCGCGTACTACCACGAAACGGTCGTCCATGATGGTAATCCCCGGAACCCTACGGATCACCTCAGATGCATCTTTGTCCTGCGAGCGGCTGATCTGTTGGGCCGAAATTCCATTTACAACCAGGTTGTTTTGCTTGATCGTGCTAATCATCGAGATGTCGGAGTCGGTTCTTTTAGCAGCAACAATCGTTACGCCTTCAATTTCTGATACTGATTCGCTAAGTTTAATGTTTACTACCGTGTTGCGTGACCCCGCAACCACCACACCCCTGATGGTTTCGGTTTTAAATGACAAACTACTGGCGATCAAATTGTAGGTTCCTTTTGGAATGTTTATTATCGTATAGTTCCCGTCTAAATCGGTAGAAGCACCGAAGTTTGGGTTGTCCTGAAGGTAAACATTGACACCGGGTAGTGTCTCTCCTGATTTTTGGTCTTTAACAACCCCTTTTATGGTTCCTCTCTGAGAATGGAGGAGTGTTGGCAAAGCTAGTAACAACAGCAAAACAGAAGTTTTGTACAGATAACGCATGAAGAAAAAATAGTTTATTTAACGCTGCAAAACTATGAGATTGGTTTAACCTCTACGTTAAACGAATGGTAAGAACAGTTAAATGCTTGTTAATAAATAGTTGATTTGTAAATTGTTGATATGGTGATTTTTATCGTTTAAGTGAACGAGGTGTTGAGTTTTATAATGAATAATTAATATAAAAATGCTGATTAATTGTTTAATTTGATTTTGATGAATTCTAAGTTGTTGTTTATGTGTTATTTAATAAAACATGGTTCTTTAATTGTAAATATAATGTAAATTAATTGTGAATGGTTTCAAGTTCGTTATCGCTGGTTTTTTCATTTTTACCATGCAATTCCACATATTCCACTGTTGTATAGAATTTGGGTTTAGCTTTAACATATATACGTTGAAGCAAACTCTTTTCTCCATTGATTTTAATGATGGCATGTGCTTTCCCTTTATTGTCAACCGATAACTCGATAAGACGTTGAGGGAATGCTTTCAGTTTGATTTTGAATTGATTGTGACCTGTTTGTTCGGCATCATAACCATATGCCAGCATTCTTTCTATCACGCTCAGGTTTTGTCGTTTTCCGTCAACTGCGTAGAGGATGTAATATACATCAATAGGCTTGTCGGGATCAAGCACGCCGGGGCTGATGAAATTGGCGTCGTAGAAAACGGTATTTGCATTCTTGTTGCGTTCGATGTAGAAGAGCGTCTGGTTGCCGGGTTTCGATCGTGCATTGGAAACACGAACAGGACCTGGTTTCCAGGTGCCTTCAACTTGTTGTGCTGCCATGCTGATCGCCATCACGAGGAGGGCGCAGGTTATCAGGTATTTCATGGTGTTGCAAGTCTCAGTGGGTTATGCGGAGTGCTTTCGGAGTTTCTTCATGGGACCCAATTCGCTGTCGAACACTCTTTTTTGTCCGTCACCCAATGCTTTTTCAATGTCGCGAATGTCTTTAACCAGCCTGAACATACCCCCAATCTCAACCGAGGCTGCCTGGTCGGTTCCCCACATGGCTCTGTCGAGGGTGATGTGTCGCTCTACGAAACTTGCCCCGAGGGCAACAGCAGCCAACGTGGGAGCCAACCCGGTTTCATGCCCTGAATAGCCTATCGGAACACCGGGGAACAGTTCCATGTAAGTGCGAATTACAGTCAGGTTTAGTTCTTCCACCTTGCTAGGGTAAGTTGATGTGGCCTGAGCCAGTAAAAGTTTGTCGGTGCCCGTGAGTGCTACGGCAGCTTTTACCTGCTCGATAGTTGACATCCCTGTACTGAGCATAATGGGTTTACCTGAAGCATGGGCAGCTTTGAGCAATTCGTTGTCGGTAAGTGATGCTGATGCTAGTTTGATTACCTTCGGATCGAACTGTAGTAAAAATTGAAGTGCCTCAACATCCCATGGCGACGCGAACCAGTCTATGCCCCTCTGATGGCAGTAGGCATCAATCTCGGCATATTGATCGAAGTTAAACTCCACTTTGTGCCTATACTCGATGTAGGTCATTCGGCCCCAGGGGGTGTCGCGCTCAAGATCCCACTGATCGCGGGGAGTACATATTTCTGGGGTTCGCTTCTGGAATTTCACCGCATTGCATCCGGCAAATAAAGCCCCGTCAATCAGTCTTTTGGCTGTTTCAATCGATCCGTTGTGGTTTATCCCTATTTCGGCTATGATGTACACAGGTTCGCCTGTCCCGATGGTTTTTTCTCCAATTTTTATATTACTCATTTGAGTCTGTTTTTTCTGTTTGTGAATGGATAATTAATTCGGCAAATTCGCGGAAAGCTCCGTCGCCTCCTTTTCTTTGGGTTAGGTAATCAACGGTTTGAGTGATGCCTTCGAAGGCATCGGCGGGTGCAGCCGAAAGGCCGCAGAGTTTGATGGCAGACAGATCGTTTACGTCGTCGCCAATGTAGGCTATTTCGTTGAGCTCCAAACCAAGTTGTGAGGCCAGTTGGGTCAGACATTCGCCTTTATCGCTGATCCCCTGGAAGAGGTTTTGTATGCGTAGTTTTTCGGCTCGTCGTTTCACGGTTAAGGTGCTCTCGCCAGTGATGATGGCGGTTTCGATGCCTGCCAGCTTCCTTAGCCTCTCCACCCCCATGCCATCGCGAAGCGAAAACCGTTTCATGGCTTCCCCACTATCGCTGTACCACGCGCAGCCGTCGGTGAGTACCCCGTCGCAGTCGGTTACCATTAGTTTAATGGCTCTGGCTTTTTCTCGTAAGGTGTTGTTTACCATATCGTCCACCCTCCGTCAACCACAAGGTTAGCGCCTGTCATGTAGGCCGAAGAATCACTTGCCAGGAAAACAATGGCTCCCATGTAATCGTCGCGGTGCGCCATGCGCCCGAGGGGAGTGCGCTTAGCGTATTGGGCTACGAAGAAATCGCTCTGACCATTCAACACGCCTCCCGGCGATAAGGCGTTGACTCTCACTTTTTGGTTTCCCCAATAGGCTGCCAGGTAGCGGGTAAACATCAGCACCCCACCTTTGGTTACCGAGTAGGCCGGGGGTTTGTGGAATGTCTGTTCGCCGGCCTCGTTAGTATAGAGCGACTGGTCGGGGGCGGTAATTCCGTAGGTGGATGCAATATTGATGATGGAACCGCCGCCATTTGCGGCCATCCAACTGCCAAAGGCCTGCGAGCAAAGAAACACCCCTGTGAGGTTCACCTGCAGCGACCGGTTCCAAAGCTCAAGCGGGTAGTTCTCGAATTTCGAGAGCTCTGCTGAGGCTTTAGGGTCTTCCACCATGTCGTTCACGGCTGCATTGTTCACAAGGATGTCAACGCGTCCGAAACGGTCGGTTACCTGTTTCAATGCTTCAGCCACACTCACGGGGCTTGTAACATCAAGGGCCAAGGCCAGATGCCTTTCTTTGTCAAAATCTATTGAATGCTCAGCCGATTCTATGGCAAGATCGGCAGCCACCACGGTAGCACCGGCATCGGCAAGTGCCTTGCAATGTGCTTTCCCCAACAGTCCTCCCGCACCTGTAACAAGGGCTGTTTTTCCTGTCAATGAGAAAATTTTTGTCATGCCTTTTTCTATTTATTTAAACCTGTAGTTCTGAATACAGGCTCCACGGGAAGTCCGCGCAAACGGTTGGCAACGTCTTCGTTGAGAAGGGCGTCGTGGAGTAAATAAACCACCTCGTCCCATACCTTTAACAGATAAGTGATGTCATCTTCGGTGTGCGAAAAGCTAAGAGTTTGAAATCCGCTCCACAGCACGCCTCTTTTAAGCATTTCTTGTTGCAAATAAGATTTGAGAAGAAGGGGATCGCCTGCCTGGGGATCGATCCAAACGGTTGTTCGATAAGGATAGCCAATTATTTTCAGGTAATTAACACCAGCTTGACGCAATATATTGGTCATGCCTGTTTTAAGTTTGGACCCGATAGCGTTAATGTATTCTATTACATTTTTCTGCTGCATCTCGTTGATTGTTGCTTTGGCGGCAGCCAACGATAAAGCTTCTCCACCGAAAGTACTGTAAAAAAACACGTCGTTTTCAAAGAGTTTCATCACGTCGTGTCGTCCGGTGAGCACACCTAACGGCATCCCGTTGGCAATAGCCTTCGAGAAGGTGGCCAAATCGGCGCGAACCTTGAAATATTGCTGGGCTCCGCCCAACGCGATTCTGAATCCAGTCCACATTTCGTCGAAAATGAGCAGGGAACCGTTTTTGTGACACAAATTGGCCAATTTCTCTAAAAAATCATTTTGCGGTTCTTCAAAGATTACCGGTTCAAGAATGACAGCTGCTACTGTTTCATCGAGAAGATTGATTAAGGAATCGATGTCGTTGTATTTGAAGGTGCCAGTCAGAAATCTTACCGGCCCCGGAACCCCAGAGTTCCGCGCAATAGTTCCTGCATACCAGTCGTGCCAGCCATGGTAACCTGAGCATAAAATGCGATTTCTGCCCGTAAATGCTCTGGCCACTCTTATGGCTGCACTGGTGGCTTCAGCACCGGTTTTGCAATAGCGTACGGATTCTGTGTAGGGAACAACGTCCTGAATCAGTTCGGCCACTTCAACCTCTAAGGGATGCATCATTGAGAAGGTGATACCGTTATCCAATTGTTGCCTGATGGCCTGATCGGTAGCGGGGTAGCCATATCCAAGCGACATGGGTCCGATAGCCATATTGAGGTCAAGGTATTCGTTGCCGTCAACATCCCACACACGGCATCCCCTGCCTTTTACCAAATATTTGGGAGCCACTCCATTTACATGCTGTGTGGGGCCTTTAGCCATAGTTTGAGTATAGCCGGGGATGAGTCCGGTAGCTCTGTTATACAGCTTATTCGACTCGTCAATAACCGGATAGCTGGGGTTAAATGTAACGCTGTTCATTTGTGATTATTCACATTCGTTGAACGGGACCTTAATTACTATCTTTTTTACCGGCAAGGGATTGCCATTGCATATTCCTGGCTGGTGCAATTCGCCAGGGTAAAACACAGCGAAGCAGTTTTCGGTAAACGGAAATTGAAAACCGTCGGCATTGTAAAAAACAATATCCTTACCCTCGTTGTAGGGTATGGTAGTACTCTTCGGAGGATTGAAGGTATAACCCATGTTTTCAGCTCCTTTAATTAAGAATTGAACATCGATAAATTTTCTATGTGCTTCCCATCTATCATGCATGTATTCATGGGTTTGGTATTCGCTGATAATGGCTGTTAGCCCCGAATCATCCAAAGTGTATTGGCCTGGTGGCAACTTCGCAAGGTCCGTTTGAACCACGTAAATAAGCGCTTTCCTGATGCCAGGTCGTAGTTTGCTGTAAATAGCAGCGTTGTTGATTATATCAGTAATCATTTATTCTAATATTTTTTGAATTCTATTTGCAAGCGAAACTCCATCCATACCGTGATATGCTAAAGCCTCCTGTGGAGTGCCGCAAGCAGGGTATCCCTCAATTCCAAATACATGCACCCTGATGTCTTCCAGTATATTTAGCTGGTTCATCTTTCTAAGCAATTGATCGCCTAATCCTCCAATAGGGGAATGATCGTCAAGAACTATTAAATAATTGTAGCAATGACATGCGACCCTAAGCCAATGATCGTCAATCTGGTTGAGCCAAGGCATGTTTACCAACCCTGTCGAAAAACCGTTCTTAGTCAAAAGGTCGGCAGCCAAAGTGGCTTCATGCAACATTACTGATCCATATGCCATTATAAGTACATCTTCACCCTCGCGCAGAAAAGTCCCTTTTCCAGGATCGAAGAGATAATCAGAAGGCATTTTAAACTCAGAAAGTGAAGGACCGATGTTTAGACGTAATATGCAGCTGGTTTTACAATCCTTTACAGCCCAGCGTGTTGCTATTTCTGCTTCCTCCGATGAGCCTGGTTGTATTATTGTTATATTTGGTAAAGCTGCTACCAGTGATATGTCGCGAATGCTTTGGTGCGATTTTCCTGGCCCGGCCGGAATAAGACCTCCGTAATGAAAAGCATAAATTATTTTCTTCCCTTCTGTTGCGTTGTTATAAATCTGCTCGTTAGCTCGTGAAGCCAGAAAACTTGCAAAACTGTTTACTACAGGCAATAAACCGAATTTTGCCAAGCCTGCCGCTGTGCTAACCATGTCTTGTTCTGCAATGCCGTTTTCAAGAAACCTATCGGGATATTTGTTCTCAAAATAGCGCAACCTGCAGTCGGCCGAAAGATCGGCGTCAAGAACAATCAGGTTTTCAATCTCTTCTCCAAGAGCCAACAGGGTTTGTCCGTATGCCTCAACAATGTAAGGAGCCTTCCCTTTTATTTTGGTTATTTGTGGTGCGGTTTGGCTTACGGGCTCTCCCAGGGCATTTAATTGTATGTGATTCTCTGCATCGTTCTGGTCAATGGGTAGCAACAATTGGTGTTTGATTCCTAGTTTTATAAGGTTGTTTTGATTTCTCTCGTACAATTCGTTCGTAGCCCGAATGAAGGAATCATCATCGGGAGCCCCTGCATGAAACGGATAGAGCCCGTTGTTGAGTGGAATGGCTCTGATGTGCTCCATGAAGGCTACGCCTTTGCCTTTTATCGTATTGGCTATAATAAAAACAGGCTTGTCATGACTGTTTACAGCTATTGTAATTGCATTTTCAATTTCTGATATTTCATTACCGTCAATTTCTATTACCATCCAGCCGAACTGCTTTATTTTATCGCGAAAGTTTCGTAACGAAATAATGGCATTTACCTCCTTGTCTGATTGTACTTTATTGCTATCCATAATTACAGTCAGGTTGCTTAAACCTAAATGTGGTACGGATTGTAATGCTTCATAATTTTGACCTTCCTGAAATTCTCCATCGCCTGTTAGTACAAACACATGTCCGCTTAAATCACGATAACGTTTTGCCCAGGCCATCCCCTTTGCTTTACTTATTCCCATTCCAAGAGAACCTGAATTCGCTTCAATTCCGGGGTTTGATGTGTCAGGATGCCCATGAAGTCCTCCTAAACGTCGCAACGACATTAATTGCTGATCTGAAATAATTCCCACTGAATGTAATACAGCATATTGACCAGGGACATCATGCCCTTTAGAAGAGAAAAAAACATGGTGGTTGTCGGGGTTTGCTCCCTGATCCGTTTTTCTTAACACGCCGTAATACAATGCAACAAATATGTCCATTGAACTCATGCTGGAGCCCAGATGCCCTGATCCAGCTTTTTTTACAGCTGTGATAGCGTTGTAACGGCACATATCTGCTATGGTCCTTAATTTAGAGTGCTTTTCACATTTCGATGCCATCACGTCGTCGAAAAGTGATTTCGGGTAAATGTTTAATTTAATGGACATTTTTTCTTTGTTTATTTATGTATTCGTCAATATGTGTTAATTCGTTAAGGTGGTTGTCGTACCAATATTTGCCATGGTATTTTGAATTAATATAATTCAAGTGAGGTAATGTTTGCAATAGGTTGATTATTTCCTCGTGACCAAAACTTTGATTGATTGGGTAAAGTCTTTCGAATATGGCTTTAATCAATTCATAATCTTCAATGTAATCGATTGTTAATCGGATCTTATCCGAGAAATCCAAGCCAATTCCCAATGTGACATTGATGTTGTTGAATCGTTGAGGATTTTCCCAAATAAAGGGTGTAGTATGCTCACGCTCATAGGGTTTATTCGCCTCCTTCCATGCTGCTTCAAGGGCTTCGAATTTAATAACCTCCACATCATTCCCATCGGGCCAACTGGCGGGATGTAAGTTGCTTACGTAATCTGCCGATTCGCAAGCTTCCATATACCGGCTAATAACCTCATCAATCACCTTAGAATCTATTAATGGGCAATCTGACGGGATTTTAATGACAACATCTGCCTGGTATGCTATCGCGGCTTTGTAATGCCTGTCCAAAAGATCTTCCGGCTCACCTCTGAAGCAGTTCACATTATTCTCAAAACAAAGTTTTTCAACTACATCGTCATGAAATTGTGTTGATGTTATTACAACCACTGCATTGCAATACTTTGAGTTAGCCACCCTATGAACCATTCTTAGTAGCAGAGGTTGCCCCAGAAGGGGTAGCATTATCTTCCCGGGAAGCCGCGTGCTGCTCATTCGAGCCTGAATAAATGCAATGATTCTCATTATATTATTTTGAAAAATAATGGGGCATAGTTGGGTTTTGTTCGCATAGAGAAGGAATAGGTGCAAATCCGAACTCTTCCCTTATTGATTCGGCAATTATTCTGGCAGATGACCCGTTGTTTTGTATAGGTTGCAAGCTTATAAGGGTTTGCAGGTCAAAATCGCTATAAACCTTTTTCCCTAATGCCAGACCTATATATACAACTGAAGAGTATCTGGTTACCAAAACATCACAATTGGCAATCATCTCACCGATATTCCCTTCACTAAATACTATCGCTCGTGGCATCATGCTTTTTATTTCCCGCGTTGCCCTATCAACCTTTTCATTGGGATGCAGTTTGATAATCACTTGTCTGCCACATGCTAGATTTCTGACTTTTTTTAAAAATGCTATTCTGTTTTCAAAATTGTAGGTTTCTCGTCGGTCTGAAGTGGCCGCCAGAATGTAGTTTTTATACGGGAAATTGTTTCTAAGAAATGCTGTGGAATTGTCAAAATTGGGTATTCCGGTAACACGTATCTTTTCGGGGTTAACGCCTTTTTTTATAAACAGATTTTTGTAACCTTCTGATGCCACGTAGAAAAGATTGTAAGAATCAGACAACCCGGTTGCAGCTGTGCTTGCAATCCATCGTGGTAACTTGAATCCCCTTACTAAATGAAATAACAGTGTCTCAGGATCTGTCATCCCTTCTTGAATCAGAACTATCTTCTTGTCACGAATATTCCTGGGGACGATCAAATCCTGACATGTTACAACCAATTCATAATTATTCAGCGATCCTTTGTAGTCAATCTTCAAGTTGTTTTTCCTCAAGTAGTTTTCTGTATCACTACGAAACTTCCCCGCTAATACTGTAAAATCAAGTATTCCTTTTTGTGCCAGGTAATCTATCGGTCCGTCAGAATAAAAGGGGGTGAAACGATATTCGAAGTCGGGAAACCACATCGATATCTTATGCATCATCAATGTCTGGTTTAGCGATCCACCTATAAACAATATACGCATTGGTAGAAGGGGTAATTTTAAATTTTTGCAAATTTATCAGTGTCATGTTTATTATATTTTATTTAATGTTTAATTCAAAAACAACTGATTGTTAAAATAATGTAATTGTTTTAAAAGGATTTTAATATTATCATAACAATCATTTGATTTTCGTAATATTCTGTTTGTCAAAAATTAAACAGTTAGTAAGATTATTTTTTTATGTTTTGATTTTCGTGAAAGTAATTTTGCAGTCAAATAAATTAAGCTGTTATGACTTCATTATTGGTAAAACTGAAAGGGTTTCGTTATCATTTTATTACTTTGCTCATGGCAATGTCTGGCTATCAAACTGCCAATACTTCCATCCATAATTCAGGTTTTAACTACCCAATTGACAGTTCAGCGAATTATGGAAATGAAGAAGTTTTTATCAAAGTGCTGTCATGGAATGTGTATATGCTTCCGTATTTGCATTTATTTCATGATACACGATCAAGAGCCGCTGCAATAGGAGATAAACTGAGAAACAGCCCATATGATCTTATTCTTTTTCAAGAGACCTTTCATACCCCTTCGCGTGATATTCTTAAAGAACACCTAAAGGGTGGTTATTCCTATTTCTACGGTCCTTTTAACGATCCAGGCATCTCATTGTTAACCAACAGCGGTTTGTTTGTAGCCAGCCGTATTCCTTTAAGCCTGCTTGGTGTTATGACTTTCAACAAGGCCGAAAGTTTTGATGCGTTAGCCCAAAAAGGTGCTGTTCTGTTGGAAGGTATAAAGGATGGCTTTCGTTTTCAGGTTGTCACCACACACATGCAGGCCGATCAATCAGCCTATTATCAGCAAATAAGGATAAAACAGATGAGACAGATTTTCCTTCAATTGCTTTTACCTAACTCGCGACAGGGTGTCCCACAGATCATTTGCGGTGATCTGAATATCAATTCTGATGACACAGTGGCTCGAAAAGACATTGAAAGGGAGCTTCTCGTAGGACCATCTCGTTTCTTGAACGATATCCCATCATATGACGAGATAAACAATCCCCTTGCCAATGATGCCCAACCCTATGCAAGAACGCTCGACTATATCTTAATTACAAACTCTGAAGTAAAATCTGTTGCTCAAAGTACAGTAGTTATTAAAGAGGAATTTGAAAATCATTCACCCCGATATTTAAGTGATCATCATGCTGTTGAAGCCGTTATTCCTTTGCATCTTTTAGCTGACCAACCTGGTAAGCAGAAAAACACCGGCTGCCAAAAATAGTAGAGCAGATATTTGTTCGATGTGTCTCAGGTGCTTTTGTTTCAGTTTCTTTCGTAGTATATGACTAACTGAACATTTTAACAGATCGGCAGCAATCGAAAGTGTTGTTATACCTGCTAGAAAACTGAAAAAATCACTTGAGCCTGTTCCATAGCTGTTTCCTGAAATGATTAAAATCCCTACCCAGAACAAAAAGTTGAGCGGGTTACTCAGGTTCAGTGCCAAACCTTTTAGAATGTTCATAGAGACGGGCTGCGTCTTTAACCAGTTTTTATTCGACTCAATAACCGGATTATTGCCATTTTCTTTCTTTTGGAGGTAGGCCTTCCTCAAGGTAATTGTACCAAACAGCAGCAATACGGTTGCTCCCACAATCAGGCCTATTTTACTTTCCCCAATAGCTTGCAAATAAGGTGCAAAGCCCCAATACCCCAGCGCAATCAATAAAAGATCCCCTAAAACTATGCCTGCCAATAAAGTGAGTCCTCCGCGCATACCGTTTGAGAGAGACGCCTGCATCAATGCAATAAAACCGGGCCCAAAGGAGATTGCAAGTGCCAGGCCGGCTGCCATACCTTTTAAAAATGATTCCATGAGGCAAAGAAAGGGAATTGAAGGATCACTCGAATTGTGTTTTTCATTTATTTACTGATATTTAACCCTGATTTAACTTTTGCCAGACTCTTAATTTATTCTTAATGTTGTTTTAACAAGTCAGAATTCGGTACTTTTACATTTTTTTCTTTGGGCTCTATGTCTTTAAAAATCAATATCGATGATCAAAGTGGTTTCTGTTTCGGAGTGGTTAAGGCCATCGAAATGGCCGAAAATCATCTCTCGCAGGGCGATGAGGTTTGGTGTCTGGGTCAGATCGTTCACAACCAACAGGAGGTTGACCGGTTGTTTCGGTTGGGCATGAAACAAACCAGTCTCGGGAAGCTAGGCGAGGTGACTGGTGGTAAGGTTCTTATTCGCGCTCACGGGGAACCTCCTTCTACTTACCATGAATGCAGTGCATTGGGACTCACAGTGGTGGATGCTACCTGCCCTTTGGTACTCCGATTGCAAAAATCTGTTGCCCTTGCTGCCGAGGCCATGCGACCTGTAGGCGGGCAGATTGTTATTTTTGGTAAACCAAATCACCCTGAAGTGGTTGGTCTTGCTGGTCAGGCAACTGGGGTTGATGTGTTTGTGGTAAACGCTACCAACGCTCAAGCGATCGACTGCAGGCGACCAACACGGCTGTTTTCTCAAACCACGATGGATGCCGATGAGTACCACGAATTGATCGGAGCCATTAAAGCCTGTTGTAAGGCTTCAAACAACTTTGATGTGGAGGCCGCTGAATCGGTTTGTGCCCAGGTTTCGCGACGAAGGCAGGGTATTCAGGCTTTTGCTTCATCGAACGACGTGGTGTTGTTCGTTACCGATCCGAAAAGCTCAAACGGAAAAGTGCTGTTCGATCAGTGCCTTTCGGCCAATCCACGAACTTATTTCGTTACCGGCCCCCACGATTTGAATCCGGTTTGGTTTGCCAATGCACAAACAATAGGTATATCCGGCGCAACATCAACGCCTGGCTGGCTTATCAGGCAGATTGCCGAAGCTGTTCGTGCCGTAATTCAGTCCTGAAAACAATATTTCTTTTTTGTTGTACATCAAGCATTCCATTAACCGACAAACCAAACGATATGCATCTGAATCATTTGGCAATCAGTCAATTTAAAAACTGCACCGAGGCATCGCTCGAGTTCTCGGGCAATATCAATTGTTTTGTCGGTAGAAACGGTGCCGGAAAAACAAACATCCTCGATGCCATTTATTACCTTGCCTTCTGCAAAAGTTATTTCAACCTTTCCGATACCCAAAACATCCAGCACGATACCGATTTTTTTGCCCTCAACGGAACTTTTTCCCGCGACGATCGCACCGACCTGGTGCAATGCCATCAGCGACGAAATGCCCCCAAACGGTTCTCGCTAAACAAGAAGGAGTACGACCGCCTTGCCGATCACATCGGGCTTTTCCCGCTGGTAATGGTTTCGCCTTACGATCGCGACCTGATCAACGATGGCTCTGAACTCCGCCGTAAATACATCGACGGGGTGATAGCGCAATTCGATCACCACTATCTCGACAACCTGCTTACTTACAACAAAGCTCTGGCGCAGCGTAATGCCCTTCTGAAAAAGTCGGCCGAGACAGGCTTCTTTGATAGGCCGGTTCTTCAACTCTACGATGCCATGATGGAGCAGCCCGCCCAACATATTCATAAGGCCAGGGTTGACTTTTTGAAGGCATTTAAACCTGTATTTCAACATTTTTACTCATGGATTTCGGAAGGTCGCGAAAAAGTGGAAATCAATTACGAAACCACCATGTCCGACATCTCTTTCCAAAGCATGATGGAAAACAATTTCGAACGTGATAAAGCCCTGCGCTACACATCGGCAGGTATTCATAAGGACGACCTGAGTTTGTTGATCGACGGATACCCTGTCAAAAAATTCGGCTCACAGGGACAACAAAAATCTTTCGTGGTTGCCATGAAATTGGCTCAGTTTGAATACACACACCACATCAAAAAGCTTAAACCCATCATGCTTTTCGACGATATTTTCGATAAACTGGATGCAACCCGTGTCAAAAAAATTGTAGAACTGGTGGGCAACGACAGTTTTGGACAGGTGTTTATAACCGATACCCAACCCGAACGGATCGAAGCTATCTTCACCCAAACCTCGCTCGATCACCGTATTTTCGATGTAACTGAAGGGATCGTAAATCAAAGATTATGAATAAAACAAAGCTTCTGGCTCCTTTGCTGCTCCTCCTCTCCATTTCGATTGACTCCGGGGCTGCTTCTCTCGACAGCCTGGTGAGAGCCAACAACCTGAATGCTGCAGTGGTTGTGAAATCGCTCAAAACAGGAAAACTGGACGTTTACAACCCACAACGTGCAGCATTGCAGTTTCTTCCTGCATCCACCTTTAAGATTCCCAATACCCTTATAGCCCTTCAAACTCATGCTATCAGGGGCTTGCACGATACCATAAGGTGGGATGGGCAACACCGGTCGGTTGATGCCTGGAACCACGATCAGGACTTGCTTTCGGCTTTTCCCTACAGTTGTGTATGGTTCTATCAGGTGCTGGCCGCGCGTATTGGTAACGATACCTATCTGCAATACCTTCAAAAGCTACACTACGGCAATCAACTCACCGGAACGGATGTCACTACTTTTTGGCTCGATGGCGAATTAAGAATCAGTGCTCTGGAACAAATAGGTTTTCTTGAAAAGGTTTTTTTAAGGCAGTTGCCATTCGAGGAAGAACACTACGATTTGCTAAACAGGGTGATGCTTGCCGACAGCACGGCAAACTATCGGATGTATGCAAAAACAGGTTGGAGTGCACGCGTTGAAGTAGAAACAGGCTGGTACGTGGGTTGGGTTATCACGCCTGACGATGTGTGGTTTTTTGCCTGCAACCTGCAAATCAACCAAGAGTCCGACGCTTTGTTTCGTAAAGAGTTGTCATATCGCTTTCTTCGCGATTTGCACATCATCCCTGAATCCAACAGCTCTCGTTAAAATGGTTAATTCTCAGTTTCAACTCTACCTTGCCCCTTTTCAGGGCATTACCGATGCGGTTTACCGTACTTCGCTGGCTCGATGGTTCGGGGGTGTCAACGCTGTGTTTACACCCTACATTTCGGGAACTGGCGTCGAGAAAGTATCCAAAAACAAGCTGGTTGATGTAATGCCCCTTGCAAACCAGGGTGTTCGCACTATACCGCAGATGCTAAGTAAAGATGCCGGGGAGATGCTCCTTTTGGGTAAGGCGCTGGCCGATCTGGGTTATACCGAAGCCAACTGGAACCTGGGTTGCCCCTTCCCCCGGGTGGCTAACAAAAAAAGGGGGAGCGGTCTGCTTCCTTTTCCCGAAATGGTTCGTGCCATTCTCGAAACGCTTTTCAATTCCGATTTCCCTTTACAACTCTCGGTAAAGATGCGCACAGGTTATTTCGACCACAGTGAAGTTTTTGAAATGCTCGAAACGCTGCAGCAGTTCCCAATTACCGAAATCACCATGCATCCGCGTACTGGTAAACAACTCTATTCGGGCGATGCCTCTGAATCGGCTTTTGCAGATGCTGAAGCGCTAACGCAATTGCCTTTGGTTTGGAATGGCGACATCTTTACTGTAAGCAAATGGCACCACCTCAGTCTGAAATTCCCGCGGGTTGACCGGTGGATGATTGGGCGCGGAGCCTTGATGAATCCCGCGTTGCCGCTGGCCATTGCCGATTATGATGCCTATTGCCAAATCGATAACATCAAAGCCCTGGCGGCATTTCTGAACGATATTTACCAAGTTACTTATGCCCGGAACGAGGGCCGTTCTGTTGTAGTCAGCCGCATGAAAGCAGTTTGGGTATATTTGTGTCATTCTTTTTCCGATCCCGTGAATGCTTTTCGCCTGATACGCAAAACCCGAACCCCCGACGACTATCTGGATGCCGAAAGGAGAGTCCTCAACGAATTTGAATTGGTCCGGTTGTGACAAAAGGAAAGTCCCGGATAGCAATGGAGCGCTAAGGGGCGTCGCGGATCGGGATATGGAGACGGGGAGTAGAGAGGGAGAGGGTTCCGATAGCCCCCATCGCTATCAGGGGAAGGGAGAGAGAGGCCAACAAAACAAACCAAACAAACAAAACAAACCAAACAAACAAAACAAACAAAACAAACAAAACAAACCAAACAATCAAACCAATTCTATGAGCGTAATCTCAGGTCTGATTCCTATTCGACCAGGGTAGCCAATATGACCCAGCCCGCGGTTGACATACAGGAATTGACCGGTATCAGAGTGTTTGTACAATCCGGCCCAATAGCGATAGACATACTGAGCCGGGCTCCACCTGAAGTTCTTGCCTTCGTATCCCATTTGCATTCCATGGGTATGCCCGCTCAGGGTAAGCCCTATCGATGGAAACGACCGGCTGACTATGTGTTGCCAATGGGTAGGATCGTGCGAGAGGAGTATCCTGGCTTCAATCTGCTCGTCGAGTCCTTTCATGGCGCTTTCAAGATCCCCTCTTTTTGGAAATCGTGGATTTGCTCCCCAGTTCTCTACCCCTGTAACAGCCAGCGAATCCCCGTTTCTTTTTATGACCCGGGTTTCGTTGTTTAGCAGCCGCCATCCAATTTCCTGAAAAAAAGAGTACAAATCATCCATGTTCTGTCTCTTCGCATCGTCTGACTCCCATGTAACATAGTTGCCATAATCGTGGTTCCCAAGCACAGCCAAAACCCCGTCGGGCGGTTTAATCTTCTTGAGAATCGGGCCAAAGGGTTTTGTCTCGCCTGTATGGTAATTGACCAAATCGCCCGTAAAAACTACCAGGTCGGCTTTTAAGCTCTTGATAATTGCAACAACCTCGTCGAGTGGTTCGGTCGATGACCAACTTCCAAGGTGAAGGTCGCTTATCTGAACAATCTTGTAGCCCCTGAACGCTTTCCCAAGCCCTTTGAGTGGTATTTTAACCCTATGAACTCTGAAGTCGTAAACCCATCTGATCATCCCTGCAAGCATGCTGCTGAAAATCAGTCCACCACCCAACAGCCCGATGTACCTTAGAAATCTGCTCCGGTTAAGTTGATGCCATTGAGGCCGTGGTTGGGTTTTATTTGTAAATGCTCTTAGAAAAAGCCAGTTTATCACCCGAAAAAAATCTGAAAGAAGAAGGAAAATAGCTGGTAAAATTTTTGAAGCATACGATATTCCAACAAATGCGAAAAGCCATATTCTTACAGTCTGATTCCAAAAACCGAAATGCTCTGCAAGCATAGCAAGAGCGGCTCCTCCCATTAAAAGTGATGGTAACCAGTAGAGAAAGCCCAGAACAACAGCAACAGGTCGTGAGGTCTTTTTTAGGGTCTCCTTGAACGAAAGCCACAAGTACACATCCAAGAGCAAAAGCAACACGTAAAGCCCTGCCGGACCGGCATTTGATGGTCGCAGTTGCGGCAACAGCAGCACAACAAAGATGAGGAGGGCCACGCCCGACAGCGGAATCAAGATTCGTTTCATAGATTGTTACAAACGAAAAAATCAAATAAATCGCACACAACAACAATTATTTAATGGTATAGGTTTTGTTTTGAGACCCGATTTCTTCCCCTCAATGAAAAAAAAATTTGCCAGCAATTCAAAATCCTCTATCTTTGCACCCCTGAAAGCACCAGTGCTTTCTAAGTTCTTAGAATGATCGGAAGTTCTAGTTCTTTCACACTCCCGGTGAGATGGGTGAGTGGCTGAAACCAGCAGTTTGCTAAACTGCCGTACGGGAAACTGTACCGGGGGTTCGAATCCCCCTCTCACCGCAGCCACATAGAAATATCCCGATGCCGTACGGGATATTTTCTTTTCGGGGTGTAGCGTAGTCCGGTTAGCGCGCCTGGTTTGGGACCAGGAGGTCGATGGTTCGAATCCATTCACCCCGACAAGCAAACCCTTGCTGTTTAAACAGCAAGGGTTTTGTGCTTTTTCCCCAATCACTTTTCAGATTCAGGTTTTATTCAGTACCCCTCTTATCAGAGTTACCTGCATGATAAACAATGCACTGGCCTTCCCTCCATAAATTGTAAGGCTAAATAAGTTCTGTGTGTTTTGATTGCCCGCAAGGGCATGGCGGGCAAAGATGCTTTTGCGCCATCATAACTACTCCGTATAAATGAAATCAATTGATATTGTGGTATTCGGGGCTTATGTGTCAGTAGTGCTCTTATCATATTTGAAACATTTGAGTTGTTGCAATTTTTTCCTTTCCTTTGCAATCTCAGTTCAAAGGTTATCTCTTCAAATTTCTGCTGTATGATAAAGGCATTGCGGCTTACTGGTGTTTTGCTTAAAAAGGGGTTTTACAGCCCTGAGTATTATCAATTGTACTCCAAACTCCGAACCAATGATTATCGCCAGGCTTTTGCCGTGAAGCCTGCTATCGATGATCGATTCAGTGATCATTTTAACAGTATAGATTCAATCATCGAATCTAATCCGATTAAAATTGATAAATCGTTGGATATAAATAAAATACCTTTTGGTTCAACTTTTAGTCAATTTGTTAAAGTTTATGGCAAACCCCTGCTATTTAATGCCTGTTTCGAGAGGGGAGTACCACTCATGGCAGCTGGTTATCGAGGTAACTCGGGTTCTTTGATGTATAAATCAGTTTATATCTTTGTCGATAAATTGTTTATTTTGAGCGAGTTTAGTGTTTATAATGGTTCTGATGAGCAGCAAAAACAATTCATGGATTTGGTGCTCAAATCTAAAAATATTGAAATACCTACAACCACGGGCTTTCCGGTTAAGCTTCAAAACCGTGATCAAGAAATTCTTCACCTCGAACAGCATCCCTTTAAACTCACTGCCACTTGTTTTGTAGCTTCCGATCGCCTTCTGCTCGAAACAACCCGAACGATGATTGATGTTCGGAAAACAAGTGACGTGGCGATGTCTGACGTCGCTAACGTTGTGATTTAACTCTTTTCTTTCCTCCGCCTCCTAAGCAACAGCACAAAGCCGCTTACGAGAACCGCCAGGGTCGTAAGTCCCATCAACGGGATGTACAAAATGTAGAATGGACCCAGCAAATGCTCGAAAATCCTTCCGGTATGCACCTCAAGGGCTGCATTCCACAGCGACATGGGTGAGGCTTCTTCTACCACACCGGGCATGGAGGGGAATGGCTTATCATTCACATTGTCAATTATTCCTGCCCTGTAATCAAGTATCAATGTATGGTTGTTCCATTTAACGAGGCCCTGTATCATTTTATCGGAAATGGGTGCGCCATTTCTGCTTGCAACAGGTTGGTTTGTAAAGGCATCTACCACGATCCCGCTGGTGGGTATCCACAAATACAACCCGCTGAAACTCCCTACCAAAAATACACCGGGGTTTAGCGACAACAACACGTTGCAACCCATAACACTCACAGGTGGTTGAACCGGTTCCTGCTTCACATTACCGTCAAGCGTTGGCGAAACGTTGTAAAAACCATCGGAAGTATAAAGGAGTATTTTACCCGACTGTTGGTTGTAAACCATCCGCCTCAGCTTGTCGCGCCAGGGGTTTGGCGAATCGAGCGTGGTAAAAGGTATGATACCTACTTCAACTGGGGCGATTGGAATGAGGAGTGGTGGCCTTAGAAACATCCCGCTCATGGTCATAACTATCAAAAATATCAGTGAATACCAGCCTGTTTTGTTGTGCCACTTTCTGTGTGCCTTGTATTGTTGAACCAGCGAACTGCTACCTCCGGCTCTCTTAACCTTCCGTTTTATAATGCGGGGAAAAAGGAAAAGTGCAATTCCTGTCAGGGCTAATACTATGAATACGATGCCCAGTAAATCGGCGAATAATTGACCCACTATTCCAAACAGTTCTCCACTGTGAAGCATCCAAAGTGTAGTGAAAAGCGATTCCTTGTGCTGGTACCCTTCGGGAGTTTTTAGCACAACTTCGGAAAAATTCTGCAGATCTGTTGTGACATACAGTTCCGACCTGGTCATAACATAGGTTGAATCACCCAATTGCATTAAATCAACAACCCTTTGGCTTCTCCCCGGGATTTTTACTGGTATCCAACTTGCTGGCGTCGTGTCGTATCTGTAAAGACCCGAAAAGGTTCCGGCCAGCAAAACTTTGTTGCTGTTTTCAAGCACAATTTCGGTCTTTCTCCCGTCTATTCCGGATGGGAGCCCATTGTTGGCGCTGCTGAACCGACCTGTTGACTGATTAATCTTCCAGATTCCAACATTCCCATATACCATCAGGGTGCTGTCGGTTAGTTGGTGCGCTCCGCGCAAAGCACCCAGGTTCCAGTTCTGATACTGATAGCCTGGAGGCAGCAACGAGCGGTCTATCGCCAGTTCGCTGAACAGGTTTCTGTGGTTGAGTATGATCCCTGAAATTGCAAAAAGGAGTATGGCTGCTGCAACTACCACAGCAGGCCATTTGTGAAGCCATCGGGCAATTCGCTTCTTGTTGCCGGGTGCGTTCTTTTTCATGTTGCGAAGTTAATAAGTATTTTAATACCTAATTATGAAAAAGACAGAAAAAAAGCCGACCATCAAGATCGGCTTTTAATAAAACAAGAGTTGTACTTAGTCTTTGTATTCGGCAAGTATCTCTTTCACTCCATCGGGAGCAACGCGTCCGTAAACCTTTTCACCGATTGTAACAACCGGGGCCAGGCCGCAGGCTCCCACGCATCTGAGTCCCGACAGCGAGAATTTTCCATCGGGAGTGGTTTCGCCAACCTGGATTTTGAGCAATTTGCGGAATTCATCCAGAACTTTCTCAGCACCACGCACATAGCAGGCAGTTCCGAGGCAGATCGAGATGGGGTGCTTCCCTTTGGGAGTCATGGTGAAGAACGAATAAAACGAAACCACACCATAAACATGTGCTACCGAAACATTCAGTTCTTTGGCAACCACCTCCTGCACTTCGGCGGGCAGGTATCCAAAAATTTCCTGAGCTTTGTGCAGCACGTTAATCAATTCGCCACCATCGTTGTTGAACGATTTGGCTACCTCTTTCAGCTGGTTGAGCTTATTTTCGGGCAATTTAATTTCAGCCATTGTAATTCAATTTTTTATGATTCTCAAACCTTTGATGAACTTACCAACTATTCAACAACAATTTTGGTACTCTTGTCGAAATAGTGTGTGTGCAACAAATGATGCGATTTTTCGCTCATGGGTTTCCCTAAGAATTCTTCGTAGAGCTTAACGATGAAGGGGTTCTCGTGCGATTTGCGGATAGGTTTGCCGGCATCTTCGCGATACAGAGCCATCTGACGGGCTTTCAGTATCGTGGAATTGCCGTGGTGCAGCGGCTGACCACCACCACCTATACAACCACCCGGGCAGGCCATGATCTCAATTGCATGAAACTCCGATTTGCCATCGCGAACATCGTTGAGCAACTGACGAGCATTGCCCAAACCGTGTGCAATTCCAATGTTGAGTTTCAGTCCGTCAAAGTCAACTTCTGCATGACGAATTCCTTCTAGACCTCTGAGTTCTTCAAAGTCAACTTTCTCCAGTTTTTTGCCTGTGTGAACTTCGTAGGCTGTACGTACTGCGGCTTCGATCACACCACCTGTAGTTCCGAAGATTACTGAAGCTCCGGTTGATTCTCCCATCGGGTTGTCAAAATCTTCTTCAGGAAGGGTCACCAGGTCAATGTTGGCTTGTTTGATAAGGGCAGCAAGTTCGCGAGTCGAGATGCTGAAATCGACATCGGGATTGTTGTCATGTTTGAATTCATCGCGGCTGCATTCGTATTTCTTCGCCAGACAGGGCATCACCGAAACAACTACAAGCTCTTTACGGTTTACTCCAATCTTATCGGCGAAGTAGGTTTTGGCGATGGCACCAAACATCTGCTGGGGACTGCGCGAAGTGGACGGAACATCTTTAAGTTCAGGGAAATTGTGCTCAAAGAAGTTTACCCAGGCAGGGCAGCATGAGGTGAGGATGGGGAGTTTTACCTCTTTGTCGCCAGCGAGGAATTTACCCAAACGACCCAGCAACTCGGTTCCTTCCTCCATGATGGTGAGGTCGGCGGCAAAGTCGGTGTCAAACACGTAGTCAAAGCCAATCTCGCGAAGGGCTGTCACCATTTTCCCGGTTACCAGGGTGCCCGGCTCCATGCCAAATTCTTCGCCAAGGGCTGCGCGAACTGCAGGAGCAGTCTGAACTACAACAGTTTTGTTGGGATCGGCCAGAGCTGCTATGATCTGACGGGTGTGATCCACCTCGGTAAGGGCTCCGGTTGGGCAAACGGCAACACACTGGCCGCAGTATGTACAAACAGATTTGTCGAGGTTCATTTCAAAGGCCGGAGCCACCACCGATTGGAATCCACGATTGACGGCTGAAAGAGCGCCAACCGATTGCACATCGTTGCACATCATCTCACACCTACGGCACATCACGCACTTGTCAACATCACGAATGATGGAGGGTGAGGTGTCTTTCCTGTAAGTGCTCTGTTCGCCTTTATATGGAATTTCGCGTACGCCAAATTTGTGAGCCAAATCCTGAAGTTCGCAGTTCCCCGACTTAGCGCACACCAGGCAGTCGAACGGGTGATCCGAAAGTATGAGTTCCAGCACTGTACGACGGGCATTCAGCACGCGTATGGTGTTGGTGCGAACCACCATTCCTGCCATACACTCGGTGGCACAGGCAGGAGCCAGGTTGCGACGGCCTTCCACTTCAACCACGCAAATACGACACCCACCTGGTTTGTTTTCTATCTTCATGTCGCCCAGCGAGAAGTAGCATAACGTGGGGATGTCGATACCAATTTGACGGGCGGCCTGCAAAATGGTGGTACCTTTTTCTACTTCAACACTTCTTTTATCTATGGTTAATTTAATGAGTTCCATTTCTCTGCAATTTAATTTTGATGTGATAAAATCATCATGATAGCATTCTTACCTGACGAAAATGGCATTGAATTTACATTTCTCAACGCAAGCACCACACTTGATGCAGATTTCCTGGTTGATTTCATGCGCCTTTTTCCTTTCGCCGCTGATAGCGTTCACCGGGCAATTGCGTGCACAAGCTGTACAACCAACGCAGGCATCAGGTTCAATTACATAACGCAGCATGTGTTTGCAAACACCGGCGCGGCATTTCTTCTCGGTAACGTGCTCCAGGTATTCTTCCCAGAAGTTGTCGAGGGTCGATAACACAGGGTTGGGCGAGGTCTGACCCAGACCACACAGGGCTGTGTCTTTAATAACCTGACTCAAATTGCGCAGGTTCTCCAGATCTTCCATAGTGCCTTCACCTTTGGTGATTTTCTCGAGAATTTCATGCAAGCGTTTGTTACCAATACGGCAGGGTGAGCATTTTCCGCAAGATTCTTCCACCGTAAATTCCAGATAGAATTTGGCAATGGCAACCATGCAGTCGTCTTCATCCATCACAATCATTCCTCCCGAACCCATCATCGAGCCGGCAGCAATCAGGTTGTCGTAATCAATCGGAGTGTCAAGATGTTTGGCTGTCAAACATCCACCCGAAGGTCCACCTGTTTGAACGGCTTTAAATTGCTTGCCATCTTTAATACCACCACCAATCTCGTAAATCACCTCGCGAAGGGTGGTTCCCATGGGGACTTCAATCAAGCCTACGTTGTTGATCTTCCCGGCCAGGGCAAACACTTTGGTCCCTTTCGATTTCTCGGTGCCAATCGAGGCAAACCACTCATGTCCTTTCAGGATGATTACGGGAATGTTGGCATAGGTCTCCACGTTGTTCACGTTGGTTGGCTTGCCCATGTAACCACTCTCGGATGGAAATGGCGGTTTGAAGGTTGGTTCGCCGCGCATCCCTTCCATGGAATGAATCAGCGCGGTTTCCTCACCACACACGAAAGCACCGGCTCCGTAACGCAATTCGATGTCGAAACTGAAATCGGAACCAAGAATGTTTTCGCCAAGCAGGCCAAATTCACGGGCTTGTTTTAAGGCAATTTTCAAACGATTGATAGCCAATGGGTACTCGGCTCTGATGTAAATCAAACCTTTGGTTGCTCCTGTGCAGAAACCGTTGATTGCCATTGCTTCGAGCACACTGTGTGGATCGCCTTCAAGTATCGAACGATCCATGAAAGCACCGGGATCGCCTTCGTCGGCATTACAAACCACATACTTTTGATCGGCTTGTACCTTGCGGGTGAGTTGCCACTTGAGCCCTGTGGGGAAACCACCGCCACCACGACCGCGCAATCCCGACTTGATCAGATCGTCGAGAACCTGTTCGGGTGTCATTTCCAACAAAACTTTTCCAAGGGCTGCATACCCGTCGCGGGCAATATACTCTTCAATGTTCTCTGGATCAATAAAACCACAGTTCCTCAGAGCAATACGGATTTGTTTGCGGTAGAAACCCATATGTTTGGAATCACTTACATGCTCTTGATTTTCAGGATCGGTGTAGAGCAACCGGTTCACTTTACGTCCTTTGAAAATGTGTTCTGCCACGATCTCGTCGCAGTCAGCAGGGGTCACCTGTGTGTAAAAAGTATTGTCGGGCAACACTTTCACGATGGGCCCTTTTTCACAGAAACCAAAACACCCGGTCATCACTACTTTTGCCTCGTTTTCAAGTCCACGCTCCGTCAATGCTCGGTTCAGACTCTCCACTATGGCATCGCTTTGCGATGCACGGCATCCTGTTCCGCCACACACCAAAAGGTGTTGGTTGTACTTAGCCATACGTTATCCTCCTATTTGTTAATTATCAATTGTTTCGTAGTTTCTGGGGATGATGCCATCAACAAGTTCACCATTCTTGATGTACTTCTCGATGATCTCATCTGCCTTCTTCGTGGTTACATTGCCAAACACCACAGGCTCTTTGCCTGGTACGATCACTTCAATCGTGGGTTCGGCATAGCAATAACCCATGTCGCCGGTCTGGGTCACAACTGCTTCTACATTGCGTTTCTCCAGCTCTTCGATCAGGAAATTCATTACTTCTTTGGCTCCCGATGCGATGCCGCTGGTAGCCATGCCAACCTTGATCTGAACGAGCTTCTCCGGTTGGTCGGCGTTCTCTCTCAGACGAATCTTTTCCTGCAGATCTTCCTTGATCTTCCGCAGGTCTGCCAATGATTTGATTTTAGTCATAATTCCTGGATTTAAAACTTCAACCTGTACGTTCCCGCATCAGGCTTTCAATTATTTGTATAACAAATTGTTACTATATCAAAATTTTTTGCAAAATTAGTTCTAAATCAATACCTGAACAAATTTTGATGTGAAAATTATAACATTGTGAATCGAATAACAAAAATTTATAATCATTCTAAATAAGAATGGTTATATCCTGTTATTTTTCAGTGGGTTAAAACTAGCGAATAATTTTGATTTCTGCAAGATTTTCGTCTATCATCTCAACCAAAAATCTTCTGACCGACGGATCGGTGATAGGAACTCCGTCAAGTGCATTTTTTATTTCTTTTGTATCGAAAAGGTATTGGCCAACATCCGTATGGTGCGAATAAACGAAATCAATATCGGTAAAAGAGCCGGCCAACATGGCCACAACCCCTGATATGTCGCCAATGGCCGGCCTGTCGAAATTGCTTAGCCCTAAACAACATTCAACGGTAGTTCCCTTGCCGGGCGTTGATTCCAACCGAAGATACCCTCCTGTCCGCTCGGCATTTTGCTTAAGCAGCGATAGTCCCAGACCAACTTTCCTCGTTGTACGTGAGGTGATAAAAGGGTCGGTTACTTTGTCAATCATGTCAGCTTCAATGCCTTTACCATTGTCAATCACTTTAATCAGGTAGGAATCGCGCGACAGGTTTTCTTCAATGGCTATGGTGATGTGGGTTGCCCGGGCCGTGATCGAATTGTTGACAATGTCGAGAATGTGTAATGCTAATTCTTTCATAATCAAGATTGGTTTATGATTCTTCGTCCGTCAATGGCTTTGAGTGCCAGCTTAAACTCTTCAAAAAGGGTTGTTTCCAACTCGAGGTTGGTGAACACAGATCCTATATCTGCTATATAATGGGCATCACTGCTTCTGACAATTGGAAGCTTGTTGTGTCGTCCATGACCTTTGACAAACTCATCGTAAGTGGTGTGTTTTGAGAGTTCCAGCGCATCGGCAGGCAAATCAGGCGGAATAAAGCCAAGTTGGCTCACCAGACTGAACATGGGGCGGGTGACGTGGGCGGGTATGAATACCCCGCCACGGTCGTGCACAAATTTCGCTATCTCGTCTATCGATTGGTTGATGGCCGTTATCAGGAGCCAGGGATACTCCTGAACAATGTTTTCGTCATGGTCAACTACAAGCTGATAGCCAAATTTATCCACATTGTTTTCAACCTTTATCAAATGGTATTCGAGGTATTGTTGCAACTGGCTAAGGTTGGTCTCATCGGGCATGAGCACCACGCAATGAGCCTCTTCGCGGGTGGTAACCTCGGCTCCCATCCAAACTGCAAGCCCTCTTTGTTCGCCTATTTGCTTGATCAGGGGAGCCTGAAGGGTGCTGTTGTGATCAGTAATGGCAATGATTTGTATGTTTCGTTCCAATGCTGCATCAACAATGGCCGACGGGCTCATCGAAAGGTCGCCACAAGGTGATAAAACCGTGTGAATGTGCAGATCGGCACGAAAAAGAGCCATGCTACAACTGAATTACTTGAGCAATTCGTAGAGTTGCCCCGTGAGCTCGAAGGCGGGCAGGGAGGTGCCAAGCACCGGAATCTCTTCTGTTTCACTTTGAGCTGCCATATCAGTCTCTGGCTTTAAATCTTTAATCAGAATTACGGCTGCTATGTCTTTAAGTGAGGCTATGGCCATCACGTTTTTATGGGTTTGCAAGGTTATCCAGATTTTGCCTGCATCGCAGTTGCCCATTACATCGCTGAGCAGGTCGGAAGTGTAACCTCCGGTGATCTCCCTGCTGAGACCTGCTTCGCCGGAATGTACAGTTAAATTGAGTTTCTCAACAATTTCTTTAACGATCATGGTAGTGGTATTTATTTGGTTTTCTGATTAATCGGTATTTTTAAGTTTTTTGTTTCCCCAGATTTTTTGAATGATAGCAGTCGATCCTGCCATGTCTAATTGTCCGGCAGTCAGTTGTCTGTTTCTGATAAAGAAGCATTGTTCAATGCCTGCCTTGCCCTGCACGATATCCTCGGCCAGGGCCTGGCAACCCGGTGCACCGCAGGCACCGCAGTCAACTTTGGGTAGCACGTTCATGAGCTTGTTGCGCTGGTTCATCTTTCGCATGGCTTCCGACATGTCTTCGTCGAGTTTGAGCATGCTACGTGGGTTAACCTCTTCTATTGAAATATTCTGCAGTAAGTATTGCTCATAATTTGAAATGGCCTGAGGGTGGTTTTCGGCAGTTTGGTCGTGTATCGAAGGTTGGTTTTTGGCCCGTTTCTTCATTCTTTCTACCGTCAGAAAACGGTTGGCAGCCGCCAGCACACCTCCTGCGCAGCTTTCGTCGCAGGCTCTGAGCTCCAGAAAATCAATATCGGTGATTTCGTCGTTCTCAATTTTTTCAAGGAAATCCATCACGTTGTGAATTTCGTCAA
The DNA here is from genome assembly GCA_028689615.1 of Bacteroidales bacterium. Taxonomy (GTDB): domain Bacteria; phylum Bacteroidota; class Bacteroidia; order Bacteroidales; family TTA-H9; genus GWE2-42-24. The sequence continues at coordinate 51,777 of JAQVCV010000005.1, read as the reverse complement.
TAGCCAGACATCTGCCCTGAGCTTGTGAAGCTTCACCGTGAGTAAGGCTCCACATCACCCCTTCTTTGGTGAGCGGATTGATTTCGGGTAGCAAACAGGCTTCATTCTTGCCACCTTGTTTGATGGATCTGAATATTTTGTTGAAGATGAAATCCATGTTGATCACACCGGAGATAGGCGATCGTTCTTCGCCAACGGGCGATTTGATTGCAGCTATTTTTGCTGCACAGGGAGTGATGTAGAATATCCCAATTTCATGACCTTCAATACCTTGATCGGTGTAAAGCTTTTTGATATGGTGGGCAGCAATATCGAGAGGGGGCTTGAGCAGCATGATGTTTTCGGTAAGAGCCGGAAATCTGACCTGGATAAGCCTGACAACAGCCGGACAGAAGGAAGAGATGACCGGTTTTGATTGCCCCTGTTGTGCCATGAACCTGCGCATGGCATGTTGAAGAATCTCCACGCCGTGTTCCACTTCATACACAGCCGTGAAACCAAGCTCCATCAACACGCTGTAAATTTGAGTTACAGAAATCTCTTCAGGAAACTGACCGATGAGTACCGATGGCACCAGGGCAATCCGTTGCTTAAAATCGAAAATGCGGCTAAAGTCGTCGTGTTCAATATGGATGGCTTTAACGGGGCAGCTTCTGAGGCACATTCCGCAATCGACACAACGGTCGTCGATGATTACGGCTTTGCCATTTCGCACCCTTATGGCTTCCGTGGGGCAAACGGTCATGCAGTGGGTACAGCCAATGCACTGGTCATCGCGCACTTTCAATGCATGGTGAAAGAATTTGTTTTCCATCCGTTAGTGATTAGGTGGCGTTTGGTTTAAAAAAAAGATAAGTTCAACGGTTGTTCCTTCATCAACAACTGATGTGATATGCATTTCATCGGTGTTCTTCTTCATGTTTGGTAAACCCATCCCCGCTCCAAACCCCATTTCTCTCACTTCAGGTGAAGCTGTTGAGTAGCCCTGTTGCATGGCCAATTCAATGTCGGGGATGCCAGGTCCTTCGTCCACCAGTCTAATCCTCACTTCGGTGGTATTGATCTCAGCCGAAATTTTTCCTCCAAAAGCATGAGCCACTACGTTTACCTCGGCCTCGTAAAGGGCTACAACAATTCGCTTAATGTCGCGGTGATCAACATTTAACTGCTTCAGTATCTTCTTAATCTGACTGGAGGCGTTCCCGGCTGTGGCAAAATCGCCACCCTGAATTTCAAAATCGAATAACATGGTGTAGAGGCTTAGAATTCGAGAACAATTATCCGAAAAAATGGGGAGAAAACATCTGTGTTATCGGTATTCTGTGAACACTGATATTGGATTGGTCTGATGATCAGTTGCTTGGATTTTGAATTTGTGTTCATCATCCGTTGGCTGATTTCTGTCATCAGATCACCAACGGTTAAAAAACGGGCTTTATTCCTGCCTTTGAGAGTTGCACCACGGCCTTAAACATCGAAAAAGGATATTCGATGAGGGTGATGTTGCTTTCTGTGGCTAGTTCTATCATCTCTTGCGTTACTTTTTTATTCCTGACAAAAATGATGCAAGGGATGTCGCTCATTTCAGCTGTTCTTACTGCCTGATTGTTGGCAAGTCCGGTTAGCAGCACCAGGTTGTCGGTCTCAAGAGTCAACACATCGCTCATCAGGTCTGACGCAAATCCGAATTCAACGTCACGGTCGGCATTGTCGCGGCCACAAACTACAACTGCCCCTAAATGACTGGCAATTTCACTGATCTTCATAGATTATATCGTTTACTTTTGGTGGTGAAAGTCTGTATGAATCTGCGCGCAAAGATACAACAAAGATGCTATGCAGTGCTTTATTTGTTATAAAAATAACACTGTTATTTGGTTAACATTAAAAAAAACTTCGTTCCGACAGTTTGTATTTGCATTTTTTTCTGTCGTATTGTTAACTAATTAACAAACAAGGAGGAGGTGAAAATTTGTTATTTAGACTAATTTAAAATTATTGAAACAACAGCAAAAAGAATTCACTCATATTGACCGGTATTCAAAGGAAACAATACTTTTGACCCGCATTGTTATTCAATTAACAGTGTAGCTTGTTACAAAATCAGTAAAGAATTAAGTTACACCTAATTAACAAATGGAGGATAAATGTCGAACACAGAAAACTTTGTAAAAGAACTTGCCGACAAACACGGTCGAAGCCGTGAATCGCTGATGCCAATTCTGCAAGAAATTGTAGAAGTGAAGAGTTACATCAACGACGAAACCATGGTCAATGTAGCCAGGGAACTCGATTTGTCGGCTGCCGAAGTGTATGGCACCGCTTCTTTTTATTCTTTTATCGAAACCCGCGAAATGGGTGAATTCATCATCAGGGTATGCAAAACCATTGTTTGCGACATGAAGGGCAAAGAGGCTCTCTTGCGCGCCATCGAGGACACTCTGAAAATTAAAGTTGGCGAAACCACACCCGACAAAAAGTTCACCCTGCTCACTACCAACTGCCTTGGCTGGTGCCATAAAGGCCCCGCGATGCTCATCAACAATGAAGTTTTTACCGAGCTCACCTCCGGTAAGGCTATTGAAATCATCGAAAGCTACATGCATAAATAAACCCAGTTTCGATAACTGAAAAATACATTCACCTATGGAATCGAATAAACTATCAAGAGTTGACTATATCTTCAGGCCTGAAAGCAATCGCATCGACCTGATTAAGAAAATAATGTCGAAAGATAAAGATGACTTCATTCTCGAATTGATCGACTCGGGGCTGAAGGGGCGCGGCGGCGCTGGTTTTCTTACCGGTTTGAAGTGGAAACTGGCAAAAGAAGCTCAGGGCGATAAAAAATATGTGATCTGCAACGCCGACGAGGGCGAACCCGGTACCTTTAAAGATCGTGAAATATTGGATCGTGTAGCTGGGAAAGTGCTTACAGGAATGGCTTTGTGCGGCTATATTGTTGGTGCAAACGAGGGATTTATATACCTGCGTGCCGAGTACCGTTTCCTGGCTCCCAAACTTCAGCAGATGATGGATGCCATGAATCAGGAACTAAAAACTGCCGGCCTCGATTTCACACTGGCTCTTCGCTTTGGCAGCGGTGCTTATGTGTGTGGCGAAGAAACCGCTTTGATCGAATCAATGGAGGGCAAACGCGGTGAACCCCGCAACAAACCCCCTTTCCCTGTTACCGACGGATACCTTGGAAAACCTACCGTGGTAAACAATGTGGAAACCTTTGTAAATACCGTTATTATTGCTGAAATCGGTTACCAGGAATACAAGAAATTGGGAACCGACAGCAGCCGTGGAATGAAACTTTTTTCCATCTCGGGCGATTGCGCTAAAGAGGGAATTTTCGAGTTGGAATTGGGAATGTCACTTGCCGACTTTGTTGAAGAGTTTGGCGATGGCGATACCAAAGCCGTTCAGGTAGGTGGAGCATCCGGTTTTTGCGTCCCTCGCAAAAAGTTCAAAGAAACCATCATTGGTTTCGAAGGAATCCCTACTGGTGGATCGATGAAAATTTTTAACAGTTCCCGATCCATGTATAATGTGCTGCACAATTACCTCGATTTCTTCCAGGAAGAGTCGTGCGGGCAATGTACCCCATGCCGCGTTGGTTGCCAGCAATTGCTCAAAGGCATCATGGCAGTGAAGCGCAGAGAACGCCCTGCAACCTACCTCGACGAGTTGGTGAAATTGGCCGAAACCATGCGCTACGCATCCAAATGCGGCCTTGGACAGTCGGTTGGTAATGCCTTCGTTTCGATTGTTGAAAATTTCAGAGAAGAAATAGTTTACTAACCTAAAAATCAAGGAGACTGAGAAATGACACAAAAAATGATCAATCTCACCATTAATAATATCCCCGTTACAGTAGAAGAGGGCACCACCATTTTGGCTGCCGCCCGAAAACTGAATATCAGGATTCCGACCCTTTGTTACCACGAAGATTTGTGCATTGCCGGCAATTGCCGCGTGTGCGTGGTAGAACAGGTTGGTATGCGCACGCTGCAAGCCTCATGCGCCGTGCCTGTTCGCGAAAACATGCAAATTCTTACCAACAGCATGAAGGTTCGCCAGGCACGTAAAAACATCATTGAATTGCTCTTGTCAGAGCACAATGCCGATTGCACCAAGTGTTACAAAAATGGCAACTGCGAATTGCAGGATTTGGCCAACGAATACCGCACCGGAAACCAGATGTATCTTGATCTTGTTCCCGAAAAACATTTCACAATCGACCAGTCGTCGCCATCTATCATGAAAGACGACTCGAAATGTATCCGCTGCCAGCGTTGCGTGCGTACTTGCGCCGAATTGCAAGGTGTGAACGCTCTGGCTGTAGCCAACAAGGGTCATGAAATGAAAATTTCGAGTTTTTACGACAAACCCATGCACGAGGTGGTTTGCACCAACTGCGGACAGTGTATCAACCGTTGCCCGACTGGTGCATTGGTTGAACGAAACTACCTTGATGAGGTTTGGAACGCTATCTACGATCCGTCAAAACATGTTGCTGTTCAGACAGCTCCTGCCGTTAGGGTTGCTCTTGGCGAAGAACTTGGATTTGATCCGGGCGAGAGGGTAACAGGCAAAATGGTGGCTGCATTGCGTCGCCTGGGCTTCAATTCGGTGCTCGATACCGATTTTACTGCCGACCTTACCATCATGGAAGAGGGTACTGAATTGCTTACCCGCTTGAAAAAAGCCCTGGTTGACAACGACGAGAAAGTGGCCATACCCATGACTACCTCTTGCTCGCCGGGCTGGATTAAGTTTATTGAACACACATTCCCCGAATACCTCCCCAATGTTTCTACCTGCAAATCGCCACAACAGATGTTTGGTGCCCTGGTAAAAACATACTATGCACAAAGGAAAAACATCAACCCGAAGGATATCGTTTCGGTTTCAATCATGCCTTGCACCGCGAAGAAATACGAGGCTCAGCGTCCGGAAATGCGCGACAGCGGTTACCAGGATGTTGACTACGTGCTTACTACCCGTGAACTGGCTATCATGATTAAACAAGCTGGTATCGAGTTTATGAAGCTGGAAGATGAAGAATACGACCGTTTCATGGGCGATTCGACAGGCGCAGCCGTTATTTTTGGTGCCACCGGTGGGGTGATGGAAGCAGCCCTGCGCACAGCATGGGAGATAGTTACCGGTAAGGAAGTGCCTTTCGAGAACCTCAACATTACCCCGGTTCGTGGTATGGAAGGGATTAAAGAGGCTTCGGTTACTATTGCCGGAACAAAACCTGAATGGAGTTTCCTGGAAGGTGTTGAATTGAAATGCGCTATCGCTCACGGACTTGCCAATGCCCGTGAACTGATGCAGGCGGTTAAAGACGGAAAAGCCGTGTATCACTTCATCGAAGTGATGGCCTGCCCGGGCGGATGTTTGGGTGGCGGCGGACAGCCCATACCTACCAATCCTGAAATTCGGCAGAAGAGAGCTGAAGCTATTTATGCCGAGGATGAAGGTATGCCTATACGCAAATCGCACGAAAATCCGGAAGTGGCACAAATTTACCAGGAATTCCTGGGTGAGCCGCTCGGTCATAAATCGCACGAATTGCTGCATACTCACTACAAAGCCCGTAAACGGTACTAATTTAAATGTATATTTGCCGCCAGTCGGCTCAACCGACTGGTGGCTTTATCAAGAAACTCATACTCAATTATTTTTACCGAATAACCATGAAAGACTATAAAATTCTGTTGGTTGACGACGATATTGACTTCGTCTTTATTCAGAAAGCTATCCTCGAAAAAGAGGGATATAAAGTGGTAACAGCCGGCGATAAATATGAAGGATTCGCCAAGGCACGTGCTGAAAAACCCGATCTTGCCATCCTCGATGTTATGATGAATACCGATCAGGAGGGTTATGAAATGGCTCGTGAATTACGCAAAGATCCTGAATTCGAGAAACTTCCTATCATTATGCTGACAAGTGTTGACAGCATCACCGGCATCAACCTGAAGGAGATGGCCAAAGATCCCAGATGGCTTCCTGTGAACGCTTTTCTCGAAAAGCCCGTCCAACCTCAAACTTTATTGGCAGAAGTGAAAAAATTGCTTGCATAGGTTGTAGCTATTTTCTTACATTTGCCTTCTACTAACCACCGTTCGCGGTGCTCTGATTAACCAGACTCCGGCAGTGCTGCCACCGATCGCTTTCTTTAAGAGGTTGGTGGCAGTTTTTTTTGTGCAAATGTTTTGTTTACCAGCGTTTGTTGCTTAGCTACTGGCTAATAGCTTCCTCCCCACCTCCGAAGAATCCATTCGCCTGCAGCGAGAATCAGAATCAAGAAAAATACCAGCGGCAGGGTAATAAGGTCAGAAATGGTTTCTTGTGTGTAAACAACAGGTTTGGCCTGATTTCCATCGCTAAGCAGCTGTGCCAGCAGGTTGGTTTCAGAAAGGGGCAACATACTGCCCCCTCTTTCTGTGGCCAGTCGTCGCAGAAGATTGTTATCAGCTGTTTGGTTTTGTTGCTCGAGGTTTGTAGGTAAAACCACCAATTGCCCGGTGGCAGTATGCCGTTCTTTTTCGGTCAGTGCTGTTGCTGTATATTGGTATTTGCCCGGCGCCAATCTGCCTGCATTCAGCATATAAGACGATTTTTGCTTTGTAAATTTGAAAGGGTAGTTTTTTTGCCCTTCGTCCGTCAGGTCCATGGTTACCTCGGCATTGGTTACCGTCTCGAAAGATTCGTTGAGCAGTGTGGCTTCAAACAAGGCCTGATCGTATTGCTGGATGGTCTTTTCGGTTTCTACAGAGAAGCGCTCCTTTGGCTTTCGAATTGAGAGGTAGTTGAGGGTTTTGAGTATCATGGTTTCATACATCGAGGCATTGGATTCCAGCATCTTCAGGGTGAGGTACTGAAGCCAGATTCCTTCACCGGCCATTACCCCGCACCGGGCAGTTTCGCGATTGCCAAGCACCACGAGAGGCCGGTTGGTGGCAATACCGTTAATGGTCTGGTTCATCAATACTTCGGCAGCTTGCGAAGTTCGGTATTCACCAAATGGGACCACAAGGGGCGGGAGGTTTCGCAGCATTCCATCGGTTTGCGGATCGGTTTGAAACAAGGAGAACAGGGGGTTGAGTTGCGCGTTTGCATTTACCGATCCCGAAGAACCCATTATAGTAACCGGGGGCAGCAGGTTGTTGTAGGCTTCGAGGCTGGTTAGGGTTCCGATGATGAAAAAAGAAGGGATACCTTCTTTGTCGAGTTGATTGAAGAAGGAGGTCAATGGAAATCTGGCTGAAGGAAGTTGATGGAATACCACAAGGTTGTAATCAGATGGCGTGGGCAGGGTATTTGATGCCAATTGAAGGTCAACCTCGAATTGATACTCGGTTTCGATAATCTGTCTGATGGCTCCCAGATCGGGATGTGGTGCAGCTCCCAGCAGAAGTATTTTTCGCCTGCTCTCCATCACCTCAACATAGGTTACCATTTTGTTGTTGGCAGGGCTGTATTCATGGTCGATGGGGGTAAGTTCTGCTGTAATTTTCTTTAATCCCGCTTTGTCAGGTGTGATTCGCAGCAGACTGCTCAAGCTAAAGTGGTTGTTGGTTATGGTTAAAGCTGTAGTTTGTGTTGGCTCTCCTTCAAGGGTTACTTTGAGTTGACATCGTTTTCCGGCTAAGCCTTCAGCGTTCACAACTACCTCGATGGGCAATTCTGATTTGGTAAATCCAACCTTGTTGGTTTTTACACTTTTGATAAACACGTCGTCGCGTGGTGTGGAATCGCCACAGGCCACCGTGAAAATCCTGTAAGGAGCATGAATTGTTGCGAACAAAGGATCAGATCCTCGGTTGACAAGACCGTCGGAAAATACTACTACTGTGCTTTGTCGGTTGTTAACCAATCTGTTGTTCATTTCGCCGAAAAGTCTGGAATAGTCGGTGATGTCTTCATCAAAGTTTGTTGATAATCCATTGGTTACGTCGTGGCCAAAGCTCACCAATTGGATGGTGTAGGTGTCGTTGAGTTTTTCGGCCAGTAGGACAACAGCCTGTGGAATTGCACTTTTTAGTTTCGCCGAATCAGGCGAGTTTACCATACTTTCGCTGTTATCCATTGCCAGAACCAGAACTGGTTTTTCTTCATTCAACTTTTCTGTTTTAACCATCGGAGCCAGCAAAAGGAACGACAAAACGGTTACAACAACAAACCGCGCAATTGCGGCAGTCCATCTGATCGGGGCGGAGAACAGGTGACGTTTGTTGCTGTAATAGAGTAGTGTAGCGTAGGCTGCACCGGCGAGCAGGCAAAGGGGAATGTAAAGAGCCGATCCTGTAAGTGTCATCATGCGATCTGAGAAACCGGTGAAAAGGCGGCGGGAATGTCCGGTTTAACCATTCTCCACCTGATCAATTTGTTAACTACAATTATAAGGAGTGTTCGTGCAGTTGCCATGTGAGGATGCAACTGCATAAGAGCCAATGCAAATATACATGAAATCGCCTATACACACAGACGAATAAAAATCGAACCGGCGGATTATCTGTTAGTTCAGGTCTGTTATAACAAGGATTAACAGGAAGATGTATTTGCCGGTCGGGTATTCTTTTATCGCTAAGAGCGCCAAGTTAAGACGCTAAGAACGCTAAGATTTTTCGACGGGCAGTTTTAAGAACGCTGAGATGCCTACGTCATCTATCGGACGCAGATGCAGACGGGTATTGCACGTCCAGTCAGCACGAAGTGCCTTAGCGATCTTTACCGCTTGTTGGTTAAAATGTGAAGCTTTTAACCTAGAAGCGGTTTCCCGAACTATTCTCAGCGAAGCTAATCCCGAACTATTCTCAGCGAAGCTAATCCCGAACTATTCTCAGCGAAGCTAATCGCTTCGCTCTCGGGACTATAGTCGCTTCGCTCTCGGGACGAACTATTCTCACCGAAGGTAACATCGTCCCGAGAGGCTTTAATAATAGTAACGACCATGATTATAGCCGATTCGGGATTAAAAATCTGTCCGGCATCTTGGCGATCTTTGCGGGAAGCTACCTTGGCGATCTTTGCGGTAAAAAAAACACCAGCGCGAAGCGCGGGTGCACAAGTTCGAAGATTTGAAAATCAAGTCAGCGAATCATCCATAAGTTCAGTTCTGTTTTTAACAAGGATTTATAGGAGAAAAGTAGTCATTCTGGCTGTATAGCTCGTGATTCTCTTTTTAAAAGGGTGTTAGCTCTTGTTTGTCAGGTTGTAATTCAACCGGCTTTTCGCTTTTAAGCTTTGGTTTGCAAAAGCATTCCTATAAGGTAACCGCGATTCAGGTTTTGAGTTTTTTCAGAAGCCCATCGGGGGAAAGGCGTTGCATAAGTGAGAAACGATTTCCAACAAATTGTTTCTTAGTTCTTTTGCATTTCTTCGGTTTACCAAGTTGTTTTCAAGTAATTTTGCACGATAAAAGCATCCTTGACAGGGCAAAGCTGACATAGGATATAGATGTTGAGTAAAAGATTGCAAGATGTTGCTTCAAATTAACAGGGAAAGCAGTGTTACCCTCTTCGATCAGATGGTAAGTCAGATTCGTGAGATGATTGAAGAAGGACTTCTCGAAGAAGGTTACCAGATGCCTTCTACGCGTCAGTTGTCGGCCTCGCTTGGTGTTAACCGCTCCACTGTGGTTAAGGTTTATGAGGAGTTGTGGGCTCTTGGTTATTTTGAAAGCACCGAGGGTTCCTACACACGTGTCAGACGCCGGAAGGTGAGTGTTGAAACATCCGAAGGGGTACAACCGTTGAGAAAAGTGGGAGAAGGGTTGTTTGAAAACCATCAATTTGTTGATTTTGAAGAAATTGATCGGTATGCCCAATTGATGACTGACCCGCAGCCGGGGGTCATCGATTTTTACCACCTTGTTCCCGATCCCCGGTTAATCGACCACAAATTGGTGGCCAGTTGTTTCAGAGAAGTGTTGGCCGATCCTGCACTGAATGTTTTTGGATACAACCAGCCCCGTGGACTTCCGGCCCTTCGACAGGTAATCAGAAAACACATGAAGTTGCACAGCATTCATTCGTCTGACGATAATATTTTGATAACCAATGGGTCGCAAAATTCGTTGCAACTTATCTTCCAAACCTTCGCCAGGCGGGGCGATGTGATTGCTGTGGAGTCGCCTACCTATGCCATGTTGTTCCCGTTGATTCGCTTTTATGGACTTGAAGTGGTTGAGCTTGAATCAACCTCTTCGGGCTTCGATGTTGAGGCGTTTCAAAGGGTGGTTGTCAGCAGGAAGGTGAAGTTTGTTTATGTTATTCCAACTTTTCACAATCCCACAGGGGCAACCATGTCGCAGGCCAGCAGGGAAGAGTTGCTGAGTTTGTGCGAACGGCATCGTATTGTTTTGATTGAAGACAGCATCGAGGAGGAGATGAAGTATTTCGGGATGGTGCATCTGCCTGTTAAGTCGATGGACAGGCACGATCATGTGATCTATTTGGGTAGTTTCTCCAAAGTGCTGGCCCCGGGTTTGCGCACAGGCTGGATGATTGCGCCGGCTGATTGCATCAGGCAGATAACGGCTGTGAAAATGATGACCGATCTCACTTCCAATACTCTGAGCCAGGCCTTGATCTACCGGTTTTGCCGATTAGGTTATTACGAATTGCATTTGCGACGTATGATGCGCATTTTCAGGAAAAGGATGAAAACCGCCTTGAAAGCTTTGCGCAAATGGATGCCTGCTACTTGCGTTACCTGGCAGGAGCCTTTAGGCGGTTTTATTTTGTGGCTTGAAATAGGTTTGAAACCTCCAGAACAGGTGGAGCAATGGTTTCAACAACACGGGGTTCGCATTACCGACGGAAGTATTTTCTATTACACACCTCAACCCGGTTTCCGAATCAGGATAAGCATCAGCAAAACCAACGAACAGGAAATCGAAGAAGGTATAAAACGAATTGGTGAGGCCATCGAACAACTCAGGTGTCAGCAGGTGGGGGGGGAGGTTTCTGGTTGCTAGTTTCTGGTTTCTTGTTTCTTGTTTCTTGTTTCTTGTTTCTGGTTTCTGGTTTCTGGTTTCTTGTTTCTTGTTTCTGAGTGTCGTCTAGGTCCTTGTTTTGTTTCTCTCTGTCTCGATTCTGTGCCTTTTCTTCCCCTTTCTCTTTCAAGAGCCAATCGGTGTAAGGCCGCATGTTTCTACTTGAAATCTACTCCTCGCTCAACTCGTGCCTTGCTAAAACCTGATTTTGTACTCCAAATTGGCAACAAAACTTCGGGTTAATCCGTCGGGACGGGCATCGCGAACAACAAAGGGTTTTGAAACGTTTAGCTGCAGGGCGTGGCGGTGGTTGATTTCGTAATCAAAGTAGATGTTGCTGTTGAATGTTAGTCCTTTAGATCCTGTGATTTCTGTTTCTACTCCAGTTTCTGATGTGTAGGTGTCGTTGGCTAAGTGGTAGATAGGCAGAACACTGGGGGTAATTCTAAACGAGGGGGTAATGGTGATCGGGTAAGATAAGCGTAAAAGAACATCACCGCTCCTTTTGAAATTGGCAGTGGGCTGGAAGGTTGTCAAACTGGAGCCTGACGGATATTGGGAGGCTGTAAATTGATTTTTATTTTGATTGAGCGGAAGTTGTGTTGCAACAGCCATTTGCAGCCGCCCCAACTGATAGCCAATTCCAAGAATTAAATCGAATGTTCCAAGGCTTGCCTGATAGTCCATGGGTAAAGCGAGGTTGTTACGCGAACGCCCCCCGTCACTTAAAGGTATCTTGGCGCCAAGGGTCAGGTTTAGATGATCTGCAACGCTGTAGTTTCCATTAACAAACAGGTCGGAGATGCCAAATACCGAGATGCCGTTTCCGGTTTGCCCCAGGGTTGTTAGTTTTGTATCGAGGCTAAAATGTTTGGTTAAAATGCGGTTGTATTCAAGGTAGTTTCCATACACGTTGATGTTGTTGTCGGCTTTACCTGAAAAAAAGCCGACTTTAATTTGGTGGTTAAGTGGTTGATCGCTTTCATCGCCGTGTGGCTTCAAGCTGTTGATGGTGCAAAAACCTGCATCGCTGCATCCTTGAGAATGGGCTGCAGAATTGAAAAGAAAGAGGGCAGTGGCAAGAATCGTGATTTCTTTAAATATATTCATAAATAATAAGTCTTGTAAAAACAACTCATGTTTAAACAAGACCTGTTGTAGAATAGTTCAACGAAAGGGTAGGGGGGGGTGCTGATGGGGGCAAAAGAGTTGCCCGCCGGTTAGTTGTATGAAGGCGTTGTTGTGTTGTTTGTGCAGTGCTGTAGGCCTTTTATCGTTTCTAAAGAATGTTTTTGTGTGGCCTCTATGAAGCGTTTATTGACGTGAGTGATGCTTTTAATAGAAAATTTATAACATCTGTTGAATTGCCATACGCGCCATCACGATGCCTTGGATGTTTTTGGTAATAAGGTTGTTTCAGCGGTTCAACGGATTTTGTGTTGAAAACAGTTGAACCGCTGAAATTTTTATATTTTTGGCTGTAAGCCAATTATTCTTTGATAAATTCCACTCGCCTGTTTTGTGCTTTCCCCTCGGGTGTTTTATTGTCCGACAAGGGTTCGGATTCTCCTTTGCCGTCGGTGGTTATCATCGTTGTATCAACACCAAACACACTTCCGAGATATTTTTTTACAGATTCAGCTCTGCGTTTCGACAATTCGATGTTTTTGGCGGCATCTCCATCGCTGTCGGTATGTCCAACCACCTTTACTTTAATTCCTGAATTCTCTTTCAGAATTTGTGCAATTTCTTTGATGCAGGCATGCGACTCAGGTTTGATTTTGTCAGAATTTACATCGAACAGAATTCCGGTTGTGGAAAATCTGCCGGTGGTTGTCAGTTGGTTTCTGGTGTCGGGAGTTCCGACTGCAATTTTAAAATTGCTGATTAAAACATCAGAGGGTGAATTTGATGTTTCAAATCTAAACCGGTTATAGACATAATTCTGGAAAACCCCTTTGGGGATGTCGAAAACTTTGTTTGTGGCCAGATACAATCTGTATCTGCTTTTTTGAATCCAAATGGCCACGTGAGTCACTCGATTTACAGGAATTAGAAATTGCTCGTTGGATGAGAGGATCTCTTTTCCTGAATTGCTTTCGTCAGTCGAATACGAACTGAATTCTACTGTGCCGTTGGTGAAAGTGACTTCTGACCCAGCCTCGCCTGGTACGCCATAAGCATTTAAATCGTATTGCTCCTCCGAATAAAAGGTGGTCTTAAAATCCACATCATCGGTTGTAAATACATCAAATTCAATCGTCACATTCTCGGGAAATTTCAAATCGAGTTCGGGAATGTAGTTGCCGCCCTGAGCTTTCATCCTGAGCCATTTGCCATTGTTGGCGGTTGCAGTAACAATATCGCCTCCAATATTCGAGTTCCATTTGGCAGGGAATTCACCAACGGGTTCAGCGCCAAAGTCATCAAAGAAGATGATTTTTTCACCAGCCACGAAATCGTATTTTCCCGATACGGTGTTTTCATTCTGGCCAATAAGATGAAAGGCTGTTAATAGAAAAATGGAAAGGGTTATCCCATGTGTTTTCATAATAAATATAAAGTTTGTGTTAATAGGTGTAGTTATGTTTTTTATAAGATATACCGAATCAACTTGATTTTATGCACAAGATAGTTATTTCGGGTGTGCATGAGATCGCTGCGTTGGTTGCGAAAATAGCTTGCGTCTGGTGGCTCGGTACGATGTTCGTCCCGAGAACGAAGTGACTATAGTCCCGAGAGCGAAGCGACTTTAGTCCCGAGAGCGAAGCGATTCGGGATTCGGGATTCGGGATTCGGGATTAGCTTCGCTGAGAATAGTTCGGGATTACCTTCGGTGAGAATAGTTAGCTTCGCTGAGAATAGTTCGTCCCGAGAGCGTAGCGACTCGGGATACCTTCGGTGAGAATAGTTCGGGAAACCGCCTCTAATACCGAAGGATCGACACTTATAAGGCTCAAATGCTTCGCATTTTCACTAAGACGCGGTATAACTGCCTTTGCTATGCAAATTTAGTAACAAGCAGTATATATCGAATAGGTATTGTATTGACCTGTCATTAAAGCTTGTGCCGTTTTCTTTGTAAAAGAAAACCGATTTGGGTTACCATCTGCTAATCGATCAAAATAAAATTAATAGCAAATATGAACAAAATATTTTCTTCGTTGCTGTAGCTTTTAGCTTTCAGTTTGTTTCCCAATTCCTTTATTGAGCTTAATACAGACTGTGTACACCCGTCTCCCAATTTCTTAAGAACATACAGGTCTGCTATTTCTCCACTTGTTGTCAAAACAAATGCAACTTCAACTTGTCCCTGAGTCTCGTTCATACGGGCTTCCTCCGGATAATCAATCCGAACGTGTATAATGGCGGGATCATTGGTGATTTGTCTTAAACCGTCGCTGATATTTTTTGCTTTTATAGTTTTTAATTTATCATATTTTTGTTTAACCCTTTCAAAGTACGCCTGATCAAGCAGGTTTTTAATATCGGCTTTTAAAGAATCTATTTTACTGTCAGTAAACCTTCCTTTTAATTTTTTAAACGGAATGCCTGAATCGGGCAAGAGTAAGGTGAGGTAATTTCTCTTTTTGATCCACAAAACATCATAGACTGAATCTTTATGGATTCGTGTAATCGCATCAACAGACTTGGAATAATCAGATTTGTCTGTCTCCTTCCCTTCCAGGTATGTTTCCATGCAACCAGTTACCACAAAGAATTTTTTTGAATCAATTGTCTGCACAATCAAAATATCGTCGGGTCTTAACATCTTCTGATTAAAAATGTAGGTAAATCCTTCTATTACTTTCTTATTTAATTCACCTGACAGTGTTGTTTGCGACCAGGAAGTTGCGGGAGTGAGCAATCCCATAACAAAAATAGTTAATAGTTTTTTCATGTTTTTTTATTTTTATGTGTGGAACAAGGGTGACGGTAAGCATTTGTTTTCATTAAAAAAGCTCTCAGGAGTAAGCGAATTTCAATCAAATCGCCTGGTATTAATGGAGCCATAAGAAGCGCGCTTTTGTTAACCGAAGAGCACTTCTGCCGATTCGGCACGAAATTTTGCACATGATAATTGCCAGAGGTGTGCATGAGGTCGCGGCGCTGGTCGTGGTTTTCTATAAGTCATTCCTCATGGGACTGCAGCGGTTCAACGCTTCGCGTTTTCTACAACAAGTGGTAAATGTACAGGAAGTTTCCTCAACGACTTGCCGCTGGCTCACAACACTCACTTATCCCGAATGCTCGGGACGCTGCTGCCTACAGATAACTATAGCTATCGGGAGTGGGCTGGCTACGTCGCTGGAGTTTTCCCGAAAGTGTTCGGGAGTGGCAGCGCGTTTAAGTACTATTTGTTGTGTGCTGGGCTTTTTATACATCTCGACTTTTTGACATTTCAGCATGGATTTCAATCTTTTCAATGTAATCGAAATCTATTGTTTTAGGATCATTTATAAATCTTGAATATAGTCCATAAATTTTATTTTCATAAATGTGTACTGTGTCAAAATACAATCGATGTTTTTTGCCACTTTTATCTGTTATCACAAGTACTGTGTCTTTATTGATTGTTAAAGCAACCTTTTTTCCAGTCTTTTTTTCCATGCAAATCACTTCCCATAATCCATTAGGTTTATATGATACTTTGAAAAATTCATACATACCATAATTAATGATTTTTTTTCTAGATATTTCATCAAGTTTTTCAATTTCAAGTTGCTCTTGCAACATTGTCAATGACATAAAGTGATTATTACAGGCAGTAGCTATCACTAAAATAATTATAAGACCAATTAACTTTATTCTATTCATAATATTTATTTTTTTGTTTACTGTTAAAATCGTTGAAATACAAGTAATCTAAAGTTTGACTTAATCTTTTTTGTAATTGGCTCAACGTTTTGCGTATTTGTTGAGTTTGGGAGTTTGAAACTGCTTTCTTATCCCTCGATAGTAAAGCTACCAAAAAGCGTTAAGAACTCCAAATGCGTATTCAGCCCAAATACAATAAATACGATGTTGAACTAAACCTCCGGTAGTCAGTCGAATACATACTTGATTCACAACCAGAGGCCATGGTGGCACAAAAACAACCGTTTGTCGTATAAATTTTCATTTAACTATTTAAATTTTAACACGATGAACTCAAAATCCAAAAGCGGAAGCTTTCGCACCACCGGCCCAAGTATTATCGCCATGGCTTGTTGAACGGCAAGCACCCTTCTTGCTTGCAAATTTAGTGAATATCTCGAAATCCTTAAAGACATTATTCCTTATGAAAGGTATAAGGCTGCTTCCGATTCGGGATACAAAGTCGCCCCCAATGAACGGGACTGCTACTGCCATGCTTTGCCCGACCAAAAAGTATCGTCAGAGGTTCATCTTCTGCTGAAATCATCCCAAAACTAGCTGAAAAACGTCGCTTATTGAACTGAAAACAACAGCAAAACGACACTAAAACCACCGGATGAAAACAACGAAAACTTTGAAACTCCATATTTTACTGCGTCTTAATGAATTTGCGCAGCAAATGAGGTTAGAGGCAGTTAATCCCGATCGGCTTTTATGGGACAACAGTAATGGAAATTTCTTCAGAGTAGCACAATTTCGAGCCGAATTCGGGATTTTACTGCGTCTTAATGAATTTGCGCAGCAAATGAGGTTAGAGGCAGTTAATCCCGATCGGCTTTTATGGAATAACAGTAATGGAAATTTCTTCAGAATAGCACAATTTCGAGCCGAATTCGGGATTCTACTGCCTCTTAGCGAATTTGTGCAGCAAATGAGGTTAGAGGCAGTTAATCCCGATCGGCTTTTATGGAATAACAGTAATGGAAATTTCTTCAGAATAGCACAATTTCGAGCCGAATTCGGGAATAGAGGGTTTATTTGCAGGAGGTTCCCCCGAAAGGCACGGGGCAGGTTCGCAACACCGACTTATCCCGAAAGCTCGGGACGCTGCTGCCTCCCGATAGCTAATAGTTATCGGAAGGGGGCTGGCTTCGTTGTTGGAGTTTTCCCGAAAGTGTTCGGGAGTGGCAGCGCGTTTAAGTGCTATTTGTTAGGGGCTGGTGTTCGTTCATTTCTGTCTGTTTATCAATTATTTAGCTATAATTTTATAATCATTCTCAATCCGCACCTACCTAACCACGTAGCACAAATTTATTTTGTTTTTTTGCAGGTCGGCAAACCTAAAACCGCCCATAAAGGCGGTTAATTGGGCAGGAAAGGCGGAAGCTCTTTTGCGAGCCTTTGGTCTGAGCGCAGGCTCGTGCGGGCTTGTCCCGCCAATTGGCGGGATGCTTACGACTGCGCGTGGCATGGTGCAATTGGTGCAATTATGGTGCAATTCATAATTCATAGTAAGAACCTGCCCCTTTGGCTTCCGATGATTTTAAAATGCCTTTATCAACCAATTCCGACAAGTCTCTGGTCGCTGTGTTCCTTGAAACTCCATAATTTTCCTGATATTCACTATTGGTTATCTTGCCATTTTCTTTTACAAACTTTACAGACTGAATCTGTCTTTCATTCAAACCTAACGATTTCAAATATTCGATGTCAAAAACATCTTTTCTGAACTCAACCCAGAAACCCGACATGTCATAAAAATACTTTGGTTTTGGAATACCAAACTGTACGCATTCGTTTATCATTTTCAACGTTCCTCTTCCCCAGGATTCAATATAACCACTTCTGAAAAGTGCATTGGCTAAGTCCGGATTGTAGGGTTTTGAAGGATGCTTGTCCAATAGTTTCTCAATTGTCCAGTTTTCGGGCAATTGACCTTCGTTCCATAAAATTATCTTGTCTTTGTAAACGCTAATCTGTATTGGAACTCCACCGGAATAATCTTTGTGAGAAACTGCATTTAACAGGGCTTCACGAACTGCATCTTTTGGATATTCGTATTTCTCAACCCTGTTTAAGCCCTCGTAACTGATTGACGATTTAATGTATTTTGTAAATAATAAATCTGTTGTTTTTTCTACCTGTTCAAAAACGTTACCATGAATTTCGTCC
Source organism: Bacteroidales bacterium (assembly GCA_028689615.1). Lineage (GTDB taxonomy): Bacteria > Bacteroidota > Bacteroidia > Bacteroidales > TTA-H9 > GWE2-42-24. Next base: position 33,725 of record JAQVCV010000005.1, on the reverse strand, counting down.
TGAAATCTTAAGTCATCGTCAGCTTCAAAAAAGCCGATTTTAATGTATGCACCTGTAACAAACTTGTCTGGGTTTGGATGAAATAACAGTATTGCTGCTCTTTTCAGATATTCGTTTTCAATTAGTTGAAGATTTTCAGCCAATTGCTCATTGGTATCGGTTAAAACATCATCCTCAATGCGCTGAGCTTTTACAGCTTTTTTCCTAAAAAAGTCGAAGGTTTCCTTCTTTAAATCATTAACCGATACGTTTGGAACCGGAACGGCATCCCATCGTTTGCCTTTTCGTTGCAACAAAAATTTGTCAAGGGCTGCGCCTTTTAATTCCTGTTTGGTGCTTCCGCTTCGATAATGATATTGACCTTTGTAGTTAACCGGATAAGGATATGCTTCGACTATAATTTCAATAAAATCCCCTTTTTCTGTTTGATGCAAATTAACATCAACCAAAATACCAAGAATATCTTTCGTTTTGTTGGGAATATCTTCAAGTAGTTTCTTAGAATCTTTGAGACCAACAACTTCACCCGAATCATTCTTGCCAATATAAATCGTTCCTCCATTGGCATTTGCAAAACCGCAAATCCATTTCAGATATTCATCTCTCCACGATTCTTTGTGTTCAATATTTTGGTTTTCAGGCATACTGTCATTGTTTTTTTCTTTTCTCAATCAGGTTTAATAACCGTGTAAAGTATTTTTCAATAGTTTCTCCTTTTTCCATAGGTACACATTCAAGTGCCGATGAGAAACCTGATAACAAATCGGCATTTCTTTTAAAATTTGCTCTTAGTACTTCAATATCATTTGTTTCCCAGTAACAGCCATCGTCTGTAAGTGTAAAATTGACAAAATATTTTGTATTAAGGTAACGAAAAAGTTGAATAATAAACTGATGCGTTTCAACATTAGCAAATTGCGTTTTTACCGAGAGCATGTATAAATATTCCCTTTCAGGCTGTTCGTTGGTTTTACCATGAAATTTTAAATGGGCAGGGCTGCTCATGCGACCGTTCGACAAAAAACAAAGAGAAATAGTCTCGCAGCCAGGCGGTGTAAAGCTTACGCCATAAATACTTTGGTTGTAATCCGGCATACCAAAACTGTTTTCAGGAAATTGCCGTTCATATACGTTGAATTTCCAGTTGTAAATACCGGCTATATCCTGCACCTCGTCAATCAAATCGGGTAGTAATTCCGCTTTTGCAATGCTGCCGCTATAATGAAAACTTAAACCCATTGTTTGACTATGATTTGTGTGATTCTTGTGATTTAATTGATTTATATTTTTTATTGGTCAACCTCTTAAAATTGAGGCTTCGTTCGCCAAAGTTAATTAGTAAACCTATTTCGTGGTTATAGGCTTCAAGATAGTTTATTGCCTGTGCAAAATGAACATCTTCTAATTTTGTCATTGCTTTTAACTCGACAGACACAATTCCTTCAACCAAAAAATCAACCCGCCGTGTTCCAATACGTTCATCCCTGTAAAAAATCGGCATTTCAAATTCTCTTTTAAACTCAATACCCGCAAGGTGCATCTCAATAGCCAGAGCCCTTTGGTAGATTACCTCCTGAAATGCAAAGCATTCACGAATACCATTAAAAAAAGAATTAATTATATGAGTAAAACCATTACCTAATTCACTATGCACTGTCATAGCACATTTGATAATTTTTGAAGTCAACTCTGAATATTTATACTCTTCTTTAATCATAGCAATCATTTAATCATATAAAATCATCGTTCTGACATTGTTAGCTCACCTTTAAAAGCCTTTTGGCTTAAACTGCCATACAAATTTTCATTTAACTATTTAAATTTTAACACGATGAACTCAAAATTCAAAAGCGGAAGCTTTCGCACCACCGGCCCAAGTATTATTGCTATGGCATGTTGAGCGACGAGCACCCTTCTTGCTTGCAAATTGAGTGAATATCTCGAAATCCTTAAAGACATTATTCCTTATGAAAGATATAAGGCTGCTTCCGATTCGGGATATAAACTTGCCCCCGATAAGGGGGATTGCTACTGCCATGCTTTGCCCGACCAAAAAGTATCGTCAGAGGTTCATCTTCTACTGAAATCATCCCAAAACTAGCCGAAAAACGTCGCTTATTGAACTGAAAACAACAGCAAAACGACACTAAAACCACCGGATGAAAACAACTAAAAACTTTGAAACTCCATATTCTACTGCCTCTTAGCGAATTTGCGCAGCAAATGAGGTTAGAGGCAGTTAATCCCGATCGGCTTTTATGGGACAACAGTAATGGAAATTTCTTCAGAGTAGCACAATTTCGAGCCGAATTCGGGATTTTACTGCGTCTTAATGAATTTGCGCAGCAAATGAGGTTAGAGGCAGTTAATCCCGATCGGCTTTTATAGAATAACAGTATGTCAGATTTCCAAAAAGTAGCACAATTCCAAGCCGAATCGGGAACAGAGGGTTTATCTGCATGAAGGTTCCCCCAAATGCTTGGGGCAGGCTCACAACACCGACTTATCCCGAATGCTCGGGACGCTGCTGCCTCCCGATAGCTAATAGTTATCGGGAGGGGGCCGGCTTCGTTGTTGGAGTTTTCCCGAAAGTGTTCGGGAGTGGCAGCGCGTTTAAGTGCTATTTGTTATGGGCTGGTGTTCATTTATTTCTGTCTGTTTGTCAGTTATTTAGCTTTTATTTTCTTGTTATTGTCAATCTGCACTAACCGATCCACGAAGCACAAATTTATTTAGTTTTTTTGAGCGTGGGCAATCCTAAAACCGCCCTTAAAGGCGGTTACTTGGAGGGAAGGCGGAAGCTCTTTTGCTAGCCTTTGGTTTTAGTGTTGGCTCGTGTGGGCTTGCAATTGTGCTTACGACTGTGCGCTGGCTTTTATATGGCTTTTGCCAAATCATTGATTAATAATTTAAACATTTGACTTGCTAAAAACGCTTTAAACTCCGGATTATCATTGTATTCCTTAAACACTTCAAAGTTGCTGTCAATATGATTTATCATTTTCTCTTTCAAAATATCCGTGAATGTGATTTGAGCATTTTGGATATCGTTTTTATTTAAGGAAGCATTAATGTTGTCCATCGCAGCTTTGTCATCTTTAACGTCTTGCATTAAGTCCGCAGCCATTTTACGTACTTTGTCTTCGTTGGTAAATCGAGTTCCAAAACGGTCGTTAAATGCTTTTACAATGTTGGAAAGTAATTCCAATTCAGTTTCTGAAACTCCGCCACCCATTTCGGACGAAGGCAACAATTCTTCACCTTGCTGTAAGGATATTTTAAATTCTCCTTGTTTTTGTAAACGATAACTGTCCAGGTCGATTGCATCTAAAATACCTTGTGCAAGGTCTTCTCCCTGTTCCCGTTGAATTTTATTTTGCAGATGGTTCAGAAAAATATAAAGTCTTTCAAGATAAGGATTTGTAAATGGCACAATTTGAGCTAAAAACACATATAAACGAACGTATGACTTGCATTTTGTCCTGAAATCTTCTTGCGAATTCTCATCAAGGGTAATCTTGAAAACATTGGCTGCTTCATCTAAAATACTATGTAACTGGTCAACAGAAAAATTTTGAACAATTTTATCCGAAAACACCTGAACTTGGGCATTTGTATAAATATTAAAATTATCAAGGGCATTTTGCAAGTCGAACAATTTATTTGGGTCTGTTGCTTCGCCTAAAATTGTTGTTTCATAATAAGGCTCAAACGAATCTTTAATTTCATCGGTTGAATTGGCAAAGTCTAAAACAAATGTGTCACTTTTACCGGAAGCGGTTCTGTTTAGACGGCTAAGTGTTTGAACGGCACTTACACCCCCTAATTTTTTGTCAACATACATTGTATGTAAAAGTGGTTGGTCAAAACCGGTTTGGTATTTATTAGCAACAATCAGGAATCTGTTATTAACCTTCTTGAATTCATCCGGTATCAAAGCACTGGAGAAACCATTTAAGGACATCTCTGTCTCTCCATCAATTTCACCTGAAAATGCAACAATCGCACTGTATGGGATGCCATTTTCTTTCAAATATTTATCGAAAGCATGTTTGTATTTCACAGCATTTCTGCGGCTGCTTGTAACAACCATCGCTTTTGCCAGACCATTTATTTTCTTTTTCCGAATCACTGCATCTAAAAAATGGTCAACCATTACCGCCGTTTTTCTTGCAATGTTCAGTTGATGGTTTTCAACATACACCCGTAATTTTTTTTGTGCTTTCTTTTTATCGAAGAGTGGGTCATCCTCAATCTTTTTCAGCAGTCCAAAACTGGCTTTATATGTCGTATAATATTTTAGTACATCCTCAATAAAATGTTCTTCAATGGCTTGTTTCATTGAATATAGATGGAATGCCCGGAATTTTTCTTTTTCTCCGTCATGGTATTTTATACCGAACAATTCAAGGGTCTTTGGTTTTGGTGTAGCAGTAAATGCAAAATAACTTGCATTGGACAGGAGTTTTCTGGATTTTACAACGATTCTAATTAAATCTTCTGATGAAATATTGTCTTCTGTTTCTTCATTTTCCAAGTTATTCAGAACTTCCTCCATTTCATCGTCAATTTCCTTCTTGGTAGCTGAATCAAGATTTAGTTTTGAAAGTGATTCATTTAATTTTCTCGCCATTTGTCCGCTAAAACTGCTATGTGCTTCGTCAATTATAATGGCAAATTTACTTGACGGCAACATCCCGATTTCTTCAACGATGTGCGGAAATTTCTGAATGGTGGAGATGATAATTTTCTTGCCTTCTTCCAAAGCTTCTTTTAAATGCTTTGAGCCTTTATCAATATGTTCTACTAAACCTTTTACTTGTTCAAACTGCTTAATATTGCTTTGAATTTGCGAATCGAGAACAATTCTGTCAGTTACCACAATGATTGAGTCGAAAACTGCTGTAGTATTTGTTTTATCGAATAAGCCAACCAATTGATGTGCTAACCAACTTATTGAATTACTTTTTCCCGAACCTGCCGAATGTTGAATCAAATAGCGTTTTCCTGCTCCGTTTTCCTTCGCATTTGCCAGCAGGTTACGAACCGCATCCAATTGATGATAGCGCGGGAAAATCATCTTTTTAATTTTCTCTTTTTTGATTTTTCCGTCGGGCAATATTTTTTCCGATTCTTCTTCTATCAGTTGAACATAGTTCTGAATGATGTTCGTTATGCTTTCTTTGGTTAAAATTTCTTTCCAGAGGTATTCGGTTTTGATGCCACTAGAAGGAGGATTTCCTGCTCCGTTATTGTTGCCTTTGTTGAAGGGTAAGAAAAACGAGTTGTCGCCTCTCAAATGAGTACACATCCAAACTTGTTCTGTGTCCACTGCAAAGTGAACCAGGCAACGAGCCAGCCGAAACAATTCTTCCCGTTGGTCGCGAGTGGTTTTGTATTGTTTGATGGCATCTTTTACATTCTGTTTGGTTAATTCGTTTTTTAGTTCGAACGTGATTACCGGAATTCCATTGATAAAAACAACCAAGTCAAGCGATTTCTCATTTTGTGTGCTATAATGCACCTGACGGATTACCGAAAAGATATTCTTCTCATACTGTTCAGCATCTTTTCGGTTCAAGTTAGAAACCGGTTTGTCGTAAAACAATTTAAGTTTTATTCCCGTGTTTCCGTCTGTTACATCGGTACGCAATAAATTTATAACACCCCCAAGACACTTTTCATTTACAACAGTTTCGTCTTTTATTTTACGATTTATCAAATATTTTACGCGCTGCCTGTAATTGCTGCCATGCGATTTTTTAAGTTTAGCCACCTCCTTAGGTTGGGTTGCTTCCAGAAACTTAAAAAGCAGTTCTTCATCAAAACAATCGGTTCGGTTGTATTGGCTAAAGTGGCGTTCTTCAAATCCATTCACCAAACACAAATATTGGGTTATATGGGCTTCCAATCCTTTTTCTGTGGTGTCGGTTGTCATTTTTAATGGAATTCGTAATGTCCTTTACAGGCTATAAATGTTACAACATTATTTATAACAGTATAACTTAATCTATCATTGATATTAATTCTTTTCGATGCTTCCTTTCCTCTGTTCCTTAAATTTTCTGTTTGCCCCCTTCCCCCTGTAAATGGATGAAGTTCCACATCTTTCATAAGCAAAAGAAGATATTTGAATGAATCCATATCCGTTTTTTTCCATTCAAAGAACTGTTGCAGAAAACTTTCAGAGAAAATTACTTCGTATTTTCTATAGCTGAGATATTTTGTGAGAAGTTCAGTCGTATTAATGTATTCAGGAAAACAATTTTCAGCCCATTCATTCAACTCTGGTGTATTCAAATCGGTAGGCAAGCAAATATTGTAAGTAAAAAAATCAGCATTTTCAAGTCTGTTTCCATTTGTTTTGCTGATTTCTATTTTCCTTTTTTTCCAGAAATCATGCGAATCAAAACTAATACAGGGAACGGATTTAATAAAGGCAACCGGCAAACCTACCGGTGAATTTCTTTCCGGTGCTTCTTCGCTTGTAATTGAGTAATTACTTTCAAAAAAAGTATCCATCTCCGATTCTTCCAGGTCATCTGTATAAGGGGGTCTGAATAAAGTTAAAATCGCAGCTTTCAACGTTGGATTGGATAATGTTGAAATCCATTCAAAAAGTGTTTGAGTTGCTGTGATTTGCAAGGCTGAATAACTTTTAGGAAAGCGAATATGAGTAAAATTGTATCTTGATTTAGATTCGCGAAAGGATTGAATAATGGTCTTAAACCTTTCTTCTGCAATATGTCCATTTTCCGCTAATGGAATAAATGATAATTCATTACAAATAAGCTCCATACTCTTTAAACAAGTTTAATTAATTGATTACTCCATTCGTCTAAAAAGTGTTTTGGATACTCGTTAAGTTCTCCATTTTTATCAATCTTAATTTGCTTTACCTTGGAGAATTGTTCTTTCTCTGTAGTAATCTTATCAAAGAACATAACATTCACTTTATTCCTATCAATTTGGCTGTCTTTAACTGCCACCCTGATTCCGTTTAAAATATGGTCGCTGTGGGTTTCAACAAATAATTGTGCACCTACGCTGGCGGCTAAAGAAATGAGCTTCCCTAACTCAGCCTGTCCTCTTGGATGAATATGCGATTCCGGGTTTTCAATCACAATTATTTTTCCTTCCTCTGCTGTCAGCAAAGCCAATACAATAGGCAAAACATAAGAAATCCCAAAACCCACGTTTTTCGGGCGGAAAGAATTGGTTCTATCATTTATCAAGTCAAACTGGTAATCCAGAATTACTTTGTTTACTTCAGGGACATATTTAGTATTTAAGGAAATGCCAGGTGAGATTTCGTTCATCCAGGCATTTATCTGAGCAAGTAAATTGGTTGCTTTTGCTTCTGAATGTCTGAGTTTTTCCAAAACCTCATATTCTTGTCCGAAAACATTGATGTAATATGCGGCATATTCCCCCAGTAATCCAAGTTGTTTTTTATCGGCAACCACAACACTCGAAGCTTCATAGATGTCTTTTGGACCAATGCGTTCAGCACTTATGTATTGAAACCGTTTGGTGGCTTTTCTAAAGAAATTCATCTGGTCTTTTGTATAACCATTCTCAGCATTAAGCTTTTCTTTATCCTTTTGGTAGGCAAATTTCCAATTGTATTTTGGTTGTCCTTCAAATATTAACTCAAATACAATTTTTTCTTCCTGTGCGAATTGATACAGTGCATCTCTGCCTTGTCCAATTTGAACCAAAAAACCATTAAGGTCAAGAATGCGTTGTTCCAATTTGTCGCTTTGCATTAAGAGCAATAGCACTTGAATAAAGGAACTTTTACCCATACCATTTAGCCCCATTAAAAGGTTAAGGTTTTTTTGGCTGACGGAAACCTTTTTTAAGGACTTGAAATTTTGTATTTCAATATGTGATATCATTGCTGCAATGTTTCTTTTATTATTCTGTCAATTTTTGTAAACCGGTCAAGCACACATGATTTATTACCGGTTGAAGTAGTTATGCTGTCAAAAAATACCGAATCATCTTTGGTAAGATTTACCGCTTTCTCAAACAAAATGGTTTTGTTATTTTCTAATTTTTCCCTGCTGGCATCGTCTAACTTCGCTAACAAAACACTCCATACTTCAAAGAGTGCTTTATTTATTGGTTTTCTTTTATCGGGATATTTATCAGATTTTCTGAAAGCCCAGTTATTAAAAATCTTTTTTGCCAACTTCATCGATTTGGTAAAATCAGACTTTATTTTTTCCCTTTGCTGAACAGTCAACCTTTTTATATCGCTCATTGCTTTGTTCATGTAAGTATCCAAATCCGGATTGTAGTCGGTATATGGATACAAATAGAATGCAATAAACCTTGTTACAAATTCCCTGTCCATCATCCGGTTAGGGTTGATAGCATTTTCCGTAGCATCTTTAAACGCTTTTAATTCGGCTAACTCGGCGACAAAGGTCGCTGAAATACCCTGGTTCAGTGCGTGACGGATTTCCTGCGAGTTCAGAATTAATCCGCCGGTGTTGATGCGTTTGAAAATGTTGAATTTAACTTCTTCAGGTGTACCGGGATTGATGATGTAAGCCGTTATTTGAGCTTCTTCAATCTGACGCTGAAGATTACGGGGTAAATCATCAAAACTATTGCCTTCCAGTTTGTTTAGAAATTCCAGTCCCTGAAGTTTGAGTTTTTTTAGAATGACAAAATTCCGTAGTGAACTTAACCGTTGTAATCCGTCAACCACCAACCATTTGTTATTATCGGAACCATCAAAGTAAAAAGCTGGTAATGGAAATTTGATTAACAATGATTCAATTAACTGGCTTTGTTTCTGGTCGTCCCATAAATCGCCTTTACGCTGAAATGCCGGTGCTAAATCTATTTCAATGGGGTCGGCTTTCAAACGTTTAATCAACAAGTCGATGGTAAGGTGCTTTGTTGTAATATCAATTTTCGAAGGATTGAAGGGCTTTTCCATTAAGACTCCGCTACTTACATCTTCGTATTCAACCTGAAGTTCACTTACTATGTTATTATTTTCGTCTTGCATAATTTTATCCTGAAATATGCGAATTTACAATTTTTTTCCCCGTAACCGCCTCAGCTATCATTGCTTCCCGGTATTCTTTCATCAATTCTATTTCCCGTTCGGCTTTGTTGATGGCAATATCTAAAGTGCGGGTTTCGGATTTGATAAATTCTACAATTTGCTTTTGCTCTTCAGTAGGCGGAACAGGAAGTTTGAATCTCTTGATAACATCTTGGCTAATATTGGGTTGACCGCCCCCATAACTTTCTCTTATTAGTGCATCTTTTGAAGCAAGTATGGAATAAAGTGAAAACTCTTTCGAATAAATATCACTATCATACAAAGCACAACAAGCTTGATTTGTGCAACCTTCTATTTCTAATAAAGAAACTTTTCCAATTGTAGCACCATACATTGCAACCAGCACTGCTCCTGAAGGGTAAATCTTCAAGGTGGGATAATCATCCAAAGCTTTTTTAGTCACTTTATATTTACATCCAGTTAAGGTGTTATCATTCAAATCACCCGTATTTATCCAATTTACATACCCATTTTCATAATATTTTAAATTGCCACTTTCGGGTGTAGTGCCACTTGAAATACCATTAAATATCCTGCGAATTTTTCTAACTTCCCAATGCTCCGGCACTTCAGGCATCCAATCAATCCCTGTTTCTTTCATCTTCACATTTTCATCAATTCCTTTGGTTACTGCATGGGTAATAATACTTTGCCGCTGTTCTTTGAGCAGTTCAATGAAGCTTTGCTTACTCTGGAGAAAGCGGCTGATTTGGGCGGATTCTGTTTTTATTTTTTTTAAAATCAAATCCTGGTCGTTAATTGATGGCAACGGCAGTAAAAGATTTTTAACTATTTTGGAATTAAGTCCACTCATAATTGACCCTTTACTATCAATACTCATCTGATATTTCAATTGCTTAGAGTCGTTAATTAGTATTGACAGGAATTCAGGTCTTATTTTATCATTTGCCCTGAGTCGAATTAAATGAGAATCCATAATACCCTTTTCTGCATCATCTGGAACTAATTTGCATTTACCAGTTGTTCCCATCATTGTAACTAAAATATCTTGAGGAAAAACTTCGTAAACTGATAATTCTTCAAATTTTTCTTTTGATAAAAACCGTTTACCCAAACTAAAATCATCCTTAATTACATTTTCTTGACCATAAACACGAATCCCATTATTGTCAAGGTCTTGAAGCTTTAAAGAACTACCAAACGGTCCAATTTTAATACCTTCTCCATTTTTTAATACCCATTTTAACCGAACAATATCCCAATGTTCCGGAACTATCGGCATCCAGTCGATTCCTGTTTTTTTATATTTTACTTCCATTGCAATCATCCCACAATTTCTTTTAACAGATTTTCGGTTTCCTGTTCAATGGTAAACAGGTCGGCGGCAATGGCTTCTTTGCTTCGCGGAGGAGTGTATTTGTAAAAATACTTGTTGAAGTTGATTTCGTAGCCAATGCGAGTTTCGTCTTTGTTCCACCAGGCATCGTAGGCAAATGGAATTACTTCCCGTTCAAAAAACTCCTGTATATCTTCTTTCAACGGAATGTTTTCCGAATCTTTCAATGACGGGTCGCTTACATATTCAATGCTTCCGTCTTTGTGTTTTTTCTTAATTACGGCTTCGGCTTTTGGGTCAGTCCAGCTTATTGCACTCAAAAGGTCTTTTTTGTCTTTGGCTGCAAATTTCAGGTTTTCCTTTTTTAAGGCTGCGGTTAACAGTTCATCAAAGAGGTTATAATCGTTAAAGAGTTTATCGCTAAAGTTTTCTGCTAATTTTTTGGCATTGTTCATCAAATCAAGGTCGCGTTGCCAAACAGTGGTATCCAAAAGTTGTTTTACAATTTTTTGTTTTTTCTTTGGCAATGATGCAATCGAGATTTCAGTATCGCTGTCTTCGCCTTCTTCATCTTCATTTTCCTGCATGAAGTAATTGAGTAACCATTGTTCTTGGTTTGCGGTAGATTTTTTGTTGTAAACTTCGTTTCCAAATTCTTTGTAAACTTCTTCCCGCAAAGCCGGATTGTTTGAAACAAAACGAAGCGATGCCACTTTTTTAGCGGTAAACTGAACCATTAAACGCAAAGGTCGGTGAACAACGATTTGGGCATAACCAAACTCGTTGTTGTCAAACAACTTGCTGAACTCGGTTTCTTTAAAATCAAGATACAGTTTGGTAATATCGTTTATATTGGATGAATCAAGTTTGTTGCGTTTACTGCCCAATGATTTCTTTTCTTTTACAAAGAATTGTTCCCCGTTGGCATTGATGAGTTGTATTTTGCCTTTTCTGTTTTCCGGCTTCCGGTTGGTCATTACAAAAATATAAGTCGGAATGCCGGTGTTATAAAAAATGTCATTGGGCAAAGCGATGATTGCTTCCAGCATATCGCTTTCAATAATGTGTTTGCGTATTTCACTTTCGCCTTGCCCTGCATCGCCTGTAAACAAAGCCGAACCATTATGAACTGAAGCAATGCGACTGCCTTGTTCCGTTTCTTTCATTTTGCTCAACATGTGCAAAACAAACATCAACTGACCGTCATTCACTCGCGTTACCGCAGGTTCGCTGAAATAACCTTTTTTAATTTGAAAACGAGGGTCAATTATTTTCCCTTTGTCGCCGATACTCAAAGCTTTTTTATCGTCTGCCCAGCTTGTACCGTAAGGTGGATTGGTAAGCATAAAATCGAAACGTAAATCCTTTGAAAAACCATATTGGCTCAATGTGCTGCCATACCTAATTTTCTCAGGGTCTTCACCTTTCAGCAACATGTCCGATTTTGAAATAGCATAAATTGTTGGCGTGTTTTCTTGCCCGTAAAGATGAATAGTGGCTTTTGATTTTATTTCTCCCTCTTCGTCTGTGATATATTTTTTTGATTCAGTGAGCATCGCACCCGAACCTGCGCAAGGGTCATAAATCAAAAAAGTCCCCGTTTGAATTTCTTCTTTTACTGGCAAAAACAAAACATGCGTCATAAGGTCGATAATTTCACGAGGCGTGAAGTGTCGTCCGGCTTCCGCATTTGTGGCTTCATTAAATCTACGCAGTAAATCTTCAAAAACATAACCCATTGCCAATGGTGGCAAGCTTTCTGGTCGTAAATCAATTTTTGGCGAAACAAACTTTTCAATTGTTGAAAATAGTTTTCCTGCTTCTTCCAGGGTTTCAAGTTCATTCCTAAACTTGAATTTTGAAATAATGTCCTGAACATTATTGGAAAATCCATTTATGAAGTTTTCAAAATTGCTTCGCAGGTTTTTCGGGTCATCCAGCAATTTTTTTAGTGTGTATGGCGAAGTATTGTAAAATGCCTGTCCGCTGCCGTTTAGTTTGCTTGTCAGAATTGCAGTTAGGTCGTTTAATTTGCCTTTATATTTTTCATGCGATTCTAATACCTTGTCTTTGGTCGGTTCCAAAACAGCATCCAATCGTCGAATAACTGTCATTGGAAGGATAACGTCTTTGTATTTGCTTGGTTCGTAAGTGTTTATTAGAATCTGGTCAGCAACTGAATATATAAAATCAATTAAAGGTTTTAGCGATTGTGTATTTAAACTCATGTTTTAAAATTTTCTTTTTAGTCAGTCCTTTTTTAAAAACTCAAAAGTAACAAATTAGCACGGGTGTGTAAGCAAAATTGCAGCTCTTTTGCAAGCTTTGGTTTTAGCGTTGGCTCGTGGGGCTTTGCCAATGTGTGCAATGTGGGTGTGGTTTTCTTCTTTTTTTGCGGGAGGGAAGAAAAAAACAAAATAAATTCCATCATGTCTGCACTGTCCTGTCATAAAGCTAAATTCTTTCTTGTTTCAATTTATCACTATCGTATCTGTCTGTTGGTCTGTCTTTTTTACACTTGTTGCCAACGGTCACGTGTATGAGTAGTGGCAGATTGCGGGCATCTTCCGTGTCAAACCGCTACACAGTTTGAGTTGGATACTAACTTTAAAATTTACCACATCGCCTGCCATTACTTATACAAAATGTTGAACTAAACCTCCGGTAGTCAGTCGAATACATCCTTGACTCACCACCAGAGGCCATGGTGGCACAAAAACAACCGTTTGTCGTATAAATTTTCATTTAACTATTTAAATTTTAACACGATGAACTCAAAATCCAAAAGCGGAAGCTTCCGCACCACCGGCCAAAGTATTATTGCTATGGCATGTTGAGCGAGGAGCACCCTTCTTGCTTGCAAATTTAGTGAATATCTCGAAATCCTTAAAGACATTATTCCTTATGAAAGGTATTAGGCTGCATCCGATTCGGGATACAAAGTTGCCATCGATAAGGGGGATTGCTACTGCCATGCTTTGCCCGACCAAAAAGTATCGTCAGAGGTTCATCTTCTACTGAAATCATCCCAAAACCGACAAAAACGTTGCTCACTGAACTGAAATAATGCTTGCCGCTGGCTCACAACACTCACTTATCCCGAATGCTCGGGACGCTGCTGCCTCCCGATAGCTAATAGTTATCGGGAGTTTGCTGGCTACGTCGCTGGAGTTTTCCCGAAAGTGTTCGGGAGTGGCAGCGCGTTTAAGTGCTATTTGTTAGTAAAAGTACTTTAATCAATGATTAAAAGTTTAGCTGAATAAAACTGATTATCATTTTCAATATTAATCAGGTATAATCCTGGTTTAAAATTGTTTAATTCTACATGTATCTCCTTTGAATTAGGCTTGTATTTATTTGAGTATAAAACTTTACCACAAACATCTAATATATTAACTTTTATATGTTTTGATAACACCATGCTGAAGTTGACACAGAATTTACCATGTGATGGATTGGGGTATATTGATATTTTATTATTTAATTGCACTTCTGTTGAGCCATAGTTAATATCATTTTTATTAAATATTGATAAGGCTCTATCATGCAAAAGGTAGACATTTGAGTTTTCATCTATTAACAAATCATTAATATTGTTGTCAGCTAAACCTGAATTATTATAGTGATAAAAATCTAGTAATTCATTATTTAAGTGAACTAATCCTGAATATTTATAATTGATCCAAATATCATTTTCTTTCCCTTTTATTATTTTATCAATTGGATAACCATAGTTTAATTCTGTTGCATATGAATAATCTCCACAACATAATGTATCATAGTTTTCTATTATTTCATTTTCAAATTTTGTTAAATAGCTCTCTACGTAATAGAATGGATTACCATCAATCTTTTTTTGAACAGACAACCATATCGTAGCAGAATCGTTTACGCTTATATGTGAAATAAAATTTGATGGCAGATTAGTATTATCTAAATCATATTGTTGCAATATTCCATTGTTATATTTAATTAACCCTTCAGATGTTGCTAGCCAAATATTCCCATTTTCATCTTGATCTATATCATTAATCCGCATTTCTAATTCTTTATTCATTAAATTATTTTCAAAATGAAACAAACCATTATTAGTTCCTATCCAGAATGTATTATCTGAACTATTAAATATTTTATGATAACCATATTTAGAAGTTGGAAAATTTACATGATCCAATGATTGCCAAGAAATAAAATCAAAAGTGATTTTAATCTCATTACCTATTAGGGCCATTGCCGTACCATTATTTGTTACAGCTATCAAACTAACTTCTTCAACTCCTGAATGTTTCTCCCATATTGTACCGTCAAAAATTGCAACTCCACTTTTTCCTCCAATATAAATTGAGTTTATGTTTTTACTTAAACAATTGTTCACATAATCATCTAGCTCATTATTAGTTTGATCATAAGATTTCCATTCTTCTCCGATGTATTCCTTTATATTTCCTTGTGATATACACCAAAGATTATCATCTGAATCAATTACCAGACAATCAGTTGATATTTCATCTGACTTTATCCAATTTCCATTTTCATATTTGAATATACCATTAAGAGAACTTAAGTAAATTACACCATTATTATCTTCACTTATAGTATTCCAAAGAATATCAAAATCTGCAAAAACTGATTTCTCCCAACTTATCCACTCGTTGCCATCATACATTAAAAGTGAAATATCTCCGAATCCTTCTGGTACTACCCATAGATTTCCATAATTGTCAAGAAATATATCAGTAATGTATTCATCAGGGATTGCTGAATTAGTTGAGTTAAAAACTAAAGTATCTGTTGCATTTATGCAAGTAACCGAAGCAATTCCAGCAATCCAGATATTACCATTTATATCAATCTCAATATCAGAAAAACTTTGATTAGGCCAACCGATGTCAGACTTGTAAATTAGTTGAGTAGTATCATTAATTAGTTCCAATACTGAGTTATTATAATATGTAAGCAGATATATCTTGTTTTCATTTGTAACAACCATTTTCTTTATATGATCCAACTCACCAGCTGTGTCAATTAATTCAATGGCATTCCAATTACTATTTTTATAAATACCAATATCATTGGTACTATAAAACCATACGTTATCTTCCGAGTCAATAAAAACTCTGGATGGATTGAAGTTAAAATTTGAATTAGCGTGATTATGTATTGTAAGATTTTCTGTTTCTCTATTAATTTGTATAATACCTCCATCAGAACATGCCCATATATTTGATTCACTAATTGCAAGTGTATAATATGGATTATTTGTAACAGTAAAATTTATCCATTTTGTTTTCTGACAAAAGCTGGTGTTAACTGTCACTATCGCTAAAATTATCAGAAAGTTTATTTTCTTCATTTCTTGTATTTTTACTAACGTTTTGCATATGGCTTGTGGCGGTTTCGAAGCACTTTCCTGTCCACCGGAAACAAAGCTGGCTACGAAGCGAAAACCTTGCTGGCAACCGTTCACCCGCCATAAGCTATGTGCTTTGTTATGGGCTGGCTTTTTTTCTTTCTTTATTAACTCGTTCAATTAGTTCGTTAAATTCTTTGTCGTCCGAACTACCATCTTCATCAACGTCAAAATGATTCAGTAGTCCCCATTCTATATGGTTAAGGATGAATGTTTTCTGCTCATTGTCCGTTATTTTTTCAAGTCGCTCCATTATCAAATCTGGATTACAAATGAAGCAGTCGCCAATCGAAAATGAAGGCATTTCATTGGCAGATCCTTGGTCTGCCCACATTGTCGCAAAGAACTTGTCAATTATTTCAATGTCGTTGGTAGAACAGAAATACTGCGGTATAACTTGAAGAATTGGGTCGTATTTGGTTTCGCTGTAGTTTTCTAATTCTCTTACGGTTGTTCGGTAAGCAAGACTGTCCTTTGCTTTCCAAGAATCTCTAAAGTTGTCAGCCAATACTCTTTGTCTATCTAGCACTTTGAGTATGATTTCCTTAATTGAATTATTGTCAAGGTTCTTTACTTCTTGAATTCTGCTTTTATGAATAAAGCCTTCAATTTGTCTTCCTTTCCAAGCCGTTACTTTTGCCCAATCTGAGTTATTGTCAACTTTGAAGTAGAAGAAGTCTTCATTAAACAACGTGTCAATTACTTCATAATTTGTTCCTTGTCCGCTGCGAACATTTGTAAATCCGTCTGAGTCATTAATAATTGCTGGTCCATTTTGTGCCGATAAGGACAAAGAGCAGGAAGTCAAAAGGGTCAATATGTAGAATCTTAGTGTCGTCATTTTAGCTTGCCCATAACTTACTTATATGTACATAAAATGTGTACATATACAACAGAATCCTGCGTATATGTACACATTTGGGTGTTCTTTATACCGGGTGTCTGGCTGTTATAAATCATCGAAAGGGCATTTAATTTTTGCGATTGCTTGTTGGCTCACATGGGTATAAATCTCGGTAGTTCGGGAACTTTTATGGCCTAAAAGCTCCTGAATGTAGCGCAAATCTGTTCCTGCTTCTAAAAGATGTGTTGCGTATGAATGACGCAACCAATGAAGGGTAACAGGTTTCGGTATATCAGCTTTTGTTCTGGCGAACTTAAGAACCTGCTGAAGGCTCGTTTCTGAATACTGCTCTCCCGCCTTCTGCCCCTCAAACAGCCACACCCGAGGCTTCCACGCCTGGAAGTATTCGCGCAACATCGCTATCAGCTTATCCGACAGCGGCACCACGCGGTCTTTCTTCCCCTTGGCGTTGATGATGTGCAGGAGGTGGCGCCTGGAGTCCACATCTTCGGGCTTCAGGTTCAGCAACTCGCTTCGCCTTAAGCCACACCCGTAAATGAGGCTGAGCATGGCTCGATGCTTCTGATTCGTCAGGGCCTCCAGCACAGCCTTCACCTCTTCCTTGCTCAATACGTTGGGCAGCCGGTGTTGCGGCCGTGGGCGTTGCAACGTGTCGGGTTCGAGTCTCGCCCCGTGCACCACACTAAAGAAGAGCTTGGCAGCGTTGATGGTCTGGTTCTGGTACGAATAGCTCAATCCGTTGGCTATCACATGGTCGGTTACAAACTTCACCATATCGGCATTGGTAATCTCGTGTGGGGGTTTACCTCCCGTAAAAACTAAAAATTCCCTGATAGCGTGAAGATAAGTATTGATGGTTGAAGGGCTGTAGCGCTTGTGCTCCAGCCATTGCCTGAATTGCAAAAGATCGGAAACTATTGTTTCGTCCACAGCACCCTCTTTCTGACCTGTAACCACAGGGACGTTCGTCTGGTCACTCGCGGTTTCCGCTCTTTGAAGTGCCGAACAATCAACCATTGCTTTCCCCTCGAAATGGTGCAACACCTTGGTTACCGAATCCGGGTCGGCAGGAATGTGCCAAACCCGGCGGCTTTGGCTCCAGTTGGCACCAGGTAATTGCTTTACCTCTGCAATCAATGCTTTATCGTATGCAAACACCAAAGCCACCCGTTCAATGCCGTGGTGATCCATGTTTTCTAACCTGATGTTTGCCTGGTTGAAGCTCATACAAAGGCTGTTCGATAGATTTTGACAGAAATATACTGACCACAAAAGTAAATTTTTTTAGCATCGTCAAACAATATTCTGATTTTTTGTCGGCCATTTCAGAAAGCCACCAGAAAATCACCAGCATCCCGCAAGATCGGGATTTCGGCTTTGCCTTCCCGCATTCGCGGGACTTCCGCTTCGCCTTCCCGCATTCGCGCGTCTTTCGCTTCGCTATCCCGCATTCGCGGGACTTCCGCTTCGCTTCAGCAGTGTCATCGAATCAACATCCCGCATTCGCGGGACTGTCGCTACACTCCAGAATCAACAAACATTCATGAAACCGCCGTTACCCGAAGACGAATAAAAATCGAACCAGTGGATTATCAATCAGTTTACAACTTGCTTAGAAGGGATTTATAGGAGAAACAAAACAAACAAAACGAACAAAAGAAAACAAAGAGAATGAAACAGCTTCGCCCCGTCAGTTACAGCCATTCTGAACCAACAACTTGTAAAAGAGCCAGATATGCCACTTTTCGCGTACAAGAAAATTACCTTTGAAACGGGCTGTTTTTTCCCTTTTCATTGCCTCTGATCCCTCCCGGGTTCAATCAGCCACGGCAGAAACCCTTGATTGCAAGGGTCTGGCGAAAGTGTGCTACACCTGCACTCCGAACAGAAACAAAAGTAGGAAAAAGGGGATTGAAAATGCAAGAATGGGATGAAATTCTTTTAGAAATAATGCAAGGGGTTGTTGTTGAATGGTTTGGCATTGGCTTTGGCGTTGGCATTGGCTTTTCCGGCATTTTTCCAGGGGTTAGCTGTTAGCTGTTGGCTGTTGGCCAAAAGCCAAAGGCCAATTGCAAAATGCCAATTGTCAAAACTGCGCAAGTCAGTGTAATTCTGCGAAGTCTGCGTTCTAAATAGCTGTTGGCTGTTGGCTGTTAGCGTGGCCAGAAGCCAGAAGCCAGAAGCCAAAAGCCTCCCGATAGCTATCCGGGAGCCAGTAGCCTTTTGAAAGCATTGGCTTGCCCTGCATTGTTCCAGCGTCCACCTTTTAGTAAGGAACGTTAACCTTGACCTTGACTTCTTGACCCCAATAACCAGAATTCATTAAGCAATTACTTCAAAGCCAGATTAAGCCGTGAAAGTCTGTGCCAGTCTGCGTAGTCTGTGTTCTAACATCTCGCGTCAGCCAGCCAAAGCCAAAGCCAAAAGCCAGTAGCCTTTTGAAAGCTTTGGCTTGCCCTGCATTGTTCCAGCGTTCACCTTTTGGTAAGGAACGTTAACCTTGACCTTGACCGCTTGACCGATTCAAAGAAATTGTTTAAAGGCATTATAACTGCGCAAGTCTGTGTAAGTCTGCGAAGTCTGCGTTCTAAACCACCAGGATTTCATAGAATCAGTCAATTAGTCAAAGTTAAAGTCAAAGTCTTTTCTAAACCAACCTTAACCTTGACTTTGACTTCTTGACTCCAAAAATCAAATCCTATTAATCAATTGCTTTAACGTCAGTATAATGGCTATTGGCTGTTAGCTGTTAGCTGTTGGCCAGAGGCTCAAGGCCAAAAGCCAAAAGCCAGTATAAATCTGTGTGCCAGTCGGTGTCATCTGCGTTCTAACTTCTCGCGTCAGCCAGCCAATGCCAATGCTAAAGCCAAAAGCCAGAAGCTAGCAGCCAGCAGCCAGCAGCGTTTCATTTACTCATGTCAAGGTTTCATCTACTCATGTCAAGGTTTCATTTACTCATGTCAGCGTTTTCATTTTTTTTTCAGCGTTTCAACTACTCATGTCAGCGTTTTCATTTTTTTTTTCAGCGTTTTCAAATTTTTTTCAGCGTTTTCAAATTTTTTTCAGCGTTTTCAAATTTTTTTCAGCGTTTCAACTACTCATGTCAAGGTTTCATTTACTCATGTCAGCGTTTTCATTTTTTTTTCAGCGTTTCAACTACTCATGTCAAGGTTTCATTTACTTATGTCAGCGTTTTCATTTTTTTTTTAGCGTTTTCAATTTTTTTTCAGCGTTTTCAATTTTTTTTCAGCGTTTTCAATTTTTTTTCAGCGTTTTCCAATCTCATGTAAGCGTTTCGCGGTCTCCTACAGTGGAATTGAAAGAGAGGAGCCAGACAATCAACACGAAAACTCACCCACAAGCTGCTGTAAAACAGGGATTTGCAGTAATAGTTAATAACTTTTGAAAACTTTTCAAGCCTGCTTCTAATGCATAAGTATCACATTTTCAGCATTAAAATGTGAAAAATCCTGATGATCAGTAAATCAAAACCCGACATGTTTTGTCGTAAATTTGCATCAATTCATCATGTGAAGCAATTGCAGCATCAAACGAGTTTTTAAGCTGGATTCATTTCTTCACGGGTGAATAAAAAGTTCATTCATTTTTTGCCTTTTGTCCTCCCCCGAAAAAAGCCATACTGAGATTAATACATCTCTATACGGCAGATTTCAGGGGTAAAAGCAATCGATTTTAAAAGTTATTAACAGGTTATTCTCCATTAATTCAGTTGATTGACTTAAATTGTTAATAACATTTACTTACCGATCTACGAAAACAGTCGTACCTTGTGATGGTCATTTAATTGACGATATAATTTAGTTCTTTGAATTGTTTTGCAGCATTTTAACGCCTCGTTGCTGTTTTGGTTTTGTTTAAAGATTTCAACACCGCGAAGCGTTAATCACGGTAAAAACCGCCAAACAGGCATGGGTTTTTGGGGGAGAGTATGCAGCTACCTGTTGTTTCATGCATTCAAACGATCCCGAAAACCCGATACTCCTGGCGGTTTCTTCTAAACCCGGTGGCAGTTGGCGAATGTCGGCAGCCCGAAGGGTATTGCCGGGGCTGATCGGGAGTGCTTGCCGCCCTTCCTGTCAAACCCCTTTGCGCCAGCGCAATCTGGCTATACGATGCAACCTGCCTTCTTTTGCAAAAAACTGCCGGAGTGGGTAGGAAGCAGATGTTTTAGTGAATTATAATTAGTTATTTATGAAATGTGTTAAAGAAAAAGGCCGAAACTTGTCTCGCACACAAGCTTCGGCCAGAAGATCAACACAAGATTAATCTAGGTTGAAATGGATCTTTTTTCTATTCATTTCTTTGGCAAAAGTATATTCTTGCCGGAGAAAAAGCAACTAAAAAAACGAAAAAAGTTGCAAAGCGCCATCGAGGGCCTGAATACCAGGTTATTCGATCATTTAGATTTTGTGTTCTCATGCGACATTTC
Source organism: Bacteroidales bacterium (assembly GCA_028689615.1). Taxonomy (GTDB): domain Bacteria; phylum Bacteroidota; class Bacteroidia; order Bacteroidales; family TTA-H9; genus GWE2-42-24. The sequence continues at coordinate 12,615 of JAQVCV010000005.1, read as the reverse complement.
TGCCTCTACGCCGCTGCCGCGAATAAAAAGGCTGCCGCGTTGGTGCAGTACGTCGGAAAACAACCAACTTTTTAGGAGTGGCAAGCGAAAACGCGGGACGCCTCCTCCGCCCGACCGCCGTGTGATCACGTTCAGGCTTCTCGGCAAACCCTCGGCGGGTCCTTCGCCTCCCACGGGCATTTCACGTTCAGAGTCTGACTGCTGTAGTAGCACAACCTCTGGCATCCCGTCACAGCTTCGGGGTGAAAGCTGCCCACATGCCCCCGGTAAAGAGGCAGCAAGGCTGGTTTCCAATTTTATAACCGACAGCCAATACTGTCAAAACTATTGTTTTTATGACTAATACACTTTTTTTTATAAATCGTTTTAAAAATTTAAACGCCTTTTTAGTTTCCAATTCTCAACTCTTCGAGGGTAAAGCTACCCTTGTGGAGGCTCTGGCCACGCTTCAGTCCAGACTCTACCGCATCGAAGAACTTCACAACTCGTTGTTGGTTCCAATCACCGCTCTCACGCGCGATAAAAACCAACAGGCTTCGGTGCACCTGCGCAATGGTCGTCAACTTACCAAAGCCTTGTCGAGTGCTGGAGAAGAGTCTGCAAATCAATTGCTGATCCAGAAAATGAGCAGTTACCGCCGCGAGTTTAACCGGTCGAACCTCGCGCAGCAATTGGCTTTGATGGCCGAAATACGTGCCCTGTGCACCGATCAAACTGAAAGGCTCGCTGCCCGGGGTTTCGATCAGGCATGGCTCACCGCTTTCGATACCCGCCAGGCCACGTTGCAAGCCATAGCAACGCAGTTGCAACAAGTGCGGTCGCTTCGTGCTGCCAATCGTCGCGAAATAGTATCGCTGCACAAGGAGGTAAACTACATCCTTGCCTACAATTTCGACCCGTTCATGGCCATTGTTGACGACAGCCAGCCCCTGCTGGTTGAAAGCTACCGGAACCTGCGCCGGCTCAACCGTCGAAAACCGTCCACGGGAACCGCGGTGGTTGAAACCAACCTGTCGGGAACCGTTACCGACAGCCTCACGGGTGAGCCTGTTAACGAGGCCGTTGTGAGATCAACCGACAACTTCTACGAAACTACTTCCGATGCCGACGGGTATTACCTGCTCGACGAATTGGAGGCAGGCCCCCTGTTGGTGACTTGTGAAGCCGATGGCTACACCCCGGCAACACCCGTAGAAGTAACCCTGGCCAACGGCGACCGGCCAACACTCAACTTCAGCCTCGTTCCGTTGCCAACAGCAGCAATCTAACCAGGGCTGAAACCATCAACAAAAGAGGTTCCCGCTTGGGAGCCTCTTTTTTTTTACGGGCACAGTTACCTCTGTTATTCAACGCACCAACACCCAAATCGGACTCCAATAAAATAGAAATCCTGCATTGTTCAGGTGTCTAACTGAAAGCAGACGACTTGGGCGTTGGCTTTGACCAGCACATTGCCTGCGCTCAAATCTCTCGCGTCAGCCAGCTAATGCCAACAGCCTCCCGAATAGCAATCGGGGATACCGCTCCTCCGAAGTGCTCAAATTTTAATTGTATTGACTTTTTAAATCGTACCAGCAGTTGATTGCATCACCATCCAGGCTACATAGATCCCGTAGGCAGCCACCAGCACGCCTCCTTCCAGCCGGTCGATTTGGCGACCCGGGCGTAAAAACACGAACACAAATACCAGAAACGTGAGTAAGAGGCTGACCACCAAATCGAAATTCCACGACGAGTTGAAGGGGAGTGGGGTGATGACCGAACCGAGCCCAAGCACCAGGAAGATGTTGAAGACATTGCTTCCCACCACGTTGCCAATCACCATGCCGCTGCTTCCGCGCCGGGCTGCTGCCAGCGATGTGGCCAGCTCGGGCAGCGATGTGCCGGCGGCAACAATGGTGAGGCTTATCACGGCTTCGCTCAAACCTGCAGCGCGGGCGTAAGTCACGGCTCCATCCACAATCCATTGTCCGCCCAGCACCAGCGCCCCAAGTCCACCGGCAATCATGGCTGCCGCTTTCCACGATTTCATGGGCTGGTGTTTTTTGGTATCGGGTTCGGGATTGGCCAGTGCCACTTCAAACACGTAAATTAGGAAGATGACGAAGAAGAGCAACAACAGAAGGCCATCGTTGCGGCTCAATCCTGCTGTACCCGTTTCGTCGTTTACCATCAGGAAAAGAGCTGCAGCAGCCAGCAAAGCAAAGGGGATCTCCTTCCACGCGGTGTTCTTCTGGATGGCTACCGGGTAAAACAGGGCACTGACGCCTAAAATAATGCCGATGTTGAAAAGGTTGCTTCCCAAAGCGTTGCCAATGGCTACATCGGTGTTGCCCGACAGGCCGGCCAACAGGTTTACAGCCAACTCTGGCGAGCTGGTTCCGAAGGCCACTATGGTGAGACCTATAACCAGATCCGACACATGGTAGCGGCGGGCCACAGCCGATGCTCCGGCTATCATGATGTCGGAGCCCTTGATTAACAAAACGAAACCAGAAATAAACAGCAGAGTAGTGAGCAACATAACAGTGACTTTTTTTCGGACATATACCGCGTCTTAGTGAAAATGCGAAGCATTTGAGCCTTATAAGTGCCGATCCTTCGGTATTAGAGGCGGTTAATCCCGAATCGTTTCACTCTCGGGACGAAGATCGTACCGAGCCACCAGACGCAAGCTATTTTCGCAAAATCAAGTTGATTCGGTATAACAACAGGCACAAATCTTTTTTGTTGATGGGCATTTGCCGGAAACTCAGACATACGCTAACTTTTGGACGAGACAATTATGGAGAGGAAGGGGGGGAGAGGGGGGGCCTATAGCTATCGGGAGGCTTTTGGCTTTGGCTTTGGCTTTGGCTGGCTGACGCGTGATGTTTAGAACACTGACTTCGCAGACTTTTTTGGCTTTGGCTTTGGCTTTGGCAAGCTGACGCGAGCTTTTTAAACGCTGTTTAAATCGGCTTTAAACAATTTCTTTGAATCGGTTAAGCAGTCAAGGTCAAAGTCAAGGTTCCTTACCAAAAGGTGGATACCGGATCAATGCCGGAAAAGCCAACACCTCGATAGCTATCGGGAGGCTTTTGGCTTTGGCTTTGGCTTTGGCAAGCTGACGCGAGCTTTTTAAACGCTGTTTAAATCGGCTTTAAACAATTTCTTTGAATCGGTTAAGCAGTCAAGGTCAAAGTCAAGGTTCCTTACCAAAAGGTTGACACCGGAACAATGCAGGGCCAGCCAACGCCTCGATAGCTATCGGGAAAAGCCAATCCCACTTATTTGCTGCCTGACCACAAAGTCGCTATAAAAAGTTACAGTTACAAAATGCGGCTTTCGGTCTTGTTTTAGTTTCCGTTATTTTGTATCTTGCATTGAAATTACAATTCTATACCGTCATGAAAAACATCTATACCGTTTTGTTGTTTGCCCTGCTTCTTTTGGGGATTGCTGCGTCGTGCCGAAAAACCGAAGACTCCACACCCGATCCCACCGAAGTGAATAAGCGCATGGATGAGTTGGTGGTTTCTGATCAGTTTGATTGGCAAACCAGCACCAACGTGGAATTTAAAATATCCACTTTAAACGCGGCCAACCAGGTAATTCCGTTCGTGAAAATCGATATTTATCTTACCCTTGAAGTGTCTGACGAGGGGGCTCTTTCCGGCGATTTGCTCCTTTCGGGCTATACCGGTATGGATGGTCAGCTTCAGGTGTATTCACCTTTGCCCAAAAACATTACCCAGGTTTGGATCACCACCCGTTTCCTCGGCTTACCGGGCGAAACGCTTGCCACCATCGAGAACGGCAAAGTGGTGGCCGTGGTAGGTGGTCCGGCAGTTGCCAGCGCCGAGAAATCGGCCGTGGTGGGCAATGTGTGGCCCAATTTTAGCTACCTTGGGACCTTCAATTCCAATGGGGTTCCCAATTATCTGGCTGGATATGAGGTGGTATCGGCTTCGTTTCTGGCCGATATCAATGCCACCTTCCCCGAATCTCAGCCGGTGCCCACTTACCATCCAAATTATCTGGCCAATGGCAACGAAACCAATACAGTGCTCACCGAACCAGCCGAGGTGTGGATCGTTTTTGTGCACGAAGGGGCCGGTTGGAAGAATGCACTTGGGTTTTATACCTACCCGGCTGGCAGCCCTCCGGCTACCACGGCTGATATTCAGAACATCACCATCCTTTTTCCCAACCTCTCGTTTCCTTACCTCACTTCGGGTATGAAGGTGAAGCTGGGCGAGTTTCCGGCTGGAACCGAAATTGGCTGGGTGTTGATGGCCAACGGCTGGGTGAATGGCAATGTTACTGCCGGAACTCACATGATCTATTCCAATTCGGAACTCAACCCGGCAACCGACCCGACTAAAAAACAGCAGTTTGTGCAGGTTTACGACCCTGGTCGCGACATAGTTTTGTTGGGAATCGAAGATCAACGCAGGCAGTTGGGTGGCGACAACGACTTCAACGATGCCATGTTCTACGTGTTGAGCAACCCCATAGTGGCTGTGCAAACCACCAACATGCCTGTGGTGACTTACACCGCAACCGATACCGACAACGACGGGGTGAGCGACAATTTCGACGAGTATCCCAACGATCCGGCACGAGCTTTTAATCAATATTACCCCTCAGAAAACGGCTACGCCACCCTGGCTTTCGAGGATTTCTGGCCCAACCAGGGCGATTACGATTTCAACGATGTGGTGGTGAAATACCGCTACAAGCAGGTGAAAAATGCCGGAAACAACATCGTTAACATCGAGGGAACCTACATTCTTACTGCCACGGGCGCAAACTACAGGAACGGATTTGGCGTGCAATGGCCTGTCAATCAGAATGTGGTTGCCAGCGTAAGTGGGAATCTGTTGTCGGGCAACCTTATTCAGACACGTGCCAACGGAACGGAAGCCGGTCAGGATCTGGCCACGGTGATCGTGTTTAGCAACTCGGGCAATCTGTTGCAATACCCTGGAACCGGTGTTGGGGTAAACACTACCCCGGGTGCCACCTGGGTTGAACCCATCCCACTGTCGCTCAACATCGAGTTTTCCACCCCGCAAACCGCGGCTGCACTAGGTTCGCCCCCGTTCAACCCCTTCATTTTCGTGAATCAGGATCGCGGCCGCGAAGTGCACCTCCCCAACAATGCACCCACACAATTGGCAGCCAGTTCCTTCTTCGGTACAGGCGACGATAGCTCGGTGCCAGCTTCAGGCAGGTACTACAAAACTGCCTCCAACCTTCCCTGGGCTATCAACATTCTCGACGTGTTTGATTATCCCAACGAGCAAACCGAAATAACCGAAGCCTACCTGAAATTTGGCCAATGGGCCGAAAGCAGTGGCCAACAGTTTTACGATTGGTACGAAAACCAGTCGGGTTACCGCAACCAACAAAATATTTACTAAACACTACGTCTGATTTTAATTGGGGCTGACTCTTGTGAACCAACCAGGAGTCGGCCCCTGTTTTTTTAGACCCTATCAGGTTTTTTCCCTCTTTTTTTGTGGTTTCTGTTGAATTGTTTAATTTTGCCGCCTGTTTCAGACCCCGTGGCGAACTCCTTCAGCCGGTATTGAATGGTGAGATCGGGAAAAAATCACCTCCGGTGGTCGAAAAGATGCAAACGGTCCGGTAGCTCAGTTGGATAGAGCAGCAGCCTTCTAAGCTGCGGGTCATAGGTTCGAATCCTATCCGGATCACAGGTAAAACCACCCAAACGGGTGGTTTTTTGTTGATTAACAGGTCATCACGTTACCCCATTTACACCAACCTTCTGTTTAACGCCACCGGGCTTTGGGCCGCCGGCAGCATATTTCTTTTTTCAGACTTGAAGGTTTGCTTTATCTTTGCAGCCAACATTAGCAGGTATGACCATCGATAACATTCAATTCGCGGTTTTTGTCCTTTTTCTGGCAGCAGTTTTTCTGCATCTGGTTGTTTATTCCTTCGTTTTCAGTCGTCCGGTTTGGGCCAAAGAGGTGCAACACGGCGCTAAACCACCCGTTTCGGTGGTGATTTGTGCTAAAAACGAGGCAGGGAACCTGAAAAACAACCTGCCCCATTTCCTTCAGCAAGATTATCCCGATTTTGAAGTTGTGGTGGTGAACGATGCCTCCGACGACGATACCTATTACCTCCTCAAAATCATGGCAGAAGAGAATCCGCGCCTGAAGGTGGTCAACCTCATCGAGCGTCCGAATTTCTTTGTAGGGAAAAAATTTCCCCTGAGTATTGGCATCAAGTCGGCTAGTCACGAGGTGTTGCTTCTTGCTGATGCCGACTGCCGCCCTGCTACCGATTTGTGGATAAGCCAGATGGTAGCAGGATATGGACAAAATACCGAAATTGTTCTGGGCTATGGTGCCTATGAAACTCAACCCGGCCTGCTCAACAAACTGATCAGGTTCGACACCCTCCATACCGCCATCCAATACCTCTCGTGGGCCAAAATCGGGCTCCCTTACATGGGCGTTGGACGCAACCTCTCCTATACCAAATCCCTTTTTTACCGCAACAACGGGTTCATCTCGCACTACAGAGTGGTGTCGGGCGACGACGACCTTTTCGTGAATCAGGTTGCTAATAAACGGAATACAAGCGTGATAGCCGGTATGAACAACCGTACCATAAGTCGCCCCAAACAGTCGTTCATTCAATGGGTGAAGCAAAAGCGACGTCACCTCACCACCGGAAAATTTTACAAACAAAAGCACAAAATGGTATTGGCTTCCTACAGTGGCATTCAGGTTCTTTTTTATGTAGCTTTAATCTATTTGTTGTCAGTGCTTTACCAGTGGCCTGTAGTGGCTGGTGGCGCATTGTTAAGGTTTGCCATGCAAATTTTTATCTTAAAAAAATGGATGAACAGGCTTCATGAACGCAATTTCTTGTTAATTTCGCCATTTCTGGAAGTTTTTACCTTGTTGGTAAATCCGCTTATCATGTTCACCAACCCACTCTTCAGACAGGGAAAATGGAAGTAAGCTCAAATATGACCGAGAAAGCCAGTCGCGATTACCAACTGGTTCAGGCCGCTCTTCACAAGGGCGATCAGCGGGCTTATGCCGAGTTGATGAAGAACTACCGCGATTCGCTCTATTTCCTGTTGCTGAAAATGACCAACGACCCAACCGATGCTGAAGACCTTACCATCGAAGCCTTCGGGAAAGCCTTTCGCAACCTGCACCAATACACCCCCAACTACGCTTTCAGCACCTGGCTTTTCAAGATAGCCAGCAACAACTGCATCGATTTCATCCGCCGCAAAAGAAAAAACATCGTATCGCTCGACCAGCCAATCGGTTCCGACGGCGACGAGGATTATACCATCCACCACAAGGTTGCTGCCGAAACGCCCGACCCCGAAGAGTCGTTTATCATCAAACAAAAAATCCAGTTGATGCGGGCCATCGTCGAACGACTCAAACCTCACTACCGGATGCTGGTTGAGATGCGCTACTTCAAAGAGCTTAGTTACGAGGAAATTGCCGTGGAACTCGATCTGCCTCTCGGCACCGTGAAAGCCCAACTTTTCAGGGCTCGCGAATTCCTTTACCAGATCGTGAAAAATGCCCCCGACAGCATCTGATTGCTCTTGTTTTCAAGTCATTATTCTTTAAAATCACCAATACTTTAAGCCAAATGGAAATCACCAGTTTTCAGAAAGCTATTCTTCAGGGTATTCCTGATGTACTTCCTGAGCCCAAACCCTACGATCGGTCGGTCAACCACGCTCCAAAAAGAAAGGAGATACTCACCCCGGCTGAAAAAAAACTTGCCCTGCGCAATGCCCTTCGCTATTTCGATCCCCGCCACCATGCAGTTCTGGCTCCCGAGTTCGCGCGGGAACTCAGCGACTATGGCCGGATTTACATGTACCGTTTCCGCCCCGACTACAAGATTTTTGCCCGCTCCGTCAACGATTATCCCCACCAATCGTCGCAGGCGGCTGCCATCATGCTGATGCTTAGCAACAACCTCGACGATGCCGTGGCACAACATCCCCACGAACTCATCACCTACGGTGGTAATGGCGCCGTGTTTCAGAACTGGGCTCAATACCTCCTCACCATGAAATACCTGGCCACCATGACCGATCACCAAACCCTGGTGTTGTACTCCGGTCATCCCATGGGCCTGTTCCCTTCGCATCCCGATGCCCCGCGCGTGGTGGTGACCAACGGCATGGTAATCCCCAATTATTCCAAACCCGACGACTGGGAACGATTCAATGCGCTGGGCGTATCGCAATACGGGCAAATGACCGCCGGTTCGTTCATGTACATCGGTCCGCAGGGTATAGTGCACGGCACCACCATCACGGTGCTCAATGCCGGACGGATGCAGGCAGGGCCTGGCGAGAGTCTGGCTGGTAAGTTGTTTGTTACCTCGGGTCTGGGCGGCATGTCGGGAGCCCAACCCAAAGCTGCCGTGATAGCCGGCGTGGTGGGCGTGGTGGCCGAAGTGAATCCCATGGCTGCCCGCAAAAGATTTGAGCAGGGATGGGTGAACGAACTGCACGAGAACATCGACGAACTTATCTCGCGTATTCGTCGGGCTGTCAACAACAAAGAGGCCGTTTCGCTGGCCTACCTGGGCAACATTGTTGACCTGTGGGAGCGGCTTGCCGAAGAGAATGTTAAAGTGGATCTGGGCAGCGACCAAACCTCGTTGCACAACCCGTGGGCCGGAGGCTACTATCCTGCCGGACTAACCTACGAAGAGTCGAACCGGATGATGGCCGAAGACCCCGATCTTTTCAAACAGAAGGTGCACGAATCGCTTCGCCGGCAGGTGGCGGCCATCAACAAGCTTACAGCCCGCGGCATGTATTTCTTCGACTACGGCAACGCGTTTCTGCTCGAATCGGGTCGCGCCGGTGCCGATATTTTCCGTGCCGACGGTCTCTTCCGCTACCCCTCCTATGTGCAGGACATCATGGGACCCATGTGTTTCGACTACGGGTTTGGCCCTTTCCGTTGGGTTTGCACTTCGTCCGATCCGGCCGACCTGCGCCTGACCGATCAGATTGCCGCCGACATTCTGGAAGAGATGCTGACTTCAGCTCCCGATGAAATCAAAGGACAAATTAACGACAACCTGGTGTGGATCAGGCAGGCTGAAGAAAACAGGCTGGTGGTGGGCTCGCAGGCCCGAATCCTCTATGCCGATGCAGAAGGAAGAACCCGGATTGCCGAAGCCTTCAACCAGGCTCTGGCCGATGGTCGCATGAAAGGCCCCGTGGTTTTGGGCCGCGATCACCACGACGTGTCGGGTACCGACAGCCCCTTCCGCGAAACCTCCAACATCTACGACGGCTCTGCATTCACCGCCGATATGGCCATCCACAACGTAATTGGCGACTCCTTCCGCGGAGCCACCTGGGTATCGATCCACAACGGTGGTGGCGTGGGCTGGGGCGAAGTAATCAACGGCGGGTTCGGGATGGTGCTCGATGGCTCTGCCGACGCTTCGCGACGTCTGAAAAGCATGTTGTTCTGGGATGTGAACAACGGCATCTCGCGCCGTTCGTGGGCCAGAAACAAAGAGGCCGTTTTTGCCATCAAACGGGCCATGGAGGCCGAACCCCTTCTTAAAGTAACACTCCCCAACTTGGCCGACGATACGCTTATTGACAGCATTAAGTTTTAACTGATTGAAAGCCGGGTTCGCCCGGCTTTTTTTGAACTTATCTCATTGGCAGGTTGTTCGTTTCCCGCACATTTCAAGATTTTCGTTTTTCCCAAATTTTACTTTTCATGATAGCCATCCTCTCGCCCGCCAAACGAATCGACGAAACCCGACGTTTCGACACTGCCGCTTCGTCACTGCTCTTTCCCGAAGAAGCCGGGAAACTGATAGAAACCTTGCGAGCCTTCACTCCTGAACAGTTGCAAGTGCTGATGAAAATCAGCAGACCCTTGGCTATGAATACTTTTCAGCGAATTGCCGACTGGCATTTTCCTCCGGTGAAGGGATGGGTTCACGCTTTGGCAGGGTTTAATGGCGAAGTGTTTAATGGCTTGCAGGCAACGACGTTGAGCTTGGAAGAGTTGAATTTCGCACAGAATCATCTGCGCGTTTTAAGTGGGCTTTACGGATTGCTGCGCCCTTTTGATGCCATGCTGCCCTACCGGCTCGAGATGGGAGCACCCCTGAAAACCAAAGGAGCCTCCGATCTTTACGCCTTTTGGAAAGAAAAAATTGCTTTCAGGCTTGAGGAAGATCTTGCCGATCAGGGCGATAACCTGGTTGTCAATTTGGCTTCAGGGGAGTACAGCAAGGTTCTTACACCTCATTTAAAAAAGTCAACCAGGGTTGTAACCCCCGTGTTCATGGATTATAAACAGGGAAAATACAGTGTGGTGGCAGTGTATGCCAAGCAAGCGCGCGGGGCCATGAGCCGTTTTATAATACAAAACCGGCTCTCCGATCCTGAACATCTGAAGGCGTTTGATACCGGGGGGTACCTTTACGAGCCGTCGCTGTCGGACGAAAGCCGGTTTGTGTTTGGTAGGAGGAAGGCTTAGTCGGCTTCCACTTTAAAGGCCACGAGCATGCGGTCGGAGGCTACCTGCATCGACCCGTGGAAGGTTGCCTCGAAAATCTGGCGGTCGTCCCAACCTACAATCCTGATGGGTTTCACATCCTCTTCGGTAACCTGTTCGGGGGTGTTCACAGCCTTTAGCACAAACAGAAGCAAGGCCAGTTCGTTGGCAGGCAGGGGGGCAAGCGAAGGATTGTCTCTGATGGCAGGAATCTGCTCGGGCAATACACCATACTGCATCAAAATGCCGGTATTGATCCCGATGCAATAGTCGCAGCTCTCTCTGAACGAAACCAGAAGCCTGATGAATGCCAGCAACTTGCCGCTTAAACCGGTCTGGCTCATGAAATAAACCAGTCCTTCGTATTGCTTCACCAGCAGGTCTTCGCTCACGCTATACATCTTAAAAGCATTGGGAACCATTCCCATAGCACTCTGCATGGCTGCATAAACCTCGGCCACACGACCTGTAGCCTCCGAGGGCTCAACATGACGTAACAACATAATAAATGGGGTTTTTAAGGTTAAAACAAAAAAATGTCACCCGCAAAGATACTATCAAACCTGTTCGCGGAGACGACAGGTAAGGGTGTTTTTTTAAGTGCCGAATCGGGCACTGGTTTTAAAGTGGTTTTGTGTGAAAAGAATTAACAGCAAGAGCTGAATCGGGTGGACTCCTGTCGGGTAGCGAATTATGAAGTGTGGCGGCACCAATCTGCTTTAAAGGCACCAAGCTGGCTTTTTCAAAAAAGTTTTGTTGCGCATGCCTGCATGGTGATGTCGTAAGAGATTGGGGGGCTCAGAAGGGCATATCCTTTTGATGTTTGTTGTCTTTATCGGCGATGGAGGAGATGCTGACAGATGATCCTTGTAAATCGAGGTTTTCAGTTTGTGGTTGTTGGTTGAACACTCTTCGCACCGGTCGTTGCAACACATCGCGCCGGTAACGCAGGTTTCCTCCAAAAGCCCACATGGCTGCCGCCCACGATCGGGTTGCCCACCAGGTTCTGAAGAATTTGTAATAAACAAACGGGAGAAAATATATTTTGCGCCAGGCTGCTTCAATCTCTTCGGCCATTTGTTGTGGCGACATTTGGGCGTTGTAATAGGCCTGATCCATGAATCGGAAATAGTGCCAGTCTGATGGAAATTCGGTGCAGGCAATTCTTCCCTGCTCGTTGAGTCTTTTGTAGAGCCTGGTTCCGGGGAAAGGAGTCAGGATGGAGCATTGAACTGCATCAACCCTCGATTTCACGATGAACTTGGCTCTGTTCCTGATATCTTGCGGCCCATCGGTTTCGAGTCCGAGGATAAAGGTACCCAGTACCGATATGCCGTGTTTGTTGATGATTTTAAATGCTTTGCGGTAGTAGGCTATTCCACCTTTGCGTTTGTTTACCACTTTGTTCATCGAGTCGAGTCCCTCCATGGTTTCGGCCTCGATGCCAACCAGCATGATGCGGCAACCGCTCTTTCGGGCCCAGTAGAGCAACTCGGGATATTCGGCCACGTCGATGGTTACCTGGGTGAACCACTGTATTTTAATGCCCCGTTGCACGATGCCTTTAAAGAGTTGCAAGGCTCTTTCGCGTTGCGATGGCGTGTTGCCAATCAGGTTGTCGTCGGCAAAGATGTAGCTTTTGAATTTCCCCTGGTTTTGTTCAATTTCGTCGAGGACATCCTCCACCGGCCGCATTCTGAATCTCTTGCCGTTGAATGCCGTAACCGTGCAGAAGTCGCAATCGTAGGGGCATCCCCTCGATGTTTGAATGATTCTGAACCAATACGACGGGTGAAAAAGGTCGTGACGGGCATGAGGAATGGTGGCAAGGTCGGCATAGCCGTTGGCTCTGTACAACCGCTCCATCCTGCCGGCAATGAAATCGTTGAGCAATTGGGGCCACACGAGTTCGGCCTCGCCCACCACCACCGAATCAACATAATCGAGTGCCTCGTCGGGACACATCGAGGCGTGTATGCCCCCCATCACCACGGGTATTCCCGCTTTGCGGTACATGGCCGCCACCTCATAGGCCCTGTCGGCGTTTTCAGTGTAGGCAGTGATC
>JAQVCV010000057.1 GCA_028689615.1 Bacteroidales bacterium | reverse complement strand
GGTGCCGGCTCTGCCTATATTTTTAAAAACAATGCAGGAACATGGCAGCAGGTGCTAAAAATTGTTGCTTGCGACCGAGAGGAATGGGATTTTTTCGGCACTTCAGTATCCATTTCGGGCGATTATGCCATTGTGGGGGCTTCTGGCGAGGGCCATGATGCAGGCGGTGGGGCTTTTATTAACCGTGCCGGCTCTGCCTATATTTTTAAGAACAATGCAGGAACATGGCAGCAGGTGCAAAAAATTGTTGCTTCCGACAGAGAGGCAGAGGATCTTTTCGGCTATTCAGTATCCATTTCGGGCGATTATGTTATTGTAGGGGCTGTATGGGAAGGCCATGATGCAAACGGCGGGACTTTTGCTAACTACGCCGGCTCGGCCTATATTTTTAAGATGACAGCCGGAACATGGCAGCAGGTGCAAAAAATTGTTGCTTCCGACAGAGAGGCAGAGGATTTTTTCGGATGGTCAGTATCAATTTCAAGCGATTATGCCATTGTAGGGGCTATCCAGGAAGACCATGATGCCAGCGGTGGGGCTTATGCTGAGGATGCAGGCTCGGCCTATATTTTTAAGAACACTGCCTCTTCCGGGATTTCAGATGCATCCGCAAACGGTATTTCAATATACCCGAACCCGACAAGCGGTAAATTGACAATTGAAAGCGGACAATGGATCCTAAGAAACATCGAAATCACTGATATTACCGGCAAAATAATCATCAATTATCCATCATCAATGAAGAATTCTAATTTAGAGATTGACTTATCCGGTTTTGAACGCGGTATTTATCTTGTGAGAATCTCCACGGATAAAGAAGTATTTGCAGCGAAAATAGTGAAAGAATAATCTGTTTTCAATCAAGAGCAAGGTGTGGAACAAAATAGGGACGGGTGGCACCTGTCTCTATTCTGAACAACCGCAAAAGCGTCTGGCGTTCTCGCTTGACGCTTTTGTCTTTTCGTATCCATCCACCCAGGCGAGTTGCCGTTAAAGCATTTTTTATTATGGTTTGAGCCACATGATTTTTTTATTGCAGGGGGAGCATGGTGTGGCAGTGGCCCGGTTTTGGGTCGTTTAAGCTCATCAGGGTATTGAGCACCCGGGTTTGAGGCGCCAATGAAGGTCATTTTCTGAGATTCAGATAAAAAATTGCTGAGTGAATGAAGGGGGGGGCAGCCTCTTTTCCTTCGAAATTACGGCGGCTATTTCCTTTTTTGCTGAATAGCTACGAATGAAGTACCTGTAGAAGATTCCCAAACCAAAGAGTGGGTTCTGAAGGTTATCAGGTCACCCAACAATGTGTTTCATTGCCCATTAGATTGTTGGTTTTTTGAAGGTTACCGAAGTCGTCAAAAATGTATCGAAGGCAGGAAGTAATGCAACTGCTTCCTGTCTGAAAGAAAACTTTTACCTTTGCTGTAAATCCGGATCCGGTATGCTGCGTTCAATGTATTCATTTTCAGCTTTAAATTGGTTCGATCTCTCAAGCCGGAGGGATCTTTTCATATGCTGTTTCTCTAAATCCGGTAACCATTGGTTGAAACACGAAAATTCAGCGCGATGAAAATTACAATTTTGAATGGTGACATGAGTCAGGGGGGAAGCGAACTGTCGCGCTTTCTTGAGAAGCTTGTTGCAGGGATCAGCCCAAACCATCAGGTTAGCCAGTTTCCACTCCACACGATGAATTTGCACTATTGCACCGGCTGCTGGAATTGCTGGTGGAAGACTCCGGGCAGGTGTTCGATCAACGATGATGGCAGCGAAATCTTCAACTCGGTTATCAATTCCGATTTTGTAGTTTTTGCGTCTCCCTTGCTTGCCGGTTTTACAAGTTCGGCACTCAAGAAAATCACCGATCGGCTGATCGTGCTGCTGCATCCTTACATTGAGCTAAATCAGGGTGAATGCCACCACAGGAAACGCTACGCGAAATACCCCGATTTCGGGCTTTTGTTGGAGATGGAGCCCGATACCGATCAGGATGACCTGAAAATTGTCGGCGATTTATATGACAGGTTTGCGATTAACTTTCACAGCAAAAAGAGAAACATGTGGCTGGTAAACCACGATAATACGGAGGATATAATTGATGAAATTTGTTTTGTTTAACGGCTCTCCAAGAAACCAGAAGAGCAACACGAAGATACTTCTCGAACACTTTTTGCGCGGTTATAACCGGGTAAATCCTGAGTCGGTTCCTGTCAGTTATCTGGCAAATAGAAAATTGAAGGACGACCACCTAACTGCTTTCCGCGATTCAAACATCGTGATCGTGGCATTTCCCCTTTATACCGATTCGATGCCGGGAATTGTAAAAGAGTTTTTTGAAGATATTGCCAGGTCGGGGATCTCGGGGTCGAAAAAAATGGGGTTCATCGTTCAGTCGGGGTTCCCCGAGGCTATCCATTCTATTTACATCGAGCGCTATCTCGAGAAATTTACCGCCAGAATGAAATGCGAATACCTTGGAACCATTATAAAAGGGGGCGTCGAGGGAATCCAAATGATGCCTCCTTTCATGACACGGAAGCTGTTTGGCAGGTTTGAAGCATTGGGGGTTAACTTTGCCACGAATTTCGGTTTTTCAAAGGCAATTGGGGCTAAGCTCCGGCGACCCTATAAAATGACAGCCATGGGAAGGTTTATATTCAGCATTGTGAGCCGCACCGGACTGACCAATTATTACTGGAACAGCAACCTCAAGAAAAACAATGCTTACGATAAGAGGTTCGATCAACCCTTTTCCCGGAAAGCAGACAGTTGAGAATAAGTTTTTTGCACTGAACACGAAGTTCTTCTGCTGGCTATCGTTTTACGATTCACGGGCAACCCTTTCGTGACGGCACCGATCCATTAGGAGCAATGATCCCGATAGCGGAAGCCGTGCGGGACGAACATTTCTCACCGGAGGTAAACGGACCTTGTTTCAATGCCGAACCTCCGAAAATATGGGAGCCTTCTGAAACGAGAAACATGAAACAAGAAACGAATCTTTAATCCGGTTTGGTATAGCGCAGTTTTTGAGGTCCTTAAAAGTTTCTTTAAAAAAGTTTTCATCCCCGGGTGGGGGTGTTTCATTTTTGGTTTGTCATAACCGCAAACATAAAAATTCATCTTTATTTAAATCATAGATCATGAAAACACTTAAGTTTGCTCTGTTAGTCCTCTCAGTTTTATTTTTTTTCCATTCAGCGGTAGCTGGCCAGACCAATCCCGACACAACCGCCATGCGCACCTCCACCTTTCATATCAGTTTTGTTACTCCTGTCGGGACCAACGGCATGGAGTCGTGGAATACCGTCAACAAGATTTCGTTGAACCTGTTCGGGGGCTATTCGGGCGGGGTTGATGGTGCCGAGTTCTCGGGTTTTGGAAGCATCATCAGGGGCGATGTGCAAGGGTTTCAGGGCTCAGGCTTTGCCAACGTGGTGATGGGACGCACCGAAGGAGCCCAGTTTGCAGGCTTTGCCAACGTGAACAAGTCGTTTGTAAAAGGGGCTCAGTTTGCCGGGTTCGCCAATGTTGTTTCCGATAGCGTGGTGGCTTTTCAGGGAGCCGGGTTTTCCAATGTAGCCAATGGCAGCCTCACCGGGGTTCAGGTGGCAGGCTTTGCCAACGTGGCCAATGGCAGGGCTGAAGGGGTGCAGATTGCCGGTTTTGCCAATGTAGCCAAGGGCGATCTGGAAGGTGCCCAGATCGCAGGTTTTATCAACGTTGCTCGCGATGTGCAAGGGCTTCAACTCGGAGTCATCAACGTGTCGAAATCGGTGAAAAGCGGCGCCGCCATTGGTTTTCTCAGCATCGTGAAGGACGGCTACCGGGCCTTTGAAGTGAGCAGCAACGAGTCATTCTACGGCATGGTTAGTTTCAAGACAGGCATACGCCAGTTCTACAACATACTCTCGGTAGGCGCGTCGGTCAGAAACGATAAGGTGAATTGGGGATGGGGCTACGGTTTCGGCACCCTGATTACTGTGAGCGAGAAATCGGATCTGGCCCTTGAAGCCATGTCCTTTCATGTGAATGAAGACGAATGGTTTACCGACCGTCTCAACCTGCTCAACCGTTTGCAGGCAACCTTTAGCTGGCGTGTAGGAAACCACCTGAACCTCTTCGGTGGTCCCAGCTTCAACGTGATGGTGTCGAAGGCCACCGACAAGACCGGCAAAGCCCTGACGCCGGCCATCGTGCCCTGGACAGTGTACGATCGCGTGCACCGCGATACACGTGTACAGATGTATCCCGGTTTTTCGGTTGGGGTAAGGCTGTAGGCGACGTCAACTTTTCAAACTGTATAACGCAAGAAGGCAGGAAACTGTGTTTCCGGCCTTCTTGCGTTATTTTGTATTTGTAATTCTAACCGCGAAAAGACTGCCCGATCTCAATAATGGTGCTCCGTGCAATGGATGTAAACTTCAAAATAAAAATAGATGAGAACAAGGAGCTTAAAACAGCCGGGATAGTTTTATATTCTTTAGCTCTTCTATCACAATGTATTTCAGTAAAGTATTTCAGTGGTTCAGAAAACTCTTACCATCACTCCGCCGGTAATGAGTAATTGATCCCAATCATCGGAGATATAACTGTAACCGGCATCGGCAAACACACCGAAACGGCTTCCCAGGTTCAGCCTGACGCCCGCGCCTCCTATGACACCGGTTTTAAACTCGTTGTTTGTTCCGCTGCCTTCGTAGTAGTTGTTGCTGGCCGTTACTGTTTCGGAATAGAGGAGGAAGCTTGGACCCAGGTGCAGGTAAAGATCGAGGGTATTGCTTTTTACTGCCGAAAAGCTTGCTTCCACATTCATGTAGTGCATCGCCGGCTTTACGGTTACCGATGTTGAGGTGTTGAAATAGCTTTCTGTAAACGAGAATTCGTTCATCGGGAAAAAGATGTAGGATGGCGTGATGGCAAAGCGTGATTCATCGTTGTTGATGAGCAGCCTCCCCTGATAACCCATGCCCCACGACTCCTCCCAGTCGTCAGTAATGTTGGCCCAATCGCCGAAGGCGAGGCCGCCACCAACGTGCATATGAATCGGTTTCTGCGCGAAAACGGGTGCCATAGAAGTGAGAAGAAGAATGGTCATTAAAATGCGTTTCATAAAATATTTTTTAGGTTATTGAATTTCAATGTAATCGCCGCCTTCATAAGGGGTGTCGTGGTAGGTGATGGTGCAGCTTTTCTTCAATGGATCGGATGTCCAGAGCAATCCTCCATTCTTGTACAACTTCACGGTAGATCCGTTTTTTACTGGTAGTGCTTCAGCCAGTACATCGAAATAGCTGATGGTTTTCTCGGTTCCCATCACGCTCTCCCCCGAGGTGGAGGTAGTTTCAACTTTGTAATCGTGGCTGATATGCCACAACAGTTCATTTTGCAGGATGAAACTGATCAAAACTTTTTCCGACAATTTTGTATCGTCGTCCTTGCTGCACGCTGTAGTAAACAGTATCGCGAGTAGCATAATCGGGAAGATTTTCTTCATATACGAATAGGTTTTTAAGTGAAATGTGGATGCAAGATTACTTCATTCCCTCCACATTCGCGCCATCATCGTGGTAAGGATTTATAAATTTTTACCGCTTTATATTGTTGATATACAATGTTTTGTTCTGGATTTTGTAGCTATTATCCTTCCATTCAGGTTTGTCTTTATGGACATTGTAACGAAGCGGTTGTGGTTATTTCCAACCCTCTCAAGCCAAACGGTTTTTGACAGTTTTTCCCAAACCCGGGCGGTTAGTCTGTGTCGTCTAAAGCTTGTTTCTTCGATTGCAGGGTTTGAATGTAGAAAGAAGGGGGTACGCCGGTTATTTTTTTGAAGGCTGCACTGAAAGTCACACGGTTGGAAAACCCGGCCTTGTTGGCCAGGCCATCCATGCTGAGATGCCGGTAGTCGCCCCGGGCAATGCAATGTTGAGCCTCTCTGATGCGGAATTCGTTCAGGTAAGTGTTGAAATTTTTTTTGTGCAACTTATTTACAGCGTGGCTCAGCGTGGTTGAGTTGGTTTTTAGTTTCCGGCAAAGGTCGGTCAGTCGAAGTGTGGGATTCAGGAAGAGTTTTTCTTTTTCCATCAGGCGGTCTAAACGGGCGATCAGCAGCCTGGCATCCTCATTGGTTTCTTGGGCGATGGAGCTATAAATTTGGGTGTCATCCGCCTTTGATTCTTTTTGGTCATCAACAGTTTTTTCCTGCGTTTCAACTGTATAGGGTTCGACACAGATGGCCTGAAAGTTTAGCAATTGCTGGTTTTTTTCTACCAGCATCCGGTAGGCTTCTTTGCGTTTGCGGCTTTGCTGCACCACAGCCATCACAATCAGCGACATGATAAGCAATGCTGCCAATCCGATTAATATGAGCCGGTCGCGAAACCTTATCCGTTCCGAAGCAAGTTGAAAGTTTGTTTGCAGGGTAGCGAGTTGTTCTTCTTTCTCTCGTGTTTGGTGTTCGATCAGCATTCCGGTGATTTCAGATTGCTGCCGTTGGCCGAACAGACTGTCTTCGATTACGCGAAGGGCTTTCAAGGCTTTGAGGGCTCCTGCCTGATCATCAGTGATCTCCGCTAAGTTAACCTTCACTTCTAAATAGTTTTTCAGCCATTTTCCGCTGCGCCGTTTTTTTAATTCCTGGTAACTGCGTTCCAGCAGGTAGGATGCTTTGGAATATTGCCCGAGCCCGATCAGGATTTCCGCCTCTCTCAGCAGGTTTTGTCCAATTTGAAGCTTATTGGCCGACCAGGGAGCGAAACGGGTTGACAGTGCGAAATACTTCAGCGCTTGTTTATAATTTCCCGAAAGGCGGAAGGCATCACCCAATCCGTGGTAAATCTTGGCATAATTAGCAGTATCGTTAAGCAAAAGGTAAATTTTGTATGCCTTCTGGTGGTGGAGGAGAGCTTTTGTGGGCTGTCCCATTTTTGAATAGACGAATCCGAGATTGGCTTCGGCAAGGGCTATCTCCTGTTGGTTGTCAAGTTGTTGGTAAAGAGCGAGTGCCCGATTGTAATAATTCACCACGGTACTATAGTCGTCCCAATACAAATAGGCAAAGGCAATGTCGTTGTATTCATTGGCAACCCAGAGCGAATCGCCAAGCGTACGAAACAGGTTTTGTGCTCTGAAATAGTAGCGGATACCAATAGCAAACTGATCCTCCCGGCAGAATAAAGCTCCGATCGTGTGCAGTGACCGGGCCATTGCTGCCGTATCGCCCCGCTTCGCATAGAGATTGTAGGCATGGATTTCTGCATCTATTTGACTGCTAAATTGTTTGCTGACAGTTGTTTTTAATGTTGTTTCTTGAATTGAATCCGCACGGGTTGATTTGCCTACTATGCCTGTATCGGCTTGGATTTTTGTTAACCCCGCCATCATGAACAGCAGGGTGAAAACGAACGGGGGAACCCAAAATCCGAGCAACTCGCGTGGTTTGGTCATGGGTGCAAAGGTATGCACTTCTACAAAAGTATCAGGAAATCCTGATGTTAAAATTCTATTAACAGGTCTTGGCGGCTCGGAATTTAATTCCGAAGCTCAATAAAATAGGAAAATCGCCACCCGATTTCTCTGGTGGCGGCTCCTGGAAATAGTTGCCCGATCACACAGGGCAGGTTTTCATCAGTGTTTGTTCATAATGCTGTAGAGTTTTCGGCCCCCGTAGCCGGCAGCCAGCCCGAGCAGCAGGGCAACACTTCCCGAAAGCGGGGCGGCACCGCCGCCCGGGATGGTGTTGTTGCCCACGCCTGAACCGTTGCCATTTTGATCGGGGTTGGGTGGTGGCTGGGAGTGAAGGTTGTTGACCGACAATGCCAGGATAAGAACGAAAAAGAGGTTTTTTAAGGTTTTCATTTTAATAGAGTGTTTTGATTTATTTAAGGATGAGTTTCCAGGTTTGGGTTTCATTTTGGGTAATCAGGGTAAAGAGGTAACAGCCTGAAGTGGTTTTTATGCCAATGTTTTCAATGGCTCTACCACTGGTTTGTCCCCGGGTGATGATGCGCCCTCTGATATCACTCAAAATGTAGTTCCCTTGCTGTGGTGTTCCTGTCTGGCTCACTACTATAGCTTGAGGAATGCTCCATACATTGATATTGTTTTGCAGGGTTTCATTGGTTCCGGTTACATTGCCAAAGCGGAGTGTAAAGCGGTTTTCTGCGTCGCCTTCCTCCACCGCAAATTCATACACCAGGTTGGGTGTGATGGTAAGGGTTTGCCGGAGCTTCAGGTCGTCGAGTTGCAACGAGTTGAGCGAGTTGAAGCTTTCAACGCCATCGAAGGTCAGGGTGAAAGTACCGGTTTGTGTTGTTCTGAGGTTCAGAGGAATTTGTTGCTCGTCGGTTGAGAAGGGGCGACCTTGTACAGCAAGGCTAAGGTTGTCGTCGGAGTTGGTGAAAAGCTGGGGTACAGCCGTGTTGAAAAGTTTCAGGGCATCTTCAGCACCACTGAATGTGGCCTCGTAACCTGTGCCAAAGCGCAACACGGTAGCATCGGAATAAGTGCCTTTTGCAACGGTTACTTTCAGCAAATGGTCAGCAGCAGTCTGTTGTTTCAACAGGGTGGATGCTTGATGGACTCCTGCGGCAGGGCTTATCTGGAGCGATCCGTTCTCGTAACCGTCGGAAACCCTCACGAAGAAGCCCTGGCCGGCGGCTGCATACTGGTCTTTGGTTCCTCCGGTTGAAGTTGTATAATAGAGATAGTTGCCCGCGCCTCCGTTTTGTGATTGATCCCAGAAATAGAAAGTGTTGTCAATCTGAGATCCTGAAACAGAAGCGTTTTCCAGATCAACAGCCGATGGGTAAGGGTTCCCGGTTAGGTTGAAGCCTTGCCCGTAGGCTCCTGCAGCATTGGTGCGGGTGAAATTTGTGGATGTCCCAAACCTGATGAATTGACCTATGTGGCTAACGGTGGTATTAGCCGGCATGGCTACAGAGTAACCTTTCATGGCGGTGAGCTGAGCGGTGGGATCAACCACTTCCTGCCACAACTGGGTAGGTTCGTCGTACCAGTTTACAAGCCCGGTGGCAAAGGTTGATGCCTGAACTCCATCACCCATTGGGGTAATGTAGTGCCAGGAACGATCGCCAGCCCCGAGACCAGTTGAACTGATGTATTGCTCGGCTATGATGTTCGGGCAATTAATGGCTTCGTTGTACACCAGCGAACCCAGATTCGAAGCGTTGCCTTTAATCGTGATAAGGCTGGCCCCAAGTTGTCCCTCCTGTACGGTAAGTTTTGCTCCGGCTTCAACAGTTACGCGTTGGCAGAAAATCATATCGGCCATTGTGAAAACCGGATACCGGTTATTGGCAACAACTGGTATTTGCAGATGGCTGTAGTTGTCAATGGGCCAATGATTCCAGTTGCCTACTTCCGTCGGGCTGGTGCTCACGGCTCCGGTCCAAACCCTTACCTCGGGGGTGAGATTCAGGTTGAGGGTTTGAGTTTGTGACGGCTGCAATACGTAGTTGTTTACTGTTTTGGCGGTGTAAGACGGGTGTGTCACGCTTATGGTGTAGGTTCCCGGCGCGATGTTGGCAAAGGAGTAGGTGCCGTCCCAGTTTGTTTCGGCCTCAAGGCTTAGTTCGTTGATGGTAACCGTTGCCTGTCCAATGGTGATGCTACTCACGGCGTCGCGCACTTCGCCGGTAAGGGTTGCGGCATTGGAAGGAGCCAGGTTGAAGTCGTAGGTTTGCGACGTGTTGTAGATCACCTGCACGTTGCTGTTGGTGCCAGTCTGGTAGTCGGCATGTTCTACAACCACGGTGTACCATCCTTCTGGTAGGTCGGCCAGCGAGTAGTAACCTTCTGCCGAGGTGGTGGTGGTGAGATTTCGGGCGCCGAAAGCCTGCACTGAAGCGTTGCTCACGGGCTGGTTGGTCCAGAGGTTGCGCACATGTCCTTCGATATCGCCCAGGTTGGCGATGTTTACTATAGCTTCGTCGGTGGCTGTGCAGTTGTTGGCATCGGTGGCTGTGAGGGTGTAAGTTGTGGTGGAGTTCAGGGTGCATGTTGGGGCAGCGGCTGTGGGGTCGCTTAGGCCTGTAGCGGGTTCCCAGAGGTAGGTGTAGGGGGCTGTGCCGCCCGAAGGCATGGCCAGCAGTCCGCCCACTTCGCCGGGATTTTGCCACACATCGTCGGTGGCATTCACGGTCAGGTTGCAGTTCACCAGGTTGTAGATGTAGGCAGCGCCGGCGCTGTTTCCGGTTGGTCCTGGATCGCCATATGCTCCTGTTGTCATTTTTCCGCCGCCGATGGCTACACTGCAACCATACCGGTTGCCATCCTGGCCGTCGCTGGCTTGCAGGTAAAGGGTTCGTTCCCATGTGGTTCCGTTGAATTCATAAGCAAAGGCTTTTCCTTCGCCGGAGGAGTAGGGTGAGCCATCGGCTCCAACCACGAGTCTGAGGCCGTCGATGGCCACGGATTTGTATCCAAAATCGCCTGCCTCGGGCTCTTTGCTGATGGTTTGGAAGAGGCTCCAGGTGTCGCCCGAGCGACGAAACAGGGTGACACGGTTGCCGTTGTTGGAGTAGCTCGAACCTACCGCGGCCCATTCGCCACTGATGCTTACATGGGTGCCAAATTCAGCGTTTTGCAGCAGGCTTCCCTGGTTTACTTTCTGCATCTGTGTCCAGGTGCCGCCCACCAGCTTGTAGAAGTATGCAGCACCCTGGTTCGATTTGGAGCCATCGCTGTAGGGGGCTCCCACCACTGCCCAACTGCCGTCGAAATCCACCGACGATCCAAACCCGTCTTGTGAGGCCAGATCGGATGGTGCGAACGATTGTTGTAGCGTCCAGGTGCCGTTAGATTGGCGTGTGAAGGCAAAAACACTTCCTCCGTAGAAGGTTGAAGCGGCGTTTTTGCCACTGGCACCAACCAGTATTTGTTCCCCGTCAATTGCCACGCTGCATCCGAAGTTTTCGCCCACATTGAAGGCGGGGTCTTTCAGGTGTGTTTCGAGGGCAAAAGGGCCTCCTTTGTTGGTGTAAACAAAGGCGGAGCCGTCAGGCCCAATGTTTCCGCTGCAATCGGAGTCCCACTGGGGTGCGCCCACCACGAAAAATTCACCTTCGCAGGCCAAGGCATCGCCATATTGATGGTAGTTGAGGGCATTGGCGCAAATTGTTGTTTCCTGAAGGATGGTTTTTTGGGTCCAGGCACCTTCAGTGTATTGATATACAAACACACGGCCGCCATAGACGTTGTTGGTTACACGGTCGCTGGCAGCCATGATCCAGTTGCCGTTGATGGCCACCGTGGTGCCGTATTGCAGGTAGGTGGGCGAAGCTGGTGGCATCAGCTTCGTCTCGGTTGGTTGCGCCTGGCTGAAGGCAGTGGCCATCGCCAGCAGCATGATTGTAAACAGTATTCTTCGTGCCATAAACATTGGTTTTTAAAGATTTGGTGCAAACCTACAACCCTAAAGTGGTTGCGCGCCGGCCAAACTTAAATCCGGTATGCACGGATTGAAATCCGGCACGGTTTGGATTATTTCCGGTAGTTGCTACCTTTGTCATCCGATCATTAAGCAGAAAAACCAATCTGTATGAACCATCAATTTCGTTGTGTGATGTCGCTTTTGCTACTCCTGTTCTGGAGCCTGCCGGAGGCGCGTCCCGACGACAGACGACAGCATTTGCTGCGTGAGGTAACTCTCGACAGGGTAGAGCAGTGGCTTCCGTTTCATCCCGATAGTGCCCTAAGGGTTCTTAAACAACTCGAGGGTGAGGAGGGCTATCAAAAGCTTGTTCCCCGTTTGAAATTCATGCAGGGAGAAGCCTTTAGATGGAAAAGGGAGGATGCCGGTGCGCTGAGGCTCTACCGGCAGGTTCTGGAGTTTCGTGGAACATCCATTGTTTTCAGAGCTGAAGTACAAAACGCTATGGGCAAGGTGTTTTGGCAGTCGAACATCCCCGATTCCACCCTCTTGATGCTTCATGCGGCGGTGGTTTCGGCGTCGAAGGGGGTGAGCCCTGAAGTATTGTCACGTACGGCAAACGATCTGGGCGACTGGTTCATGGAGAGCAACAAGCCCGATTCAGCCATCAGGTATTTTCTGGTTGCACTCGGACAGGTTCGTAAAACTGGCGATCAGGCCCGTGAAGCCTTTATTATGAACAATATCGGGCTGGCGCTTTACCGGATGGGCGATTTGGATAAATCGGTGCAATGGCAACTTGATGCGCTTCGTTTGAAGGAGCTCTTGGGCGATGGTAAAAGCCTTTGTGGATCGTTGCTCAACGTGGGGATGATCATGCTGAAACTCGACAAGTTGCCTGAGGCCCGCACTTACCTGCTCAAGGGCTACAAGCTTTCAACCGACAGCGTTTTTCAACGCTACACGGCTCCGTTGGCTCTCAACCTCGGGGTGTTGATGAAACAGCTCAGACAGTACGATTCGGCTGAGTTTTTTTATAACCAGGCCCTGCTGGTCAGCCGGCAGCTTAAACTCTCATCAACCATAGGGAAAACCCTAACCAACATGGGAGCTTTGTATGAGGTACAAGGAAAACTTCCAGAAGCTCTGGCGAAGTTTACCGAGGCCTTAGAGATGGCAAAACAAAGTGGAAATAAACTCGAAATGGCTCTTCGAAGTCGAAATATTGCCGGTATCAACCTGGCTTTGAACCGACCGGCTGCTGCACGACCCTTCATCTTCAGGGCTGCTGCCCTGGCAAGTGAGCTCCATTCTCACGAGCTCAACATGGATATTTATCTCACCCTCGCGCGTTATTACGAACAGGCAGGGCAGTTTAAAGAAGCTTATCTCAACCATAAAAAATACAAGGAGAGTTACGACAGCCTCTATTCCATCGAAACCCGAAAAACCATCGACGAACTCAATACCCGCTACCAGACTGAAAAAAAGGAACAGGAGATCGCTAATCTTCAGAACCAACAACGCATCAGGGAATTAGAACTGGTAAACACATCCGAACAATTGTCGCGTCAAAGAATTATCCTTTGGGGCGTTACGGCCACCGCTTTACTTCTTGCCCTCACGTCGTGGCTGTTCTTCAACCGCTATCGGCTTAAACAGCGGGCAGCCCGTGAGCAACTTGCGCGCCAAAAATCGGAAACAGAGCAACGTTTGCTGCTGATGCAAATGAATCCTCATTTTATTTTCAACTCTTTAGCTTCTATTCAGCAATTTATTGGCGATAACGAGGCTGTTGTGGCGCAGCAATTTCTGGGGAGGTTCTCACGCCTGATGCGCCTTATACTCGAAAATTCAAGCCGCCCGTTTGTCCCTTTGGCTGATGAAACCGAACTGCTTGAACACTATCTTAACCTCGAGAAGCTCAGGTTTGGTAATCGCTTTTGTTTTTCGATTGAAAACGATATTGATGAGCCTGAATTTGTGATGATTCCCCCGATGATCACCCAACCTTTTGTTGAAAATGCTGTGCTGCACGGTTTTCGCGATAAACATGAAGGGGGAGTACTCACGCTGAAATACATCCAGGAGGGGAATATGATTCGCTGCACCGTTTCTGATAACGGTTGCGGGCGCTCTCCCGGCTCTGGTAAACCCGGTCATCGATCGCTGGCAACTTCGGTGGTGATGCAGCGGCTTAACCTCTTGCGAACCGAATGCCGTTGCAACGCCTCGCTGGTGATTACCGATCTGTTCGACAGTCTGGGGCAACCCGCTGGTACTAAGGTAGAATTGTTGCTTCCCTTTAGGGAGAAAGAATCATAAAAAACACGTTCTGTTATGAGAGTCATGATTGTTGACGACGAGGAGAAGAGTAGAAAAGCGCTGCTTTCGATTCTGCAAAAGGTTGCCCCCGATCTGGATGTTGTGGCTCAAGCCGCCTCAGTATCCCAGGCGTTCCCTGTTGTGCTTGCTTTGAAGCCAGACCTTCTCTTTTTAGATGTGAACCTTACTGATGGTCTTGGCTTCGACTTGCTGGAGCAACTTAACTGGCGCGATTTCAAAGTGGTTTTCATCACCGGTCACGACCATTATGCTATCAGGGCTTTCCGTTTCAATGCCATCGACTACATTTTAAAACCTCCCGATCCCGATCAGGTGGCCGAGGCTGTTGAAAAGGCAAAAACGCAGCCTTATGTGGCTGCTCATTACGATGAACGGTTCACCAGGCTGGTTCAGCAACCATCCGAACCACCGCGTTCCAAGATTGCACTGGCAGATGCCGGTAGCGTGACAATAGTTGCGTTAAACGATGTAATCAGGTGTGAGTCGGAAGGAAGCTACACCACTTTTTTCACCACCAAAGGACGAAAAATTGTTGTGTCGCGACAATTGAAGGAATACGATGAATTGCTTACCCCCTGCGGTTTTTATCGGGTTCACCAGTCGCATTTGGTAAACCTTACCCATGTGGAACAATTCATCAGGGAAGACAACGGCCTGTTGGTAATGACCGATGGCAGTCGCGTGGAAGTTTCGCGCCGGCGCAAAGAGGGGGTGATGGAAATTTTAATGAAAAACAATGTATAAAGCTTATGAATCCTGATCGTGTTCAATGCCGAACCACCAATCAACTCAACGATGTAGCTATTACCAATCTGGAAGGGGTGTCGTTTGAGGTGATCCACGGTGCCTTTCGCGATGCCTTTTCCGACTATGCCGAGCCATTTGATATGTCGGTTGACGACCTTCAATACATGATTCAGCGTCGGGGGTACAACCCTGTTTTGTCGTTCGGAGCCAGGGCAGGCTCCCGTTTGGTAGGCTTCATCCTCAATGGTACTGGTATGTGGCAGGGGCAATTCACCGCCTACGACACAGGTACCGGCATGGTTCAGGAGTACCGGAAAAGGGGTCTGGCTTCCCGATTGTTTTCCGAATCGTTGCCCCATTTGAAGCGCGCGGGGATCAGCCGCTACCTTCTCGAGGTAATCAGAACCAACACCGGCGCCTTCGACCTTTATCGAAAAGCTGGATTCGAGGTGAGCCGTTGGTTCGAGTATTACAGGATGAATTGCGCCGACGTGCCGGAGCCTGTAGAGACTGATTTTCTGGTTAAACCCATCACTCTTTCTGAAGCCCTTGAGTTCAGGTCCATCGACGCTTTTATGCCATCGTGGCAAAACAGCCCCGATGCCCTGCTTCGCAAGAAAGATTACTTGAAATGTCTGGCTGCGGTAAATAGGGGTGTAACTACAGGGGTTGTTGTGGTTGAA
Source organism: Bacteroidales bacterium (assembly GCA_028689615.1). Lineage (GTDB taxonomy): Bacteria > Bacteroidota > Bacteroidia > Bacteroidales > TTA-H9 > GWE2-42-24. Next base: position 17,260 of record JAQVCV010000057.1, on the reverse strand, counting down.
CCACATACCGGCGACATCCCTTTGTTGCTGGTGGATAACGGTAACCGCAAAATGGGTGTGGGCACTCAATTGTTTCGAAGTGTAGTGAAACTGATCACAACTCCGGGAGTCAAAATAATCAACGTGCCATCAGTTGAAACACCCTTCAACCAGTGGGCGTTAAAAGTTGGTTTGAAACCAGGATTCGGACAGTTCGAAATGGTGAAGCAGTTGTAACACAATCCCGTTGTTGTTGTTTTGATTGAAATTGTTGCCAGAAACTGTCTCAATTGTCTTGCAGCTACCAGGTGGCTCGGGGCTGCTGCTGCCTGAAGGCTTTTCCCATTCGGGGCGGTTGTACAGTTTTTGGTTTCAGGAAAATAATTAATTCTAAGATTATGGCTGAACGATCAATTGTCACTAAAGGCGACCTTATAGATACCTACTACAAAATTAAAACGCGAGGCTACCTCAACCTTTTGTCGCGCATGGGTGTAAGCGGGGGGAGCAGGGTTAAGGCTAAATGGAATCATGTTGAAGGCGAATCCGACTTTTGGAGCATTCCTGCCATACACCACAGGTGGAATTTGAAGGCAACCGGAAATGAAATGGTTGGTTATGAGCAATATACAATAGAAAAATATTGCAGCGGGAAGCAAAATCTCAGTTTGTTGTCGGTGGGGTGCGGTACTGGTTCACGCGAACAGAAGTTTGCTATAAACCCTGCATTTTCAAGGGTGATTGGAATTGATCTTGCCGAGAATCAAATAGCCGAAGCCCGCGAAAATGCCCGAAACATGAAACATGTAAATTACCTGGTGGGTGATTTTCGCACAGCCATGTTCGACAAATCCAGCTTCGACCTGATTCTCTTCAATTCGAGCCTTCACCACTTCAACAACATCGATCAACTGTTGAAGAAAAGGGTAAAACCGTTGCTCCGTCCTGACGGGTTGCTGGTGGTTTTTGAATACACAGGTCCCCGACGTCTTCAATGGACATCTGATCAACTGCATGAGGCCAACAGATTGCTTGGTGAACTTCCGGCTCAATTCAGGCAACTGCCCGATGGGCTGGGGACAAAACAGAAAATCTACCGACCGGGTCTTTTTCGGATGTGGCTCAACGATCCTTCGGAAGCTGTTGATTCAGAGTCGATCATCCCTTCACTGCACCATCAGTTCGAGGTGGTGGAAGAGCATTTGCTTGGAACCGATTTACTACACATCGTGTTGAAAGACATAGCTCACAATTTCAATCAGGGCTTGCCAGAGACCGAAAAGTGGTTGCAGTGGCTTTTTGACCAGGAGGATCAATATCTTGCTTCTCGAAACAAGAGCGATATGGTTTTCGGCATTTATCGAAATCTTAAAACCTGATCCTATGCTCATCGACCAGAAGGTTTCAGTATCTTTGCGCAAAAATTAACCTGTGCAATTCACGGATTTTAACTTCCACCCTACGCTTGGCGAAAGCCTCGAAACCATGGGATTCGAAACAGCCACCCCTATTCAGGAACAGGCTATTCCCATCATTCTCAACAACACCGATCTGATTGCCTGTGCCCAGACCGGAACAGGCAAAACAGCAGCCTTCCTGCTCCCCATTCTCAACAAACTTTGCGAACATCCAACCGAAACCACCAACACACTCATTGTGGTTCCTACCCGCGAACTTGCCCTCCAGATCGATCAGGTATTGCAAGGATTCTCGTACTTCACTTCTGTGAGTTCCATAGCCATTTATGGTGGCAGCGACGGTTCGGTGTTCGATATCGAGCGAAAAGCCCTCGAAACCCAGGCCAACGTCATCATTGCAACTCCGGGCCGTCTTATCGCCCACCTCAACATGGGTTATGTGAAGTTCGACAGCATCAGGCACTTTATTCTCGATGAGGCCGACCGGATGCTCGACATGGGTTTTGTTGACGACATCATCAAAATCAGCAGTTATCTTCCCAAGGAACGACAAACACTGATGTTCTCGGCAACCATGCCTCCCAAAATACGCGAACTGGCCAAACGTCTGCTGACCCAGCCCGAACAAATCAACATTGCCATTTCAAAACCTGCCGAAGGGGTACTCCAAGCCTGCTACATGGCCGAAGATAACCAGAAAAACGCCCTGATACGCTCGCTCCTTACCGGTAAAGATTACCTGAGTGTGTTGATATTCAGTGGTACCAAATTAGGAGTGAAGGAACTCGTACGCGATCTGAAACATGCCCGCCTTTCGGCAGGAGCCATCCACTCCGACCTGGAGCAAACCGAGCGCGAAGAGGTGCTGCGTCAGTTTCGCAACCACGACATCAAAATATTGGTAGCCACCGATATCCTTTCACGAGGAATCGATATTGACGACATCGGCCTGGTAATCAACTACGACGTGCCCGGCGATGCCGAAGATTACGTGCACCGCGTGGGACGCACCGCCCGTGCCGAAGCTACCGGGGTTGCCATCACGTTTGTAAATCACCGCGACAGGAATCGTTTCAAACGGATCGAAGAACTGATCGAAATGAAGGTTCACCGCCTCCAACTTCCTCCTGATATCGCACCGGCAGTGATTCGCGAACAACCCCGGAACGATCGCCGCAAGCCTCGCCCCAAAGGACGACGGTAGTGGCTGAAACCCTTCACCCAAACCTTGATTCTGCTTGCGCATAAAGGCTGAATGAGAAAAAATGGTGAAATCGGTAAAATATCTTACCAGTTTGGGGGTAAATCGGTAAAAAATTATACTACTTACCCTGCCCAATGTCTGTTTATTATGCAGTTTGTTAGTAAAACACAGATGAATCGGTTATTTTCCAACGTCTAATTCTATACCATGAAAATACTCATTAAAAACATCCTTCAGCTCGTCAACACCGAAACCGAGCCGGTTCCCTTCAGGGCTGGCTCCGACATGGCTACCCTTCACAACCTAGCTAATGCCTGGCTGCTTACCGATGGCGAACGCATAGCTGCTTTTGGAACCATGGACACCATCAGCACCATTCAACCTCAACTCGACGCCGAAGACGACCTGATAGAGATTGATGCAACCGACCGGCTGGTCTTCCCTTCGTTTTGCGATTCGCATACCCACCTGGTCTATGCCGGAAGCCGTGAAATTGAATATGTTGACAAAATTAAAGGGCTCTCCTACGAGGAGATTTTTGCCCGCGGCGGCGGTATCCTCAACTCCGCCAAACGGTTGCATGAAGCCTCCGAAGACGAATTGGTGGAGAGCGCCCTCGACCGGCTCAACGAGATGCTGATGCTTGGCACCGGTGCCGTGGAAATTAAAAGCGGTTATGGCCTCAACACCGATGACGAATTGAAAATGCTCAGGGTGATCAAACGCCTGAAGGAGATTTCGCCACTTACCATCAAGGCTACTTTCCTGGGAGCCCATGCAGTGCCCGCCGAATACAAGGGGAGGCAGGATGAGTATGTTGATCTGATTATCAACGAGATGATACCCATGGTGGCTGCCGAAGAACTGGCCGATTACATTGACGTGTTTTGCGATAAGGGCTTTTTTACCCCCGACGATACCGAACGCATCCTGATGGCAGGCATTAAATATGGGTTGCGACCAAAAATCCACGCCAATGAGCTCGATTACAGTGGTGGAATTCAGGTGGGTGTGAAATACAACGCCCTTTCTGTTGACCACCTCGAATTCACGGGTGAAGCAGAGATTGCTGCCCTTAAAGACTCCGAAACCATGCCCACCATACTGCCCGGCGCCGCTTTCTTCCTCAACATGGTGCATGCCCCTGCCCGCAAAATGATTGAAGCCGGCCTGCCTGTAGCCTTTGCCAGCGATTTCAACCCCGGATCGTCGCCTTCGGGCAACATGCAACTTATTCTTTCGATGGCTTGCATTCAATACCGGCTCCTCCCCGAGGAAGCAATCAATGCTACCACCCTCAACACAGCCTATGCCATGGGCGTGAGCGATGAATTGGGCTCCATTGCCGTGGGCAAACGCGCCAACCTGTTCATTACTACCCCTGTACCCAACATCGAGTTTATGCCTTATGCTTATGGGAGCAACAAAGTGGAGCGGGTAATTGTGAACGGGGAACTCTATTGATCTTTTTTTGGGAATGAAGATTATGGGCAGGGTTTCCTGCCCTTTTTTGTAATGGCCAGGAGTATATACTTACAGTATTTACTGATGCGTATTATCTTTGCGAAAAAAAGCTATGAAAAACCTTTCATTGAAATTGGATGACAAGCTTTTTGAGCAAACTAAGCAAATTCTTTCAACTACCGGGATGCCACGAAATCGCTATATTAATGAGGCTTTAGCCTTTTATAATAAGTTGCAAAACAGAATTTTACTAGAGGATAGGCTCAAGGTCGAATCGCAAGCTGTGCAAGGGGCGTCGCTGGCAGTTCTGGAAGAATTCGAGACACTACACGATGATGGCGAAACGATTTGAAATCTGGCTGGCCGATTTAAATCCAAGAGTTGGAACAGAGCCGGGCAAAATCCGGCCTGTTGTGGTTGTCCAAACGGATTTGTTGAACCAATTGCCACACCCGTCAACGCTTATCTGTCCAATCACAACGAAGGTTCATGCCTCTGCTAAGATTTTGAGAGTTCATCTGGGCAAAGGAGAATCAAATTTATCAGAAGAGAGCGATGTAATGATAGATCAACTCAGAGCTATCGACAATAAACGTCTGATCAGAAAAATCGGGCAATTATCGCCAGCCCTTTCGGAACTTGTGATCCAAAATATTTAAATTGTACTCGACCTCGACGATTGAACTGTTTAAACCCGTACGGGTCATGGTGGTTGGCAAAGAGCGCGGAAAAGGCGGTACTACTCTGGTTTACAAAACATTTTGAATCACCGGCGTCATACCCGTGTTAATTGTTGTTTTGGCCAACCCCGATTGCAGTTCAAGAGCCCTGTATTGGGTTCAGTATCGTAAAGGGATGCCATCCTGTATCGTATTCAAACGATTTCGGAAAAATCTTTTTAGAATCAGCCTGTTTCGACCTGACAAAACACAGGGTGGGTTGTTTCGATTGCTCTATCTTTGCACCTTGAACCGAAAAATAGTATTATGGCTACCTACCGGAAACTGAAGTTAGTGAAAGACGACCCCTGGCTCGAACCTGTAGAACAGGAGGTGTGGGCTCGCAACCAGCGCTATGTTACCCGCCTGAAAAGCATAGAGGAAGAACATGGATCGCTTACCCGCTTTGCCACAGCTCACGAGTATTTTGGAATCCATTTCGATGCTAAGACCGATACCTGGATATACCGCGAATGGGCTCCCCGTGCCCGCGATCTCTATTTTTTTGGCGATTTCAACCGATGGCAGCGCCACGCCAACCGGATGAACCGAATCGATAACGGTGTCTGGGAAATTGTGCTGCCGCGCGACCAATACCCCGACCTGAAGCATGAAAGCCTGGTGAAGGTGCTGGTGCATGGCGAAAATGGTTGGTACGAGCGAATCCCGGTTTACATCCGCCGCGTGGTGCAAAACATCGAGACCCGCGATTTTGCCGGCCAGGTGTGGGCTCCTCCGGCTCCTTTCGATTGGGGTGGCCGCGACCGGTTCGACCTTCGGCAACTGGGCGAACTCTACATCTACGAAACCCACGTGGGCATGTCGGGTGAAACCCCCGAGGTGAGCACCTACGAGTTTTTTACCCGCGAAATATTGCCCCGCATCAAAGCCAACGGATACAATGCCATTCAGTTGATGGCCATTGCCGAGCATCCCTACTACGGTTCGTTTGGCTACCACGTGTCGAACTATTTTGCCCCGTCGTCGAAATTCGGCACACCTGAAGATCTGAAAAATCTGGTGAAAACAGCTCATAACCTGGGCATTGCCGTGATCATGGATGTGGTGCACTCCCACACCGTGAAAAATTTCAACGAAGGACTCAACGATTTCGACGGTTCCGACGGCCTTTATACCCATGCCGGCGCCCGTGGCGATCATCCCCATTGGGGTAGTCGCGTGTTTGATTATGGCCGGACAGAGGTGCTCCGGTTCCTCCTTTCCAACCTCCGCTACTGGATGCAGGAGTTTCATTTCGATGGCTTCAGGTTCGATGGTGTTACCTCTATGCTCTACCACCACCACGGATTTGTTGATTCCAGTTTCTGGAATCAGCACACTTTCTTTACCGATGGCGTGGAGTGGGACGCCCAAACCTATTTGATGCTTGCCAACAAGCTGGTACACCGCATCCGCCCCGATGCCGTCACCATTGCCGAAGATGTGAGCGGAATGCCTGGCATAGGTGCCCCCCTGAAAGATGGCGGCCTCGGGTTCGATTATCGCCTCGCGATGGGGCTTCCCGATTACTGGATTCATCAGCTTCAACAGGTGAAAGACGAAGACTGGAGCATGGACGGGATGTTTCACGCTCTCACCAACCGCAAGTGGGATACTGGAACCGTAGCGTATTGCGAATCGCACGACCAGGCCATGGTGGGCGACAAAACCATCGCTTTCCGTCTGATGGATCAGGAGATGTATTGGAAGATGGGCGAACACGACCAGAGCGATATTGTCAGTCGCGGCATTGCCCTTCACAAGATGATCAGGCTGGTTACCCTCTCGCTGGGCGGCAATGCCTGGCTCAACTTCATGGGCAACGAGTTTGGTCATCCCGAGTGGCTCGACTTCCCTCGCGAGGGCAACGGATGGAGCTACTGGTATGCTCGTCGCCAGTGGTCGTTGGTTGACAAACCAGGACTGAAATATCGCTTCCTGCTCGAGTTCGACCGAGCCATGGTTGATTTGTCGAAGCGCTACCAGTTGCTCAGTGCCGATTATCCAATGATCCTCAACGTGGATGAAGCCAATAAAACCCTTATTTTTGAGCGGGGCGGGCTTGTTTTTGTCTTCAACTGGCACACCGTGGCATCCATCCCCGATTACGAATTTCCCGTTCCCGAGGCAGGCGATTACCGCCTGTTGCTTTCAAGCGACGAAAGCCGTTTCGGCGGTTGGAACCGTCAGGATGCCTCTCTTCTTTACCCATCCTTCATGGCTTTTGACGGCACTCCTCACCTCAGAATTTACAATACCCACCGGACAGTTGCCGTGTTTGCCCGTGCTACCGGCGATTGATACATTACGCTTTGGCAATACAACCAATAGCAAAGGGGCTGCGCCTGTGGCGCAGCCCCTTTGCTTTGTGCATGGAATCATACCGTTACACCGCGGCGAACCGCCCCCTGCCCAAAGCGCTGCCTGATGTGGTCGAGCGACTGGTAGAGGCTGATCATCTCGGGGGCGTCGTCGAACAGGTGAAGCTGGTGAGCACCCCCAACCAGGTTGCTGAACCGCACCCCGATGAGCCGCACCAGAATACGGCGTGAATAGAGCCTGCCGAAAAGGTCGTGAGCCACCGAAATCAACTGAGGGTCGAGACCGGTGTAAGCTATCTGTTTCTGAAGGGTGTGGGTGTCGAAGTTGGCGTAACGTATCTTCATCGTGACGCAACCGGTGAGCCTGCCGTCGCGCCGCAACTGAAACCCCAGTTTCTCAACCATCCGGCTGATCACGCGGCGCATCATCACCACGTCGGTGGTGTCGGTGTCGAAAGTGGTCTCCTGGCTCATCGATTTTTGTTCGGTGTACGACATCACCGGCGTGTGGTCGATGCCGTTGGCCCGCTTCCAGAGCATCAGCCCGTTTTGTCCCATCAGCCGCTGCATCATATCGGGAGGCACCTCGCTCAGCACCCCGATGGTGGCCACCCCCATCGAGCGGAGCAACGTGTAGCTTTTCTGACCCAGCATCGGGATTTTTCGGATGGAGAGCGGTGCCAGAAAGGGCCTTACGATCGATTTCTCCACCTGCCGCTCACCATTTGGCTTGGCTACGCCGGTTGCAATCTTGGCCACCGTTTTGTTTACCGACAGTCCGCACGAGATGGGAAGCCCCGTTTCGCGAATGATGGTGTCGCGCAACTCGTGCGTCCATTTTTGTGAGCCGAAGAAGCGATCCATCCCCGTGATGTCGAGGTAGTGTTCATCAATAGAGGCCTTCTCAAATACCGGCGCCTTCCCGGCGATAATCTCGGTAACCATGCGCGAATAGCGGCTGTAAAGATCCATGTCGCCACGCATGAAGATGGCATCGGGACACAACATCCGGGCTGTGCGGGCCGGCATGGCCGAATGAACCCCAAAACTGCGTGCTTCGTAACTGCAGGCCGACACCACACCCCGGTCTGATAACCCGCCGATGATCACCGGACGGTCGCGCAACCTGCTGTTCTGCAACCTCTCTACCGAAACAAAAAAAGAATCGAGATCGAGATGGGCTATCGTTCGCCGCTCTGTGTCAGACTCAAACGTGTTCATGATGAAAAATTTTTCTTAAAAACTTGACATTATTATAATCATTCACTATCTTTGATTAATATTTAATCAAATTCAGGATTACAATTTAATCATTATCTTTGCATGCCGCAAGCAAAAAAGTGGAAAAATTTTTTATCACAGAAAACCCGATAGTTATGTATTTTGCAAACAATATCAAGATGTTACGCAAGCGCCGTCACCGCACGCAGGACGATGTGGCTGTGGCTCTCGACATGAAACGCTCCACCGTGAGCGGGTACGAAAACGGGGTGGCACAGCCCGGTATCGAAGCCCTGGTGGCCTTTTCGGCCTATTATCAGGTGGCCATTGACACGCTGATCAAAACCGACCTGTCGCAGCTTGCCGAGAGCCAGGTAACCCAACTGGAGCGCGGGCACGACGTGTTTATCCGCGGAAGCCAGCTCAGGGTGCTCACCACCACCGTGGATGCTGCCAACCAGGAAAACATCGAGTTGGTGACCGAGAAAGCCAAGGCAGGCTACCGCACCGGCTTTGCCGATCCGGAGTATATCAGCGTGTTGCCTGCCTTTCACCTGCCGTTTCTGTCGCGGCAACGAAAATACCGTACCTTCCAGATCAGCGGCGACTCGATGCTCCCGATCCCCGACAAAGCCTACGTTACCGGCGAATTTGTGCTGGACTGGAGCACCATTCGCAACCGTCATGCCTACATCATCCTCACCATCAACGACGGGGTGGTGTTTAAGGTGGCCGAAAACCGCATCGAACCCGACGGGCTGTTGGTGCTCCACTCCCTCAACCCCCTGTATGAGGCCTACAGCATCCACGTGAACGACATTCGGGAGGTCTGGAAATTTGTTAACTACATCAGCCCCGAACTCCCCGAAGCCCGACCCGAAACTGAAACGCTGCTCGAAACCGTCAAATCGCTTAAACGCGAAATACAGGCCATCCAGATGAAGCTGAATTTGTAATTGTTTGAATTGTTTTGAAATCCTTGTTCCTCATCACAGTTTTCAGGGTTGCTTCGGCAGCGTCATCGTCCTGAAATAAGAAACTGCTATTCAATGTCAAATAAATATTGCATCATTGACGTGGAGACCACCGGCACGAGTGCCCGCGACGGGCGCATTACCGAGGTGGCCATTTATTGCCACGATGGGGAGAAAATCACCGACGAGTTTTCGACGTTGGTCAACCCCGAACAACGGATCCCTTACCGTATTACCCAACTCACCGGCATTACCGATCGCATGGTGGCCGATGCCCCCCGCTTCTGCGAGGTAGCCCGACGTATAGTGGAGATGACCGAAGGAGCTGTTTTTGTGGCTCATAATGCCGCTTTCGACTACAGTTTTATCCGCGAAGAGTTTGCACGCCTGGGTTACGATTACCACCGTGAACGACTTTGCACCGTGAGGCTTAGCAGGAAACTGCTTCCTGGTAAACCCTCCTACAGCCTTGGAAACCTTTGCCAATCGCTTGGCATCGAGATTGAGCACCGCCACCGTGCCGCCGGCGACGCCCTGGCCACCGTGAAGTTGTTCGAACTGCTCCTCTCCATCGAGAACCATCCCGAATCGGTGGCCCTCAAAGGGATTTCCACGGGATTCGACACCGGCAAGCTCAAAAACCTGCCACAGGAAACGGGCGTCTATTACCTGCACAACAGCGCCGGAGCCGTGATTTACGTGGGAAAAAGCCTCAACATCCGCGACAGGGTGGTGCAGCACCTTACCAACATCACCACGCGCAAGGCATTGGAGATGAGTCAACAGATTGCCGACATCACCTGGGAACTCACCGGTAGCGAATTGGTGGCCCTTCTGCTCGAGTCGTATGAGATCAAGCAGTTGCTGCCGGTTTATAACCGCGCCCAACGACGCAATACCTTCAGTTTTGGACTGTTCGATAAGCTCGACTCCAACGGTTACCTCAACCTCGAGATTAAACGAATCAAAGAGGGTGACCAGCCTCTGACCTCTTTCGCCAGTAAAACTTCGGGCCAAAACCAATTGTTTCTTATGGTCGAAAACCACCAACTGTGCCAGAAGCTGTGTGGATTGTATAAAACCAAAGGGGCCTGTTTTCACTACGGGTTGAAGCAATGTCGCGGTGCGTGTGTGGGGGAGGAGACGCCGTCGGACTATAACCAACGGGTTGAGGAGGCTTTGCGTCCGTATCAATTCACCGACGACAGTTTCCTGGTGGTTGACAAGGGTCGCACCCCCGAAGAGCGAAGCGCGGTGTTGGTTCGCCACGGTTGTTATCGCGGGTTTGGTTACGTGGATGTAAGCGAGGAGGGCACCATCGAAAGCCTGGAGGCAGCCATCCGTTCGTACCCCGACAACCGCGATGCACGCCAGATTATCAGGCAACACCTCCGCCTGCACAAGGTGGAAAAGGTGGTAAAATTGGTATAAATTAATAATGTTGCAACATGCAGTGTTGCATTAGTCGCTATTTTTGCAACTTACAAACAATGTTTAAAGGATGTTTAAATCACGTTTTCTCTTCATCATTGCGCTGCTTGCCCAGTTGTGGGTGGTGGCTCAGCAACCCGCAGGTGGTCAGTATGTAGTGATGTTGTCGCTCGATGCTTTCCGCTGGGATTATCAGGACATATACAACACCCCGAACTTGAAGGCCATCAGCAGCAACGGCGTGCATGCCCGCTCGCTCATCTCGTCGTTTCCAACGGTTACTTTTCCCAACCATTATTCCATGGCCACGGGGCTTTACCCCAACAACCACGGTCTGGTATTCAATAATTTCTACGACACTGCCATGAAAGCCTCCTACCGGGTAGGCGATCGGAAGGCTGTTGAAAACGGTGCCTTTTATGGCGGTGAACCAATCTGGGTAACAGCCGAAAAGCAGGGGATGATCAGTGCTTCCTATTTTTGGGTAGGCACCGAAGCTCCGGTTCAGGGCGTCCAGCCAACCTATTGGAAACGCTACGAGCATAAATTCCCGTTTGAAAACCGCATTGACACAGTGATTCACTGGCTCTCGATGCCGTTGGAGAAACGCCCGCGGCTTATCACCTTTTATATGCACGAGCCCGACGAGGTGAGCCATCATTTTGGCCCGCGCAGTCAACCCACCCGTCTGATGGTGGAGCGACTCGACTCGTTGGTTGGGGTGTTGCGTCATAAGTTGACAGCTTTACCCATTGCCGACAGCATTAACCTTATTGTAGTGAGCGATCACGGGATGGAAGACGTTTCGCAGGAGCGGGTGGTGCTGGTCGACGATTTCGTACCCCGCGAGTGGATCGTCCGTTCGCACGGAAGCAGTCCGGCTATAGGGTTGGTGGTGATTGATCGTTATGTTGATTCGGTGTTGCTAAGGTTGAAACATGTGGATCATATCCGGGCCTGGCGCAATACCGAGGTTCCCCAACGGCTCCATTTTGGCAGCAACCCGCGCATAGGCAACGTGGTGGTGCTGGCCGACAGTGCCTGGAATGTTGGATTGAAAGGCGATAAGTTTAAATACGTGGGGGCGCATGGCTTCGACAATGCCAACACCAACATGCATGGTATTTTTTATGCCGAAGGCCCCGCGTTCAGGAAAAACTTCGGGTACCGTTCAATACCCAATGTTTGCCTTTATCCCATCATCGCCCGTATCCTTCACCTGAAGCCCGCCGCTACCGATGGTAAACTCGAAGAGGTGAAAGAAATGTTGAGGGATTAGTGGCGATAGGGCGAAGCAAGAGGCCAACTGCCAACAGAGAGTGGGTGAGTGGGAGAGTGGGTGAGTGGCGAATCCTCAAATCAACAGATCTTCCGGGTATTCCACTTTTTCGAGGAAGAGTCCGTGCGCTGGTACCGACATCCCGGCTTGCTGCCGGTCTCTCTTTTCGATAATGCTGCAAAAATCGCTTACGCTAAGTTTGTTGTAACCCACCTCGAGCAGGGTACCCACTATGGCTCTCACCATGTTGCGCAAAAAACGATCGGCGCGGATGGTAAATACCAATTGGTGCTCTTCCTGTGTCCATCGGGCATAACCTATTCTGCAATTGTTGGTAGCGGTTTGCGTGTGAAGTTTGCTGAAACTGGTGAAGTCGGTGAAATTAAGCAGGTGTTGGGCTGCTTCGTTCATCGAATGTACATCGGGCTGGTGCGTCAGTCGCCAGGCATATTGCTCACGGAAGGGGTCTTTGGCTGTGAGGCAGTAGTAGGAATAGGTGCGGGCAATAGCGTCGAAGCGGCAGTTGGCTTCGGGGTTCACTTGCCAGAGGTTGTGAACCACCACCGAACGGGGAACCATGCGGTTGAGTCGGTGAAGGAGATGGTTGGCCTGGAAACAGAGAGGGTTGTCGGAGTCGAAATGGAGATAAAAGTCGCGAGCATGTACGCCGGTATCGGTACGTCCGCAACCCACCGGATTTATCTCGTGGCCGAGCAAGAGGGTGAGGCACCGCGACATTTCTGCCTGCACCGTGGGGGCATTGGGTTGAACCTGCCAGCCATGCCAGGGGGTGCCGTCGTAGGCTATCTGAACAAAAAACCGGGGCATACACCGTGATCAATCAGACAAACTCCATCCGGCGAACATCTACTCCAACAGTTGTGGAGAGTTCCATCTCCAGGCGATCCATCTCGGCTGTGTCGCCTGTTAGTTCCAAAATGATGAGCCCTTCTGAGGTGTTGGTGATTTCGTTTTGTACGTGAAGACCGAGCCGGGTACGCACCGAGCAGCCAAAGGTGGTCAGGAGTTTCTGAACGGTGTCGGCTTCACGGGTTCGGTCGGCGACACGGATTCCAAGAATGCGAATGTATGACATGAGGGACAGGGTGTTAGGGTTTCGAAGATGGAAAAACTATTGTTTTGATGAATGAGGATGGCCACTCCTGAGGTGAAGTGTATCCGAACTACCCCGCAAATATACATGAAATCGCCTTTACACACAGTCGAATAAAAATCGAGCCAGCGGGTTATCTGTTAGTTCAGGTCTGTTATAACAAGGATTAACAGGAAGATGTATTTGCCTGACGGGTATTCTTTTATCGCTAAGAGCGCCAAGTTAAGACGCTAAGAACGCCAAGATTTTTCGACGGGTATTGTTAAGACCGCTGAGATGCCTACGTCATCTATCGGACGCAGATGCTAACGGGTATTGCACGTCCAGTCAGCACGAAGTGCCTTAGCGGTCTTTACCGCTTGTTGGTTAAAATGCGAAGCTTTTAACCTAGAAGCGGTTAATCCCGAGAGGCTTTAATAATAGTAACGACCATGGTTATAGCCGATTCGGGATTAAAAATCTGTCCGGCATCTTCGCGTTCTTAGCGTGAAGCTATCTTTGCGTTCTTTGCGGTAAAAAAACACCAGCGCGAAGCGCGGGTGCACAAGTTCGAAGATTTGAAAATCAAGTCAGCGAATCATCCATAAGTTCAGTTCTGTTTTTAACAAGGATTTATAGGAGAAAGGTAAATAAAATAGGTGATGGTACCTTTGGTTGATGATGCTGCAACGCTGGTATCCCCGCTTAAAGGCCGGGGTTAGGATTTTTGGTCAGGGCCAAAACATCCATTTCCTAACCCAGATTAAAGGTGACACACTTTTTTGAATACTCCCTGAATACTCCCTGAATACTCCCTTGAATACTCCCCACGAGATGGGCACATGCAAACTTACAACACCTCATTCATCGTCACGATATGGGCACATACAAACTTACAACACCCCACTTATCGTCACGATATGGGCACATACAAACTTACAACACCTCATTCATCGTCACGATATGGGCACTTGAAACATTGTACCATTTCATGGATGGTGGCGATAAGGGCGGTAAACTCCTTTTACGTGTAGGGCGAGCGTCGAACCACGGTGTGGGGCGATTAAGAGCAACGCTTTTCGGATAGATAAAAAAAGACCCGACCAAATGGCCGGGTCTCTCTTTCACACTTCGTGTGTTATTTCGATTTATTGGGATAGGCGGGTGGTTGTGGGAGTTCTTTTGGCCAGTTTTTCAGGTCGTTGAGGATTTCCTGAATGGCGCGGTCGAGCTGGGCGTCGTTGCCCATGAACTCCTGGTAGGGGTCGTTGTCGATCACGATGTCGGGATCAACGCCATGCCCTTCAATCACGAACTGCGAGCCATCGGCAGCATAATGCGCGAACTCGGGCCTGTTGAGGGTTCCGCCATCCATGAAGGGGATGGGGCCGCGGATTCCGACCACGCCACCCCACGACCTCACCCCGATGGTTTTGCCCATCTTCAGGGTTTTGAACTGGTAGGGGAACAGGTCGCCGTCGGAGGCCGAATAGCGGTCGAGCAGCAGCACTTTGGGACCCCAGAGCATCCCGGCGGGCTTGGTGTTGGCAGTGCCGTTGCGGGCCACCGACATGATGGTGAGTTCGCGGCGCAACCTCTCGATGATCATCGGGCTCACGTTTCCGCCTCCGTTGCCACGGTCGTCTATAATGAGCGCCCGTTTGTTGAGCTGCGGGTAGTAGTATTTCACGAACTCGTTGAGCCCCTCTGGACCCATGTCGGGGATGTGGATGTAGCCCACCTCGCCGTTGGAGGCTTTGGCCACTTTGGCAATGTTGTTTTGCACCCAGTTGTAGTAGTAGAGCGGGTTTTCATCGGCTATGGGTTTCACCAGCACCTTGCGTGCTCCTTCGGCTTTGGGTTGGGTGTTGACCGCCAGTTGCACAATGCGGTCGGCTTTGCCCACGAGCAACTGGTTGAGGTCGTTCACGGTGGTGACGGGCGTTTCATCAATGGCCACGATGTAGTCGCCTGCTTTTACATCAACACCCACCTCGGTGAGGGGCGAGCGGAGCGATGGGTTCCAGTTTTCGCCTCTCAGCACCTTTTCTATTTTGAAGAAACCGCTTTTGTCGCGGCTGAAGGTGGCGCCCAGCAAACCTGTTTTCACCCTTTCGGGCATGGTGCGGTCGCCGCCGTTGATATAGGCGTGGCCGGTTGTTAGTTCTCCGATCATTTCGCCCATGATGTAGTTCAGGTCGTTGCGGTTGGCCACGTGGCTCACCAGCGGGCGGTATTTCTCGCCAACAGCTTTCCAATCAACGCCGTGCATATTTTTGTCGTAGAAGAAATCGCGCATCTGGCGCCAGCATTCGTTGAAAATCTGCATCCACTCCTGTTTCAGATCCACGTTGAGGGTCATTCCTCCCAGGTCGGCAAATTCATCGGGGTTGGCTTTTCCTCGCGGAAGGTCGATCACGGCGTATTTCCCCCGTTGGTTCACGAGCATGTGTTTGTGGTCGGCCGAAATCACGAAACCACCCACCGTGCCTATCTCGTTTTCTTTCTTCGATTTCAGATCCCAGAAGAAGAGGATGGCTTGCGGGTCGTCGGAGGCGTTGCGGTAGTAGTAAACCCCGTCGGTTGTGGCTGTCACGGCCCAATAGGCGGCCGGTTTGGAGGCTATGGCCAGGGCGCGCTCTTCGATGCCATCGAAGTCGATGCTTACCGTCACGCCGGTGCTCTCTTCGCTTTTCTTATCGCCAGGGGTTTTCTTATCGTCTTTCTTTTCGTCCGATTTGGCTTCCTGCTTGGTCACTTCGTCGTTTTCGTAGGCAAAAGGCGAGGCAGTTGATTTGGCCAGCGGCACCATGTAAACCTTGCTCATGTCGGTATAAACGTGGTTCCACTCGGTCCAACTGTAGGTGGGATTGAAATCGCGCGATGAGGTGAAGTAAAGGTATTTGCCATCGGGGCTGAACGAAGGTGATCCGGCGTCGTACCAGGCACTGGTTACTTCGTGGGCTTTCCCATTGGCCAACTCGTAGGCCATGATGATGCTCGAGGCGTTGTAAACGGGCAGGGTGTAGGCAATCCAGCGGCTGTCGGGCGACCATGCGAAGTCGCGCAGTTCGCCGTCGCGGCTTTCAGCCACTACGGTCACTTTTTTGGTGGCCACGTCGATGTATTGGAGGCGTTGCATCTTGTCGCTCCAGGCAATTTTTTTTGAGTCGGGCGACCACACCAGGTCGTATTTCCAGGTGTCGGCATTGGTGGTGATTTTCACTGCTTCGCCACCCTCTTCGGGGATGATGTAGATTTCGTCTTCGCCCGATTTATCGCTGATAAAGGCGATGGTTTTTCCGTCGGGCGACCAGCCGATACCACGGTCGTTGGCACCCGATGAGCGGGTGAGGTTGCGGGTGATGCCGCTCTTGGCCGGCACGGTGAATACATCGCCGCGGGCACTGAAAAGCAGTCGTTTGCCATCGGGCGATACATCCCACGAGGAGATGTTTTTCGAAGCATCTTTCATCACCACGGGGCGCACGTCGGCATCGTCGGCCAGGGTAATGTTTACCTGTTTCACCTCGCCCGAGGTGAGGTTGTAGGTAAAGAGGTGGCCCCCTTTTTCAAACACGATGGCCTGGTCGCCCAACGAGGGGAATTTGATGTCGTAGTCGGTGAATTGGGTTATTTTGGTGGTGGTTTTGGTGGTCAGATCGTAGGCGAAGAGGTTCATAACGCGATCGCGGTCGCTCAGGAAATAAACCTTGTTGCCGTGCCACATGGGGAAGAGGTCTTGTGCCTTGTTGTTGGTGATGTTCACAACCGAATTGTCTTTCGGATCGTAAATCCACACATCGTCGGCCATCCCGCCCTGGTAGTATTTCCAGGTGCGAAATTCGCGCATCACCTTGTTGAAGGCCATTCGCTTGCCGTTGGGTTCGTAGGAGCAGAACCCTCCGGTTGAGAAGGGGAGTTGGGCGGGTATGTCGCCGTTGAGGGTGGCTGCAAAGAGCTGCCCTTTGAAGTCGTTGAACTCCTGTTTGCGCGAGCGGAAGATCACCGTTTGGTTGTCGCGCCAGGTCATCACGATGTGGTTGGGACCCATGCGATCGCTGATGTCGTCGCGACCCAGAGTGGGGGGGAAGGTGATGCGGCGGGGTGTTCCCCCCTCGGAGGGCATCACGGAAACCTCGGTGTTGCCGTCGTAT
>JAQVCV010000056.1 GCA_028689615.1 Bacteroidales bacterium | reverse complement strand
ATAGCAGATGGGTGTTTGCTTGTAATACGATTACCGGGGTATTTGAATTCGGTATCGGTTGACAGGGCTTTGCTGTGCGGTTTTTCTGCTTGCGTAAACGCCAATCTGACGTTTTTTTTGCTGGTGTACGAATCTTTAAATGGAACCTGCAACAGGTTTGTTACCGGGTATTGGTAAGAGAAGCTGATTGAAGGGGCCTTGTATAAAAAGAAAACAGATGAAGTAGCTGGTTCTGTTCCTGGATGTTAATCAGGCAATTGGTTCTTGTTGCTGCTGCGGAAGATGGTAAAAAGCAAAAGGGCTGAAAGTATCAGTGAGATTGTCAACAGGAGGGTGCTTGTCGATCCAAAGTCGTTATAATCAGTTTGAATAAGGTTTCGGTTGTATAAAAAGGCCAGCGTAACAGCAATGCTGTTGTTGAGAAAGTGTGCCCAAATGGATGTCCATATGCTGCCAGTCCAGCAGAAAAAGTACCCAAAAACAGCGCCCAGGAAAAATCTGGGTAAGAACCCGTAGAATTGGAGATGCATAGCGCTGAACAAAAAAGCCGTTATGCCAACAGCTAGGTGTTTGTTTCTAAAGATGGTTTGAAACTTGGGTTGGATAAACCCTCTGAAAACAAGTTCTTCTCCCACCGCGGGTATAACAGCCATAATAAAAATATTGGCTAAGAATCCACCCACGGTGGTATCTGCCAGAAAGGCTTCGGTAAGCAGTTGCGCCCTCGTCTCGGTCGCTTTCATCCAGCTTTCAACAGATTGTAAGGCTGCGGGAAGATCAACCTGTTGGTTCAACGACTGTAAAACTGCTATTACCGGGCTGAGCGATACACTCAAAATGGCAATGGCTGTTCCCCAAATAAGCCCGTTGTTGGTAGTATTTGGCGACTGCCAGCTAGGAGGTGTTTTAACTATCCATCGCATCAACAGGGCAGGAGCCAGAAAAGTGCCGGCATGATTAACCATCTGCATGGTTTTCATGAAATTAACAGCTGACGGGGTGTAGTCTTTTGGATTTGCTGCTACCGCAAACTCAACCAGACTTCTCCCCCAGATAGCCATTCCTGTGGCATATCCCAGCAGCAAACTGAAAAGCATCCCGGTTAGAATAAGGATCAACAAAAACCAAAGCTCGGTGGCAGGCTTTCTAAAATATACCTGATGTGCAAAATGAAACATGATCTACCTGTGGATAATAACAACTCCCTTGGCTTCTTCTGCCTTTCGGCGGTAATACTCGGCTTTTTCATTATTTCCGAGTTGTTGAAAATGCAAACTTAAATTTTTACTTAATTGCTCGAGAGGCTGTTTGTGGGCTGCTTTTTCCCACCATACTACCGCTGTAGCTGTGTCGTGTTGCAAGAGGTAGTAATTGCCGATGTTGATATACGGAACCTCTGATGCTGTATCGATGTCCATTGCTTTTTGATTCATAAGAATTGCTGAATCAACAGCTCCAGTTTTTTGGTAAACCTCTGCAAGTTTAAAGATTGCTTTTAGCCTGTTGGGTTCCAGTTCCAGCACTTTTTTGTAGGCACTTACAGCATTTTTGTAATCCCCTTTTTCAAAATAGGCGAAACCCAGGTTGATGTAAGCCGCTGTTGCTTCTGGCTTGGCAACGGTTGCCCTTTTGAAAAACTTGATGGCTTCATCCTGCTGTTTCAACAACATCGAGAAAATACTCCCCTGACTGTTCAATGCATCGTAATAATCGGGTTTGATTCTGAGGGCTTTATCAAAATGTTGCAACATGAGTTTAACGTCTTCCCGGGTCGGCTCCCTTCTGGGTTGTCCGTTGAAAATTTTGTATAAAATGTTGCCGGCGAACTGGGTATTGGCTTTTACTGATCGGTCCAGCTTGTTGATATCGGCTTTGTAAAGTGTCGGGATATCTTTCCAATCGCTATTTCTGTTTATGGTTATAATTGAATACAATATAAAAACCAGTAAAAAAATAGGGAGAAACAGGTGCAGGCGAGGAGGGAGGTTTTCCCATCGTGTTTGTTTTTGCCTTGTGGCAAAATAGATTGCCAAAGCCAGTACTATAGCGAAGGCCAATGAAGGAATGAAGAGGAACCGGTCGGCTGCTATTCCCACTACAGGAACCACGATGTTGGAATACATCGAGATGGTTATGAGGTAAAACAGGATGGCAAAAGAAACAGTGCTTTTCTGCCTGAATTGCCAAATTGCAACCGCC
Source organism: Bacteroidales bacterium (assembly GCA_028689615.1). Lineage (GTDB taxonomy): Bacteria > Bacteroidota > Bacteroidia > Bacteroidales > TTA-H9 > GWE2-42-24. Next base: position 30,603 of record JAQVCV010000056.1, on the reverse strand, counting down.
AGCAGGCCCAAATGTATGGCTAATGAGAACAGTGCTATAGGGTTGGTAATCGGAACCACCGGAAACATATCGAAGCCATAGTAAAAGGCCATGTTGGCGGGGTTGATGGTTAGTTGTGTCAGGTAGTGAAGTAAAACTACCAACCCCGTACCTATCCTGTGGGAGAGGTTCGAATCGAAAAAGAGCGGGTTCTCAACCAACTCGTTGGGTCTTATCTGGTCGGGAAGCCACAAACGGGGCAGGAATTGTACGGCTATCATTACCAACAGGAACAAACCTGACAGTGTTAGAAGCTTTCGGGTTTTGGTTTCAGTAAAAAAGTATAAAACAAGAGGGAAGATGGCCAGAAAAGTCATGATCGACGATTTGGCAAGAAACCCTGCTGCAAAAGTCAGCAGACTGAAAAGAAGATATTTGAAACGATGGCTGTCGGCATACCGGATGAGGAAATGAAGGGCAGTTAATCCGCCCAGCAGGCTGAGGATTTCTTCGCGGTTTTTAAGACTTGCAACTACTTCGGTATGAAGCGGGTGAGCAAGAAAAAGGATTGTTATTGCAAATGGGAACAAGGGGTTCCATCGGGCAAACATTCTTCTTAGCACAATCCAGAGTACCCACAAGGTGAGAGCATAAAGCAAGATGTTGACAGCATGACTCAGTTTAAGCAACAGTCCGGGATTGGAGCCCAGCAAACCGGCTTCGAAAGCAAAAGTTGCCTTGGCCATAGGGCGATAACCGAAGCTTAATTTCCCGACGTTACCTTCCTCCTGATAATATACCGTGGTGAATATCGCGGGTATGGCTTTAAAACCTTGAGCAACCTGTGGGTTCATATGGGTATTCAATTCATCATCAAGAGCGTATTTATGGTTGATGGTGTTGCCATAGAGTATAAAGCACAGGATGATGATAATCCATCCGGCATAGCGTTGGAGGCTTAAAATAGAGGACTTGCGTTTTGTACTGGGGGTGGCTTTTTTCATAGCATCACAAGGTATTTAGAAGCTGGGCTTTAATTCATGATTAAGTTGTTGAATATTCTTTGTTAGTCTTACAAAATCTTCAGGACTAAGCTGTTCGGCCCTTTTCACCGACCATTCACTTAGCAGGGGTACCTGCATGTTGCAAACAGAAGATAACGCGTTGCGAAGGGTTTTCCTTCGTTGATTGTAGGCCGCTTTAACAACTGTGAAAAGCAGTTGTTTGTCAAGACCCGACGGCGGGTCAGTTCGTCTGACGAGTTTAATAACTGCCGATTTAACTTTGGGAGGAGGGGAGAACACCTGCTCGTGCACGGTAAACAAATAGCTGGTTTCGTAATAGACTTGAAGCAGGACACTCAGTATTCCATAGGTTTTGTTGCCGTGTCCAGCAACAATTCTTTCGGCAACTTCTTTTTGAAACATTCCTGTTATTTCTGTAACCTGCGGATAGTAATCAAGCGCCTTGAAGAGTATTTGTGAAGATATGTTGTATGGGAAATTGCCTGTAATCGCGAATTCTCCCTGAAAAATATCTGATAGGTTTAGTTTCAGGAAATCGCCTTCAATCAGTTCGTTGTTGAGTTGTGGATAGTTTTTTTTGAGAAACACCACCGATTCAGAGTCTATTTCAACAGGAACCAATCGTTTAAAGGACCGCTCCAGCAAAAAACGGGTCAGCATGCCGGTTCCGGGGCCAATTTCAACTACTTGCTCTGCGGTTTCAGATAACGTTCCGGCTATTTTTCTCGCAATATTGGAGTCGGTCAGGAAGTGCTGCCCGAGGTATTTTTTGGCTCTAACGTCATTCATAATGCAGGCTGGGTTTGGGAGTTTATTTCGCGGTATCTCTTTCTTGCCTCTTCAGCATAGAAACTGCTCCCAAATCGGGTAATCAGAAGTTGGTAGAGAGGAAGGGCTTCAGTTGGTTTCCCCAGTTTTAAATCAAGGATTTTGGCTCGCTCCGAAAGTGCTTTGGCAGCCCATATCCCGTCGGGGTAGAAGTTGTAAAGAGTTTTAAAAAGGGAGTCAGCTTCGTGGTAACGGTTCATCGACCCGTTGATCAGGGCCTTTTTCAGAACAACCTCATCCTGAATGGGATGGCCAAGAAAGGCGTTGCCAATCGAATCAAGGAGTTGGAGGGCTGTTGTTGGTTTGTTTCTCATCACCATCAGATCGGCTTTTGAATAGATTTGAAGCATTGTATAGGTGCTGTCGGGATCGAGGTTTTCGGAGATGAGAAGCGAAAGTTCCAGGGCATCATTGGCAACAAGCCGTGAAGTGGCCGATTTCAGCACGTCGAGTTGCGCCCGGGCCCATTCAAATTCACCCATGAAATAGGAGAGTCTTGCTTGTTTGAATCTGGCTTCCTGCCCTTGTTCGTCGTCGTGAGCCTCTTTAGCGGCCTGGGCATACATGAGGTTGGCATCCCAAACGCGGTCGGTTAGCAGGTAAATGTCGCCAAGTTCCATTTTTATCTCTGCATCAGGAAGCCCTGTTTCTGTGTAGGGTTCAAGTATTTGTATGGCCTCCTCTGGTTTTCCGGAATAGAATGCCAACAGGTGGGCTAGTTTTGACGATAATTCTGGCACAGCATCGCGTCTGAAAGTCTCTTTGATCAAACGGCGCAATTCCTTTTCTAAATGAGCCACCTGAGTAGTTGACACAGGAGAGGATGGATCCATCTGTGCGAACAATATGTTGATTCTGAGTATCTTTGCATCCTCCGAGAGTCCAGTTTCCTTGTGCTTGTTTATGATGTAATCAACGGCTTTGAGTGAGGTCGCAAAATTTTTTGAGGAGGCGGCAATTCGGGCTAGTTGCATCACTTCCACTCCTCCGTTTTTGAATCTGGAATCAAGGGCAATAGCTTGATTCAAAGCTGTTTCAAAGTCTCCGGATTGCATGCTGTACCAAAGCATGAGTTGAACCAGTTGTTGGTTATCGGGGTCTTTTTGAACGGCAGCCAGTAGTTTTCTTCTGAGGTAGTTGGCTCTCTCGTTTTCTATGTCCTGAGCCAAACTGAATTGAAGTCTCCCTTTGATGTTTTCAAGCATTTGAGGGTTGGTTCCCAATAGAGTAAGGTAGGTGTCGGTGGCATTTTTAAAATCGCCGGCCATCTCGTAAACCGAGGCAATTTCTGATAACAACGCATCAGGATTTGGAAACAGTTTCTTCCCCTTCTCGTAAGTTTCCAGGGCTTGTGCTGTTAATCCTCTGGCTCTAAAAGCATTGGCTGTTTGTAGAACCAATTGTTGGCTTTCTGTCGATTTTTCAATCAGGTTTTTAAACAGTTTTTCTGCTTTGCGCTGATTTCCTGATAGGTAATTAACGTAAGCTTCGTCAACCATCCAGGCAGGTTGACCAGGAAATTGTTTTTGCATTTGACGGGCTGCTTTTACAGCTTCGTCAAAACGTCCTAATTCGTTAAGCGATAGGAGGTAATAGGAGTAAAGGTAAGGTTTTTTTTCGTTTTTGAAGAGCCTTTGCAAAATATCTGCGGCTTTTTCGAAATCGCGTTGCTGAAAATATTGCATGGCCAGTCTCTCTTCGCTTTGTGTTGCCGAAGGAGGCTTTTGTGGGATGGTTTGTGAAAAAGCAACAACGCGCAACAGGCTGATCACAATAGCGATAAGCCAAACTGCGGGTTGAAGTGGTAGTCTTCTGATTGTCATCAGGTGTTGGGTAAGGTAATGTACTCAAACCCGGTATAGCCAACCAGGGCTGCCGGAATTCTGATCCGGTTTTCTTCCTGATGGTTTTCGAGCAAGGCGGCCACAATTCTGGGAAGTGCCAACGCGCTGCCATTTAAGGTGTGGGCGAGTTGTGTCTTCCCTGTTTCGTCTTTGAAACGCAATTTCATCCTGTTGGCCTGGAAACTTTCGAAATTGGAAACAGAACTTACCTCAAGCCAACGTTTTTGTGCTGCCGACCAAACCTCGAAGTCGAAGGTGAGAGCTGATGTAAAACTCATGTCGCCGCCGCAAAGCCTTAGAATACGGAAGGGGAGCTCAAGTTTGGTTAGCAATCGGGCCACATGTTCAATCATCGAATCAAGTATCTGATAGGATTGTGAGGGCTCGGCAATCTGTACGATCTCAACTTTGTCGAATTGGTGAAGCCTGTTCAGCCCTCTTACATCTTTTCCATAGCTGCCTGCTTCGCGTCTGAAGCAATTGGAATAGGCAACATTTTTTACCGGCAAATCAGATTTGTTGAGTATTACATTGCGGTAAATGTTGGTTACAGGAACTTCGGCAGTAGGGATCAGGTAAAGGTTGTCGATGCCAACATGGTACATCTGCCCTTCTTTGTCGGGAAGTTGCCCGGTGCCATAGCCCGAGTCTTCATTGATTAGAAGCGGGGGTTGAATTTCGTGATAACCTGCGGCAATGGCTTCATCCAGAAAGAAATTGATCAGGGCCCTTTGAAGTCGGGCTCCCTGTCCTTTGTAAAAGGGGAAACCTGCGCCGGTAACTTTGCTTCCCAAATCGAAGCTGATCAGATCAAACCGTGTTGCCAGATCCCAATGGGGTTGAGCACTTTCTGAAAGCAAGGGAATTTCTCCACATTCGCGTACAACCTGGTTGTCGTTGGCCGATTTCCCTTTGGGAACCGAAAGATGAGCCATGTTTGGCAATTGAATAAGGGCAGATTGCAAAGCCTCTTGTATTTCAGAAAGCTGAACTTCAAGCATCTTTGCATTTTCCTTCAATTGCGTGTTTTGCTCCTTGAGTGCATCGGCATCCTCTCTCTTGCCCAATTTGTAGAGGTTTCCTATTTCTTTGGCAAGCGTGTTGGTTTGTGAGAGCAAATCGTCCATTTTTCGTTGGGTCTCCTTTCTTTGGTCATCAAGCGAGATGATTTGGGAAAGGGCATCGGTTGCATCTATATTTTTGATAGCCAGCCGGCTAATCACTTCTTCAGGGTTTTCGCGGATAATTTGAATAGGGATCATGGTAGATGAAATTTTTTTTACAAAGGTAGGAAAATGAAGCGTTGTCAAACAAAAACTCCTGCCCGTGATGCCGGACAGGAGTTCTCATTTCTTCTTGGTCTGATATTAGTTAACGGCAGTCTCTTCCTTCTGCAAAGGGGAGATGGAAACATACGATCTGTTGTCAGCCTTTTTCTTGAAAACTACCATGCCATCAGTCAATGCAAATAAGGTATGGTCTTTCCCTAAGCCAACATTGTCACCGGCATGGTGAACGGTTCCACGCTGCCTTACGATGATGTTTCCTGCTTTGGCAAACTGGCCGCCGTAAACTTTAATTCCCAGACGTTTACTGTGTGATTCACGTCCGTTGGATGAACTTCCTGCACCTTTTTTATGAGCCATTGTATAAGGATTTTAGCGGTTAAACAATTGAATGGATGAATTAAAAGCGAATGTCTTCAACCATGATTTGTGAAAACTGTTGACGATGACCGTTCAGCTTTTGGTATCCTTTTCTTCTTTTTTTCTTGAATACCCTTACTTTATCACCTTTTACATGGCTGATAACTTTTGCCGATACTGTAGCTCCATCAATAACCGGAGCACCAATCTTTACCTGACCGTCGTTGTCGATCAGCATAACTTTGTTAAATTCAACGGCACTGCCTTCTTCGCTATCTAAGCGATGAACAAAAATGGCCTTATTCTTTTCAACTTTGAATTGCTGGCCTGCTATATCAACTATCGCGTACATATCTTTTTATGTTTACGTTCACCCATTTTTTTGGAACCGCAAAAGTACAAACTTTTTCTAAATCAACAACACGAACTTTGAATTTTTCTTTCATTTCTTTTTAATCGTTCAACGAAGCAGCTATGCGACGACTCTTTTTTTTATGGATCTGCTCTCTGTTCCGGCGGCCTGCTTCCTGCTAATCCGGCCTCTTTTTATACCGAATCGGCTTGAACTTGCCACTTTTCTACAAGTCGTGCCTCTCGGTACGATTATCGTCCCGAGAACGAAGTGACTATAGTCCCGAGAACGAAGTGATTCGGGATTACCTTCGGTGAGAGTAGTTCGGGATTACCTTCGGTGAGAGTAGTTCGTCCCGCATAGCTATCTGGATAACCGCTTCTAGGTTAAAAGCTTCGCATTTTAACCAACAAGCGGTATAATCCTGCTATGATAGTGAGCGTTGTTTGGATCGTTTTTTTACTGATAGCAGCCCTTTTGAGCTCATCTTAAAAGCCTTTAACTCTCAGTAGGATGGTTTGCCCCTAATCTGGCTCCTGATATGATGATGACTGAAGCCTATCTGACATATCGATTCTGGCAGCTGATTGCTTTTTTGCCTTGATGTTTGTAAAACAGGATTTTCAGAACATAATTTATGTGACAAAAGTAACTTTGTAAATGATTGTTTATCATTGCGTTAGGCTCTTTTCCGGTGCTGGCAGGGTTCAACTACGTGTCTGCCAATGAGTTAACCCTTGCAAACATAGCCTTGGTATAGCGTTGGTATAGGGTTGGTTTAGGGTAGCCCCGTAAACAAAGGAGGCAAATGGATTTTTAGAGGAGTTTCTGACGTTTTCGAGGCCTCCAAATCAAGGGTTTTCTGGTTGAACAAAATGGAGCTTATCTCAGTTGTGGTAACCAAATTTTTAGAATTGGCGTATGAAGCCACCGTTTACTCATGTAGCGGAGCCCATCCATGCTTTAAGAAAGCTGCCTGCGAAAATGAAAAAAAAATATTTTTTTTTGATGGTATCAGGCAACCTTTGCCCATCTCCCTAGTCTTCTTGAGTGTTGCTTCTGCAATATTTTTTGTACGAACAGGTTATTAATTATTGATAAACAGGTTATTAGGTGTCGTTTTTCCGATGCCTGATGCTTCTTAAAACCTTTAATTAGGGTATGTTTACAACATATGTTTGGCAATCTTCTCATCCGGTAGCAAACCAGATTTGCTCAAAGGAAACATTTCACGTTGTATTGTTACATCGTTCTGCATCGAAATCTCATCAAACCCCTCAGAGTCATTATATGACCCGGTTGCATAGGCGGCCGGGTTGGATTATTTCAGGCTGCAAGGCTCGTTTGTGTTCAACCCCTCGCACATGTGCCAAGCCGGGTTTCCATGCACCGATCTTCTTAACAGGTACCTCTGGTAACTGTATTGCTAACTAACGTCATTATCGTTATTGAATTGAATTCTAACCTTACCCAATTTTTTAAAATGAGAAAACTTCACAGATTTTTTGCAGTTATGCTCCTCTCGCTGGTAGGTTTGCCTATTTTTGCCCAAACTATGGTCGAAATTGGCACTGGTACACTGGGTACCGCTACCGGCACAAATTATTGGCCTTTCGGGAATTACTGGGAAAACAACAAAACCCAGACCCTCTATCTGGCCAGCGAACTCAACACCGGTGGTGCAGCCACCATCACAAAAATTGCTCACAACTTCGAGCGTATAGCTACAGCTAACAATGCTCTGACCAACTTCACCGTCAATTTCAAAACCACCAGCCTTACCAACCTGGTAGCTGGCGCTTATACCGATATGACCGGTTCGGTGAATGTATTCAGCGCTCCGTCGTTCATTCCGGCAACTGCAACCGGCTGGAACGAAATCGACATTACCGATTTCGCTTACGACGGAACCAGCAACCTCATCATCGAGATTGTTTGGGGCGATTTGGGTGGTTACACCAGCACTTATTACAGGAACTATAAAACCGCTGCCGGGGCTACTGATGTCCGTACCCTTTACGGCTATGCCGACAGCGAAACTCCCCCCGCCTACGATGCGTCCAGCAATGCTTACAGCAACCTGAGGATATGGTACAATGCTGCCTCTGCAGCTCCTGTAACTGTAACCATCGGCACAGGCACCACCTCATGCAGTTATCCTTATTACACCCTGTATGAAGACGCCCGTACCCAGATTTTGGTTACCAAGGCTGAGATCGAAGCAGCCGGTGGATTTGCCGGAGAGATAGCCAACCTTGAGTTGGATGTTATTTCTGCCAATGCTTTGACCATGAATGGTTTTGAGATTAGAGCTCAAAACTATGCTGGCAGCACCCTTACAGGTTTTGTGAATACAGGCTGGACCACAGTTTATTCCGGAACTGATGTTGCTACCGTTGGTTGGCATAACAAAGACTTCCAGATTCCTTTTGTGTGGGATGGAAGCAGCAATCTGTTGTTCCAGATTTGTTTTGACAACGCTACTTGGTCGGGTAACAGCCCTGTGCGTGGATCGAGTGCCCCGAATATGACATGGCATATCCACGACGATGGTGCAGCCGGTTGCTCGATGACCGGCGGTACTGCCCAGGCCACCCGTCCCAACCTTCGTTTCGATATTACCCCTCTTTCGGGTTCTATGCTCGAGGGCATCGTAACCAACGCTGCCACAGGTTTACCTGTGATTGGAGCTAAGGTTATGGTAGGCGATTCGATGACCTACACTTTGTTGGATGGTTCATACGAGTTGGCCTGCACAGGCAGCGATGTAATCGTAGAAGTATCGAAGATAGGTTTCGACGATAACAACGTACCCTTCACATTGACTCCTGGCGCCAACACTTTGGATATTGCTTTGAGCGAGAACACCGCTGCTCCTGGCGCTGTATTAGCAGCCTTGAACACAGGTTCCACAGCAGTAAACCTGACCTGGGGTAAACCTATGAGCGGCTATATGATTACCTACGACGATGGTGTTTACGAGAACTTAGTATCGTGGGCCACAGCAGGTAACATCAATGCAGTAAAATTTGTGCCTATTGCCCAGTATCCTGTGACCATCACCGGAGGTTGGGTTAATATTGGCGACGGCACCTACCCAGTAGGTAACGTTCTGACCGATTTTGAGATGGCCGTTTACGACGACGACGGCACCTTGGGATATCCCAATACCGAACTAGGTCGTGTAACCGTAACCCCCGACAACTACGGTTGGGTACATTACGAGTTCCCTGCAGGGATCACCATCAGCAGCGGCAACTTCTATATTGGCATGATTCAGGGAGGCAACTATCCCAACTGTGCCCCTATCGGAGTAGATGAGACCAACCCGAGCATGGTAAGCTACTCGAAGTATGCTACAGCCAACGGCCCGTGGGTACCTGCCGGATACAACGATTTCATGATTCGTGCCGAGGTTTATGGTTCAGGTGGCCCGTTGGATCTGGCTACCAGCACCAGCAGCACGATGATGGAGAAAGTACGCGTACACCCCGCCAGCAAATCGCTTCACGCTGCCCGTCAGGCAGGTGGACAGCAGGGCGAAGCTTTGTACATTCCGATGGAAGACGACAACACCGATGCTCCCGATGCCTTGTTAGGCTATCAGGTATGGCGTTTGCAGCAGGGTCAGGAAGGCGACGAGGCCTTGTGGGTATCGTTGAGCACCCCGACCGCAACGAGCTATGTTGACAATGGTTGGCCAGCACTTGCCAGCGGTGCATACCGTTGGGCAGTAAAAGCCAAATATACCGGCGACCGTTGGTCAGAGCCCACGTTCTCGAACGTTTTGGGTAAAGACTGGGTATCGAACGTAACGTTCAACATCACTTTGACCTCAGTAGCTGCTCAGCCTTCAGGCGTGAGCATCACCTTGGTTAACACCCTTGTAAACGACACCGTTTACAGTGGATTGACCCCCGCCAGCGGCACAGTAGTATTCCCGGCAGTATGGAAAGGCAACTACGATCTTACGATCATGAAGTTTGGCTACACCACCATCACCGAGAACATCAACATCACCAACAACAGCCACGTGTTCAACTACCTGTTGGAAGAGGTTCAATGGGCCCCTTACAACCTGTATGTTGACGATCGCACGTTGGTAGCTGTATGGAACGCACCCAACCCGATGGTAGCTTTGTTTGAAGAGCACTTCACCACGAGCAGCTATGCCACCAATGGCTGGACAGTCAACGGAGGTAACTGGGGCATTGGAGCCGGTAACCCGACTCCTGGAGCCGTATTCAACTGGAGTCCTCAGGTAACCAACTACGAGCAGACCATCACCACCCCCGACATCGTGGGAGCAGGATCGCCTGGTTTGTTGCTTAAATACGACATCTATCTGAGCAACTTTGGCACCACCAACGAGAACCAGATGGCTGTAGAACTTTGGGATGGCGCCACCTGGAACCGTCTGAAGAACTACACCAACCTGAATGGCGATATCCCCTGGACTTCGGAGACCCTGAACATCACCGCTTATACCTGGGATACCTTCAAGATTCGTTTCAATGCTTATGGAACAGATACTTATGATATCAACAACTGGAACATCGACAACGTAGTAGTAGCTGCCACCCTGGGTGACAAGAGCCTGCTGGGTTACGATGTATATCTGGACGACATCCAGATAGCTTACACTACCGATACCACCTATCTGCTTCCCGCCAGCGTATGCATCTATGGCCGCACCTATACTGCTGCTGTTGATGCTGTTTACGAGAGCGGCACCTCCGACAGGGATTACTACACCTTCACGGCACATTTCCTTCCTCCTCCTGTTGACCTGACTGCTACCCAGCTTCAGGACGCAGCTTATTTGGATTGGGAAGGCGCTGAATGGCCTGGTAAGAAAGTGTGGATTGACAACAGCAGTTCGAGCAACTTTGCTATAGCTAACGAAGTTGACGTAAATGCTGCTGCACATACCCCAGGAGCAACTGATGCTGTATTTGATTTGCAGTTTAACTATGATGCTGCTGCTGTTTCAGGAGCAGCTGGAAATGCCGGAGCAGAGAGCGATGGCAACTTCCTTTACACCACCCGTTGGGGATCGAACCTGATTCACAAGTACAATCTGGATGGTACTTTGGTTGAGGAGTTCTCGATTCCGGGCGTAACCGGACTTCGCGATTTGGCTTATGACGGCCAGTATTTCTATGGCGGAGCTGCTGCTACCACCATCTTCCAGATGGACTTCACCACCAAAACACTGGTTAGCACCATTACTTCTCCCACAGCCGTTCGCGCCATTGCTTTCGACGATGCACAGGATGGATTCTGGGTAAACAACTGGGCTACCAACCTGACGTTGGTGAGCATGACAGGCGCAACCCTGAATACCCTGCCTACTGCACCTCCAAGCATGTACGGTGCAGCTTATGACAGTTGGACCTCAGGCGGACCGTTCCTGTGGGTATTCTCAGGAACAACCGGCGGTGCTGGCTGTCAGGTAGAGCAGATCAGCCTTGCTACCGGAACTCTTACCGGTGTGATGCACAGTGTTAGCGGCGATTTGGGTGCAACCATTGCTGGTGGCTTGTTCACACAGGGTGGTATTGTTCCAGGTTTCGTAACCCTTGGCGGTTTGGCACAGGGCGACGGAGCAACCGACCGTTTGTTTGGCTATGAACTCGCTGCCGGCGGCGGCGGCGGCGGTGCAGCTGGTGAAATCGGCTACAACGTTTACCGCGATGGTATGCTGATAGCTTACGTAGAATCACCCACCACCGAGTATTACGATCTGTATCTGAACCCTGCAGAATATTGCTACACAGTAACAGCTGTTTACGATCTGGAGCCGTTTGGTTTTGCCCCTGGCACCACCGACGAGTCACTGGAAGAGGGACCAGCTTGCGTGAACGTACAGTATGGCGCACCTATTCCTTGGATGGAAGATTGGAACAGCACCAACTTCAGTTACAACAACTGGATGTTTGAGCCTGCACAAGGTCACTGGCGCATCAGCAATGCTATGGGCAACGACGTGCCATCAGCCGAGTTCAACTGGGCAGCACCTGAAGCCGACTACAGCTATGCTATGGTAAGTCAGGCCCTGGATGCTTCTATATTTGATTGTTCGGTAATTAAGTTGGATTTCGATCTGAAACTTGACGACCGCAACCAGACCGGTGCCGAGATGCTTACCGTAGATGTTTACTGGGATGGTATGTGGCACAAGGTAGCCGAGTACAAGAACGAAGGTTCGTTTGACTGGGAGACCAAGTCGATAGACATCTCAACCGTGGCCAAGAAAGCCTTCAAAGTAAGGTTTGTAGCCCATGGTGACAACACCGCCGACATCATTGCCTGGTTTGTTGACAACGTGAATGCTTATCCAGTACCCAATGCAGCCAGCAACCTTACCGGAACTCAGGCTGTAGGCCCGGATGCTGTTGCCACCCTGACCTGGAATGCACCCGAGTGTGCCACCGGTCCAGTAGGCGATCTGCTGAAGCTTTCGCAGCACGATGGCAATCCTGCCAACGGTTACTACCAGAGCTACGGCATGGCTTACGGCGTTGTTTACGACCTGACAGCTTATCCCGATGCTACTTTGGCAAAGATCGACTTCCACCATGCTTCATGGGGCGTAACCGGTGTATGGCAGTACAACATCCACGTGGTTGATTGGACAACCTATGCCGAGATAGCCAGTATCGGACCACTGGTAACTACCGGTAACGATATTTGGGAGAACAACATCATGTTGGGCGACATCATGGGTTACGGCGGCGGCCAGGTAGGTATCATGCTTGAGCCTTTGAGCAACAACCCGACAGATGCTTATCCCGATTTCTCGGCCGATAACGTAGGCCCTGACGGCGTTTCGATGTTTGGCACGTTGCCCGATTTCTCAGGCTTTGGCGCCAGCGGCATAGGCGACTTCCTTCAGAATCTGTGGATTTACACCGCCTTTGGCGATGGTAAAGTAATGGTTGCCCCGAAAGTACAGGTAAGTCAGCTCCAGCAGCAGGCCACCGCCCGCGTAGCTACCGGAGCCGTGATGAACCGTGCTTTCCTGACGCTGAACCAGAAAGCAATCAACTACACACCGACCGAAGGTGGCAACCGTGGCGTTGTAGGTTACAATGTTTACCGCAGGTATTCCACCGAGACCGAGTGGACATTGCTGAACGCCACCCCGTTGACCGACACCACCTATACCGACAATCTGCCCGAATTTGGTGAGTTCTGTTATGTAGTTAAGGCTGTACATGCAGCTTTCAACAACAGCACGATCGAATCACCCGAGTCGAACGAGCATTGCGGATGGATGATGGTAGGCCAGCAGGAGTTGAATGCCCAGAGCATCAGCGTATATCCGAATCCTGCTACCGACAAGCTGACGGTGAAGACCACCAGCGAGATCACCCGCGTAGAGTTGGTGAACTACCTGGGCCAGGTAGTCCGCAACCAGCAGGTAAGTGGTTCGGGCGTTTACACGTTGAATGTAAGCGAGCTTGAGTCGGGCGTTTACTTTGTGAAGTTCTACGCTGCTGACGGCCAGGCCGGCATGGAGCGCGTGACCATCACCCGCTAAGCGACGACCCTTCAAGGCAGAAACCTAATTTTTTCTGCTGAATACTTTACAAAGGCCTTCCCGAAAGGGGAGGCCTTTTTTTGATTGCTCTTCTATTTCTGTGGCATTGAAAAAAAATGCTCCGTATTTGCTGTATGTCTTGATTTTTCTTTATCTTTGAGGCCGTTATAGACAACTCTTTATCAAACCAATTTTACTTATCTATGAAGTCATCTTTATCATTGACAGTACGTAGGTTAGGTCTTTTGGCGATGCTTTTCGTTTTCATGAATAGCATAAAAGCACAAAGTGTACCTGAACTTATTTACTACAAGTTTGATGCAGCCGGCACTACAGTCGAGAATTTCGCAAGTGCACCGGTTGGAACCAATCCTGCTCCTGTAACTGGTCTTACGATTGGTGGAGCTGGCCAGTTTGGCACAGCATTGCAGGGCAATGGTGGTACATCTACCTCTAACAACCTGAACACAGGTTGGAACACCACACTGGGCACAGGCCCGTGGACAATTTCTCTCTATTTGAACGGTGCTGCTAACAGCACTACTCTTAATTACATTTTTGGCACCTCTACAGCCAACAGTTTCCGCTCCTTTATTGGTGGCGTGGCCGGGGCTGGCAACATCATCATTCGTGGTGGCGGTCTTGCTGACTGCATTGTTACCGGAATCGCTGGTGGACCCAATGTGGTTCATTTTGTGTATGATGGTGTGAACATTAAGGGCTACAAAAATGGTGTGTTAGCAGCTACAGTTGCTTCAAGTGCAGCCAATATCAACGGTACAGCGCCTATGACTGTTGGAGGTTACTCCTCTAGTACCGGTATGAACGCTGGTTGCGTACTCGATGAATTCCGCGTGTACAACCGTGCATTGGATGCTGCCGAGGTTGCAGCCACCTGGAATATTGAGTTAGGCGGTGCTCCTCCGGTAGGTCCTACTACTGTTACCATCGGCACAGGCACCACCTCATGCAGTTATCCTTATTACACCCTGTATGAAGACGCCCGTACCCAGATTTTGGTTACCAAGGCTGAGATCGAAGCAGCCGGTGGATTTGCCGGAGAGATAGCCAACCTTGAGTTGGATGTTATTTCTGCCAATGCTTTGACCATGAATGGTTTTGAGATTAGAGCTCAAAACTATGCTGGCAGCACCCTTACAGGTTTTGTGAATACAGGCTGGACCACAGTTTATTCCGGAACTGATGTTGCTACCGTTGGTTGGCATAACAAAGACTTCCAGATTCCTTTTGTGTGGGATGGAAGCAGCAATCTGTTGTTCCAGATTTGTTTTGACAACGCTACTTGGTCGGGTAACAGCCCTGTGCGTGGATCGAGTGCCCCGAATATGACATGGCATATCCACGACGATGGTGCAGCCGGTTGCTCGATGACCGGCGGTACTGCCCAGGCCACCCGTCCCAACCTTCGTTTCGATATTACCCCTCTTTCGGGTTCTATGCTCGAGGGCATCGTAACCAACGCTGCCACAGGTTTACCTGTGATTGGAGCTAAGGTTATGGTAGGCGATTCGATGACCTACACTTTGTTGGATGGTTCATACGAGTTGGCCTGCACAGGCAGCGATGTAATCGTAGAAGTATCGAAGATAGGTTTCGACGATAACAACGTACCCTTCACATTGACTCCTGGCGCCAACACTTTGGATATTGCTTTGAGCGAGAACACCGCTGCTCCTGGCGCTGTATTAGCAGCCTTGAACACAGGTTCCACAGCAGTAAACCTGACCTGGGGTAAACCTATGAGCGGCTATATGATTACCTACGACGATGGTGTTTACGAGAACTTAGTATCGTGGGCCACAGCAGGTAACATCAATGCAGTAAAATTTGTGCCTATTGCCCAGTATCCTGTGACCATCACCGGAGGTTGGGTTAATATTGGCGACGGCACCTACCCAGTAGGTAACGTTCTGACCGATTTTGAGATGGCCGTTTACGACGACGACGGCACCTTGGGATATCCCAATACCGAACTAGGTCGTGTAACCGTAACCCCCGACAACTACGGTTGGGTACATTACGAGTTCCCTGCAGGGATCACCATCAGCAGCGGCAACTTCTATATTGGCATGATTCAGGGAGGCAACTATCCCAACTGTGCCCCTATCGGAGTAGATGAGACCAACCCGAGCATGGTAAGCTACTCGAAGTATGCTACAGCCAACGGCCCGTGGGTACCTGCCGGATACAACGATTTCATGATTCGTGCCGAGGTTTATGGTTCAGGTGGCCCGTTGGATCTGGCTACCAGCACCAGCAGCACGATGATGGAGAAAGTACGCGTACACCCCGCCAGCAAATCGCTTCACGCTGCCCGTCAGGCAGGTGGACAGCAGGGCGAAGCTTTGTACATTCCGATGGAAGACGACAACACCGATGCTCCCGATGCCTTGTTAGGCTATCAGGTATGGCGTTTGCAGCAGGGTCAGGAAGGCGACGAGGCCTTGTGGGTATCGTTGAGCACCCCGACCGCAACGAGCTATGTTGACAATGGTTGGCCAGCACTTGCCAGCGGTGCATACCGTTGGGCAGTAAAAGCCAAATATACCGGCGACCGTTGGTCAGAGCCCACGTTCTCGAACGTTTTGGGTAAAGACTGGGTATCGAACGTAACGTTCAACATCACTTTGACCTCAGTAGCTGCTCAGCCTTCAGGCGTGAGCATCACCTTGGTTAACACCCTTGTAAACGACACCGTTTACAGTGGATTGACCCCCGCCAGCGGCACAGTAGTATTCCCGGCAGTATGGAAAGGCAACTACGATCTTACGATCATGAAGTTTGGCTACACCACCATCACCGAGAACATCAACATCACCAACAACAGCCACGTGTTCAACTACCTGTTGGAAGAGGTTCAATGGGCCCCTTACAACCTGTATGTTGACGATCGCACGTTGGTAGCTGTATGGAACGCACCCAACCCGATGGTAGCTTTGTTTGAAGAGCACTTCACCACGAGCAGCTATGCCACCAATGGCTGGACAGTCAACGGAGGTAACTGGGGCATTGGAGCCGGTAACCCGACTCCTGGAGCCGTATTCAACTGGAGTCCTCAGGTAACCAACTACGAGCAGACCATCACCACCCCCGACATCGTGGGAGCAGGATCGCCTGGTTTGTTGCTTAAATACGACATCTATCTGAGCAACTTTGGCACCACCAACGAGAACCAGATGGCTGTAGAACTTTGGGATGGCGCCACCTGGAACCGTCTGAAGAACTACACCAACCTGAATGGCGATATCCCCTGGACTTCGGAGACCCTGAACATCACCGCTTATACCTGGGATACCTTCAAGATTCGTTTCAATGCTTATGGAACAGATACTTATGATATCAACAACTGGAACATCGACAACGTAGTAGTAGCTGCCACCCTGGGTGACAAGAGCCTGCTGGGTTACGATGTATATCTGGACGACATCCAGATAGCTTACACTACCGATACCACCTATCTGCTTCCCGCCAGCGTATGCATCTATGGCCGCACCTATACTGCTGCTGTTGATGCTGTTTACGAGAGCGGCACCTCCGACAGGGATTACTACACCTTCACGGCACATTTCCTTCCTCCTCCTGTTGACCTGACTGCTACCCAGCTTCAGGACGCAGCTTATTTGGATTGGGAAGGCGCTGAATGGCCTGGTAAGAAAGTGTGGATTGACAACAGCAGTTCGAGCAACTTTGCTATAGCTAACGAAGTTGACGTAAATGCTGCTGCACATACCCCAGGAGCAACTGATGCTGTATTTGATTTGCAGTTTAACTATGATGCTGCTGCTGTTTCAGGAGCAGCTGGAAATGCCGGAGCAGAGAGCGATGGCAACTTCCTTTACACCACCCGTTGGGGATCGAACCTGATTCACAAGTACAATCTGGATGGTACTTTGGTTGAGGAGTTCTCGATTCCGGGCGTAACCGGACTTCGCGATTTGGCTTATGACGGCCAGTATTTCTATGGCGGAGCTGCTGCTACCACCATCTTCCAGATGGACTTCACCACCAAAACACTGGTTAGCACCATTACTTCTCCCACAGCCGTTCGCGCCATTGCTTTCGACGATGCACAGGATGGATTCTGGGTAAACAACTGGGCTACCAACCTGACGTTGGTGAGCATGACAGGCGCAACCCTGAATACCCTGCCTACTGCACCTCCAAGCATGTACGGTGCAGCTTATGACAGTTGGACCTCAGGCGGACCGTTCCTGTGGGTATTCTCAGGAACAACCGGCGGTGCTGGCTGTCAGGTAGAGCAGATCAGCCTTGCTACCGGAACTCTTACCGGTGTGATGCACAGTGTTAGCGGCGATTTGGGTGCAACCATTGCTGGTGGCTTGTTCACACAGGGTGGTATTGTTCCAGGTTTCGTAACCCTTGGCGGTTTGGCACAGGGCGACGGAGCAACCGACCGTTTGTTTGGCTATGAACTCGCTGCCGGCGGCGGCGGCGGCGGTGCAGCTGGTGAAATCGGCTACAACGTTTACCGCGATGGTATGCTGATAGCTTACGTAGAATCACCCACCACCGAGTATTACGATCTGTATCTGAACCCTGCAGAATATTGCTACACAGTAACAGCTGTTTACGATCTGGAGCCGTTTGGTTTTGCCCCTGGCACCACCGACGAGTCACTGGAAGAGGGACCAGCTTGCGTGAACGTACAGTATGGCGCACCTATTCCTTGGATGGAAGATTGGAACAGCACCAACTTCAGTTACAACAACTGGATGTTTGAGCCTGCACAAGGTCACTGGCGCATCAGCAATGCTATGGGCAACGACGTGCCATCAGCCGAGTTCAACTGGGCAGCACCTGAAGCCGACTACAGCTATGCTATGGTAAGTCAGGCCCTGGATGCTTCTATATTTGATTGTTCGGTAATTAAGTTGGATTTCGATCTGAAACTTGACGACCGCAACCAGACCGGTGCCGAGATGCTTACCGTAGATGTTTACTGGGATGGTATGTGGCACAAGGTAGCCGAGTACAAGAACGAAGGTTCGTTTGACTGGGAGACCAAGTCGATAGACATCTCAACCGTGGCCAAGAAAGCCTTCAAAGTAAGGTTTGTAGCCCATGGTGACAACACCGCCGACATCATTGCCTGGTTTGTTGACAACGTGAATGCTTATCCAGTACCCAATGCAGCCAGCAACCTTACCGGAACTCAGGCTGTAGGCCCGGATGCTGTTGCCACCCTGACCTGGAATGCACCCGAGTGTGCCACCGGTCCAGTAGGCGATCTGCTGAAGCTTTCGCAGCACGATGGCAATCCTGCCAACGGTTACTACCAGAGCTACGGCATGGCTTACGGCGTTGTTTACGACCTGACAGCTTATCCCGATGCTACTTTGGCAAAGATCGACTTCCACCATGCTTCATGGGGCGTAACCGGTGTATGGCAGTACAACATCCACGTGGTTGATTGGACAACCTATGCCGAGATAGCCAGTATCGGACCACTGGTAACTACCGGTAACGATATTTGGGAGAACAACATCATGTTGGGCGACATCATGGGTTACGGCGGCGGCCAGGTAGGTATCATGCTTGAGCCTTTGAGCAACAACCCGACAGATGCTTATCCCGATTTCTCGGCCGATAACGTAGGCCCTGACGGCGTTTCGATGTTTGGCACGTTGCCCGATTTCTCAGGCTTTGGCGCCAGCGGCATAGGCGACTTCCTTCAGAATCTGTGGATTTACACCGCCTTTGGCGATGGTAAAGTAATGGTTGCCCCGAAAGTACAGGTAAGTCAGCTCCAGCAGCAGGCCACCGCCCGCGTAGCTACCGGAGCCGTGATGAACCGTGCTTTCCTGACGCTGAACCAGAAAGCAATCAACTACACACCGACCGAAGGTGGCAACCGTGGCGTTGTAGGTTACAATGTTTACCGCAGGTATTCCACCGAGACCGAGTGGACATTGCTGAACGCCACCCCGTTGACCGACACCACCTATACCGACAATCTGCCCGAATTTGGTGAGTTCTGTTATGTAGTTAAGGCTGTACATGCAGCTTTCAACAACAGCACGATCGAATCACCCGAGTCGAACGAGCATTGCGGATGGATGATGGTAGGCCAGCAGGAGTTGAATGCCCAGAGCATCAGCGTATATCCGAATCCTGCTACCGACAAGCTGACGGTGAAGACCACCAGCGAGATCACCCGCGTAGAGTTGGTGAACTACCTGGGCCAGGTAGTCCGCAACCAGCAGGTAAGTGGTTCGGGCGTTTACACGTTGAATGTAAGCGAGCTTGAGTCGGGCGTTTACTTTGTGAAGTTCTACGCTGCTGACGGCCAGGCCGGCATGGAGCGCGTGACCATCACCCGCTAAGCGACGACCCTTCAAGGCAGAAACCTAATCTTTTCTGCTGAATACTTTACAAAGGCCTTCCCGAAAGGGGAGGCCTTTGGTTGTAATTAATTATTTTTGTGCTATATTTGACCATAGTTTAGAAACAGATTCTTTTTCAAAAATTACCTTTGGGTAGCAGTTTTTTTTTATATAAATTAAGAATTTAAATATTTGGTTATGAGAAGTTTATTGTTTGTTTTAAGTTTTGTGCTTTTAACAGCCCGGGTTGTGCTGGCTGACAATTGGGAATGTAGTTCAGCACTTCCATTTTGTTTGGAAACACCGGTGACCTTTAGTGCAACTACTGGAAATATCAGTGGCGAGCTTGGCCCTTTTTATGCTTGTTTGGGCAGTCAGCCTAATCCTTCGTGGCTTTATTGCAAAATAGGGCAATCAGGCTCGATAGAAATAACCATAACTTCTAATCCTTCGTTTGATATTGATTTTATATGCTGGGGCCCTTTTTCTAATCCAAATGCATGTGGCAGTTTAACCGAAGATAAGGTAGTGGATTGTAGTTTTAGTGCAAGTGTTCCTGAAATATGTAATATTCCCAATGGCGTTCAGGGACAGTATTATTACTTGATGCTGACGAATTACAGTGCTCAACCAACCCAGATAACTCTTTCCCAAACGAACGGAACCGGCACCACCGACTGCTCGGTGTTGCAATTGGTCAGCAACAACGGCCCCCTTTGTGTTGGTGATACGCTTGAGTTAAGTTCCGGAGTTCCCACAGATGCCACTTTTAGCTGGACAGGGCCTGCCGGATTTACTTCAACCTTGCAGAATCCAGTCATCAATAATGTCACCGCGTTGAATGCTGGTTGGTATTTCGTAAACATCAACAACGGTGGAAGCGTTGATGAGGATAGTACTTTAGTTGAGATATACTCGGCACCCAGCCCTTCAGTGGCTTCTAACAATGGTCCGGTTTGCACCGGGAGCATGCTGACACTGTTTGCTACAACTGTTGCCAATGCAGGTTATCACTGGACGGGACCTAACGGTTTTGAGTCCTCGGTTCAAAACCCGGTAGTGAGCAATGCAGCAACAACGCTTCAAGCCGGTGTTTATACTTTAACCGCCGTTAATCCGGTTTGTAACTGCCCTTCTTCACCATCCTACACCACCGTGGTCGTAAATTCTACTACAGCTCCGGTGGCTACTTCCAACGGGCCTATATGCGAAGGTGAAATGCTCACCCTGAATGCAACAACTGTGGCGGGAGCGACCTATCAATGGACCGGACCTAATGGGTTCACTTCAAATCAGCAGAATCCTGTCGTTGCTTCTCAAGCCACTGTTGCCATGACCGGGCAATACAGTGTTGTGGCCATTTTGAATGGATGCGAGAGCACTCCTTCCACCGTTATGGTTACCGTTAATCCTGTACCATCTGCTCCTCTGGCGGGATACAATTCGCCAGTTTGTGAAGGCTATACCTTGTCGCTTACGGCCACTTATGTTGCAGGGGGAACCTATAACTGGACCGGCCCCAATGGTTTTATCTCCTCCATTCAGTCGCCGGTGGTTACCACAAGTGCCACTGCAGCTTACAGTGGTTTGTATGAGGTTACTGTTACTGTCAATGGTTGTATGAGCCCTGTAGGAAGTGTCGGTGTGGTGGTGGAACCCGCTCCTCAAGCCCCGGTTGCCTCAAACAACGGTCCTGTATGCGAAGGAGCTGCATTGATGTTAGAAGCAACAACCATCGGCGATGCTACTTACTCGTGGACCGGGCCAAACAATTTTGTATCGACCGAGCAAAATCCAACAGTAAGCTTAAATGCTGTTCCGACGCAGTCTGGTTTGTATGAGGTTAGGTCTGTTTCAATGCTAAATGGTTGTTACAGTCTTCCATCCGTTACTCCCGTTGAAGTGAATCCTGAACCAATTCAGCCGGTTGTTACACAGGATTTTCATTCACTACACTCTTCCTATGCATCAGAATATCAATGGTATTTATCAGGTCAGGAAATACCCGGAGCAACAAACCAGGACTATTTCCCGGTGGTTATTGGTTCCTACAAAGTTCAAATTGCTGATGAGGATGGCTGTGAGAACATCTCTGAAGCTTTCTGGTTTGAATTTGTTGGTGAACAGCCACCAGGCAACCACGAAAAATTTGTTGTCTATCCGATACCCTCTACTGGCAGGATCGAAATTTATCTTCCGGAAAACGTTAATCTGCTCAAAATCTGTGATCTCAACGGAAAAGAGATTTTAGTTCAAGAGACTCATCAATTGAATCCTGTTCAGCTAGAGGTTCAGAAAAAGGGGATTTTTGTGCTGCAGATTGACACCAAACAAGGCATTCAGACGAAAAGGATTGTAATTTTATAATTGCAAATAGTTGATTTGTAGATTTAATTGTATTTTTTGGAATTTATTGTTTTTTTTTGGCGGCTCAGGCAACCTTTTTAGGTTGTCTGAGTCTGTCCATCTGTTGAAAGGAGAATTGTTTTGTCAACAACCTCCAATCGGCTGTTCATTCGCATGATGCTCTTCCAAATTGATGCTGCGGAAACACGATAGTTGGTTTTGCTGTTTTTTGATTTGGATTGTTTGGGAAAAGGAGTAATTTTGCGTTTGAATTCGGTTTATGCGGATTCTTTAAATGTCTATGAGGAAAATGAATGCGTTGGAAGCTGTAAAATTTGGGATTACAGCAGAAAGCGAAATGTGAAAAGCTTGTTTCGGCTGTTTGAATCGAAATGAGTCTTGGGGTACCTCCCACAGCAATTCCATTCATTTTTCAGTTGTTGGTAGCTTTCATGCCTGGATTTAGGTGTAAAAGTTATTGTTATTCAACCTGTTTCGAATAGTTCGGAATAGGTTAAAAAGTTGTTTGTCTTATTGTTTCGAGATTTTTTAATCCCTTTTTATAAACTAAATTTTCTAACCTAACACAATTGTCTATGCGATTCATTACGAAAACCTTGCGGACGATGATGGCCTTGCTCACGCTGGGCTTCCTGTCGGCAACGTCGGTCAACGCACAGTTGTTGACTGAGAGTTTTGAAAACGGAGGTAGTGTTCCTGCCAACTGGGCTGCAGAAGCAGTTACAGGCACAGCAGGTACATTGACTTTTGTTACCAGCTCTACCTATCCCACGGTAGCTGCCGCTGCAAACGGCACCTATTTCGTGAAATTTAACTCTTTCAGCGCGAATTCAAGCAACTCCAACCGCTTGAAAATGACAACTGGTTTCTCGACCGTTGATTTTCAGGATGTTGTTGTGAATTTCAGCTGGTATGAGGATCCAGGTTATGCATCAAGCGCCGATAAAGTAACTGTTCAGTGGTCAACTGATGGAGCTACCTGGACCAGCGCTGGTGACTTCCTTCGTTACAATGCCGCTGCCGGATGGAAAGACAAATCAGTCACTCTGCCCGCCGGTGCTAACGATCAGCCCAACCTGTACCTCGCTTTCCTGTTCACCTCAGCTTATGGCAACAACTGTCATTTCGACAATGTAGTGGTTAATGCTACCAGTTCCATTGCATCGACCCTGACCGGTGTTGTTACCAATGCTGCTACCGGTCTTCCGGTGGTTGGAGCTAAAGTGATGGTTGGCGACAGCATGACTTACACTTTGCTCAACGGTACCTACAGCCTGAATATGCTGGGTGGACCTGCTTCGTTTGTTGTTGAAAAAGAAGGATTTGAAAACTTCATTGCCAACATCACTCTGGTAGCCGGTGCCAACACTCAGGATGCAGCTCTTATGGAGAACACCGCTGCTCCCGGCGTTGTTTTGGCTACCCTCAACACTGCCCAGACAGCTGTGAACCTCACCTGGGGTCTGCCTATGAGCGGTTACGAAATCATTTATGACGATGGTGTGTTTGAAAACATGACCACCTGGGCTACTGCCGGAAACATCAATGCCTTGAAATTCACCCCGATTAACCAATACCCTGTAACCATCACCGGTGGTTCGGTGTTCATTGGCGACGGTAATTTCCCCGTTGGTGGCAATCCGCTGGTTCCTTTCGAAATGGCTGTTTATGATGACGATGGTACACAAGGTATCCCCAACACCGAACTTGGTCGCGTGGAAGTTACCCCGACACATGCCGGATGGGTTGAATTTGAATTCACCAGTGCCATTACCATTGGAAGTGGTAATTTCTACCTTGGTATGATTCAGGGTGGTAACCACCCCAACTGCGCTCCTCTGGGTATTGACGAAACCAATCCCAGCATGCGCAGCTACTCGAAATACGCTACAGCCAACGGCCCCTGGGTTCCCGCTGGTTACAACGATTTCATGATCCGTGCTAAAGTTCAGGGTTCAGGCGGCCCCGGCGACATGGCCACCAGTGCTTATGCTCCTATGACTATGGCTAAAACCCGCATCTCGAAAGGTGCTATCTCGATGCGTCCTGCTAAAACCGTTGGCGGACCTGAAGGTGAAGCTATGTACGTTCCTATGGACAATGGTGATAACGTTGATGGCCTTCTGGGTTATCAGGTTTTCCGTTTCATCCAGGGTGAAGAAAACAACCAGGCTGTTTGGACAACCGTTTCTACTCCTACTGCTACCAACACTGTTGACAACAGTTGGCCCACTCTTCCCAATGGTGCTTACCGTTGGGCTGTTAAAGCCAAATACACCGGTGACCGTTGGTCAGAGCCTTCTTTCTCCAATGTTTTGGGTAAAGGCTGGACTGCCCAGGTTAAATTCAATGTTACCCTGTCATCTGTAGGTGCTGTTCCCGAAGGCGTTAGCATTACCATGCAAAACACTTTGGTTGACACCTTATATTATGCACTCACTCCTGCTTCGGGTCAGGTTACTTTCAACACCGTTTGGAAAGGCAACTACGACATCACTGTTTACAAATTTGGTTATGAGGCTTACAATGTCAACAAAGACATTTATGGCGATATGACCCTCGATGTACTTTTGGGCGAAACCCGTTGGGCTCCGTTCAATCTTTATGTTGACGACCGTACCCTTGAGGCCGTATGGAATGCTCCTATCCCCATGGTTGCCTTGTTCGAAGACCACTTCACCAGTGGAAACTTCACTGCACAGGGTTGGACCAAAGACGGCAACAACTGGGTGGTTACTACCGGTGCCGGTATGCCTGCTCCCAGTGCCATGTTCAACTGGGAACCTCAGGTTACCAACTATTCACAGTCGATCACCACTCCTGAACTCCAGGGTCTTGGTTCTCCTGTACTCGAACTGCGCTACGACATCATGCTCAGCAACTATGGCAACACCACCGAAAACCAGATGGCTGTTGAACTTTGGGATGGTACCACATGGAACCGCCTGAAAAACTACAGCAACGTTGGTGGCGATATCCCCTGGACTTCTGAAATTCTCAGCCTGAATGCTTACACCTGGGATACTTTCAAAATCCGTTTCAATGCTTACGGTGGCGATACCTATGATATCAACAACTGGAACGTTGACAACGTGATGGTTCTTGCTAAACTTGGTGCTGACAAGAATAAACTCGGTTACAACGTGTATCTGGATGATGTTCAGATCGCTTTCACCACCGATACCACTTATCTGCTGCCCGCCAGCATTATCACTTACGGTCAGCAATATACTGCCTGCGTTGATGCCGTTTACGAAAGCGGTACCTCCGACAGAGATTGCTACACCTTCACTGCTCACTTCCTGCCCGCACCTCGCGAGCTTGCTGCTACCCCTGTTCAGGATGCTGCTTACCTCACCTGGCTCGAGCCTGTGATGCCTGGTAAGAAACTTTCTGTTAACAAGGCTGCTAAGAGCAATTTTGCTATTGCTAACGAAGCCAATCCTAATGCAAGTGCTCATACTCCGGGTGCTACAGAAGCTACATTCGATCTTCAGTTTACCTACGATGCTGCTGCTGTATCTGGTGCCGCTGGTAACGCCGGTGCTGAAAGCGATGGTCAGTATCTCTACACAACCCGTTGGGGCTCTAACCTCATCCACAAGTATAACCTTGATGGTACCCTTGTTGAAGAGTTCTCGATTGCCGGTGTAAGCGGTCTGCGCGACCTCGCATACGATGGCCAGTATTTCTATGGTGGAGCTGCTGCTACTACCATCTTCCAAATGGACTTCACCACAAAAACTCTGGTGAGCACCATTACCTCTCCTGCTGCTACCCGTTCTATTGCTTACGACGCTGCTCAGGATGGTTTCTGGGTAAACAACTGGGATGCTGATTTGATCCTTGTTAGCCGCGCTGGTGCCAATATTGGAACTATTGCTGGTCCTCCGAGCATGTACGGTTCAGCATACGACAGCTGGACTGCTGGTGGTCCTTATCTCTGGGTGTTCTCAGGAACTACCGGTGGTGCTGGTTGCCAGGTAGAGCAGATGAGCATCGCAACCGGAGCCCTCACGGGTGTTAGCCACAGTGTTAGTGGTGACCTGGGTGCTACTATCGCCGGTGGTCTGTTCACACAGCCCGGCATTGTTTCAGGTTTTGTTACTATTGGTGGTTTGGCTCAGGGCGATGGTGCTTCTGACCAGCTATTTGGTTACGAACTCGCAGCCGGCGGCGGCGGCGGTACCTCTGTTGACGTAATGGGTTACAACATCTACCGTGATGGTATGCTCATCGACTATGTTGGTGCTGACACTACCGAATATTACGATCTCTATCTGAACCCCGGCCACTACTGCTACGATGTGACCGCAGTTTACGACCTCACCCAGTTTGGTATGACCGGCACTGCCGAATCGCTTGAAGAAGGCCCTGCCTGCATCGATATCAACTACGGTGTTCCTGCTCCTTTCATCGAAGATTGGAACAGCACCAACTTCACCTACAACACCTGGTCGTTCGAACCCGAACAAGGTGAACATTGGAAAATCAGCAACGCTATGGGTAATGGTGTTCCTTCGGCCGAGTTCAACTGGGCTGCCCCGGAAAACGATTACAGCTATGCTATGATCACTCCTGCTATCAACGCTTCGATCTTCACCTGCGGCAAACTGATGCTCGACTTCGATCTGAAACTCGAAGACCGCAACCAGACCGGCAAAGAGATCATGACTGTTGACCGTTATATCAACGGCAACTGGAAAACCATCGGTGAATACAAAAACGAAGGTTCGTTCAACTGGTCAACCAAGAGCATCGAAATTACCGGTGGTATTGGCAAGGCTGTGAAGATCCGCTTCGTGGCTCACGGCGATAACACTGCCGACATCATTGCCTGGTATGTTGATAACATCAAGGTTTACCCCGTTCTTCCCGCTCCTTCAAACCTCACTGGTGTGCAGAACGAGAACAACATCGACCTGACCTGGAATGCTGCTATCTGCGAAGAAGGTGGTGCTGGCACAGCTGCCAACTACATCCTCGACGATGGTTCGTTTGAAGATGGTCTGACCTTCAACCCTGGTTACACCGGATGGCTTGGTAACGAATTCGCTACCACCGATGCTGGTGTTCTCACCTCGTTCGATCTCTTCTTCGTGGCTAATGCCAGCGCTGGCAGCGATCAGGTAACTGTTGACATCTTCGATGAAAACAAAAACCTGGTTGGTTCAACCGGTCTGGTAGCTCCCGCCGGCGACGCATGGGTAACTGTTGACGTTCCCAATGTGGCCTTCGATGGAACTTTCTACGCCATGGTGAAATGGAACAACTTTGCTGCTGCTACCCATTACTTCGGTATGGATCAGGATGGCCCCAATGCTTCTTCCGATCCCGAATGGTACTATGATGGCTCAGCTTGGGATAAACTGTCGAACATGGGCTTCAGCGCATGCGTGATGGGTATCCGTGCTCATGCTTTGGTTGGCAAAGGTGGCAAAGACGTGGTTTACGGACCGCTGTCAGACTTCACCCCTGCTCACACCACCATCGCTCCTGCTTCGCTTGCCGTTGCTAACCGCAGTGTTGTGTCGAACAACATGGCTACCAGCACCAAGATTGATCTGAGCGACATCAGCCGCGCTGGTGTGGTTGGTTACAATGTGTACCGCGATGGCGTTCTTCTGAATGCTACCCCGCAGACCGATACCACCTATGCTGATCACAACCTGGAATATGGTGCCGGCTATTGCTACACCGTGAAAGCTGTTTACAATGGTTTCAACAACCTTATGGAATCAGCTCCCACAAACGAGAAATGCTACCTGGTTTATGTTGGTATCGAAGAAGGTAACGCCACTGCTATCAAGGTTTACCCCAACCCCGCTACCGATGTTGTAACTGTTGAAGCTACTGCTGATGTTCGCAACATCACTCTGGTGAACTATCTCGGCCAGCCCGTGATGAACCAGGATGTGAACGGACAGAGCACCATCAAACTGAATGTCAGCAACCTCGAAAGCGGCGTTTATTTCGTACGCTTCACCACTGCCGACGGTTCTGTTTCGATGGAACGCATCACCGTTACCAGATAATTCAGACCAGAATTAAGCTGTAAATATGTTGAAAGGCCACCCAAAAGGGTGGCCTTTCTTGCTTGTGTAATTACAGTTTCCTTAATAATGAGGTTTCGAGGCTGCGTTTTTTTTAGGGCATCAGCTTACTCAATCAGTCAGTTTGTTTACTTTTGCCCGATGAATTTGATAAGAGGTTTTGTGCTTGTATATCTTGTTGCCATGGTAAGCCTCAGGGTCTTGTTGCATGAACAGATTCCTGTGGCCCGGTCGTTGGAAGATACCAGCATAGAATACATTACATCCGATAATTCATCCCCAACGGGGATGATCGAAACCACAGGGGTTTCGACTGTGTCAACCGTTGTAACCCCATTAAGGCAGTGCAAGTGGCACCCTCTGCCGATGGAACGGCTTAATCCAATCTTATTGCCGGTTTTTTGGTTACCCCGCCAAAGTCTAACAGCAGCTTGCAAAGCCGAAAGGGTTTCCTTTTTATTGTTTCCTTATCACCAGTTCTTCTGAGGCGACATTATCTCCTCTTCTTCAATTATTCAAAGGTCGGTTGACGGCCTTCTGCTTTGTTGTGCCTGTAAGTTTTGTTTTTGAATAAGACTTTGCAATTTATCTTTTCCCCCCCCAATTGGTGTCTGCCTTTGAATAAAACGCTTCCGTTGGCAGAACAAATGAGGTTGTGAACCGATTGTGTTCAGACTTCGCTTCCCGGGGTGAATTGTTGTGGTACGTCAAGGCCTCATTTAATGTTTTTTTATATCAATCTTAAAAAATAAAGAAATGGATTTCAGTATAATATTGTTAGGAATACTGGTTGCTGCCCTTTTTATTGTGCCTTTTATTTGGGTGGTCAGGAGCGGCAATCATGCTAAAGCTGGTTTTAGGAATGCTGTTCGTCAGCAACTTCTAAGTCATGGACTGACAGCTGCGAAGACAGGCTATTTCGGACGCGTTGCACTCTGTGTTGATGTTCGAAAACCTGCTTTGTTGTGGTGCGAGAATACCGGTGGACAACTTGCAGGCAGTCGTTTGGTAATGCTCGATCATGTGGTTGATTGTCAGGTTCTGCTCAATCAACAAACATGGAGTGGAAAGGTGAATCATAGTGTATCGGTTGATTTGGTGAGCCTGCGTTTGATGTTTGCGCGCGGAGAATCAATGCAGGAGAGCCTCCTGTTGTTCAACAGCAAACACGACGATCCTATGGCAGCTCAACAGGCTTTGGAATTCGCCCGATACTGGAAGGATCTGGTTAACGGGATGGTGCGAAAGTAGTTGCTCTGCTGTTTTAAGCCCGGTGAAGTGAAAACTTTACCGGGTTTTTTTCGGAGTGGTGATGACATCAGGAATGGCTCCAATTGTGAGCCGGGTGCCTGATGGTACCTTATTGCTCATTAGCCTGTTTCCCGGGTAGTCATAAGCCTGATTCGAGGTTGTTCCAATTGCCTTATCAAGCCCCACTCCCTAAGATGAGGATACCTCACAGCCAGAGATGAGGATGCCTCACAGCCGGGGATGAGGGTACCTCACAGCCTGAGATGAGGATGCCTCACAGCAGGGGGATTGTTTTTTGCAGAATCAGGCCTGAAGCCGGGGGATCAGTCCTCGTTTACCTGTATGAGCAGGGTGTCGGCGTTGATGCCTGTAAACACTCCAAGTCCGTTGACAACATTGGTGGGAGGCTTGGCCAGGTTGAGCGATGAGGTGCCGTTGTCGTCGTAAAGTTGGGCGTATTCGGCGTTGAGGTGGAACAAGATTACCCTGTGGTTTCCGAGGTAGTAAAATGCGCCGGGGTTGAGGTTCTGTGTTTCAATTCTGTCGGGAGTGTTGCGAAAAATCCGCATCGGTACAACCTCGGTCGTATCGAAGATGGGCTCAGGATCGGTCTCGAGGCATTCGGTCACCACCATGTAATAGCTCAGGTCGGGGTTGTCCCAGGCGAGGGTGACGGGAGTTGGGTGAGTGGGTGGTGTTCCGCTGCCTGGATCACCTCCCATACCTACCGTGATGGTGGAGGCCGAAGCGGTGTAGTTGGTGGGCTTCGCGGGGATTGTGGTGGTGGCTGAAACGGTTTTATCGTTGTAGAGGAAGGTCATTGTGTAGGTTTCTCCTTCGCGGGGGGTGATGGCAGCGCTGTAATAGCCGGCGCTGTCGGAGGTGCAAATCACTGAAGTGTCGGTAGCCTTGAGGCTGATGGTGAGCCCTTCGATGGGGGTGATCACTGTATCCGACGAGGCATAAACCAGTTGTCGGGTGATGTGAAGCCGGATTGGAGCGTTGGGAGCCAGATAGGCTTCAACCACTGCTATGTCGGGATCGGCGGTGGCCAGATCGGGTTTCTGACAGGAGGCTGCCCACAGGGCTGCGGCAGCAAGCAGGAGGGTATAGCGGATTGATTTCATGGTTATTTCAGTTTGATGGTGAAGTTGATGTTGGGTGTGAAACCGAGGAAATAGACGGGAGTTTCGATGATCTGGTTTTCGACGATCTCGTACTCGTTGTACCACACGTTGGGTCGGTTGTACACATTGAAAATGCTCATCCCTATCGAAGCAGGAGCGTAGCCGCTGATCTTGAAGTTGTAGGTTGCCGACAGGTCGAGGCGGTGGTACTCGGGGAGGC
>JAQVCV010000004.1 GCA_028689615.1 Bacteroidales bacterium | reverse complement strand
CAGAAATGGCTCACCTATGTCATCAACCACATCAACGACACCAAAGCTTCTCAACTCGATAAACTCTTACCCCACCTGATCGATAAAAATCTTGTCAGCTAAGATGCCGTTGGTGGGGTGGATACGTATCAACACGAAACTGCGTTGCCATCAGCCTGCGGGTGGTTTTCTCTTCTACAGGATTGAAAAAAGCATAGACAGCCTGACCGTGACAATCCAGACATTTCTGGTTTTCGGTTCTGCTGGCATCTGTTGGTTGTGCCTGACAGATGAACCCACCCATCAGCAAGAGCACCGACATCATTACTTTTATCACTTTCATAATTTGATTTTAAAAACGGCAGTCGTTCGATTATCATACCAACGACTGCCGTAAAACATTCAACAGAAGCACGCTACTTCTTCATGGAACGCATATAATTCACAATTGCCCAACGATCCTCATCTGTAGTAATTTTCTTCTCAAAATTGGGCATTTCATCACGGCCAACGAACGACATGTAAAAAAGTTCTCCATCGCCATAGGCCTTAAACTCGGCCGACAGGAAGTCGCCCGGGAAAGTTTTCAACTGCTTAGCCTTAGGTCCATCACCTTGTCCGTTATTTCCGTGACAGGCTTTGCAGTGTTTGGCATACAGCCCTTTACCGATTTTAAGCAATTCGGCATCATTGGCTTTAGTTGGGTTCTTCATGCTTTTATAATTCGCGGGAATGTTCCAGGCTCCACCTTTTTTTTGATCCTGAGGCGTAAATGCCGATAGAACAGCAAAAGCTAATACTGCGATAAAAAGCGTACCGATTTTATGTTGCGTCATAAATATTTAATTTTTAAGGGTTTATTAATGCGATTAAAAACTCCACAGTCGGGTGATTGTGAAGCCAAACATCATCTCGCCATTCAGGAAATCGTTGGTGTTGTTCATCAAAACTTCCTGGCCTAAAATTCCGTCGGCAGTTCCCATATAGATTTGGAAAGCATGCGTTGAAGTGGAAATTTCCCAACCAAAAGCAAAATTAGGCTTCGGCGGATTGGTAAATTCCATGTTTTCGGCAATTGCCTGAATTTTAAACGGGATATCATATTGAAGCATAAGCGACGACTGGGGGCTTATTTTCACCCTTCCGGCGAATGAAAGCCCAATTTTGTCGTGCTCCATCAATTTATCCACCGAGTTGAAATGGGTAAAACTTGGAGCCACCTGCACGCTTAGGTAATCGTTGAAACGACGGGCAATAATCAGTTGAGAAAAATAACTCAGGCGGTTGCCAAAGGCGTAATTGGTTCCAAAAACTTCTTTACCTCGGGCATCAATGGCCATATTGCCGTAGAAAGTAAGGGTGACCGGCCAGTGGTTGTCGCGGGTTTGATTCAAGAAGGTCCATTTTACTTGAAAATCCTGCAATTTCTTGTTTTTAGTTGACCCGAAACCAACCATAAGATTATCGCGAATGCTGTAGTTAAAACCAATCCGAACGTTGGCCCCGGCGGCATAAATACCGTACAAATCGGTAAGGCCATTCTGAATGGACCCGAACTTATGCTGAATCAACATCTCTAAGGTGTTAGCGGTAGGGATTGTAACCGTTTGGTTATCGATCAAAATACCACTTTCAAAGGAAGATCTGACCGGACGACGATCAGTTTCTTCTGTAGCCGGATCCTCCTGACCGAATCCTGCCAGACTTAACAGCAGCAGAGAACTAAGAAAGGCAGTTTTTATTTTATAATGCATCATAAGTAAACTCCTTTTAAACAGTTAATTATTTTGAGCTCCCTGCTCAATCCATTTTAAAATCAGAGCATTGTTGGCAGATGTGCTAAACTTCTTCATCGAGCCAGAGAAAACCGACAGGTAAAGAGGACTTTGAGCGGGCTGCTCAGTGTTAATCAATCCTCTGTTCATCAAATCCGTAAAAGCATTAGCTGCCGACAAATCGGGTGCAACTGCCCCCTGGGCATGGCAACCAGACATATTGCAACTCTTGTTGAATACAGGAAGAATATCGGAGGCGAAGCTAACTTTTTGGGGCAATACCACCACTTCAGGCTCAACCCATTCGTATTCGCACGATACCATCCCTGCTACTAACGCCAAAATTGCAAGCAGATGAAGTATTCTTGTTTTTTTCATAAACAATAAGTTCAATGTTTTTTTAAACACAAAAAGTTTTATGAAACGGGTGAAAAGTTTTCAGCACCCTGAAAACCATCCACCCATTACAATACGAGCTAGTTCAAAGAAGCCAGAGAATTCTCGAGCAGTCTCTTCACATACCTTGGATTATGAACTCCAAGACTCTTATCTTCGGTAACCGACTGATGGTTGAGGAATGCGCCCACAACATCAGCAGAATAAGTACCGGGCTTGGTATAAAGATCGCCTTCGTTGGCAATTCCCTTCTCGATAAGTTTTGCCTTTATCTGATCGAGGAGACTTTGAATTTCAGCCTGGTAATCGGTCAACTCCTGTTTCACAGCAGCAGCATCGTGACATCCTGATCCTGTGCAGCCAGCGGTAATGTAGCTTGTTCCATACTTAATATTCATAACATGCCCCCCTGCCTGATTGCCATAGCCCTCAACCAAATGACAACTAACACAACCATTCTCGATAAAACTATGAGCAGAGTTGATATAGCCTGCACCAACCTCATAAAGACCTTTCCCTATACCACCAATGATGTTGGCCTGTGGGCCATGATGAGAACCAAAACGTTTGTTGGCCGCAGTCAGGGTAATGTCAGGACCACCCACTACCGGCATAACAGCAGCGTCGATTGGGCGGCTTTGGTGGCAGTTGGCGCACAAATTACCCGTACCAAAGTCAACAGTTTCGCCACTCAGCATCAAAGAAACTGGGGCAGTAGTGGTAAGAGCCCAATCGGTAGGGGTATAGGTTTTGTGGATTTCGTGACAGGTGTAACAGTTAATAGGATTCGGATTGGAAATCACATCCGCAACAGGCTGACCCGTGGCAATGGTTTCACGGAAACCCTGGCTGGTGTGGCAATCAGCGCACCCTACCGTATTACGGGCATAATTACCTCCGGTGGCATGTGTTGATGCTGCCCATTGGTTTTGTTTTGCAAACAACTCCTCGGTGTTGTCGTGGCATTGAATGCAGGTGGCTGTACCATTGGCGCCATCGATGCCATCCTCGCCGTCTTTTCCGGCTGGACCTTCTTTTGTACAACTGGTTAAATTAACAGAAGCGATAGCTGCTAAGGCAGCTATTCCGGTTATGAACGATATCTTTTTCATGTGTGAATGATATTTGGTTTTTCAATGATGCAAACTTACTGCGACATCAATTCATATTCACACTTATACATATGACATTTATACCCTATCAGGTTGACTTTTATCAGAACCAGGTTGACAAAATCAGGCATTTTGATTGACAAATATCAACGCCAACCGACAAAAAAACAGTTATCCTCTGGCCGAAACACTCATAAGACCCTCTACATCAAGTAATTCAACTTGATTTCCCTCGATGCTAACCAGATTGTTTTCTTTGAAATCTTTTAAAATCCTTATGGCACTCTCCTTCGACATCGCAGTAAGATCGGCAAGCTCCTGACGGGAAATAGTGCAAAGAAATTTGCTTGAATTGTAAACTTGCTTTGAAAGATACAAAAGTGCTTCAGCAACACGTCCGGGCATTTGCTTCTGGGTAAGGTTTACCAACTTTTCATACAACTCGATGCGATGTTGACTTTCGCGAGCCATAACCTCGTGTGCCAGAGGTTTATTCCTGAAAACCAATTCTCGGTAAAGGCCTAACTCAATGAAGCAAACCAGAGTATCTTCAACAGCTCCGAGAGAATAGTGGTGGCGCTGATCAACAAACATTCCCGGCCCTCCTACCAATTCGGAAGGCTTCACAAGGCGTAGAATCAAATTTTTCCTATCAACCCCCTCGAAGTAAATTTTCGCCAGACCAGAAGTAACGCAAACGATATGCGTGAGCATAGCACCTTGTTTAAAAATAATTTCACCAGCATTAAAACTCACCTCCTGTTTTGACCGATTAAGCAGATCGCGATCTTGCTCACTAATCAAATCAAAAATAAACGACCGACTCCGACAGGTGTCGCATTTCCCTAAATTTGTGAATACAGCCATTGAGCCATTCTTTTATAGTATTACTAAACAACTAACAGTTCCTTGTTAAAAGTGTTCTAAACACAACTAAGGATCAATCTGAAACTGTAAGTTTGAAGCCATTCCCGTGGCTGTTGACAATGGCTATACCGTCATCCTCCTTCAGGTATTTGCGCAAACGTGTGATAAAAACATCCATACTGCGCCCTATGAAATAGTCGTCGTTTCCCCAAACTGCCTTTTGAATCACATCACGTGGAACCAACTGGTTTCTGTGCTCGTTAAAGAAACTAAGCAACTCACATTCCCTGCGAGTTAACGAAATTCGGCCGCCAGGTCCGTCAAGTGTAAGTTCATGCGGGTTAAATTCATATTTACCAATGCGATGAATCAACTTTTCGGGCTTAGCATTACCCGACACAATACCACATCGCTTCAAAAGGGCTTTAATCCTTAAAATCAACTCTTCGCTGTTGAATGGTTTAACGATGTAATCATCGCATCCAAGTCGAAAACCCTCGATTCTATCACCAGGCAACGAGCGTGCTGTCAGGAAAATGATTGGAACAACAGCATTGATTGTCCGAATAAATCGAGCTAATTCAAAACCATCGATGCCTGGAAGCATAACATCCAGAATGCATAAATCAAAAGTACGGTTTTGTAAAAGATCCTTAGCCTGAAAACCTTCAGCAGCCAATACAACATCGAACCCCGCCATTTGCAAAAAATCACTGATTACCAATCCCAATGCAGGATCGTCCTCAACAAGAAGTAAAGAAGGTTGCTGTATCATATGCAGAATCATTATTTAATTTAAGACAAAACAAAAGGCAAAAAGAGGGTAAAAGTAGAACCCTTGCCGGGCTCACTTGAGACAGTAAGAGTTCCTCCGTGAGCTTTGGCCAAAACCATAGCATTGTACAAGCCCAGGCCGTATCCTTTCACATTGTGACGGTTGCCCGTTGAAACCCTATAAAATTTTTGAAAAACCATTCTCCGCTGATTGTTATTCATTCCCAATCCTTTGTCGGTTACCGAAATATAAATCCCGCTGGAATCAGAACGAGTTGAAATGGTAATACTCAAAATATCAGGAGAGTATTTAATCGCATTGTCAACCAGACTGCTAAGAATGTTGGTCAAGTAAAGCTTGTCAGCAACAATTTGCATGGAAGAAGCTCCCGGAATGAACACCAACGCCCCCCCTCGCTCCTCAACAACAAGACTAAACGAAGCTACGATGTCGTCGATAAGATCGTGCAAGTTCAGCTCGGAGCGATTAATCTGGTATTCATGACGGTCAAAGGAAGAAACCTGAAGTACGTGTTCAACAAGACTTTTCATGCGGTTGTTCTGATCAAAAATGAGGCTGGCGTATCGTTCTACCTTGTCGCTGTCGGCCATCACAACGGGTTTTAGAAGCATTTCGCTCGCAAGCGATATGGCCGATACAGGGGTTCGCAATTCGTGGGTCATGTTGTTTACGAAGTCGGCCTTCAATTCAGAAAGTTTTCTTTGTCGAAGAAACGCAATTACAGTTGATGCAAAAGAGAGGATGACCACAGCCGTAAACAAAGCTGAAAGAAGTATCCAGCCAAGCAACTGGTTGAATATAAAACCCGTCTTGCCAGGAAAATACACCCCAAGATAAAAAACCTGAGCTTCGTGTAAACAGGATAAAGAAACCGAGTGTGGCGACGCGGCAATTTGGTTGAAATAGGGACCCGGTTGGCCAAACAATGCAAGAGAGTCGTTAGCAGAGTACACGGCATAATAAAACCCGCGATCAACATCCATGCATTTAAACTCGTCGTGAAGGAAATCGTGCAAAAGACGTTGATTGATAACCAATCCGTGTTTCACAGTATCAGCAGCGGCACAGCTACTCGAACAATTGCCCGGAGCAAAGGGATTTGTTGAATCAGATGTGTGTTTAAACAGCCGGTTAACAACAGTTTTCAAGGCCACCTTCACGCGGCTGTTAAATTGCTCTTCTTTTAGCATCCAGGCATTTTGTACCCAGTAAACCTGGGTGATGATGATGCCAGCCAGAGAAAAAGAGGCCACTAAAACAATGATTTTGAACCAAAAAAGCTTCACGTACAGATATTTTACTAAAACAGAAACAAAAGTAAACTTATATGCTCTGTTTTTATAATGTTAACAGAACATTAACACCGCCATTAACAAGCCATTAACAGCCAAAGCTCCATCTTGTTTGTAAGTTTGCCCAGTTAATTAACCTTTAATACTTTTTTTAATGAAGAACATTTTTTTAAGCATTGCTCTGGCCGCCTTTCTTTTGGTTGGCTTCAATACAGTTAGTTACGCTGCCGCATCGGCAGGTTATTCGGTTGTAATCAACGACGACGATCCTCCCAAGGCCGCAAAAGCAGAAGCCAAAGATACCAAAACGACAGATTGTAAAGACAAAGCCCACAAAGCCGAGTGCAAAGATGCAAAAGCCAAAGACGGCAAATCGTGCTGCCCATCATCAAAAAGCAGTTGCGCAAAAAGCTGCGCAGGAAGCACTTCCTGTTCAAAAGACAAAAAGCCCGAGAAAAAATAACTATTCCCGGAACTAAAAAAGAGAACCCCTGGCCTGTTAATGGCAGGGGTTTTTTAATTTTGCACAAAAAACCATGGCCACAATTCATACAACCTATTTGGGCGACTTACGTACCGAAGCTACCCACTTGCAATCGGGAGAAAAAATAATTACCGATGCCCCAACCGACAACAACGGGAAGGGCGAAGCCTTTTCACCAACCGATTTGGTTGCGGCATCGCTGGCAAGCTGCATGCTCACCATTATGGGAATAGCTGCACAAAATCACGGGTTCAACATCAAAGGCACCAAAGCCGACATTACCAAAACCATGATGTCGGACCCCAGAAGAATTGGCCATATAGAAATCAACCTCTATTTCCCGCCTCATCCCTATACCCCAAAAGAAAAAAAGATACTGGAAGTTTCAGCATTCACGTGCCCGGTTTTTCAGAGTTTGCACCCTGAAATGCAAAAGAGTATTCACCTTCACTTCTCAGAACAATGAACAATACGGCAATTGGCACTTCCCACAGAATTGAAAAAATTGTCAATCAGGAGGATTCTGCAAGAGCATACGGATCGGGCCTTGTTGATGTTTTTGCAACACCGGCTATGGTTGCTTTAATGGAAAAAACAAGTTTACAATTAGTTGCACCCTTTCTGGATAGCGGAGAGAACACCGTTGGAATCCATATTGATATAAACCACATCAAGGCCACGCCTATAGGACAAAGGGTCAGATGCGAGGCCACTTTAGTGGCTATTGACGGGAAAAAGCTTGTATTCAAAGTTTTGGCTCACGACGAGCACGCGCTGATAGGCGAAGGAACCCACACCCGCTACGTGATTGACGAAGCTAAATTCCTGGCCCGTCTCTGACCGTTATTCCCTTGATGCAGAATCCATCAGGATGGTCACAGGCCCGTCGTTGATAAGTTCCACCTTCATATCTGCGCCAAAAACGCCACATGCCGGCACGACAGAACTTTCAATCTCCATTTTCTTTATGAAGTACTCGTAAAGGGGAATCGCTTTGTCCGGACGGGCAGATCTGACATACGAAGGCCTGTTTCCTTTTCGGGTGGAGGCATGCAGCGTAAACTGACTAACAATCAACAGCTGCCCATTTACTTCACCAATACTCAGATTCATAACGCCTTCTGAGTCGTTAAAAATTCGCAGTTTTGAAATTTTCGAGCACAACCAATCAGCATCTTCTTCTTTATCGTTGTGCTCAATACCCAACAGTATCAACATACCCATTCCTACAGAAGCCACCTGTTGTAAATCAACAGTAACAGCAGCTTTGGAAATTCTCTGGATCACCACCCGCATGTTTAATCAACTTTTATTTTGTTCGTTCATAACCAGCTCTTGCCTTTTGGGTAATGCTGTTTTTATATTCCGAAAAATCGAGCTCCTGAACTCTTTTGTACCACAAGGCAGCCATGTCGTGACGACCAAGACGCTCATAAATAGCGCCAAGCTTTAACGCGCTGTTTGCAGCAAAATACCGCTTATCGTTCTTACCGGCTGCAAAAACCTTTTGGTAGGCAGCGATGGCTGCAAAGGTCTCTCCAGAGTCATCAAAAATACGTGCCTGGCGGTAATGAGCTTCTAGATCGAAGTAATCGCTTCTTGCGCCATCATCAAAATAAACCTGAAGCACCTTTTGCGCTCTGTCATAATACCCCCCGTCAGAAAGCAGTCTGGCCCTCAACAACAATGGATTAGGAGTAAGGTTATTTTCAAAATCACGCTGCGCAGCTTTATCAGCATCCACATCAAGATTCCCTTTTGATCCGGCCAGAGCCATACTTCTTCTATACCCCGAAGGGTTGCCCTTCAACAAATGAAACCAGGCCAAACGCTGCCAGGCCGCCTTAATGAAATTGCGCCCCTTAAAACCACTTGCATACCGAAAAAGAAAATCTTCAGCCCTGTCATCACCATCAGCCAACAAGGCCTGGCCCGTCATGTAGTCAAGGTATGGTATGGGTAATCGCCCATCACCTTGCTTCCTGTTCAACAACATACGCAGGGCCATCCGGTTTTGACCTGTACGAAGGGCAATTCCAGCCAATGCGTAGGCCTGAAGAGGCTCAAGCTGATCGGCTTGTAATTGCCTTTTTGTCATGTAATCATTCATAAAATCAACTGCATGGGTTCTATCGCTATCAGCATTTAGATAAATCAAACTCATAAAAAACAGGCATTGAAGATCATAAAACGACCTATCCTGACTTGCTTCTGTCCACTTCATTGCCTTGTGCATCTCGGCAATGCCCTCCTTCACATTGCCATTAAAACCCAAAATTTTAACGGCCCATTGATAACGTGCCGGGACAGATCCTATCAAGGTATGCAAGAAACCCAACGAGATCAGGGCTGGCTTAAAATCGGGATGATCGATTCGAAGACGTGTTAGCATAGAATAACTTCTGTTTACCTCGCGCAACGCAGTTATATACTCTCTGAATTTGGCTCTGGCCAGAGCATTCTGAAGGTTGACTTCAGCTAAGCAATAAGAATAATAGGGGTTGCTTTCATCCCCCTTTGAAAGCCGCTCAATGCAAGTTTCCCTGTTGTTCTCAAATTGCTTGAATTGATCTTCGTTTTCGGTAACAATAACCTCAATAAAGTCGGCATAGTTTTGAAGCCAGAAAGGGATGTTGTTTCCTGGATCTTCTTTCATAGCCCTATTAATCAACAATCTGGCATCATCAAGACGTAATTGCGATAAGGCGGTCATGGCCTCAAGATTGGTTTGATCAAATCGGTAGTGGTAACCACCGCCTGCATTTGCATCGAAGGAGGGAGCCGCAACAAGTGCAAAAAAAACAAAGAAGAAGAGAAACAACCTGGGCATAGAATGCATGGCTTGAAATGAGAAGCCAATGGATCAAAGATAGAGAAAAGTAAGGATCAAAAAAAAGCAGGCTCAACAAGAACCTGCTCATTGTGAAACTTTCTGAAAGGGTTATGCTTTCCCTTTTACTGCATCAACAATATCCTGATCGACCAAAATCCGACCACAATACTCGCAAACAATAATTTTTTTATGCATACGAATGTCGAGTTGGTGTTGTGGAGGAATTTTCGAGAAGCAACCGCCACAAGCATCGCGTTCAATTTGAACAACAGCCAGACCATTGCGGGCATTTTTTCTTATACGCGAATAGGCGGCAAGAAGCCTGTCTTCAATAAATTTCTTGTTCTCCTCGCTGTTGGCAAGAAGTTGCTCCTCTTCTTTTCGGGTTTCAGCAACAATGTCGTCGAGCTCGGCCTTTTTCACCTCTAAATCATTGCGTTTATCGTTAAGCTCGGTCTGGGCAGAGGCTATTTCTTCTTTAAGACGGGTGAGCTCGTACGAAAATTCCCTTATGCGTTTCTCAGAGAGCTGAATCTCCAAGCCCTGAAATTCAATCTCTTTCGACAATGAGTCGTATTCGCGGTTATTTCTGACATTCATTTGCTGCTCTTCATACTTTTTAATCATCGATTCGCTGTCGCGAATAGCCTGATTTTTTTCAGCAATACGCTGGTTAAGAGCGGTACTTTGTTGAATATAGTTCTCAACGCGGGTTTCTAAACCGGCAATATCATCCTCCAGATCCTGCACTTCAAGAGGCAATTCACCCCTGATGATCCGAATTTTATCGATATGCGAATCAACCTGTTGTAAACTGTACAGTGCTATGAGTTTTCGTTCAATTGAAACCTCGATGTTTTCTTCTGTTTCAGCGATGCCGACAACGGCAGGGTCTTTCTTGTTCTCTTTCATGGTATAGGAATGAATGGACAAATTTTTCACACAAAAAACTGTTTCCAAGGATATTAGCAATAATTTACTGGATTGGTATTCACTTTGGAAATCAGGACGGCAAAGTTAGGAATTTTTTCGTTCAAATAGCGGGCCAATAGCTGAACAGTAAACTGTTCTGTTTCAAAATGGCCGGCATCGAGCACCAGGAGCGAGGCAGGAGCATCAAAAAAGTCGTGATACTTAATGTCGCCGGTTACAAATGCATCGGCTCCTCTTTTGCTGGCAATGTTGATCAGAAAACTGCCCGATCCTCCGCAAACAGCCACCTTTCTAACAGACCGTCCCCTAAGAGAAGTGTGCCGAAGGAACGGAACGCACAATTTTTGCTTCACATGTTCAAGAAAATCGATTTCTGACAAAGGTTCGGGTAAAAGACCAATCATTCCTGCTCCCGCGTTTGGCAAGGCGTTTTTCATCGGAAAAATGTCATAGGCCACCTCTTCGTAAGGATGGGCCTGCAGCAAAGATTCCAACAAACGACTTTGAATCCAGGAAGGGAATACAACCTCAACCCTCATTTCCGGTTCGTGATGAACTTCATTTAGCCTGCCAACAAAGGGTTTTGTTTCGTTATTGGCTCTGAAGGTACCTACGCCATCGAGGTTATAACTACACAAGTCGTAGCGACCTATATGGCCGGCTCCGGCTTCAAACAATGCCTTTCTAACCACATCAGCATGGCTGTGAGGCACAAATGTAACAAGCTTCTGCAACCTCCCTTCCAGCGGCTGAAGGATTCGCAAATTCTCCAAACCAAGATGCCGGGCCAACTCCTGATTAACGCCTTCAAAATGGTTGTCAATATTGGTATGAACAGCAATTACTGCTATTCTGTTTTCGAGTGCCCGAGAAACCAACCGTCCAACTGGCGTATCGAAGGTAACTGATCGCATTGGCTTGAATATCAACGGATGATGTGCTACAACCACGTTGCATCCGGTGTCCACAGCTTCTGTCAAAACATCGTCATTTACATCAAATGCCACCAGAATTCCCGTTACCGGGTTGTTTCTATCGCCGCACAACAACCCGCTGTTATCATAATCCTCCTGCAGCGAGAAAGGGACAAGAGAATTGAGAGACTCCAATATATGACCGACAGTAATCATTTTTTTTCAACAAATATAAGGACTCTTTCAAGGTTTGACTAAAAATAAAACGAATATATGTAACCATTTTACCAAAGTAATCGTACATACAGACTGACTGATAGATGGATTTAACAATTTCACATCACTTGATTTACTAGCTATACACTTACAAATACTATTTTGCAGCCATGAATCCATGGGCCCCTGTTTTACTCCCTTTCACCCTTTTGTATGGCACTGCCGTTTCCATCAGAAACGTAATGTTTGACATAGGTTTGTTGCCAAGTAAAAGCTTCCCGTTGCCCATTATAGGGGTAGGAAATTTATCGGTTGGAGGAACAGGCAAAACGCCTCACATTGAATATCTCATCAAATTACTCCGTCAAAACCACCGCGTTGCGACTATCAGCAGGGGTTACGGAAGGAAAAGCCATGGTTTCATTTTAGGGGAAAAAGGTCACGACCACACTCACCTAGGCGATGAACCCCTGCAATACTTTTCGAAATACAGCAACATTCTGGTAGCTGTTGACTCAAAACGC
Source organism: Bacteroidales bacterium (assembly GCA_028689615.1). Classification (GTDB taxonomy): domain Bacteria; phylum Bacteroidota; class Bacteroidia; order Bacteroidales; family TTA-H9; genus GWE2-42-24. Next base: position 106,634 of record JAQVCV010000004.1, on the reverse strand, counting down.
AACAGAGGGATTAAAAAACTGCTGTCCCTCAAGCAAAGTCCGGAAGTAATCCTCATGGATGACTCTTTTCAACACCGGTGGACAAAACCCGGATTAAGCATTCTTCTGACAGACTTTAGAAATCTGTATATTAACGACTACCTTTTGCCAGCAGGAACCCTTCGAGAACCAATTGGAAACAGCAAACGGGCTGATATAATAATTGTTACAAAAACGGATGCTGTGTTCCCCAAGATGTTACGCCAGCATATTACCGAACAACTGAAACCAGCTCCACACCAAAAATTGCTTTTCAGTACGATTAAATATGCCGACATGACTCCCTTAACCAAGGGAGCAACAAATTGCAAATTGCCTCGCACCAACACCATTCTCCTGGTAGCAGGAATAGCGAATCCTTATCCTTTGCAAGATTATCTGAGGAATCAATGCGAAAATCTTGAAACGTTAAAATTTCCCGATCATCACAATTACAACTCAAGAGATATCAAGGAAATTGAAACCCATTTCCGTAACATTATCTCTAAAAACAAAATCATTGTTACAACAGAAAAGGATGCCATGAGGCTTCAACATCCTGATTTAGCACCCCTGATTGAAAAACTTCCGGTATTTAGTATTGGCATCTCGGTGGTTTTTCACGACAGCGACGGGTTAGTTTTTAACGAAACCGTTGGTGATTTTGTAAAACGGAGTTTGCCCAAAAAGCGCTAAAGAGCAATTGAGGGCATAATTCTCAAACGCCATTTGCGCTTTTCACCAACCGGATAATGCCTGTAGCGAAACTGCGACAAGAGCCATCCGGTGGCTGCCAACGAAGCCCCGATGATGGCCGTTTCGGAAGTAACAACAGGCGAATCGCCATTCAAAGCCCGGTTAACAACATCGAGGGTGAAATAAAACGAACCGCCAACCATTGCTCCATAACCAAAAAATGAGAAAAAAAACCTTGTTCGCACAACTGATTTCACTTCAGAGACGGCAAATTCCTCCTGATTGTTGATCACAAAAACCGAGTCTGCTATTCGAGTGATAGTTCCCGAAACTTCTCTGTTATCATTCAACAAAACCACCATGATGTCATCACCCTCGAAATATTTAAAATTTCGGAAAGTCCCTGGCTTTTCAAGCAACATAAATTGTTGTGAATGCCCGGCCAGCATCCAGATGCTCAACACGAAAACCCCTAAAAGTCTTGTCATGGCATTTCCTTTCATGCAAATTTACAACCTTGCACTTCAATCGGTGCACCTACAAAGGTATATCAATTTCCTTAAACTGTTTTCCTGTAACGCCAAACGGCAATTGTAATCACCAATACGGCATACCCCGAAAGCGAAACAAGTTGAGATTTTATATCAACAAACCCCGATCCTTTGAGCATCACCAACCTGATCACTTCGATAAAATAGGAAATAGGATTAACAGTGTTGAGAGTTTGAGCCCAGGCAGGCATGCCCTCTACAGGTGTAAACAATCCACTCATGAGAATAAACAAGACGAGGAAAAACCAACTGATGAACATAGATTGCTGTTGCGTGTCGCTAAGGGTTGAGATAATTAACCCGAGGCCCAGCACCAACACGAGATAAACAGAGGCCACCAAATAGATCAATCCAACACTGCCCAAAACAGGTATATCAAAAACCACCCAGGCCAGCACCAAACCAAGCGTGAGCTCCAGGTGGCCGATAATCCAGAAAGGGACCAACTTGCCAGTAATAAACTGAATCTTATTAATCGGGGTGACGTTAATCTGCTCAATGGTTCCCATCTCCTTCTCTTTCACCACGTTCATACCTGCTAGAAACATACCGATGATGGTTACCAGTAAAACTAAAATACCCGGAACCATGAAGGTGGTGTAATCGAGCTCGGGATTGTACCAAAACGACCAGGTTGCCACTATTGGTCCGGAAACCCTCCGACCGGAAATAGTGGTGTTGATTTCCTGACTATAATCCTGGATAATACCTTGAGCATAAGCACTTCGCAAGGCTCCTGCCGAACCATCAACAGCGTCGGTAACAAGCTGTAGGCTGACTTCATGGTTGACTTGCATATCGCGGCAAAATCCTTCGGGAATTACCAATACCTGGTGTACTTTGCGTGTGTCGATAAGCTGTTCGGCTTCTGACATTTGGGATGGATAGTAGGGGATCGTGAAAAAACGAGATCCCTCAAACAAAGAAACCAATTCGCGAGAAGATGAAGATTTGTCAAAATCGACTATTGCAATTCTGGTTTTCTTGATTTCAAAGGTGGCTGTATAGCTTAAAACTAAAAGTTGAAGCATCGGGACCAAAAAAATTATTTTTGGCATGAACTTATCCCTAAAAATTTGGATAAACTCTTTTTGAATGATGTATAGGATTGTACGCATGATGTCAGGCTAAACGAATATTAAAATTCCTGATGCTCAGAAAAACAAAAAACACTGTCATACAAACAATTATCAGCGTTTCTTTCCACAGGTATGCTATACCGGAACCCCTAAGCATAACATCGCGAACAATGATAATAAACCATTTTGATGGCATCAAATGGCTAAACCACTGCAAGACCACTGGCATGTTTTCGATCGGAAAAACAAATCCGGAAAGCAGAATGGTGGGAAGCATCAAAACAAACATCGACAGCAACATCGCAACCTGTTGGGTAGGGCTTACGGTAGAAATGAAAATACCAAGCGACAACGACATGATGATGAATAGCAGCACCTCGGCAAGAAGGAAAGCCAAATTTCCAAGAATAGGAACCTCAAAAACCCATGCCCCTAAAGCAAGAATCATCAATGCATTAACGAAGGACAACACAACGTATGGAACAACCTTGCCCACAATAATCTGGAATGGTTTTAAAGGAGAAACCAGCAACACTTCCATCGTACCCATCTCTTTTTCTCTGGCAATACTGATAGAGGTCATCATTGCAGACACCAGCATTAAAATCACTGCAATTGTACCAGGCACAAAGAGATAAACACTGCTAAGTTCAGGATTATAAAACATCAATGGCTCTACCTTTACCTCGATGGGAAAGGCCAGTTTGCCAAGCTCTTCCATTTGAAACGATTGAAGTATGGCGGCAGTGTAATTTTTGAGAAGGTTCGCAGTGTTGGGATCAGATGCATCGCCAATGATTTGAACCGACGTTTGGTGTTGGCTGGTAAAATCATGGCCAAAAGATGATGGAATCACCAAAACCTGTTTGACCTTTCCTTCCCTAAACACTTGCTCAATCTGGTTTGCCGATTCCAATCTTCTGTCGATCAAAAAATAACCGGAGGAGGCAATTTTAGAAATCAATCTTTGGCTCATCTCATCGTGCGAATGATCCAATACTGCCAGTCGGGCATCCTTTATTTCGTTGGTAATAGCAAAACCAAAGATTAAAACCTGAACTACCGGCATGCCGAAAAGGATAAGCATGGAGCGATAGTCGCGAAAAATATGATAAACTTCTTTTTTAATAAATGCTTTCATCTCTTTTACTCAGTTTAGTTTCGAGCCAAGGCAACAAAAACATCCTGCATTGTAGCGCATCCCATTCCCGATTTCATCCCTTGCGGGGTATCAAGCGCCTTGATTTTTCCATCAACCATAATTGAAAGGCGGTTGCAGTATTCGGCCTCATCCATATAGTGAGTGGTCACAAAAACGGTCAATCCACGGCTGGCGTTATCGTAAATCAGATCCCAAAATTGCCGGCGGGTGATGGGGTCAACGCCCCCGGTTGGTTCATCAAGAAAAACGATTGCAGGGCGGTGGATAACGGCCACCGAAAAGGCGAGTTTCTGCTTCCATCCAAGCGGTAAAGTATTGATAATACGGTTTCGATACTGGCTAAGGCCCAGCCTCGAAAGCAATTGTGTGGTTTGCTCCTGAATGTCGAGCCTCGTCATACCATAAATTCCGCCATAAAATCTAAAATTTTCATAAACAGTAAGTTCTTCATAAAGTGAAAATTTTTGCGACATATAGCCAATACTCTGTTTGATCTTCTCTTTTTGGGTATAAATATCGTAGCCGGCAACTTTTACTTTGCCCGAAGTGGGATGGCTCAATCCGCATAAAATCTTCATGGCAGTGGTTTTCCCTGCGCCGTTAGCGCCCAGAAAACCAAATATTTCCCCTTTTTTAACACTAAAAGTCAGGTTGTCGTTAGCAACAAAACTTCCAAACTTCTTCACCAGATTTTCGACTTCAATTATGTATTGAGTATCGTGAATCATTGACTTTCCTCCTTTTTAAGCATTAAATACATAAAACTGTCTTCAACATTGGCAGAGATGGCCTTGACCGAAACCGATGAGTGGTTTCTTGAAAAAAGGTAAGACTCTACCTGCATGGCCGTTGAACTCTCGCTGCGCATGGTGAGGTGGACATATTCCCCAAAGGAGAAGGCAGAAAGAGCCTCGTTCCAATCACGTAAATCGGTAATCAGTGAGTAGAAATCGTCAGCCTTAACAGCAAAAAGCGGTTTCGAAAAAGTTTTTATGATACCTTCGGGTGAATCAACTCCCATGATCTGACCTTGCTGAATTAACGCAATTCGCTCACAAAGCGAAGCCTCGTCCATATAAGGTGTTGACACCATGATGGTTATTCCCTGCTGTTTAAGTCTTTTCAAAATTTCCCAAAATTCGATGCGCGAAACGGCATCCACCCCCGTTGTAGGTTCGTCGAGCAGCAGCAATCGGGGCTTGTGAACCAAAGCGCAACAAAGAGCGAGTTTTTGCTTCATACCTCCGGAGAGCTTGCCCGCAGGCCGATGCTTGAACGGTTCTATCTGAACATAAATATCTTTTATCAGGTCGTAGTTTTCTTCGAGTGTGGTTTTGAAAATAGCGGTAAAAAACCTGAGATTTTCGAGAATTGACAAATCCTGATAAAGAGAAAACTTCCCGGGCATGTAGCCTATCATTTGTCGAATGGCAGCATAATCGCTCACCGGATTTTTACCGGCCACTTCAACGTGGCCCTCATCAAACAGCAGCAACGAACTGATGACCCTGAAGAGCGTAGTTTTGCCGGCACCGTCGGGGCCAATGAGACCAAAGAGCTCGCCATCGTCCACTTGCAATGAAACATTATTTAGAGCCGTGACCTCAGCGAAGCGCTTAACCAAATTTCTTACCTCGATCATAACAAACGGTTTATAGCCTAACCTCACCAGGCATTCCTATCTTCAACGACCCATCGTTAGCCACCCTTACTTTAACAGCATAAACCAAATTGACTCTTTCTTTGCGGGTTTGGATAGTTTTGGGAGTAAATTCGGCTTCAGAAGAGATCCATGTAACGGTTCCACTTAGTTCTCTGCCACTTTCAAAACCATCTACATATACCCTAACCTGCTGACCAAGTTTTATAGAAGCCAATTGGTCGCCTGTTACAAAAACCTTTAAATCGAGTGATTTCAAATCGGCAATCTTAAAAAGAGCTTTTCCGACATTAACAAATTCGCCCTTGCGCACATACGATTCAATTACAGTGCCATCGATCGGAGATTTAATTACGCAGCGCCTCACAGCTTCCTTCACCTGCTCGATTTGGCTTGAAATAGCTGCTGCCTCTGAATGTAACGATGAAAATTGTGCATCAACAGCTCCAATTTGACGCTCTGCCAGTTTTATAGCTCCTTCGATATCATCAAGCTGTTTCTGAGTGGCCGCACCATCTTTCAACATTCGCATAAACCGTTCGCGATCGCGGTTGTAATTATCAATCTGTTGGTTGTAAACCATTTTCTGAGCTTCTAAAGGAGTCGCACGGCCAATCACAGCTGTGTGTTGACTTGCCAGCTGATCGCCGCGCAACGAAAGGTCAAGGGTGTCAATAATTGCCAAAGTCGAGTCTTTAGCTACTACCCTGCCCTCATCGGTTAGCTGGGAGATTACACGACCATTAGATTCAGCACTAACGGTGTATTCAAGTGCCTCGAAATTGCCGAAAGCATCGGCGGGTTTTTCTTTAGTAGAACAAGCGGCAACTGCTAACAGCACTGCAGGGATTATAAATTTTACTTTCATAATAATGTACTATTTTACTGGTATTTAGAAATCAATGGCCGAACAAGGTATTGAGTTTGATACGGGTTTGAATGAGTTGAATCCGGTGAAGTTCATAATTTATGCGAGCCTGGGTCTCCTCGTTGCTTCTGGCAACCATATCGGCAGCATCGAGTGTACCGTTATCAAATTGGGAAACGGCTGTAAATCTGATTTTTTCGCGTGATTCAATAATCTGTTCATCAGTTTTAAGAGCGGCCTTGAGCCTGTCGATTTCGGCAAGTAACGACGCCTCTTGCGATTTAATTCTTTGGTTGTAGGCCACTTTATTTGTTTCAACAACCTGCTTTTGCAGGCTTAGCTGCTTACACTCACGTGCCGTTTGCTTCCAATCCCACGGACTCCACTGAAACCTTACGCCAACCAGATACCAGCCATCGAAATCGGTGCTAAGCATATTAAGACCTGGGCGGCCATATCCGGCTTGGCCAAATAGTGCAAGTACTGGAAGTGTTTTTGTAGCTGTTTGCCTGCTTTGAAGCTCCAGTTTTTGATTTTGAAGACCAAAGATGGCATTTTCGGGTCGTAGATTTTCCTGATCAAACATCACGGGAATCATATCTGGCTCAGCAAAAGATGCATCAGCAGCCACGGGATTCCCAATCCACACCGAAATCATGTTTATAGCCGCAAGAACCGAATGGTTTAAATCGGAAATGCGCTGTTGAATCTGCGAAATCTCTACCCTCAGCATCTCGACTGATGTTGGCATCATGACGCCGTTGTCAACCGCTGATTGAGCCGTTTTCATTCTAGCCTTCAGGATATCTAGTCCAAGTTCAAGTTGATGAATGGCCTTTCTGCCTGAAATAACCATGAAGTACAAATCGTTGAGCAACTCTTTAATTCTGAAAAAGTCAGCTTCTACCTGGTTGTCATCAATTTGAAACTGAACGCGGGCTGCCTCCTTTCTTGCCGAATTCAAACCACCATCATACACAAGTTGGTTAACATCCAGATAGGCCTTATAGGAATCGTGAGGAATCGCCGGCATGGTTAGTATAGGAATATTGATATTAAGCGATGTAACATCTGACTGGTAGGATGCGCTCGCAATTAACTGGCTTTTGGGATAAAAAACGGCATTTAAATTTTTTATGGCCAGCTGATGGGATTCTACCAAGAGGGCTTTCTGAACAATTCCGGGAAAAGCGCTCCTGGCTGACGCGTACACCTGATCAAGTGAAAGTGAGCTTATTAGCTCCTGCGAAAAAAGCCACCCAGGCATTAAGACCAGGATTTGCAACACAAGTTTTCGTACCATGCTACCTCTTTTTGATAGAATTAATAATGAACTGTGCTGCCGCAATTTTACGACGGTTAAGAAATTCGTGGTATTCTTCTTCATTGTTTTTAAACAGCACCACTTTTAAAATTGGCTTTCCAACAAAAGGGAAAATACACATCGCCAACATATTAACTAACAAGTCTCTGGGGTCAATGGGGTTTATGCTTCCTGCCTCAATTTCTGCCTTAACTTGTTCAACAAAAAGATCAGGGTTAAGGCCAACGGTTCTGATAATTTTACTTAAACGTTCGGTGTTGTGTCCCAGCTCATGCAGTATAAACCCCGGGATAAATGGATTTTTCGACAATACATCGATGTAATGATCAACAAACACCTCAATTTTTCTAAACAGTGGGCTGTTAGAATTAAGGGTTATAAGAATTGTGGGGACAAACTTCACAAAAGCATCAATAAAAACTGCTTCAAAAAGTTTATCTTTACTACGAAAGTAGTAGTGAAGCAATGCTTTGTTAATGCCTGCCTCATCTGCTATCTCCTGCATACGCGCTCCCTCGAATCCTTTTAGAACAAAAATTCGTTTTGCAGCTTCCATGATATTGGACTCTGTAGTTGAATCGTTTATTTTCATAGCCTTACGATTAATTATTTAGTTTATCCACACGGATTAACTCAAAGGTTAAACCATTGGGCAAAAATATAACCACGTTTTAAACTATCCAAATATTTTTCGTTTTTTTGCAGAAATAATCTGTTATTAAATCACAAAGTAGCATGAAATTAACTGTATATAAACACGTTAACAGAAATATCACCAAACTGCTTATCTTCGCTTCCATCACCACGTTGTCGTGTAACAACACAAAAAGCGATAGCCTGTCGGGCGATTGGAGGATAGCATCGATAACCCGCGAGGCTTTACAGGGAGGAAGGGCTGACCGCATTCAGTTGCCAGATCACCTACCAGCAAATGTTTTTATCAGACTTGAACAGAACGGATCCTTTTTTGCAGAAAATGCTCACGGTAAAATAACAGGTAGTTGGTGTGCTGAAACATCGCCAGACTATGTCTTGCTGAAACAGGAAGAAAAAACCGACACTCTTTATAAAAGAACCCTGGGAGGGGTAATGCATCTCCGATTAAACATGCGGTTGGCTGACGGGATCATCAGCATCGACTACAAGAAAGAATAACAGAATAGGCAGAAACAGCTATTTTCTACTTAACCAATCAGCAGGATTCACAGACTTGGTACCGTTCCATATTTCAAAATGGACCATTGTGTTTTTCCCTGAGCTATCTGGTGCTATCATCCCTATGACATCCCCCCGCGACAGATTGTCGCCATTTTTCACCAACACCTCAATAATGTTGCTGTAAACCGACAAATAATTGCCATGTCTTACAATTACAACATTATGGTAACCAGGAACCTCAATAACCCTACTCACCACGCCATCAAAAACAACGCTAACCTTGGCATTAGCCGGACTTAGAATATCAACCCCATTGTTTTTAGTTCTTACCGAAGGGGTAACAGGATGTGGGTGTTCACCATATTCTTCAACGATATAACCTTTTTCGACAGGCCAGGGCAGCCGGCCCCGGTTTTCTGAAAACCCGTTGGCAATGATCTTTTCGGCAGGAGTAAGATCAAAAGCATCGTTTGCAGGTTTAGTCGTTTTCGTTTTAGCAGTCGATTTAGCTTTTCGAGCCCTTTCGGCAGCCTGTCTGATCTCTTCGGCAATAACCTTTTCAATGGCCTTTTTCAGTTTTTCAGAAGCAAGCTGTTTGCGACGTATATCCTGCTCGAGTGTTTTCTTTTTACTTGCAAGCGACTTCACAATACGATCCTGCGTAGCTTGCTCATTTTGAAGCAGAGTTTTCTCATTAGTCAAGCGGCTTTTGTTTTTAATCCGCTGCTGCATCACTTCATCGAGAGCCACTTTACGCTTGCTCAGATCCTCTCTGGTTTGTATTATTTCAAGCGATTGGCGTTTCCTGAATTCACTGTATTGCTGATAATAACGCAGGCGGGAATAGGCCTGATCAAAATCAGACGATGCCATGATGAACATCAACCAATTGTACTTCTGCCTATTTGAATAGGCGGCTTGTATCATTGAAGCATAATCTCTTTTAAGAGCTTCGTGCTCGTGTGAAAGATCCTGAACCTCCTTACGTATAGCAACGATCTCTCTATCTAACTGCCGGATGTTGTAGTCAATATTGTCTATTAACTGCTGGCGTTTCTGGATAGTACTGCCCAAAATCTGAAATCGCGTAACCGATGTTTGGTGATCAGATTTTGTTGCATCAAGCATTTTTTTCAAATTCCTGATCTGTTCCTCAATTTGCTGTTGCTCCTTTTCCAGTTTCTTCCGATCGTTGTTGCTTTGAGCCATCGAAGCAGCAAAACATAACAACAAGATGCCAACCAATACCGAACGACACCGTGATTTGAAACCAAATGAGGTTTGTGCTAATAGTTTACTGTTCATTGAAATGAATAGCATTATAAGAGGACGGTATGTTAAACGGGAAACTAAGAGACGTGTTAACTTCAAGTTTTGTTTGTTTGAGTTTCAGCCGAATATTCTTTTCAGCGCTAATATTGATCATAATATTCTGAGGAATAAGATCTCCATTCTCCATTGAAGTATAAGAGTCGTACTCCACATCAAGCCTGCGACTGTCACGATTGGCTTCTTTTAATTTCAACCTGATGATTTTAAACGATTCTGGATCAAGCCAAAGATTTTGAAGCAAAACTCGCTGTGCATCAGCATGGGATCGAACAAATCGTCGGATTTTCCTGCGATTTGCCGTTGCCAGGGTATATTGCAAGTGATCAATTCCAGCCTTCATCTCGCCTTCATCATAACTATTGAAATCGGCACCTAGCAGAATGGATTCGATCATATCATAATCAAAATTTACCTGATAGAATTCACTAAAAAAACCGTATGTACCAATGAAATAATTCTTATTCAACCTATCGATGAACTTTACACTATCGGGAGTTAACAACAGCCTAACAGCCTCAATTCCAAGTAATGGACTAAACGACATCCAGATGGCGCTATCTTTTTTAATCCTAACCTGGGCTTTTAGGCTGATAGAGTTTTCGTCGGTCTTAATATCGATTGACGCCCGGGTGGAAAGAGAGTGAAAGACCGGCTTGGTGCTCTTTAGTTTCTCAAATAAAAAAGCTGCTCCCTGCTCTTTCAAAGGCTCTTTAATCGCCTTTCGGGCAGGACTGCACGCTGTGAAAAAAAGAACCACGGCGCAAACCAAACTCCAATGATATCGGGAAAAACTAATCATTGGATTTACGTCTTTCAATTTTCAGTTTGATTTGATCATCCTGCTGATCAAGCTCATAAGCTTTTTTCCACATATCCACAGCCTCTTCTATCCTGTTCAGTTTAAAAAGAATATCACCAGCATGATCGTACAAAGTAGCGCTAGGATGCTCATCGGCTGCAAGTGTTTTTTCCATCCAATACCAACTCTCATCATAACGGCCAAGCTTGTATAGCACCCACGCATAGGTGTCAAGATAGGTTGGATTGTTAGGTTCAGAAACGATGGTCTTTGACGAAAGTCGCTCGGCTCTTTCCAGACTCATTCCCCTTACAGCCAAATAATAGGCATAATTATTAAGTACATAGATGTTATCTGGGTTGTACCTTAAAGCCTCTTCATAAGCAGAATCGGATTTAGCCGGCTCGTTCAGTTGATGATAAAAATCACCAAGAAACATGGCAAACTGTTCACTAAGCGCGGCATTCGAGGAACTTAATGTTTTTCCCTCTTCAAACAACTTGACAGCTTCTTTGATCAGACCTCTCCGAGCCTTCATCAATCCATCGAAATAAAAGGGAATAGGCTGAAACGGATACAGTGAGCGGCATCGTGAGCTATAAGCCTCTAAATCAATTGTATCATTAGATGATGACAAAACAAAAAGCAATTGTTCCCAAACAAAATAACGACTGCTGTCGATGGCAAGGCTTTTGCGTAGAACCTTTCCTGCTTCTGCAATACTATCGAATTTGTACAACAATTCACCCTTAATAGCCAACAACTTAGGATCCATTGGTGAGGCTGCCACCATCGTGTTAACTAAATCAAGAGCTTGCCTTTTCTCCACATTATAGATTTGTTCGGGAGAATACAAAGTTAAAAACACCTGAAGCTTTGGTTCACTTGCAAGCTTTTCGGAGGAAAAAGCCACTTTAAGGATTTCAAACATCTTCTGTCGGTCACCTTTCTTAAAGTATAAATCAGCAAGAGAAATGGCGGTATAAACTTCATCAGGATTTTTTTTCATCAGATCCTGATAAATACGTAAGGCATCGTCGTATTCACCAATTTTTGCATAATACTCAGCCAACATAACCACATAACGGTTCTCTTCTGGAAATGCTTTAGCGAGTGCTATCAATTCTTTAGCAGCCTCTTTCTTCTTATTCAGTGTTTCAGAATAAATCTTATGCTTACGCAGGCTAAGAGATTCATTTACACCACTTATCTCTTCAATTCTGTTGAAAAAGGAAACAGCTTTTGATGGCTGATTGTTTGAGAGTGATACCTCTGCCATTCTTTCAAGTGCTTCAATATTATCGGGGTGCCTTTTAAGTCTTTCGTCAAGCAACTGAATAAGCTTATCATTCTGATTTGTCTGTTCATATAATGTTGCAAGAAATTCCCCATACCATTTATTCTCTTTATCAAGGCCGTAGGCTTCTTCTGCAAGTCCTGTGGCTTCAGGGATCTTGTTTTCAGTGGCATAAATCCTGGCCAGTTCATAGCGCGAGGCAGCATCCCATTTATACGACGTAACTATAACTTCAAAAGCTTTGCGAGCCTGCTCGATGTTTTCAAGAAGTAAATACTTATAGGCGTTTGCGAATGCTTCAGCATTAGCTTTAATTTCATCTTCAGAAACATTTGAAGGCTTTTTAACACCGTCCTGAGCGGTGGTGTGCTGCAGCAGAAAGAACGATAAAAATAAAAACGAAAATACTCTTATAGATTTCATTATCAACAATTTAATTAAATACCAGTATGTCCAAATCCCCCCTCACCTCGCGCTGATGATGAGAGTTCAGCCACTTGTTTCCATTCAATTCTTTCGTGACGGGAAACTACCATTTGTGCAATTCTATCGCCCGATTTAATTGTATAATCAACTTCAGATAGATTAATCAAAATGACGCAAATTTCTCCACGATAATCCGAATCGATAGTTCCAGGTGCATTAAGAACAGTAATTCCGTGTTTGATGGCAAGTCCACTCCTTGGTCGAACCTGGGCCTCAAAACCTTCTGCTAATTCCATAAACAATCCAGTAGTGATCAAGGCGCGCTGCCCTTTGCAAATGGTAACATCTTCCTTTAGGAAGGCCTTTAGATCCATACCAGCCGAAAATAATGTTTCGTATGCAGGTAAGGAATTATCAGAATGATTAACAATGTTAACGATCATCGGGGATAGATATTAGGTCAGCAAAATTAATGAAATTGCCATGATACAACTATAAACGGATGCTATTGAGGATTAATATAAGAGAAATTCTAAAGAATCTGAATGGAATGAAACCTAGGATTATAGTTGTAATAGAGATCAACTGTTATGTGGCCGAAAACCTAAACAGTAACTGAAAAGCACATATACCACAGTAAACCTCGAGAGTTATCAGGTTTTACCAACCTTAAGAAACAGTAGTTTAAGATTTTTTTGCTCAATGAAGGCTACCACCACAAGATAAAACATAAACAGCCCAAAAGATGCAACCAAACGCGCATTAAACGACAAGGAATCAAATAGTTTTGAAATAAAAAAAAGTACAAGGGCTAACCCAAAAAAAGTAAAAATTTTTCGGAGATTGTAATTAACTGGATAATGCTTTTGGCCCCATCTATACGAAATTACCATCATAACAAAGTAGCACACCAGGGTGGCCCATGCTGAGCCCATATAACCATAATCAGGGATCATCCATAAATTCAATAAAAGAGTAACTGCTGCACCTATAATTGACAGATACGCTCCATAAATAGTCTGATTAGTAAGCTTATACCAAATGCTTAAATTATAAAATACTCCTAAAAAAACATTCGCAATCATTAGTATTGGTATAACAGGACGTCCTACCCTAAAATCCTCACCAATAAACACAATAATAAGGTCCAAAAAAAGCATAGTAACCAAGAAAATAAGGCTAAGAGCTAAAACAAAGTAGGTTAATATTAAGCTATAAACCCGCTTGGAATCAGAATTATTAGCCTGAGAAAAGAAAAATGGTTCTGCTGCATACCGAAAAGCTTGAATAAAAAGGGTAATCAAAATTGAAATCTTATAACAAGCTCCATAAATACCAACCAGGCTATCAGCTAAATCAGTTGGTAATAGGTGTTTTAAAAGCACCCTGTCGAATGTTTCATTAATTATTCCGGCTAAACCAGCAATTAACAAGGGAAAAGCATATTTAAACAGCTTAAGCCACAAGGAAAAGCTGAATTTTTGGAAATTAATTGATAAACTTGGCAGCAACAAAAGCAAAGTTACAGCACTTGCAATCAGGTTGCTGATAAAAATATACTGAATTAAATCGTCGGAATGTAAGTAGTCGGCAATACCACCGTTAAGAATGCCACTTTTAAAAAGCCAGGGAAAAACGATTAAAAAAAGAAGATTGAAGCTTATGTTTACCAAAATATTAACCATTCTTAATGCCGCGAAACGAGCAGCTTTGCCGGTTGCCCTTAAAAGTGCGAAAGGAATAGAACTAACAGCATCTAGTCCTAAAATCAACCCGAAATAAACAATATAATCAGACTTTCCCTGAACCCCAACCAGCGTGGCAATGGAAGAACTAAAGAAAATGGTTATCAGAACAAAAGCAGTACTAGTTCCAAGAATGGAGAGAAAAACAGTATTATATACTTTTGGAGGGTCGTCACTTTTTGAATAAAAACGGAAGAAAGCAGTCTCCATTCCATAGGTTAAAACCACAATCATGAACGCTACAATTGAGTAGAGATATACATAAGTGCCATACTCAGCCGTATCGAGCACACGAGTATATAATGGGGTCAATAGGTAGCTAAGAACTCTTAGCAAAACGCTTGGAATTCCGTAAATTATTGTTTGACCGGCAAGTTTTTTTAAGGGATTCACCAATTACGATTTAGAAGATGAAGGAAGCAGTAAAAAGAACGAAGTACCTTGGCCAAGCGTAGATTCAAACCAGATCTCTCCGCCAAGTTTATTCATCAATTGAGAAGCTAAAAAAAGCCCAATACCCGACCCTGATGATTTAGTAGTGAAATAAGGGGTGAAGATCTTTGGAAACTCCGACTCAGGTATGCCATTTCCATTGTCGGAAACTCGGATCTCGAGTTTGCCGTTAGAACCCTCTGGAGTATAAACAGAAATATGAATACGAGCATTCTCTGGATTAGAAACCGATTGAATACCATTAAGAATTAGATTATTAATCACAATATCTAATATCGATTTGTCAGTCGTAATAGTACTACTATTCAAGTTATTGAACGAAACGGAAATCTCGGCAAGCTGTTCGTTATAAAATTCGATAAGGCTATTAAAAAAAGACCTGATGTCCAAATCAGCGAATTGAGGTTCCGGCAGGGTGGCCATTTTCCCGAAATTCGAAGCTAAATAAATCAATTTATCAATTTGTTCCTCCATAATAATTGAAAACTTGTCGAGCCTGACTCCAAAATCGGGATCGTTGTCCTTCCAAGCTCGAGTTAGCATCTGAAAATTTAACTTTAGTGGAGTCAATGGATTTTTAACTTCATGAGCCACTTGTCGAGCCATCTCTTTCCACGTGTCCTCCCTTTCTTTAATTTTTAATTCCACAGCGCCTGTATCTAATTTATCTACCATAGAATTGTACTCTCTAATTAACAACCCAATCTCATCTTTACTATTCCAGTAAATGCGACTGTTCACACCGCCCAGTCTGAAGGAAGAGAGGTGCTTTCCGAGTGTTTTTAATGGGTTTGTAATAAAACGAGAAACGAACAAGCCAAAAACAGAGGCAACAACCAGGATGATAGCGAAAGTATTGATGAAAGTAACTAAAAAGGAACTGACCTCAGCTCTTAAATCATCGAGTTTAGAAAACGCAGGTAGATTCAAATAAGCGATAGTTTGATTTTTTGCATTATTGAAAGTTAAATAGGAACTTTGGAAATTGGCCGATCCCAGAGATTCTGTATGAACAAAGAACGAATACTTTGCCTTGCACATCACATCAAATGCATCTGGATTCATGTAATTGGACAAAATTCCTTGTTGATAAATCTCAGGATTGCTAGATGCTAAAAGAGTACCGGAAGTATCGTATAAATTAATATCGGAAAAGAAAACTTCAGAGAATTTCATCAACAAACCTTCAAGCTGCGGGGCATCAGACTGCGAAAAAGAAGAAAAGGCAGAAAGCTTATGCTGCAACTCAACAAGTATGCTGTGAGTTTTTTCAGTAAGAAGATCACGGTTTTTAGTTGCATTAAGAGAAAAGATATGATACACAGAAACAACACCAATAAGGGCCATACTGGCAAATATCAGAACTAAAACAGAGATTTGAACCTTATCCTGCAATCCTGTAAGTGGAAGTTTATATCGTGAAACAACTCTTATACACAATAAAAAAAGCAAATAGAGCAGTCCAAAGCCAATAAACAAATAGCTAAAAACAGTCAACAAATAAAATTTTCCAGAATCTTTTAAACTAATTACTAAACAAGAATCAGGTCCATTAGATAGCTTCAAATGCGACCACCCTTCTGTAATATAGGGTGTGTTGAAGGGTACAGATAAACAATTATTCTCCGATAGAAACCTCCAATAGGAGAACTCCCCAGCATGGCTTAAAAGAGTATCCCGATCATAATAAGCATAACTGTATTTTGAAAGCTGCTCTTTAAAACCAGAAGAAGAACTTGAAACAACTTCCGGAAGTCCTATTCCACGTGAAACACCAGTGCGAAAGAACTCAAAATAAAGACTTAGCAAATTTGAAGAAAACTGAAGGGGTATTTCAAGAAGGTAGATTGATTCGGCCTCATCGACATTACTAAGATAATAAAGCGAATTGACATCCGGAATACTTCGTCCTTTTGCTTTCAAATCAGCGAAAAAATCTCGACAACCAGTAAGAGAGCCTCGACCTGATAGCCGTAAAACATCTTGAGGAAAGCATGCTGTAAGTTGAGCATTGTATTTTAAAAGATACCCAGAGAAATACTTTCTTTGAATATAGGAAAACAACGTATCACTCAAAAAAGAAGATTGAGCATATTGATTTGAGAGGTCTTGTAAAACAGAATCGGACTGAATCTTAGAAACGAGTGAACCAATATGAGCCTCAAGCAACAAGTCTCTATCGGAAAGAAGAAATTTATTACCCAAATTTTGTCTGAAAACTAACTCCTTTTTACTCGAGACGTGAAGCACCATGGCCGACACCTGAACCGAAAGAATTGCAATAATTAATAAAGACCATGGGAAACTTAGGAATAGGTTTTTATCGGTGCTGTGAATTGTTGAAAGAAAAACAAGAAAAATAAGAACACCAGCGACTCCAACTAAAAATGAAAGAAAAACTGAAACGAAGCCAAAGATGATGAGTGTGACCAACAAACCAGCAGCAAACAAAATGAGATATTGTAAAAATTTGGATCTAGAAATAGGATTAATTTGACTAACCAATCCATACAATACCAACAGCCAGGCTAAATAAAGAGTGAAGATTAAACAATACTGCAACAATAAGTACACTCCCTGCGAATTGAATAAGATTGTATCAGGAATTATTGAAGAGTGCAGCAGAAGCCTGGAAGCAAAAGAAGAAATTGCACCAAAACAAATTGCAAGTAGCAGGATAAAAGCAGCCGAACGCCACCTGGAAAGAGGCTGTCGGCGAGTTAATAAATTGTAATAGGAGGCCAGACAGAAAAAAAGCAAACCTAATGTGTTAATGGTTAGCAAGGCAAGATTTGAGTTTACATTATCGGCAGCCATTAATCCTGGGCTAAAAAGAAGACCCGAATGATTCTTGCTAATAAAACTCACAAAAAAGTAGAAACCTATCCAAACAATAACCAAACCCATAAACACAAGTTGTGCGTTGTTGCAAATTCTGAATAAACCACGCTTAGATCTTCTAAAACTAAAGGAAAAAAGCAACAAAACTATAGAGGCAAAATCGACACAAACCAGAACTAACAACAACCACTGATTGAGCAAAATCATACTTTTCGCTGATTCGTATTGCACCATCAAGCTGTGTGAAGCGCTCAGATCAATTTTTTTTGACCTATCACCCTCGGTAAGGCTCAGTTTAGAAAAAGAAGCATAGCGACCCGTGAATCCAGGAAAAAGATACCGGTTTTGCGATGGATAAGCGTTGTACATCCGGTCAAAAACAACAATCCTGCTCGAGTTTTTGTGAATCACGCGTCCTAAAAGAAAAGTTGTGCCAAATTTGTTTATAAACAAACCTGACAGTCCGTTAGGGAAAAGAGCAGGTAAACTAACCTGGTTATCACTCCAGCACAACAAAGAATCTGAATGGTAAATACGGTATCCATCAATTTTACCCTCATCAGCAAGAGCCTTTATAGCAACAACAGTAGCTGAATCAGAGCTTGCGGCGAGTTGAGCGGAAATATCGTTATAAAAGGCCATCCTGGCAGTCAGTATTTTTTCTAACCTCACCAGCTGATTGCCGGGATTGTTACGCCTATTATCTATAAGCAGAAAAACAGCCAGTAGCAAGGTGGAACTGATAGCGAGGAAAGAAAAAACAAAGGATCGAGAATTAATTTTCCAGAAATTCATTACTCAGAAATTAAATCACTAACATTTCTCAAAGTTAGGATTTTTAGGCCTCAGGTAGTAGATCAGACTAGATGTATTTGAAGAGTTGAAGTTAGAGCGCAATCCAACAAACAAGCTGCGTATCTTCCCCAAGAAACCAGATTTTCTATAGTTTTCACTTGCCAAGGAAACATAGAAGGAATCAAACCACATAGGCTCCACCCTCACCAAATCAAACTCAAAAACATCCGCAAGAGCTTCGATGTCTTTTTTGGAGAAGTGATAAAGATGTCTGGGAACATCATAAGCGGCCCAATAGGTTCCATAGTACTTCGCGTCAAAAGAATTACGATTTGGCAGTGCCAGGACGAGCAATCCGTCGGGCTTTAAAAGTTTTTTGATTTGGGTCATTCTTTCGGGAATGTCATAGACATGCTCAAGAACATGCCACATTGTAATCAAATCAAAATCTCGGTTCAAAGCTTCGTTTAAATAGGATTCGGGGTAAACGATTAAACCACGACTAAGAGCATAATCTCTGGCCAACGAGGCTGGCTCCACTCCTACCCCACTCCAACCCTTTTTGATAAAAAAATCAAGTGCCGACCCATTTCCACAACCAATATCTAACATCTTCCCAGTGCGAAAGCCCTCTCGCCTGATACCCCGAAGCTTCAATTGCAAGTTAATAAATTGAAAAAACCGATATAAGGAATTAAACAATCCTCTGCCCTGAGAAGTATGAGAAACGTATTTTGACTCCAGGTAATACTCGGGCAAATTACGCTCTGATGGCCTGGGTACAGTATAATTCATTCCGCAGCCGGAGCATTCAACGATAGAAAAACTCTCATTCGTCGCATAATGATCAACAACTTCCTTCCCACACTCATTAAGCTTATCGCCACACAGAAAACACTGATTCATAACTACTAAATTTATTGTTTCACGTGAAACAAAACATTATTTACTCAAGAAAACCAGCAACACGGAAATATCAGACGGACTAACTCCGCTAATTCTTCCGGCCTGACCGATGGTTGCGGGACGAATACCCGACAACTTCTGCCTGGCTTCTGTGCTAAGTGAAGCCAGCCGAGAATAATCAAAATCAGGTGGTATTTTTAACAACTCGTATCTATTCACCTTTTCAGCCAACTCTTTTTCCTTTTGTATATAGCTTGCGTATTTAATCTGAATTTCTGCTTCCAGCTCAACCTCAGCTTCCAAATCGCCCATATTTTCGAAGAGGTCATTTAACGGAGCAATAACACTCCTTAGCAACTCCAAAGAAATTTGCGGACGAAGAAGCAAATTTTCTACTTTCTGCTTTTGCGAAATTGTGGCTGTATTTTGGCTTTCTAAAAGCTGATTAACATCATGAGGCATAACAGATAAGCTTTCTATCATTCCAGTTACTTTCTTTAGGGCACTCATCTTATCCCCAAATCTTCTCCATCTCGCCTCAGAAACCAAACCTATACGCTTACCAATTGGGGTTAGACGAACATCAGCATTGTCCTGCCTTAACAGCGTTCTGTATTCAGCGCGTGAGGTAAACATCCTATAAGGCTCATCCACACCTTTGGTAATTAAATCATCTACCAATACTCCGATATAGGCTTCGGAACGATCTAAAATAAGCGGTGCTTTATTTTCAACATAACTATGTGAATTGATTCCGGCCAGCAGCCCTTGAGCAGCTGCTTCCTCATAACCGGTCGTTCCGTTTATCTGCCCGGCAAAAAACAGACCCTTAACAAGTTTTGTCTCTAAGCTATTGGTAAGTTGCAATGGAGGAAAGTAATCGTATTCGATAGCATAGCCAGGCCTAAAGATCTTTGCTTTTGAAAAACCCACAATCTTACGAAGAGCGGCAACTTGAACATCATCCGGTAGCGAAGAAGAAAATCCATTGATATAATACTCTACCGTATTCCATCCTTCAGGCTCTACGAACAATTGATGTTTATTTCGATGAGAAAATCGCTCAATCTTATCTTCAATACTTGGGCAATACCGTGGTCCAATTCCTTGAATTCGTCCATTAAACATCGGGGAAAAGGAGAATCCTTTTCTTAGTTCGTCGTGAACCATCTCCGAGGTGTAGGCGATAAAGCAACTTCGTTGATTTTCAAGTTTACGGGTATTTAAAAACGAAAACTTTTCAGGAACAGAATCGCCCTTTTGCTCCTCCAACAACGAAAAATCAATAGTTCTCCCATCAACCCGTACAGGAGTTCCGGTTTTCATCCTGTCCGACACAAAGCCAAGACGATTTAAATCCTCGGTAAGACCAAAGGAAGCTGCTTCACCAATTCTTCCTCCACCGAAATTTTTCGAACCAATATGTATAATACCATTCAAAAATGTACCATTTGTAAGAACGACCGAATTTGATCGGATTGAATAATTAAGATGGGTTACCACACCGGAAACACGACCTGATTCAACAAGCAAACTCACAACAGTATCTTGCAGAAAATCCACGTTCGAGTTAGCCTCTAACACATTCCGCCATTCTGCAGAAAACAACATTCTGTCATTCTGAGACCTAGGACTCCACATAGCAGGTCCTTTTGACTTATTGAGCATACGGAACTGAATCATGGTTTTATCTGCCACAATTCCGGTCATTCCACCCAAAGCATCGATTTCCCGAACAATCTGGCCCTTGGCTATGCCACCTATACTTGGATTGCACGACATTTGACCCATATTGGCCATACTCATAGTAACAAGAAGCACCCTTGAACCAAGAGTGCCAGCCGCATGAGCTGCTTCGCATCCAGCGTGGCCAGCCCCCACCACTATTACATCATACTTTTGAAACATCAGTAAAGTTTCACGTGAAACACGATATTAACACCTTGTTTATCAAAGCCTTGCGAGATAAAAATCTTCCTTTCCTCTCATTTCATCGGATTCTGTTTTGCTTTTGTCACCGAAACCTATCAAATGCAAAACTCCATGAATCATAACCCGGTGAAGCTCTTCATTGAAATTTACTGCAAAAGTAGCAGCATTTTCCTTAACACGTTGGACGCTGATAAAAATATCTCCTGAAACCACATCACCTTCTGAATAATCAAAAGTGATCACATCCGTCAATGTATCGTGTGTCAGGTATTTCAGGTTCATTTCGAGGAGGTATTGATCTGAAACAAAAATGAAGCAGACATCACCTGCCCGCTTCATCTCTGTGCTTATAACTTCAACTATCCAACTCTTTAGTTTCTTTCGTTCTTTTAAACGAAACGAAACATCTTCAGACTGAAAAGAAATCACTGTTCTTTATTTTGAATTATACGTTCGTTACATAAATAGCTCTGGAGCTTTTCTGCTCTCATGCTGCTTAGCTCTCTATTCATACTGCTTACATAAAAAGAGATATTAATAGTTGACCCTTGGTCGGAAAAGCTAACTTCGTCGGCTAAAAGAGTAATAGTAAAAAGACCTCTTCCGCTTTGGTCATCAGTTTCCAAGTCTGGGTTGGTAGGATCGGGGACAGAAGCTGGATTGAAACCGTTGCCCTGGTCACTAATACTAAACCGCAAACCTCGCTTAGTATTAATCGCGGTGATAGTCACGGTCTTGTTGCCTTGTTGCCTATTGCCATGGATAACTGCGTTTTCAAAGGCCTCTGTCAGCGAGAGAAGAATATGTCCGAAATAAGTGTTACCAATATTATAGAAATCGCAAATACGATCAACAAAATTTTCAAGCAAGGGCTGCTCTGTTAACTGACTACGCAAGATGACAGAATGAGGAATGTCCATGGTTAATTAACGGTATTGTGTTCAAAACGTATTACTTTAGCTCGAAAGTATGGTTTAAATCTTAAATTTTCACGAAGGTAGATATCTTCCGCCATTCGTTTATCATCTTTATACCCCATTTTTCGAAAAGGGTTACCTTCCATTTCTACATTACCGCTTCTGCTTTCACGTCGTTTTTCTTCTTCACGTTCTTGTTCAGCACGTTCGGATTGCAATAATCTGGAAAGAATTTTTTCTTGTCTTTGTAATGACTCAGATGAAACCTTTTGGTAGATAAGGTCAGATTCTGACTTCTCCATATCCTGTGCTATCTTTTTCAGATCTTCATCCTTAACACCCGTTTCCTGTTCCAACGAATTTGAATAGGATTCAAGCTCTCGCCTGATCAGCGATTGCTCCATAGCCATACGAGAAAACTTCTCTGAAAGCCTCGACCTTTCATCTTTTCCCACCTTCCCTTTCGATTTACCCGACTGCATCATTTCTTGAATCTGGCGGTTGAGTTGTTGCTGAGCCTGTTTTAAACTATTCAGGTTTGGCTTTCCCTTGCCACCTTTTTTTGGTTTGGAATTCTTGCAACTTCCCGAACTCATTTGGTTCATTTGTGATTGCTTTTGCATTTGTGACAAACTTTCTGACAAAAGAAGTCCCAATTGATTCAAATTGGTAAGTGCTGAACGTTGGTTAATAGCGAAACCGCTTCTAACGGACTTACTGTGGTTATCAATCGCTGTGCTCATATGCAATAGTGACTCATCAAACAAAGGGAAAAGGAATGGGGGAATGCTGGTTGATTTTTTTGCAAGCAGAACGAGGGAATCCTTCATAGCAGAAACACTCTCTTTGATCAACAATTGACGAGTAGCAAGTGTCGGGTAATTAGGGTCGCCGGGAACAACTTCTGAAGCAAACAACAACAACTCTTCCTGATTGTAAGAGGCTTCCATAACGTTTTGAAGTATAGTCCTCATTTGACCAACAGCCTCGTCCAAACTTTCAGACTCCTCTTCTTCAATCATTTCCTCAAGCTCATTGCTAAGCTCGTCCATATTATCGGCGGTTTCCTTTTGGTCGCTTGATAACTTTTTATCTTTTTTTGACGAGCCTGATCGAGCTTGAATGTCTTTCAAGGCTTGATCGATTTTTCTAACCAAATCCTTAACCTTATCGTTAAAAGGTTCAGCACCCAATTCCATCCGCTGTTGCTCTAACGAATCAAGCCTGGACTTCATCTTGTCAAAACTGTCTTTTACATCCTTCTGCTGCCCGGCTTGCTCGGATTTGGGCATATCGCTTTCATCCGATTCTATAAGATCACGCTGTTGTTTAGCCAATTCTTTGATTTGCAAACTTATATCAAGAATTTCTTTCTGTAAAAACAGTTCTTTAAAAAGCTCAAGATTTCTATCAAGATTCTCTTCAAATCTATCAAGTGTTCTCTTTATATCCTCAATCTGAGTATTTAGTTGCTTATTGCTTAAACTATCGATAAGGGATTGCAATTCTCTCATCTTTTGAATCGTTTCAGGATCCAAAACTTGTTGCATCAAGTTCATCAATTCCTGCCTCTTATTTTCTAATACTGAATGAGATTCCTTCGAAATTTTCTCACGTATAAGGGCCTCTTTTTGGAGCTTTTCCTTTAGCTTTTGCAATTCATCCACACTATTAAGCTGCTCATGAACAATTTGCTTCAGTTCCTCTTTTTCAATCCAACTGGTTGTACTCTCCGATTTAATTCTGTACTCTAACGAATTAACCTGATTCTTTCGTTCTGTAGTCAGCCTTTTCACTTGGTTCATTCTCTCTATCGAAGCTTCGTTAATTTGCCTGCTGAGTTCACGAAGTTCATCATTTGAAAACTTTCGAAGGTGGAAAAAAGGCGATCGGGCAACACCAGGGCCTGTGGCAGTATTGTTATCAAACAGAGCGAACCATGCACGATAAGAAGTACCCTGTTTCAAATTGAGCGTATCAAGAGATAAAGAGTAGTAAAACAAACAATCCAAACTACCTTTATCAATAGACACCGATCGATGTTGGAGATCCTCAGGATCATCGGCATTTTGAACATAGAAAAGCAAATTATTTATTCCATGATCGTCAGACAGCCGCCCGCTAAAAAAGAAAAGTTCGGGGGTAATGGAATCGCTTTCCTGAACGACCTGAATGGTTGGGGCCAAATCAGCGACAACCTGACAAGTATAAGTTCCTGAATCGATCGCAATATCGTTATTATCAACTAAATAAATTTTATATACAAATGAACTGGTAGCTATACGCGAAAACAAATAAGTGTTATTCGAAAGAACAGTTTCTTTAAAGCTAAGCCCTGAAGATTCAAAGCTAACAGACGCGTCGCCTTTATAGGAAACAGTCCATTTAACAGCAGAACCTGAGGGAACAGTAATGTCGCCCGTTCCCTGAACAACGATCTCCTCACCTCTCAAATACGCTGGCAAAACAGCTCTGGTAACTATGGAAGTAATAACAGGGCGGTTTACAATTTCAATCAGATGCTCCTCCGATTTAACGCCAGAGGCTTCAAAGAAAAAGTTCATATTGCTGTTGAGGCTTTTGAAAGTGTAAAGAAAATTACCGGTTGATAAAGATCTTTTCATTACATATTCACCAGCATCGCAAACTAAAGAAACTTCATCCGGTAACTTTTCTCCAGCTACAGCCACTTCAACCTCGATTGGCTCTCCCCGGAAATACTTTCCTGAACCACTTATTAACCTGAAACTAAAGGGAGCCGGTGGTGAAAAATCATCCTGAAACTTAACAATTCTCTCTGCCGACAAGACAACCATATCGGGCTTTAAAGAAACGGAGGAAGCCACAAACAAAAACACGATCAACAAACCACGATTGAACTTCTTGGGTGGCAAAAGTGCAACGGCTCTGCTAAAATCAAAAGGCTTAACGATTTCTGCTTTCTGATCAATAGCAGCCAAATATAAAGATTGGTCTTCACAATTCCGGCTCTTATCAGCTAACTGCAATATATTAAGCAACTTATCGTCCATTTCAGAAAAATGGTTTGAGATAACAGTTGCTGCTTGAACGGGAGTTAGTCCAGAACTAAACTTAAACAACTGTAATCCAGGCCATAGAACATAATAACCAAAAGCAATAACAGGCAAAGCTATTCCAACCAGAAGCAAAAACAGTCTGACATATCCCGGGAAAAAAGCATAGTATTCAGCAAGAAAGAAGAAAAACCAAAGCAGAAGGCCAGCCGAAAAAACGAAAAGCCCTCCCTTGATGATTCTCGACAAGTAATAACGTCTTATAAACAACTCCAGACGTTTAATAAGCTCATAGTAATTCTCTGAATACATGCAATACTAAACTTAATATCAACTATTTAATAGGTAAGGCACCAACAAATCGTTATTCTGAAAATGCATTTAAGATTTGCAAAATTACCTTTAAAATGAACATAACGAGAGAAAAGAAATGCGGAATGAAAGAGACTGTTGACAGAGAATGGCGAAAATAACTACCTTTGCCCCTTATCAAATCGCAAAACTACAGGGTAAAACCCTTTAACAGGCAAAACTTTTATACACAAGCATGGCGTTAGTATCTCCAGAAGAGCTTTTATCAGCAAGTCCGCTATTGAGAAAACTTGGAGGGCGTGTAATAGCCCGTCTGATATTACGTGTTCTTAAAATAGACAAACTCAACGATTTCTATGATACTATACATGATGCTAAACCTGAAGAAGGCCTTAATCGGATTATCGACTTTTTTGGGTTCAAATATGAAGTTTCCGCAACTGATTTAAAACGTCTTCCGAAAACCGGATCCTTCATCACTGTATCTAACCATCCTTTGGGAGGCGAAGAAGGCGTTGTGCTTACACGCTTGATGCTAGATCATAGGAACGACTTCAAAGTGCTAACCAACTTTCTTCTTAGCCGCATCGCGCCTTTATCAGGTTGGTTCATACCTGTTAATCCTTTTGAAGATCGCAAAAATGCTAAATCGAGTTTGCCAGGCATCAAGCAAGCCTTAGCGCATCTGAAGCATGGAGGCACCTTGTGCATCTTTCCTGCTGGCGAAGTTTCAGCTTATCAAAAAAGCACGAAGACCATCACCGATAAAGAATGGCAGCCTTCTGTTATGAAAATTGTTCAAAAGGCTGGTGTACCAATTGTTCCGATTTATTTTGAAGGCAAAAACAGCAGATGGTTTTACTTTTGGGGCCTGATATCGCCAATGTTGCGCACCTTAAGATTACCTGCTGAATTTCAGAACAAACATGGTCAGGTACTCAAAATTCGGATTGGGAATCCAATTACACTAAACGAACAGGCTGAATTCAAAACTCTTGAAGAATACACCCGCTTTTTACGCAACAAAACATATGCTTTAGGGATTCCATTTCAAGAGCGCGAAATCCAGAATACACTGGTTTCCGGCCCAGAAGAAAATATTATAGAACCTGTTGATGTTTCACTGCTTCAGAAGGAAATCAATACTCTGGCAGACCATTTTCTTTTCAAAGTAAAGAATTATTCGGTTTATGCTCCACCTGCCAAGATCATCCCAAATATGATGACAGAAATTGCCCGCTGCCGCGAAATCACCTACAGGGAGGTTGGAGAGGGAACCAACAAGCCACTTGATACTGACAGGTACGATCAATACTTTCATCAACTGTTTATATGGGATGATGAAGCAAGCCGTCTGGTAGGCGCCTATCGAATTGGTCAGGGTCGCGATATTCTTGATAAACATGGACTTGACGGTTTCTACATCTACAGTCTTTTCAAAATTGATCAGGCAATGATTCCCATTCTCAGAGAAACCCTTGAGTTGGGCAGATCGTTTGTAATGAAAGATTATCAGCGTAAGGCTACACCACTGTATTTGCTTTGGAAGGCTCTTTTAGTACTGTTGATTAAGTTTGATTATCGTTATCTGATAGGTCCGGTAAGCATCAGCGGAAAGTTTTCGAATATTGCGAAGGCTTTAACCATAGACTTTCTGGCTGCCAATTATTTCCGTCACGATCTGGCTCCTTATATTGTAAACAGAGAGAAATCGGAGATCAAATTAGATAAGCTGATTGACAAAGAACTGTTCCTCAAATATACTAACGGCGATTTTGCCAAGCTTGACCGTTACATTCAGGATATTGATCCGGGGTTTTCAACCCCCATCCTCATACGCCAATATGTTAGTATGCTCAACACAAAAACCATAGGCTTCAACATTGATCCCATGTTCAATAATTGCCTGGATGCCCTTATGATCATGGATATCAGGATGGCACCCCGCCCCCTGATGGAATCGCTGGCAAAAGATCTCCAGGACACCTCCAAGCTTGATCAACTGTTAAGCAACTCTACTGCCGTTTAGGTTGAACAATCGGCAAAGAGCACACAAGCCAATTGTCCTTGGCAATAACTGAATTTCAAGTGCATTGATCGGTTAGAAAAAACAATTAACTTACCCTGGCAGCAGTATCGCAGAACGCAAATCACAACGCCTTCAAAATGCTGATTTTATAACCAATCATCACCGATGGCATAAGAAAGAATGGATGGAAATCCATATTTTTGCACACTTTTATCGAAACCCATCATTATCAACATGGATAAACCATATAAAGAATACCGTCATTTGAACCTCACGCAAATTGCTAAAGAGGTGAATGAATTTTGGTCGAACGAAGACATTTTTAACAAAAGCCTTGAAATCAGGAAAGGTAACCCACTCTACATATTCTATGAAGGGCCCCCTTCGGCTAACGGAATTCCGGGGATACATCATGTGATGGCCAGAGCTATCAAAGACATTTTTTGCCGCTATAAAACACAGAAAGGATTCCTTGTTAACCGAAAGGCAGGTTGGGACACTCATGGCCTACCCGTTGAAATTGGTGTAGAGAAAAAACTTGGAATCACTAAAGAAGATATCGGAAAAACACTTACCGTTGCCGAATACAACAACCATTGCCGCACAGAGGTCATGAAGTATAAAGACTTATGGGATGACCTCACAAAAAGAATGGGCTATTGGGTTGATCTTCAAGAACCTTACATTACATTTGAGAACAAATACATTGAATCAATATGGTACCTTCTGAAGGAGCTTTATAAAAAGGGACTTCTCTACAAAGGCTACACCATTCAACCCTTCTCGCCTGCTGCCGGTACCGGACTTTCAACACATGAACTCAATCAGCCGGGATGTTACAAGATGGTTAAAGACAACACTGTTGTTGCACAATTTAAGGTAGTTGCAAACCAGGAATCGGAATGGCTCACACAAAACCTTCATGGCGATTTGTTCATACTTGCCTGGACAACAACCCCCTGGACACTTCCCTCGAATACAGGGCTGGCTGTTGGAAAAAACATTGTTTATGTAAGAGTTAAGACCTTCAATCCTTACACCTTTGCCCCAATCACCGTGATAGTAGCTAAAGACCTGGCGGGCAAATATTTTCCTGAAAAAAACCAAGAATTGCTCTTAGAAGACTATGAAGCCGGACAAAAAGCGATTCCATTCAAAACAGACATGGAATTCACCGGATCACAGTTAGAAGGATTGCGTTTTGAGCAGCTTCTTCCCTATGCACAACCAACAGAAGGCGATCCATTCAGGGTAGTTTGTGGCGATTTTGTTACAACCGAGGATGGAACAGGTATCGTACATATTGCACCAAGTTTTGGTGCCGACGACTTTAAGGTTGGAAAACTAAACAATCTGGGTGCCTTAACCCTGGTTGACCGACAGGGAAAGTTCACTGAAGAGATGGGAGAATTTGCCGGAGCTTACGTTAAACCAGAGTATTCCGCCGATTACGATCCAAAAACAAGCCAAAGCGTTGATATAGATATCATCGTGAAACTAAAGAAGGAGAATAAAGCTTTTAAAACAGAGAAATACGAACACTCCTATCCACATTGTTGGCGGACTGACAAGCCCATTCTCTACTATCCGTTAGACAGTTGGTTTATCAAAACCACCGCGTTCAAAGATAAAATGCTCGAACTGAACAAAAGCATCAACTGGAAGCCTGAATCAACCGGTAGCGGCCGTTTTGGAAATTGGCTTGAGAACCTGGTTGATTGGAACCTTTCCAGGTCGCGTTATTGGGGTACACCCCTGCCGGTTTGGAGAACCGATGACGGAAGCGAGGAACTGTGTATTGGTTCGATTGAAGAGTTGTATGATGAAATTGAGAAATCGGTTTCAACAGGCTTCATGGCTGACAATCCATTAGCAAGATACAAAAAGAACGATTTATCAAGTCAAAACTACCAAACCTTCGACTTACACAGACCGGTGGTTGATGAAATCTATCTGGTATCACCATCCGGTAAAAAAATGATACGTGAAACCGACCTGATCGACGTTTGGTTTGACAGCGGTGCGATGCCCTACGCGCAATTTCATTTTCCCTTTGAGGCAAAAAACGACCTCGAAAAATTTTTCCCCGCCGATTTTATTGCTGAAGGTGTGGACCAAACCCGCGGATGGTTTTTTACACTCCATGCAATTGCGACCATGGTATTCGACTCAGTAGCGTATAAAACTGTGGTATCCAACGGGCTGGTGCTTGATAAAAATGGGAATAAGATGTCTAAGCGTCTGGGCAATGCTGTCGATCCATTTGAAACACTCGATCAATTCGGCCCCGATGCCACCCGCTGGTATATGATAACCAACTCACAACCATGGGATAATCTTAAATTCGATTCTACAGGTATTGGCGAAGTACAACGGAAATTTTTTGGAACACTCCATAACACCTACTCCTTCTTTGCAATGTATGCCAATATCGATGGCTTTAAATACAACGAAGCGGAGATTCCTCAAGATGCAAAACCAGAACTTGACAGATGGATTTTATCAGAGCTCAACACGTTAATTCTAAACGTTGACAAATGTCTGGAAGAATACGAACCCACACGTGCAGGCCGTCTGATTGCTTCCTTTGTTGATGAGCATCTGAGCAACTGGTATGTAAGATTATCACGACGTCGTTTCTGGAAAGGCGAGTATTCAACCGACAAAATTTCGGCATACCAAACCCTTTATACTTGTTTGACGACAGTAGCCAAGCTCATGGCTCCTATTGCACCCTTCTACGCGGAGCATTTGTTCAACGATTTGAATCAAGTAACACAAAAAGAAAAGATGCCATCGGTTCATCTGACTTCCTTTCCAATAGCAAATCAGGCTTTTATCGACTCATTGCTGGAAGAAAGGATGCAATTAGCTCAGAAAATTAGTTCGATGGCACTTTCATTGCGGAAAAAAGTCGGACTGAGAGTTCGTCAACCTCTGGCACGAATCATGATTCCAGTACTTGAACAACGTATTGTAGAGCAGGTTAATGCCATAAAAAACCTGATTATAAACGAAGTAAACATCAAGGAAATTGAATTTCTAACAGAAACAGAAGGGATATTGATAAAGAAAATCAAAGCCGATTTCAAAAAACTGGGACCACGTTTGGGTAAACACATGAAAAATGTAGCATCCGCATTAGGTTCCATCAATCAGGCTTCCATCAGCAAACTTGAAAAAGGGGAAAACTTCCTCATCGAATCGATGGGCGAAACGCTTACCATCAGTCGCGACGATATAGAAATACTTACCGAAGATATCCCTGGCTGGGTGATTTCAACCGAAGGCTCCCTTACCATAGCGCTTGACATTACGCTTACTGAAGAGCTTAAAATGGAAGGGATTGCCCGCGACCTAGTAAACAGAGTGCAGAATATCAGGAAAGAGAGTGGCCTGGAAGTAACCGACAGGATTAATTTGACCATCCATCAGGATGATCATTTGAAAAAAGCGGTTGAAGCCAATTATGCCTATATTTGCTCCGAAACACTTGCTGATTCGATAATCTTTACCGACTTGTCAGAAAGCCCTGTTAAACAGGAAGCCGAAATTGCTGACGATCTGAAACTGTGGATTATTGTAGAAAAATCGCTAGTATAAACTAACCATAAGAGGAGGATAAACATGTCAGAACAGGAATCAAAGGCAAAAACCAGGTACTCAGATGAGGAACTGGAAGAATTCAAGAAAATTATTCTTGATAAACTTGAGAAAGCCCGTCGCGATTTAAAGCTACTTACCGAGGCCTATACCAATACTGAAGAAAATGGGACGAGTGACACATCGCCCACATTTAAAGTATTGGAGGAGGGCTATCAGGTGATGTCGAAAGAAGAAAATGGGAAATTGGCTGCCAGGCAGCACAAATTCATCACCTCACTGGAAAACGCTCTGGTAAGAATCGAAAACAAATCATACGGGATTTGCAGAGCAACCGGGCAACTCATTCCGAAAGAGAGACTCCGTATTGTGCCTCATGCTACGCTCAGTATAGATGCCAAAATGAGTCAGAACAAATAAACTTAAAAGTAAAGCTAAGCCTCTTTTCCATTGAAAAAAGTTGCGATTATTGTGCTCGTTGTCCTGCTTTTAGACCAATGTTTAAAAGTATGGATCAAACTCAACATGTTTATCGGTCAGGAATACAATGTATTTGGCCAGTGGTTTATCATCCATTTTACAGAAAACGAAGGGATGGCCTTCGGGTTTTCATTTGGCGGCAGTTGGGGGAAACTGGCTCTAAGTATCTTCAGGATACTGGCTGTGGCTGGTATTGGCTATTACCTTTGGGGCTTAACCAAAACGCGGACACGTTCGGGAGTAATTGTTGGGATGGCATTTATACTAGCCGGAGCTATTGGCAACATTCTGGACAGCGCCCTGTACGGTCTTTTCTTTAGTGAAAGCACTTATTATCAGGTTGCCACCTTGTTTCCTGAAGGAGGCGGATATGCAGGTTTTCTTCATGGGAAAGTGGTTGACATGCTGTATTTCCCCCTAATTCAAACCACATTTCCAACCTGGTTTCCTATATGGGGTGGCGAACCGTTTCAGTTTTTCAGACCGGTATTCAACCTGGCCGACGCCTCCATCACAAGCGGAGTGGTATATCTTCTTTTGTTCGAGAGAAGCTTTTTTAAAAAAATTGAACACAAAGAAGAGCAACCTTGTTAACCTCCCCTGAAATATCACAGTTCTGCAATTCAATATCTTTCCCGTAACCTAAAAAAATTAACGCCACAACATCTGTTCATATTGAAAAAAACGTGTAAGTTTGTGAGTGTTAAAAGACAGAAATCATATGCAGTCAAAAAGAGTCGGAACCATATCACAAATCATCGGCCCGGTGATTGATGTGACCTTTGCCGAAGAAACGAACCTTCCCGATATTTATGAAGCACTGGAAGTTACCAGGCTAAATGGGGAAGTAGTTACACTTGAGTGCCAACAACTGATAGGTGAACGCACTGTCAGAACCATCGCGATGGATTCAACAGATGGTCTCCAAAGAGGAATGTCAGTTGAATCGACAGGCAGCGCCATTACCATGCCCATCGGGGAACAGGTAAACGGACGTTTGTTCAATGTAATTGGCAAGTCGATTGATGGTCTTCCTCAGGTGGATAACAAAGGTGGATACGTGATTCACCGCGAACCACCCAAATTTGAAAACCTTACAACCACCAAAGAGGTGCTTTTTACCGGTATCAAGGTTATTGACCTGATCGAGCCCTATGCAAAAGGGGGGAAAATTGGTTTGTTTGGCGGTGCAGGAGTTGGTAAAACCGTTATTATCATGGAATTGATCAACAATATTGCAAAGAGGTATTCCGGACTTTCGGTATTTGCAGGCGTTGGTGAACGAACACGTGAAGGGAACGACCTACTTCGGGAAATGATAGAATCTGGAGTTATCCGTTATGGCGAAAAGTTCATAGAAAGCATGGAAAAAGGGGGCTGGGATCTTTCGCAAGTTGACTTGGATGAATTATCCAAATCGCAGGCAACCTTGGTTTTCGGCCAAATGAACGAGCCTCCTGGAGCCCGTGCCCGTGTTGCTTTGTCGGGGTTGACCATGGCAGAATATTTCAGAGACGGTGACGAAAAAAGCGGTGGCCGCGACATTTTGTTTTTCATCGATAACATCTTCCGGTTTACTCAAGCCGGATCAGAAGTATCTGCTCTGCTTGGCCGTATGCCATCGGCCGTAGGATACCAGCCTACTTTGGCTACAGAAATGGGTATCATGCAAGAGCGTATCACTTCAACAAAAAGAGGTTCGATCACATCGGTTCAGGCTGTTTATGTACCAGCCGACGACCTTACCGATCCTGCTCCTGCCACCACCTTTGCACACCTTGATGCTACAACCGTATTATCGCGTAAAATAGCTGAGTTGGGTATCTACCCGGCTGTTGATCCGCTCGACTCCACATCACGAATTTTAACCCCTGATGTAGTTGGCGATGAGCATTACAATACTGCTCAAAAGGTTAAAAACATTCTGCAACGGTATAAAGAACTTCAGGATATTATTGCTATCCTCGGAATGGATGAATTATCGGAGGATGATAAACTGGTTGTACACAGAGCCAGAAGGGTGCAACGCTTCCTCTCACAACCTTTTCACGTGGCCGAGCAATTCACCGGCATTCCCGGAGTTATGGTCAGCATTGAAGACACTATAAAGGGCTTCAACATGATTATGGATGGTGAAGTTGACCAATATCCCGAAGCAGCCTTCAACCTCGTAGGAACCATCGAAGAAGCCATCGAGAAAGGGCGGAAAATGCTGGAACAAGCTAAAGCTTAGTACACATGATACTTGAAATCATAAAACCAGACAGCCACGTTTTTACAGGCGAAAACATCGCACTCGTTCAATTACCCGGGTTGGATGGTTCGTTTGAAATACTGGCCAACCACGCCCCTATGATCAGTGCCCTTAAAAAAGGGAGAATTAAAGTTGTTGATGGAACAAAACAAACCCTTTATTTTGATATCAAAGGTGGTGTAGTTGAGATACTACAAAACAAAGTTCTCGTTTTAGCCGAATAAAACGAGAGATCTTAAAAAAAGGCACCGTACTTCCTTACGGTGCCTTTTTTGTAGATTCGGCTATTCAGTGGCCGCGGGTAACGACAAATGGCTTTGAACAATTAACCAAACGCTGTCACGCCTTTCCATAACTCCAGTAAAGCGGACACCTTCGAGCCTTACAGGTTTTTCATCGCGAATAAAACTGTAGTTTAAAACTTCTGAAAACCAAGCTGTGGTACCAGTTGGATTTATACCAATTACCTGATCGTGAACAGAAAGATACGGTTGTTGGATGCTGTTAAACTGGATTCGAAATGCATCCTGAATCTCAGACCAACCGATGAGTCTCTCGGTACCCTCTGTGCCAATCACCATAATGTTGGTGTCGGGAGCCCAAATGTTGTGAATCAGATCCAAGTCCTGTTTTTCACTGGCTATCACATAGCGCTCCAGAACCATCTCCACTTTATCCACCTCCTTTGACAATGCGGCCGGATCGAGGATAGAGACCTGACCAACCTTATCCCTCTTACAAGCTCCTGCCACAACCAACAGCATGAGCAAAAATAAAATCTTCTTCATAACAAGTCAGTTTTAAAGGTTAATAAACACAAAGGTACAACCATATTCTGCCTATTCATCATCAGATAAAAACAAAACTACGAAGAGTTCAAAGAGGCATTAAGATTTATCACTATTTTAGCCATATTTTCTTTAAAAAAAATAATCTATGGATAAGGAACTTTTCAAGATATTGCTGGTAGATGACAGACAAGAAAATCTGCTTACCCTGGAAAGCATTCTTGATTCTCCGGATCTGCTTTTGCTGAAAGCCACCTCTGGAAACGAAGCTCTTGCCAAATTGCTTGAACACGAAGTAGCGTTGGTGTTGATGGACGTACAAATGCCCGGAATGGATGGGTTTGAAGTGGCCGAACTCATGAGAAGTCGTGAACGAACACGCTCAATCCCTATAATTTTTATAACAGCCATTAGCAAAGAGAGAAAGCACATTTTCAGGGGCTACGATACCGGCGCTGTGGACTATCTGTACAAACCACTTGATATTGAAATCCTTAGAAGTAAGATTAAGGCTTACATTGAGTTGTTTAAACACCGGTTTGCATTACAACAAACAACGCTGAAATTGGAGCAGACAGTTGCCGAACTCGAAAAGGCGCGCTTATTGGCCGAGGAAGCTACAAAAGCCAAAAGCATCTTTCTGGCAACAATGAGCCACGAAATCAGAACTCCGCTCAATGGCATTATTGGAATGGCCGAACTCATGCTTACTGATCAGCTAAACCCGGAGCAGGAAGAACGAGCCCGAGCAGTTAGAGAATCTGGAGAATCGTTGTTGGAAATTATTAACGATATTCTCGACCTGTCGAAGATAGAGGCAGGCCGACTTGAATTGGAGGATATTGAATTTGATCTCCACGACACAATACGCAAAACCCTTAATATCATTAAAATAAAAGCCTACGAAAAAAACATAGAACTAAACCTGGAAATACAACCTGAAGTACCCGAAAAACTTACAGGAGATCCGGTGAGGATCAAGCAGGTGTTGATTAATTTTTTAAGCAACGCGATTAAATTTACAGAAAAAGGTGGGGTAAAGCTTGCTGTTGATATCCAAAACGAGCTAAATCATTCAGACGCCATGGTCAGATTTAGCGTTACCGACACTGGAATTGGCATACCTGCCGAAAAAATCGATCTGTTGTTTGAAACCTACCGCCAGGTTGAAAAATCTACAACAAGAAAATTCGGTGGAACAGGATTGGGGCTCTATATTAGCCAGAAACTGGTACAAAAGATGAATGGGTCTATAAAAGTGACCAGCACTTTAAATGTTGGCAGTACTTTCGCGGTTAGCTTACCCATGAAAGGCGTACGCGCAGCGGTAAGTCCTCATTTGGCGGGAATCGAAAATGTAATATTTGTAGGAACCAAAAGCAGCTTCACCCAAATACGGAACTATTTTGAATCGCATCAGATACAAACTTTTAATTATTTGGAGTTGGCTGTCAAACCACAGTTTACAAAAGGGGGATTGATTCTTGTTGATGTTGATGATGAATCAAATGAAAGCCTATATGAAGACTGGCTATCTCATTTCAGAAAGAATCTTTTGGATTGGAAAATTTTTCTCTTTGCTTCCTATCATTACAATGCCAGAAAACTGGCAGACAAATTTCATTTAAACTACTACCATTTCCTCGAAAAACCGTTTATAAGCTCAGAACTGCTGAACGAGTTGTCGGGGGGCAACCACCAAAAACCAGAAACAGATCAATTGCGAAACGAAGAACAAGAAAACAGCCCCAAAAAAGAACTGCATATTTTATTAGCTGAAGACCAACCCATAAACCGAAGAATTGCTATCAGTATGCTTCAAAAAAAAGGTTACAGGATAACCGAAGCAGAAAATGGATCGGTGGCAATTGACAAATATCTTAACGAAACATTTGATTTGATACTAATGGATGTGCAAATGCCTGAAACTGATGGCTATGAAGCTACACGAAAAATCCGGACTATCGAAAAAGCCACAGGACAGCATATTCCCATTATTGCCATGACTGCTCATGCCATGAAAGGCGATATGGAGAAATCACTCGAGTGCGGAATGGATGCACATATAACCAAACCATTCAAGATGAATGATCTATATAAAGCCATTGATGATCTGATAAAAAAATAAGCATTATGAACAATCCTATTAAAAACCTTAGAATCAGGCATAAACTTTATTTAATTTCCTTCATCAGCATCGTAAGCATTCTCACTATAGGCTATATGGCAAATTACTTCGTGAGAACAAGCAATGTAGTAGCAATTATTCTGAAGGGACACCGCATTCATAATGTGAATTTTCACGCGTCAGTTCGCGACTTTTACAAGTACCTCATAACCCACGATACCCTTGATCTAATCAATTCACGGGCGAAAATGGAGTATGCTGAAAACCTGGCAAAAGCATTCAGCAACGTAAACACCAAACCCTATCAAGTGAGCCATAAAGCTTTTGTGCAGTCGCTGCATGAATCATTTGCCGAAGCATTTAACGACGACTACCCGATGGTAGAATTGACTGCCGACCGCATCATATTTCTACTAAGCATTGACAACCAAGAGCTCCACGATGCCGCACGAACGGCACATCAAGTCTATGAAGGTCAGTTGCAGGTAAAGGCCGCGATGAATCGCCTGCTGCAAGATCAGAACCAAAACAATTTACAACAACTCAACAACGCCATAGCGGTTGTTACAGGTTATGAGAAAAGTTTCGCGGAATCTATCAACGCCATCAATGTTTATGTTGAACACCTGCTCTATATAGGCATCGTTGTTATTGTTTTCATTATGGGACTCATAACCCTGCTGGTAAGTCTGTTTATTTCAGCAACAATCAGCCGTCCGTTGCGATCCATCATGTCAAATTTCGAAGAGTTGGCAAAAGGTGATTTAAGTCAGGAAATCGACATTCAATCCAAAGACGAAATTGGAAGGTTAGCTCAGGCAATCAACGGTACTCTTGAGGTATTACGAGGCATCACAACTCATGCAAGGCAAATTGCTTCAGGAAATTACAGCAGGCTGCTAACACCGAGATCTGAAAAGGATGAACTAAGCCTATCGCTCAACGAAATGACCGAAGCTCTTAAATCATCATCGGAGGCCATTAAACGCGACACGTGGTTGAAAAACGGTATTGCCGGGCTGAACGACCTTCTCAGGGGCGACAGAACGTTGCAGGAAATAACTTCGCTCACCATTTCCTATTATGCTGATCATCTGAAAATGCAGATGGGAATGATCTATCTGATGCAGGATGATATGCTACACCTTTCGTCGAGTTTTGCATATTCGCCCCGGTTTGGTGATTTTTCAAAAATCAAATCAGGAGAAGGGCTTATTGGCCAATCGGTAGTTGAGCGAAAAATGATCGAATTTTCAGGAATCAGAGATAATGCCCCCATACTCAACAGCGGTCTATACCAGGAAATTCCCAACCATATGCTGATCTGCCCATTGATTTTCAACAAAGAGGTGGTTGGAGTGGTAGTTTTGGCCGCGATGGATAAATTCAGCCTCGAGGAAAAAGAGTTTGCAACGCAAACATCGGTTATTCTTTCATCAACCATCTTCTCGGCTCAATCTCGTTATAGGATCGAGAAGCTGCTCGAACAAACACAAAATCAGGCCGAAAAACTGCAAGTGCAACAAGAAGAACTGCGTCAGAGCAACGAAGAACTTGAAACACAAACTCAAGCGCTGAAAGCATCGGAAGAAACCTTGCAGGCCCAACAAGAAGAACTACGCGTTACCAACGAGGAACTTGAAGAAAAAACGCGTGTTTTAGAAAAAGAGAGAGACACCATCAGTAAAAAAAACAACGAATTACAACTTATGCAAGAAGAGGTTACACGCAAGGCAAGAGACCTCGAAATTGCATCAAAATACAAGTCGGAGTTTCTGGCTAACATGTCGCACGAACTGCGAACACCCCTCAATTCAATTTTAGTTCTTTCGCAACTTCTGACAGAAAACAAAGGCAATACACTAACACAAAAACAGATAGAATTTGCTCGTACAATCAACAGTTCAGGAGCAGATCTTCTATCGCTAATCAACGATATCCTTGATTTGTCAAAAGTTGAATCAGGAAAAATTGATTTAATTGTTGAATCCATAGAAATAGCTGATTTCTTCAACTCCCTCCAATCGGTTTTCGGACCACTGGCAAAAAAGAAAGAGATTGATCTCAATTTCATTCAAAACCCGGAGGCACCACTTCACATCGACTCAGACTCCAAGCGACTTGGGCAAATACTCAAAAACCTGTTGAGCAATGCTATAAAATTCACAGATAAAGGAAGCGTTGTTTGCGCTTTTGATAAACTTCCACCCCATGTCAAACCTACAAGGAAAGAACTCCAGGGAAAACAGCTCTACTGCTTTAAAGTTGAAGATACCGGTATAGGTATTGCAACAGAAAAACAAAAACTGATTTTTGAAGCATTCCAGCAGGTTGACGGAACAACAAGCCGCAAATATGGTGGTACTGGTCTGGGACTGACCATTTCACGCAGCTTCGCCGACATCATTGGAGGCGAAATACAATTACAAAGTGAACCAGGCAAAGGAAGCTGCTTCTATCTGATTTTAGAGAAGAAGATAGAGGAGACCGCTCGAAATACTGAAATTGATCCCGTATCGTCCACTCCTCAAAACAACCAACCAGAAAAATTGAACCCCGGTCATTCCAAAACTTCTCCGGAAACAGAAATAAAAGCTACTGACAATCAAATTCCCAAACAAAAGTCCTTGCTAGTAATCGAGGATGATCTTAACTTTTCCACGGTACTTAGCACTCTGGCAACAGAAAAAGGCTTTCACTGCAGAGTAGCAGCAGATGGAGAGACAGGTCTTCATTATGCCGATTTCTACAAACCAGATGCTATCATTCTCGACATTGGTCTTCCTGGGATTGACGGATACGAGGTTATGAAACGACTTAAAGAAAACCCTCAGACTCAGTCGATACCTGTTCACTTTATGAGTGCGAGCGACAACGAACTTGATGCTATGAAACTGGGAGCCATCGGGTTTCTGGCAAAACCAGTTAGTCTGGAAAAGCTAAGCCAATCGTTTAAAAGAATCGAGGAGATCATTGCTCGCAAAGTAAAGCGCCTTCTCATAGTTGAAGACGATGAAGCGATGCGGCGCAGCATCAGGGAACTTACCAGCGACGACGGCATTGAAATTAATGAAGTTGCTGATGGAAAAGAGGCCTTGGAATATCTGGTAACCACCACTGTTGATTGCATCATTCTCGATCTGGGTCTTAAAACCATGTCGGGTTTCGAATTGCTTGAAAAAATCAGAACAAACGAAAACCTCAGGCAAATCCCGGTTATTATTTATACAGGGAAAGACCTTAGCAGAACCGAAGAAGAACAACTCAAACGCTATGCAGATAGCATTATTATCAAAGGAGTCAGATCGCCAGAACGTCTGCTAGCTGAAACTTCATTGTTTCTGCATCAGCTATCAGGTAAAAAGGTAGATTTACAAACATGGAAGGAAACCGAACCCCTTACAAAGAGAGAAGCTGTTTTAAAAGGGAAAAAAATCCTGATAGTTGACGACGATATGCGCAATGTGTTTGCCCTTAGCAGTGTGCTTGAAGATCATGGAATGATTGTGATGGCTGGGAAAAACGGACAAGACGGCCTTGATAAACTGAAAAAAGAGCCAGCCATCGATCTGGTATTGATGGACATTATGATGCCTGAAATGGATGGCTATGAGGCTATGAGACACATCAGAAACGATGTCAATTTGAAAAAACTACCCGTGATTGCGCTCACTGCCAAAGCAATGAAAGATGACAGGGAAAAATGCATAGCTGCAGGAGCCAACGATTATTTGGTAAAACCTGTTGATACCACCAAACTACTATCTCTTTTGCGTGTTTGGTTGTATAAGTAACGTAATATGAATGGTTATGAATAGTAAGCCCAGAATCCTTATAGTTGACGATAAAGAGCAAAACCTCATCACCCTGGAAGCCATTCTTGGTGATTTTGAAGCAGAGTTTGTGAAAGCCTTATCGGGTAATGAGGCTCTGGCACTCAGCCTGGAGCATGATTTTGCATTGGCAATCATTGACATTCAGATGCCCGACATGGATGGTTATGAAACCGTGAAGCTCATGCGCCAGGTAAAACGAACCCGAAATCTGCCTATTATATATGTATCAGCAATTTATAAAGAAGAATTTCATGTTGTAAAAGGGATAGAAGCAGGAGCTGTTGACTTCATCGTGAAACCCATATTACCAGAAATATTGAAAGGGAAAGTGAAAGTTTTCCTGGAGCTCTACAAACACAGAGTTCATTTAGAGGAGCTTGTTAAGCAACGCACCGAAGAGCTTGAGCAGGCCAACAGGCAATTTCAACTGGAAAAAGAGAAGGCCGAAGCTGCAACCAACTCCAAGTCGATGTTTCTGGCAAACATGAGCCATGAAATCAGAACCCCGCTCAATGGGATTATCGGCATGACCAACCATCTGAAAAAAACCCCACTAAACGAAGAGCAAAAAGATCTGGTTGACATCATCAACACTTCAGGCGACTATCTTCTGGCGATTATCAACGATATTCTCGACTTTTCAAAAATCGAATCGGGGCAACTCGAGCTAGAACAAGCACAATTTGATCTTCATCAACTACTTGATGAAATGATAAGGATATTTGAAACCCGCCTGGAAGGAAAACCTGTTGCTATATCGAAACAACTATCAATCAATGTTCCCCGCTATCTTATTGGGGATCAAATAAGAATTCGACAGATTTTTAACAACCTGATAGGCAATGCTGTAAAATTTACCTCTTCGGGCACAATCACCATTGAAGGCAGGGTGTTGAGCGAGGAGCAAAATGCTATTAAACTCAAGTTCAATGTAAAGGATACAGGAATAGGTATCGAAGCCGACAAACTGGGGCAATTATTCAAAGTCTTTTCACAAGTAGATCCAAGTACAACAAGAAAATTCGGAGGTACAGGATTGGGCTTGGCCATTACCAAAAATCTGAGTGAATTAATGGGAGGCTCTGTAGGGGTTAAAAGTGAACCCAAAAAAGGCAGCAACTTCTATGTGATCCTTCAATTAATTAAAGGACATGAGCAACAGTTCAACAGCCAAAAGAATTCGCTGTCGTTGTCAAATTCAAGCAATTTAAACCTTGCGGAATTCAGAATTCTGTTGGCGGAGGACAACCTTATTAATCAGAAAGTAGCCGCGCTTACCCTAAAAAAACTGGGATGCCACTTCGATATAGCATCAAATGGAGTGGAAGCTATTAAATACTACAATTCCAACCGTTACGATATCATTTTGATGGATATACAAATGCCAGAGATGGACGGGATTGAAACAACAAAAGCCATCAGAAATTCAGAGCGTGATTCCGGAACAAACAAACCTGTGCGAATTATCGCGATGACAGCCAATGCTATGTCATCAGATCAGGAATTGTACAAAGCAGCCGGTATGGACGGTTTTGTACCCAAACCCTTTAAACCGGAAAATCTCATTGAAGCCCTGATGGATCATCTAAAATAACAACCTTATGACACACGAAGAAATCAATGAAATACAAAACATCG
Organism: Bacteroidales bacterium; assembly: GCA_028689615.1. Lineage (GTDB taxonomy): Bacteria > Bacteroidota > Bacteroidia > Bacteroidales > TTA-H9 > GWE2-42-24. The sequence continues at coordinate 64,572 of JAQVCV010000004.1, read as the reverse complement.
AGATAAAGTTATTTCTGGAAGCTCTTTTCCAACGCTATGGCTATGACTTTCGCAACTATTCACAAGCTCATATCAAACGCCGTTTGCTACACCGGATGAACCTGGGAAATTTTTCGGGTATTAGCCAAATGCAACATAAAATCCTATACGATTCGGGGTTTGTTCAGCAAATACTGTTGGATCTAAGCATCAACGTCACAGAAATGTTTCGTGATCCGAGTTTTTATGCATCGGTGCGAAAAGAGGTAGTACCCATACTCAAAACGTATCCGTTTATTAAAACCTGGCACGCAGGATGCTCAACAGGTGAGGAGGTTTATTCGATGGCTATTCTTTTTAAGGAAGAAAACATTCTGAATAGAACTCAAATTTACGCTACAGATTTCAATCATAAGGTTTTAAAAACTGCTAAAGAAGGGATATACCCCATCGATCTGATCAAAGATTACACAACCAATTACCAAAAAGCAGGAGGAAAGGAATCGTTCTCTGACTACTATGACGCCAATTACAATTCAGTAATTATTGATGGCTCGTTGAAAAAGAACATCGTTTTTGCAGATCACAATTTGGTAACCGACAGTGTTTTTGCTGAAGTTAACCTTATTGTTTGTCGCAACGTGTTGATTTATTTCAACAGAGAATTGCAAGACAAGGTGATTAAGCTATTTCTTGACAGTCTGACTCCTGGAGGGATACTGTGTTTGGGTTCAAAAGAAAACCTTCAATACTCTGCGCACTTTGAATATTTCAGTGTGATTGATACTCATGAGAAAATATACAGAAAAGAATACAGACGACCAAGCACATCGAATGATAATCCCTGAAATTCCAATACATCTTAAACCAAAGGCGATAGTAATAGGAACCTCAGCCGGAGGAGTAGAAGCACTTACCAAGCTTTTTAAAGCACTTCGACCAGGCTTTTCAATTCCTATTCTGGTTGTTCAGCATATCAGCCCTTCGTCTGATAGCTACCTGGTTCAGCATCTAAACAGAATATCGAGCGTTACTGTAAAAGAAGCTCTTGATAAAACAGTTATAGAACCATTTCACGCTTATTTGGCTCCCCCAAACTACCATCTGCTTATAGAAGAGGACTTCACAATAGCATTAACTGTGGATGAGAAGGTTAGCTATGCCCGCCCGAGCATTGATGTTTTATTTGAAACCGCTGCACGAGCTTTTAACCGAAATCTGCTGGGAATCATCCTTACCGGTGCCAATTCCGATGGAGCTTATGGAGCGTCCATGTTACGAAAAATGGGGGGGTACCTCATAGTTCAAGATCCGAGCACAGCTCATATTGCTACCATGCCAGAGACAGCGATACAACAGGCTGGAGCCGACTTCATTACCAACCTCGAAGGTATAAGTAAATTCTTAAACAGGTTACCTTAAGGCATAAAAAAAACCGGCTGGAAGCCGGTTTGTGGTGTTGACTGGAATTGAACCAGTGACACACGGATTTTCAGTCCGTTGCTCTACCAACTGAGCTACAACACCGTTGGTTTTGCGTTTGCAAAGATACGGATATTGCTCTGTATTTTCCAAAAAAAAAGTACAATTTTTTAAAACTTATTGAAATATTGCAGGTTATCTTTGCACCTTTAAGCATTAAAGGAATGAATATAACAATCGACATAGGAAACTCCAGAGCCAAAATCGGTCTCTTCGATGGCCTTAAATTGGTTCATTTCCAGAACTGTGACACTATTAATACAGCGATTCTTTCGAAGGTAATTGCCGAAAGAATACCATCTGGCCAGAAAGTTAATACAATCATAAGCTCAGTAGCGGGTACTCAGTTTGATTGGGAACCTCTTTTGCATAACCTTGGAAAGGTGTTCTGGATGCGCCCCGGTATTCGGCTGCCGATACTAATAGACTACAAAACACCAGAAACACTTGGAAGCGATAGAATTGCGGTCGCAATTGCCGCAGCACACAGGTATCAAACAAAAAACATCCTTGTTTTTCAAGCAGGAAGTTGTCTTACGCACGAGTTTATCAGAGAGGGAAAAATATATGAGGGAGGAGGCATAAGTCCAGGATTGAATATGAGATTTAAGGCATTGCACACTTTTACCGGACGTCTGCCGTTGATCAATTACAAAGAAATTGACTTTCTCCCTGGAAAAACCACAGAAGAATCGATCTTAAACGGGGTAATCAACGGAATGGCAGCCGAAATTGACGGAACCATTGATCGTTACCGAAAAAATTGGGACAACTTGGTGGTGGTTATCACGGGGGGTGATTTAATGAATTTTGATAAAAGACTTAAAAATAGCATCTTTGCACTCCCTAATTTGGTCCTGGAGGGCCTTAACATAATTATAGGATTTAATGAAAATCTACCGTAAACTCCGCCTTTCAGGCAGTATTATTCTGATTAGCTGTTCGATGCTCGGATTTGGACAAACAGGACCATCAAGTCCGTATTCAACCTTTGGTGTTGGCGATCTTACCCAGATTACCAATTCGCGAACTGCAGCAATGGGAGGAGTGGGAATAGCTGTAAGAAGTCCGTATAACATAACTCCTAACAATCCAGCATCTTATACTTCATTCGACAGTTTATCGTTTGTTTTTGAAGGGGGTATGTATGGAAATTTTTCCACACTCAAAACATCCACAGCTACTCAGGAAGCCTCTAATGCCGGGTTGTCGCACCTGTACATGGGTTTTCCAGTAACTAATTGGTACAGAGTTAGTATTGGGATGATGCCTTTCAGTTCCATTGGCTATAAGATCAAAAACCTTGAAACAGATCCTGTAATGGGTCATGCTTTGCGGATTTACCAGGGAGACGGCGGATTAAACCAGTATTACCTGGGTAATGGATTAAAAATCAGCAATAACTTTTCATTAGGTTTCAATTTACTCTATGTATCCGGCAAGTTGGAAAGAATTAGAATGCTTAATTTCCCCGATTCGCTTTATGTTCTAAACACCCGCGCGACCAACACAACTACCATCGGCGATTTAAACTTTACTGCTGGTGTACAATACCATCCAACACTAAAAAATGGAGCTAAGCTAACCCTTGGGGCTACTTACAGCCACGGCAGGGAACTGAGTGCCACCACCGAAGAATTGAAAGAAACTTTATTTGGGGGAATTGACAATGGTTCTGAATATTCTAAAGATACAGTAAGCTATGTTCCTGATCAGAAAGGAAAAGTAAAACTTCCTATGAGTCTTGGTTTTGGATTCTCATACGAAAAACCAGAGAAATTCATAATCAGTGCAGAGGGTAGCTATTCAAACTGGAGCGAATACAGGTATTTCGGAAAAACAGATTCTTTACGCAATTCGTTCAGAGTTGCCGCAGGTATTGAATTTGTTCCCGATAACCGCAGCATAGCCGGGTACTGGAAAAAGATAAGGTACCGTGCGGGGATACGCTACAACCAGTCGTACCTTACCATCAACCAACAAGGCATTGACGAATACGCAGTAAGTATTGGATTTGGTTTACCCTTACGCAGGCTGGCTACCACCATCAACTTAGGCGCAGAGATCGGGAGTCGCGGAACAACCGATAAAAACCTCATCAAAGATAATTTCATAAGGTTTACCCTGGGTATATCAATTATGGAACGTTGGTTCGTTATACCTAAATATGATTAATGCCATTGTATGAATGGTATTAACTTTGTTAGAAGAAACTAATTAATCTCATTACAGAATATAAAGATGAATACAAGTATCAAATCCCTTGTTTTGGCAATCGGGCTGACAGCCACAGTTTCACTTTCGGCTGTTGCACAAAACCAGGGAACTATCGACAAAGGCCCCAAGTACGGCACCGACAGCGTACAATGCATCACCAACCTCTCGCTTTACAAAGAGTTCTACAAACAACAGAACTACAAAGATGCTCTCCCTTCGTGGCGCTGGGTATTTAAAAACTGCCCCAAGGCACGTGAAAATACCTACATCGACGGCTTGAAAATTATGGAGTATAAACTTCGTAACGAAAAAGATGCCAAAAGGAAAGATGCCTATATCGATACCCTTATGATGGTATTTGATGGTCGTATGAAATATTTCCCACTGCATTACAAAACCCGTCTTCCGCAAGAAGGAACCATTTTAGGACGCAAAGGAGTTATGCTTTACGAAGTAAAACCTGAAGCCAACGAGCAGATTTACGAAATACTAAAAAGAAGCATCGAGCTTGAAGGCAAAGACTCGCCAGGCGATGTTATTGTTTATTACTTCAGATCTGTTGTTAACCGCGTGAAAGAGGGAAAAGCCGAAAGCACTACCATTGTGGATGTATATGACCAGATGAGCGAGATTATTGATGCCAACATTGCAGCTAACGCTCAGGACGAAAAAATGCGTGTTAACTGGGAGAACATCCGCAACAACGTAGAGCTGACCTTCGAGCCTTATGCAAAATGCGAAGATCTTGTGCGTATTTACGAAGCCAAATTCGCCGCAAATCCCGAAGATTTGGCCTTGCTTCAGAAGATCACCAAAATTCTGGATAAGAAAAAATGCACCGATACACAACTTTTCTTCCAGGCTACACAAAACCTGCACAAAGTGCAACCTGATGCCAATTCAGCTTACATGATGGCCAGGCTCCTTTTGAAGGATGAAAAATATGCCGACGCTGTTCCTTATCTTAAAGATGCATTTGAACTGCAAACCGATAACGATCGCAAGGCAACTTCTGCCTATTTGCTTGCTACTGTTTACTTAAGCCTCCACAATTATACATCTTGCCGCTCTTATGCACAGAAAGCATTGGAACTCAAACCTACTGATGGAAACCCCTTACTCATCATCGGCGATGCTTATGCTGCAAGTTCAAAAGATTGTGGTGAAGACGAGCTGGGTAAAAAAGCCGGTTATTGGGCTGCTGTGGACAAATACATTCAGGCTAAACGTTTAGATTCGTCGATTTCGGAAGCTGCCGATAAACGGATAGGTGCCACATCTGCTGCATTTCCATCGCAGGAAACTATTTTCTTCCACGGGAAAAAAGTGGGAGATCCCTACCGCGTTGAGTGCTGGATTCAGGAAAACACAACCATCAGAGCTGCCCGATAACAGTTTCGTTCAAGTGAAAAATACGAATTTAATGGCATTTCAAGGCATCGTCAGTCTTATAGGGCTGGCGATGCTTGTTTCGTGTAAAAACGACATCAGAACAATCCAGGCCTTTAACCTTACTGATACCATTCCTGGAGAAACAGCCCGAAATGTTACGATGATCTACAGCGACTCAAGCAAAGTTAGCACCATACTAACCAGCCGCTTGCTAGAAAACATTGAAGGGAAAGAACCTGCTGTTGAATTTCCCATCGGACTCAACGCCAGATTCTACGACCAGGAAAGACGGATTACATCGACCCTGAGAGCTGGCTATGGCAAAAGTTTATCACGACAAAAGCTGTTGGAGGTACGAAGTGATGTTGTAATCATAAATCTTGAGAAAAAGGAGCAGCTCAATACCGAAAAGTTGTTCTGGGATCAAGGAAAAAAAATGATTTACACCGATGCTTACGTAAAGATAAAAGGACCCGATAAAGTGATTTTTGGCAAAGGACTCGAAGCAGAAGAGAACCTCAACAAACGAACTCTAAAACAAATTAGCGGTGAATTGTTGGTTGAAGACGATCGATGAATGAAAAAGATAAAAACAAGAACAACAAACTTACCTTTTGAAAGAGCAAAAAGCAAAGAACTACCAGCATCCGCGCATAAAAAAATTTTTTTAACCATAACAAACTGTGTACATTTGCAGCCTGTTTAAAATTTTAAGTTAAAATGGCAATATTAGGAAACATCCGCAAGCATTCAGGATTGGTTGTTACGCTGGTTGGCGTGGCTATCGGAGCCTTCGTTATTGGCGACATTGGCCTGAAATCCTGGCGAAACCAAACCAATGTCGGGAACATTGATGGAGAAGAGATTACCTACAAAGAATTCGAACAAAAAGTAGAAACCAACACCGAGCTTACCAAGCAAGGGATGGGGAAGGATAATCTGACTGCAGAAGAGGTGTTCACCGTTAGACAAAACACCTGGAACCAATTGGTCAACGAGGTGATCATGCAAAAGCAATACGAAACTCTGGGGCTGACCATTTCAGAAGAAGAGATCACTGATCTGATTCAGGGTCCCAATCCTCACCGTTTCATCATTCAAAACTTCACGAATCCTGAAACCAACCAGTTTGACCACAATTTGTTGGTTAACTTCCTTCAAACTATAGACCAACGCGAAGCATCGGTTCAGAAACAGATGGAAAATCTTATCGTAATGATCAAAGCCGACCGTCTGAACCAAAAATACAACAACTTGATTGGCAAAGGCTACTACATGCCTAAAGCACTGGTTAACAAAGATTACCAGATGAAAAACATCAAGGCTCAATTCAGGATGGTATCGCAGAGTTTCTCGATGATTGGCGACAGTGCCGTTAAAGTGACTGATGCTGATCTGAAAGCATACTACGATAAAAATATCAACCTCTACGATCAGACCGAATCGCGCGATATCGATTACGTGGTTTTCGAGGTAACACCATCGCAGGAAGACCGCGTTGCCATGGCTAAAGAGATGGACAAACTTTACCAGGAGATGTCAACCACCAACGATCTGTCAGCTTTCATCAATTTCAATTCTGATAAACCCTACGACAGTACCTTCTTAAAGAAAGGAACACTTCCGGTTCAGATTGACAGCCTGATGTTTGCCTCCGAACCTGGCACTATGGCCGGCCCTTGGGTTGATAACGACATTTACCACATTGCCCGCCTGGTTGACAAGCAATCACGTCCTGATTCGCTGAAAGCCAGCCATATTTTAATCGCCTTCAAGGGTGCTTATGGTGCCGCTGAAACCGTTAAAAGGAGCAGAGTAGAGGCTGTTAAACTTGCCGATAGCCTGCTGGCAGCTACGAAAAAAAACCAGAAGGATTTCGCTACCCTGGCTGCCCGTTTCTCAAACGATCCTTCCGCAGCTAAGAACAGCGGAGATTTGGGTTGGTTTGCCGACGGACAGATGGTTCCTCAATTCAACAAAGCCGTACTCGACAATCCTGTCGGATCGGTTGTAAAAGTTGAAACACCCTTTGGTTTTCACGTGATCAACATCACCGGAAAAACCAAATCCATAGAAAAGGTACGCGTTGCTGTTCTTAACAGAGAGATCGCTCCCAGCAATGCAACCATCCAGCAGGTATATGCCAAGGCATCAGCCTTTGCTGGTCAAAACCACGATCAGGCATCGTTTGACAAAGCAGTTACCGATCAGGGATTGAACAAGCGCACCAAAGAATACATCAACCCCATGGATCAGCAAATCCCCGGACTGAAATCACCGCGCGAAATTATCAGGTGGGCTTTCAATCCCGAAACAACTGTGGGCATGGTATCAGAAGTGAAAGATGTTGACGGCAGTTTCGTGGTAGCCGTTGTGAAGAACACTCGTTCAAAAGGAATAGCCCCGTTCGAACAAGTGAAAGAGATGATTCAGCCTACTGTATTAAAGGAAAAGAAAATTGAGGCTCTGGCAGAGAAAATGGGTAAAATAAACGCTAAAACCATTGATGAACTAGCTGCCGGTCTTCAGGCAAAGGTGGATACCATCCGTGATATCAACTTCATGTCGTTCAACATCCCCATGATCGGTCGCGAACCAGCACTGCTAGGAACCATTTTTTCGATGAACGCCCGCGAAATCAGCAAACCGATCAAAGGAACCAACTTTGCAATGGTTGTTGTGGTTGATCAGTTTACCGATGCCCCGGCACGCGATAACCTGAGCGTGGAGAAGAAACAGCTTGAGGGCACTTTCAATTCGAGAGTAGCCAACAACCTTTTCCGCATACTCGAAAAAGAAACAAAAATAGAAGACAACCGCGTGTTGTTCTACTAGAAACAATAAACTACGCCTAAACAGGGCAACTCCATCCGCGGAGTTGCCCTGTTTTTTTTTACTTTCGCAAAACATTGAAACGTGAATGATCAGACCAGAAACGATAGATAAAGTGTTGGAAGTAGCCCGCATCGAAGAGGTGATAGGCGATTTCATGACCTTAAAAAAAAGAGGCGGTAACTACATAGGCAATTGTCCGTTTCACAACGAAAAAACCCCCTCGTTCGCTGTTTCCCCGGGTAAGGGAATCTTTAAGTGCTTTGGCTGTGGTGCTTCAGGAAATGTATTCAAATTCGTGATGCAACACGAACACCTATCCTACCCGGAAGCCATTAAGTATGTAGCCTCCAAGTATAAGATTGAAGTTGAAGAAGAACGGCCATCGCCCGAACAGCAGATGCAGATTGATGAACGGGAAAGTTTGATGGCCGTGACAGCCTTTGCAGCGGAATGGTTTCAAAATCAGCTTCACGAAACAGAAACCGGGCGCGCCATTGGCTTAAGCTATTTCACCGAGCGGGAATTCCGTGTTGATACTGTTAAGAAATTTGCATTGGGCTACTCACCAGAAAAAAGAGATGCCTTTACAACCTACGCACAAGCCCAGGGATACAAGCTTGAATATCTGGAGAAAACCGGATTGTCAATCGTAAAAGAAAACTATCGTGCCGATAGGTTCAGAGGAAGGGTAATTTTTCCAATTCACAACGTTTCGGGAAGGGTAATTGGATTTGGTGCCAGAATTCTGGGATCTGATAAAACCATCGCAAAATACCTGAACAGCCCAGAGTCGGAAATATACCATAAGAGCCATGTTCTGTACGGTATTTACCAGGCACGAAAAGCCATTGCCGATAAGGATAATTGTTGTTTGGTGGAGGGCTATACCGATGTAATATCGTTGCATCAGGCTGGTATTCAAAATGTGGTGGCTTCATCGGGCACATCCCTTACTACCGAGCAAATTAGAATCATCAGGCGATATACCTCTCATATAACCATACTTTATGATGGCGATGCCGCAGGAATAAAAGCCTCATTCAGAGGAATTGATATGATTCTGTCGGCCGATATGACGGTAAAAATCGTCCTGTTTCCTGATGGCGAAGATCCCGATTCTTTTGCAAGAAAAAAACATCCCGACGAAGTAGCACGTTTTATCAAAGAAAACGCGCGCGATTTCATTCTCTTTAAAGCCAAATTGCTCTTGGATGAAGCAGCCGGTGATCCTGTGAAAAGGGCTGCCCTCACTGCCGAAATGCTGGAATCGATAGCTCTAACTCCTAACGCGCTCTTGCGAAGTGAATATCTTAAAGAGTGCAGCCGAATCATGGATGTTGACGAACAAACTCTTACTTGGGAACTTGGGAGGCTTTTGAGAAAAAAAGCTCACAAAAACGACGAAAACCTGGCAAAGGATCTTGAGCAAATTAAAACTACCAAACAGCATCAGGAAGAGAAACATCCCGAAATTAACCGACTGGCACTGCAAGAAGAGGAACTGCTCAGAGTCTTGCTGCAATACCACGATAAAACATTTGAAATCAAATACACAGCACCAAATAACGAAATTGTTAGAGAAAATTATGGCGTTGCCGATTTCATCATTAACGATCTGCTGAACGAAGAATACTTGTTCGATTTGCCTGTTCACCAAAAAATGTTTGATGAAATGCACTCTGGACACTCCAACAGCACTTTCCCTTCGATTAAGTATTTTATCAATCACCCCGATGATGATATAAGAAAGAAATCTACAACCCTGGTGGCCGATTTTTACGAAATCAGCCCTCGGTGGGAGACAGATAAAGGTATGCCCACGCCACGCGAAGGCGATAAATTAAACCAATTGGTAAAGGAAGTTTTGTTGAAACTCAAACTGCGCAAATCGGAGCAGATGAGACAGGAGGTGATGAAATCGTTTGCCAAACCAGATCTTACTGAGGAGGATCTTCATGAAATCCAAGTCAGATTGCAACAAATCAACGAGTTTATCCAAATGATTAAAAACGAAATGGGATTGTCGAGTTGCTAAACGGCGCTGACCAACATCATTGGAAAAATTTCCCAACCGGCATAATTCCACCCTCGTCAACGAGACGAACAATGTAAAGACCACTGGAAAGAAGTGGCAACCGAATGTATAACAGATTATCGTGAACACTTAAGTATTTGTGAAGATAAACCAACTGCCCCCGACTGTCAAAAATTTGGAACAAACCATTTGTAAGCGAACACCCTGTGCACTCAACGCTAATCGAATTAAGGCCACCGTGTTGCCATATTCTTAACTGTTCAAATGAAGTGGCATAACCGCTTCCCTGCTGTACAAAAACAGAATCAACGCCCAAACAACCCAAAGAATCGGTTGCAGCAACACTGAAATAGGATCCCTGACCCGACACGAGGTGCTGGTCAATTTCAACTTCAAAAACAGTGTCGCCTGTGCTCCAAATAGCAGCAACCAGCGGCTCAATCCAGAGTTTTATTACCTGTCCGGGATAAAGAATGGTATCGCTGGCCAGAATCTTTATTTCGGGATTTTGATGAACCAAAACCGGGAGGACAGTGCGGTTAGAAAACCCGCACATATTTGACATTTCAACCGCTAGGGCCACACTGGTATCAGGAGCGGAAACAAAACCCCTGAAATCATTTAAAATGGCCTCAGGATGGCTGTTCATGTACCAGTAACACTCATGAAAGGGGAGGGGAGGAGCTGTAAGCTCTAAAAACGCAGTTGCCCCACTGCAAAAAACACCAGGGTTGACCGTTGCTACAGGTGGCTGTGGAAAACTCTGAACAAACAACACCATAGAATCTTCTGGCAGGTTGAGATTGCCCAGAGCTGTTGAAGAAATTACAACAGAATCGTGTTCTAAATCGTCATTACCAAGGAAATAGATTACTTTGTCTTTTTCAAGGAACCTGAAAAAGCCATCGCCTTCAGTTTTCCAACGCAGCCGGTTGTAAAAGTTCCCCGATGCCTTTAGCACAACAGCAGTATCGGAGCGGCAAATAGCCGTATCGGATAGTTGAACAATTGCGGGCGCCAAAGCTGGAAAGCAGATATCATCAATCCATGCACAATCGTCCCACAAACCGTTGAAGAGATCCTTGCTGTATATCCAGCTAAAAGTCTGAAATCCACTATCTACCAAGGCTGCAAAGCGTGTCCATTCGGTCCGGCCCGACCAGGTGCCAACATCGTTATTGCCAATCCTGAATGTTAGTACATCGTAATTCTGCTCACTGCTTGTGCGCAACCAGAAGGTGATCGAATCGGGGCGGGCGACATAATAACTCAAACTTATCAACGAGCGTCCCTGATCGGGAGGTGAAGCTGAGCGCAATGAAAAACGTCCCTCAAAAACCTGGGCTGAATCAATCCTCCATGGCTGATCAGGGGTTAAACTCCAGGGAAGCTGGCTTAAAGAAGCTGATTCCCAATCTTCCCTTAAAACAGATGTACGAAAAACGAAATGAAGCGTATCAATGGAAACACCAGACTCACAAACAGCCACCACTGAAAACCGATCGCCCGTATCAGCAGCAACGGGCCATTGCATCGTAAGCGTGAAAAATGCGGTATCGCCAGATTCTATCCTCACATCCTGAAACAAAGTAGGCGAAACCGACAATTGCGCTGATGCGTCGTTGAAAAGAACGCTTCCCCCTTTGAAATCAAAACTGCCGCAATTGGCCACACCAAAGCTAACAACAACAGTTTCACCCGCATCAGGAACCCCATTTGAATGAAGTGACTCCGAAACAAAAGCATAGCCTGTTGATTTCAGGGCTGGAGCTCTCAATTGAAAATAAAAACGACTGCTAAGCACATTAACCTGTTCATTACAAACCAATTGAACAGAGGCCTCGGTCAGATTGGGCGATAAAGGAGAAGCAAAAACCGTTGCAACATGCGCAACAACTACCGAATCGCCGGGAAAAAGTACTGTTGCCGGCCATTGAAAATTTTCTACAGAGCAAAAAGAAGAGAGAGACAACACCGAACACTCTTGAAGATCGATGGCCATAGTTCCCTTATTGACTAAAACCAGATTCAGTTGAACGCTATCACCAGCATTGATGAACCCATTTCCGGAATCATCAAACCACCAACGCCTCACCATTAACGAGGCTGCTTCGCCAGCAGAAGGAACCGAAAAAGGGGAACACCACGACGCTGCTACACCATCGCGGTTGTCGGTCCATACAGGATAAACTCTTTGATGCGAAGCCGTTATCCCAATGTAGTCGCCGAAATAAGACGCTGCCATTCCTTGAATAGGCTGTGGCGTGAAAGCCACGTCGCTTACGGGGAACTCAAGCCAGCTTGCACCTCCGTCGAGTGAGGAAGCAACCCATGTTTCACAAGAAAGAGTATCGGTATTTCGATCATCGTAATAAATCATAAACAAATCACCGGTTTCATCGTCAGAACAAAGCCAAGGAAAAAAGGATGTATGCGGTTCAGGCGCATTGTTGTTGGTGATTTGCAACGGGCTGGACCAGGTGATTCCGTGATTGGATGACTGAATGGCATATATATCAGAGTTTTCACCTGAGTTATTTCCCGGAAAACCCTTATTGCTCCAAACCACCGTGATTGTTCCACGATAGGGACTTTGGCTGCAATCAACGCTCATAACCGGAAAAGCATTCATTCTCATATTTTTAGGTGAAAGCGTATGTCTGTTACCACGAATTGGAACACCAATCCTGCGAGCTTCGCTAAAGGTAACTCCGCCATCGGAAGAGTGAGCGAAAACCAGAGCCGATTCGTCGCCGGGCCAATTATCGTAAACTGACCAAACAGCATATACATCGCCATCAGGGCCAGTATGCAAATTCACTCCGTGATGAAGATAAACATCGTTCACGGCACCACTAATCTTTTGTGGATCTGACCATGACAAACCTCTGTCGGGTGAATAACTAAAGAAAACATGCCCATCGTCAGGGCCCGACCCAAAATAACTCCAGGCAACGTAAACCCTTTCCGAAAAAGGGCTTGATAATGAACGATCAACACACAAATGGTTTTTATCGAAAATATCGCTCGAGAAAGAAGGAGAGGCCACCTGAACCTGATTCCATGTTTTCCCATAATCGTCGCTCCAGGCGACAGCCTGACCACGGTTACGAGCAATTCTGCCCGAAAAAATTCTACCATGCAAATCGGCATCCACCGCTGGATCACCATTGTTATCGCCCCCGGCTCCTTCAACTTCTCCATTCCAAAAGCGCCCTCCTGATCCCGAATTTAGGGCATCGGTACCAAAAAGCCAGGTAACCGGGTAATCGCTAAGGTTGTTGCCACAATGCACAGTATCGGAAGAACCTGGCAGAATGGTAATCGAATTTTCTGATCTGGTAGCCCCTTTATCACCCATTCTGACGTCGGGCGACAGTTCTCCCCAGGGAGTAGCGATATCAGAACGATAAACCGCTGATCTGACCGGATTTAACAGGTTGTAAGGCACCTTACCTTCCTGGGCTAATTTCATCCAATAGCGCATTTGATCGATTCGCGAATCGACAGAGTTATCTTGGGCTGCTAGTGTAACAGCAAAGAAATAACAGGCAAGAAAGACAAAAGGTTTCATAAAAAAGGCCGGATTAATCCGGCCTAAAGATATTCAATTTACAGATTCTAAATGCTAATTCAGTTTGACTATGCGTTTGTAAGCTACCGATGAGCCATGTTTGACCATCAATACATAAACCCCTCCCGGAAGAGAAGCAACAGATCCCTGATTCAAATTAACTACATTAATACCTGATTCTAAATAAAGTTGCATACTCCACACCTGCTGACCGTTGGAATTGATCAAGGCCAGATCAGAAATGCCTGCTGTAGCCGTTTCAATGCTGACTTTAATTGAGGCAGAGAAAGGATTGGGGGAAGTAAACACACGCGTATTCTCTTTATCGGCAGAAAGAATACCTGCAGGATCGCCAACACCAAAGGTAACGGCAACCGAATCTAAAGGATTGAACTCATCGTTGCTTGCGATATAGATATACCCATGATAAACTCCATTGATCAAGCCGGCTGATGCAAGCTCAACGGGAACTTCGGAAGTATTTCCTGACAACACAACCCCTTGGGGCTGCGGAAACGCGATCCAGGTGCTGTTTGCATCGGCAGTCATTGAGTAATTCAACTCTCCGGCGCCGGTATTGGTAAACGAAATCGAAGCAAGGGTTGTATTTCCTGGATAAGCAAAGGTGTCAATCTCCATGGTATTCACCGCTATATGAGGATGAGCTGCAGGACCAATGGTGAATTTGTGAGGATCGGGAGCACCAATGTAAGGGTGGTTTTCGGATCGACCTGAACTATCAGCAGCATGTATATAATATTCAACCACATCGCCTTCAGCTTGGCGTGGAATTACAGCCTCAAACAGGTGGTTGTTTACGAATGTGAGAGGCACCTGCATCCAGTCGCCAGTGTTAACACGATAATTTACCAGGAGTGAATCGTTGTAAAATCCTTGCTTTGAAAGGGCCACAACGTCGGCTGACAGCTGGTAATTTTCATCCCAGGGACGTTGGGTAAGAATAGGCATGTGTCTGATAAGCAACATACCCCTATCGGCCATCTCGTGGGTGCGGCAATGCAAAGCATCGGTTCCTTCCCATGGAGCGGAGGCTAAAGCAGTAAAAGTGAGTATCTCGTAACCCGGCATGGCAACCTGATAAACCGCTTTAGCCGGCAGATCGTTTGCATTGCCTTTGATGGGTAAATAAACGGTCTTGTTTAAAATCAACGAGTTGGTATAAGGCTCATCGTTGGGTGTATTGACTCTGAAAACCTGATAGGGAGTGCCATACGATGATAGCTGGCCCTGCCAGAAGGCTGCTGCCTGCTCAATAGCAGCATACTGAGGATGAGATTGAGGAACAGAACGAACCAGAATTTTATCAACATCAAGAAACTTAGCCCAGCAATCGATATGGTCGATGTAGGTGTTGTTTGGGTCAGGGCGTACCAGATACTCATCGATACCCAAATAGTCGTGCATTCGTTGAGCAACGGTGGTAGTAGAAATGGAAGGGTTTTCTTCATACACCAACTCTGTTGACGAAGCCTGACCGCCTCCGTTGCTCATGTAGTTGCCACCGGTATGAATTACATTCATACCATACCATTCAATACCAAGATATTGAGCAACCACTTTGGCAACTTCATCGTCGTTTGGCCTGGGCCTGTTGTACGGAAAATCAACGATTCCAACGGTAAACGACGAATCGATTATGTACCAGGGGCCGTAATCGCGTGTCCAGTAACTATCGCTGCTAGTCAACAAGAATTCACAATTGGCAAGATTCACCCCATTGCTCGAATATTGATTGGTTACAGTGTTTTGTTGTGAACTATTTAAAACTATGGTAGTTACCTTTGTTCTGAATGAAAGTTCTTTGATAAGCGACATGGGGATTCCAAACGGATACCTCACCAAAACACCTTCAGAAGGCATAAATTCAGCTACGCTGATAACAGGGGCTACAGGTGGAGGTGTTGGTACAAAGCCTCTTCCAATTTCATCTTTGCGAAGCAGCTCCTCAGGGGTCATCCAGTGAGTTAAAGGACTTTGCTGTTGGACGCCCGATTGAGCGAAAGTTGTTGCAGCAAAACTAATACAAAAACCAACCAAAACATAGAAACGTGTAAAATAATTCATAAACAGACAATTAGGTGTAAAATACAGCTATAGTTCGTAAAAGCAATAGCATTCCATAGCTTTTACAAAAGTAGAAAATATATGTAAAGTAATCAGCGTTATAGGCTTCAGCTGATCGTTTGTAGATTGAAAAGCAATGGTTGCTCAATCGAAAAGGATTAGTTTTGCAGTTAAATATGTTATTAAAATGGAACAGAACCCTTTTCAATGGAGCCATAGCAGCGTTGTAGCTGTAACAGTCTGCGATGCTGATGCAAAAATTATTTATATGAATGAAAAAGCACGTCGGGTTTTCAAGAAATATGGCGAGAACCTGTTGGGAAAAAGTTTGTATGATTGTCACAATCCAAAATCGGCTGCTGTTATACAAAAGCTTCTGAATGAAGGCGGATCAAACATTTACACGATCGAAAAAATGGGGATTAAAAAACTTATCCATCAATCGGCCTGGCTCGGCGCCGAGGGCAAAATTGGCGGGTTGACCGAATTGTCCATCGAACTGCCTATTGAAATGCCACATTTTGTTAGAAGCTAAACCACAGTAAAGATATAAAACATTGAAATTAAAATCACTAAAATCATATTCTTTTATCCTGGCTTCTATAACATTGCCATGGATTAGTTTTGCACAACAAGAGATCCAGCTGGGACCCGATACTTTAGGGCTTGATGATACTACAGCTTTTCAATCAGTAACAAAAAGTTTAATGGTTCAAAATCTTACACCTGATATGCCGATTGTAAGAGCTTTGGATAGCGTAGCCAACATCATGTTTTTCCAGGATCATTACCTTCTGCCACCTGATGAACTTCAATCCTTTTACCCATCGTCACTTGAACAGATACCCCGTTTTTCAGATTCGGTTATAGCTAATCGAATTGAAGATTTGAACAGGGTAACCCCTTTTGAAATGGTTTATAACCAACATGTTCGAGATTTCATTGAACTTTATGGAGTAAGAAAAAGAGCGTTGACAAGCAGGGTATTAGGCCTTGCGGCAATTTACTTCCCCCTTTTTGAAGAGATGCTGGATAAATATAACATGCCGTTAGAATTGAAATATTTGGCTGTTGTTGAGTCGGCTTTGAATCCAACGGCAGTTTCCAGGGCAGGGGCAAGAGGACTCTGGCAGTTTATGTACAACACCGGAAAACTATATGGATTGAAAGCCAACTCATTGGTTGACGATAGAAGCGATCCATACAAAGCAACGGATGCAGCTTGTAGGCATTTGCGTGATTTGTATGAATTGTATGGAAGTTGGTCACTTGCCCTGGCAGCTTACAATTCGGGTGCCGGCAACGTTAATAAAGCCATTAGAAGAGCCGGAGGCGTTAAAAACTATTGGGCCATTTGGCCTTATCTTCCACGTGAAACCCGGGGTTATGTTCCAGCTTTTATCGCTGTGAACTACATCATGAGTTATTCAACCGAACACAACATCTACCCTTTACATCCAGGTATTTTATATGGAGGAATAGACACAGTGCAAGTTAACGATGTACTTGCTTTTGACCAGATCAGCGAATTTTTAGGAATACCTATCGATCAGGTCAGGTTTCTGAATCCTGCTTACAAAGAGGGAATTGTGCCTGCAACACCAGATAAAAAATACACTGTCAGGCTACCACGTGAAAAAATAGCCGATTTCATGAACAACGAGAAGGCCATTTATCAATATAAGACAATCAAAGGTATTGAACGCGAAAAGCTACTTGCAAAAATAAAAACTGCCACAGAACGTTCGGTACACGTTGTCAGAAAGGGGGAAACCCTGGGTGGTATTGCTAAAAAATACCGCTGCCGCGTAAACGACTTAAAAAAATGGAATGGGTTAAAAAAGAATAATTTACGTGTTGGACAAAGATTGGTCGTTTTCCCTGCCGGCGACAATCCAAAGAATGTTGCGAAAGTTGACAACAAAAAAGCTAGCAACACTATAAAAGAAAATACTCAGCCAAAAGCAGACACAACCACAAAGAAGGAAGATGTGGTAGTAGAAAACACTGTAAATCAAGATAAAGGTACTCCAAAAAACCAAAAATCAGAAGACACTGCTTCAACTACCAACATTAAATACCATACAGTAAAAAAAGGTGAAACCCTGGGCAGTATCGCTAAAACTTACAACACCACGGTGCAAAAACTTAAACAAACCAACAACCTCAATAAAACAACTATAAAAATTGGCCAGAAAATACAAATATCAGTTTCTGCCGCCGAATCGAAAGAGATAACTTACCGGTACTATATTGTTAAAAAAGGTGATACTCTGTATAAAATTGCCGACAAAATTGCGAAAATCACAGTAGATGAGCTAAAAAGCTTGAACAGTTTAAATTCAGATGCTACTTTAAAGGTTGGACAAAAAATTATTATTGGTGTGAATTAAATCATAATTAAAATGAAAAAAATACTAAATCTGTTGTTATGTGTGGTTAGCATAATGGTTGTTTCCTCTTGCGATAATCCGCTGTCGAACAGCGCTAAATCGACAGGAGGTACTTCTGAATTACTAATTATAACGGAATCGCCACAACAATGGGAAGGGGCAGTGGGCGATACTTTAAGATCAGTATTTGGTGCATATTTGGAAGCCATGCCTCAGCCTGAACCACGTTATGATATATTGAATGCATCTGTTAAAAAGTTTGAAAACAATCCTTTGTATGCCACACACAGCTTAATATTGGTTTTAAAAACCGATTCAACTGTGAGCGAACCTATGGTTGACATAACAAGGAATAAATGGGCTACACCTCAGATAATTATTACAATGAAAGCGAACAGCGACTCTTCGCTCATAACTTCTGTTGGAAAATACGCTGAAGCAATATTAGAATTATTCCAAAAAAATCAATTTGAGCGTACCCTCAACCTTTTGAACATGTCGCCAAACAGAGAAGTATCGCAAACCATTCAAAAAGAGTTTAATATTAATATGATTATTCCTGGAAGTTTTCATGTTGCAATCCACAAAAACAATTTTTTATGGTTGAGGCAATCAGCGCACCGAAAAAAACAAGATACAGAATTAGGCATCATCGTGTACTCTCAAAATTATTCAGATACAGCACAGTTTAACATGAAATCGGTATTAGCCCGGCGCGACTCAATAGGTTTTGAATATATCAAAGGCCCAACAGATGGTTCGTTCATGCAAACATCGGTTGACGTAATCCCTCCCGTGCGGAATGTTGTTGAATCGAAAGAAACTGGATATACAGTAATAACCAAGGGTTTATGGATGATAAAAAAAGATTTTATGGGTGGGCCTTTTGTTAATTACACCTTATACGATAAAGCCAATAACAGAATGATAACCGCCGAAGGTTATGTTTATAACCCTAATGGAGAGAAAAGAAATTACATGATACAAATGGAAGCTATCTTACAAAGTATCAGATGGAATAATCTAAATGAAGAAAATGTAAATAATTAGTAATATAAAGCCGGCTTACGCAAGCCGGCATATTTTATCAAAAATTCAATTATTATGAAAAAAAATTACGTTATCTTTTATCTTCCATTTCTGCTGTGCTTATTTGTTGTTGTGAGAGTGGCATCTGCACAAGAAAAACTTCTAACACCAGCTGATGCAGCTTATCAAAACCCGTCACTGTATGCAAAAGGTTTACAAAACCTTCAATGGGTACCTGCACAAAATGCATATTCATGGATTGTTAACCAGACCTTGGTTAAAGAGTCAGCATTTAAACACAAAACCGATACATTGCTAAGAATAAATGATTTGAATTCGGCTCTGGTGAAATTATCACTTAAACAAACCAAACGCTTTCCATCTATTCACTGGATTTCTGATAATAATTTCTATTTTACCCATGAAAATCGTATAGTTAATTACAACCTGACCAGTCATCAAGCGGTTGTGCTTAATACCATTCCGGATGATGCAGAGAATATTGATATTCAAAAAGAAACTTTTAAAGTAGCATTCACGCGGAAAAACAATCTTTTTATAGTTGATAACGGTAAAGAAAAAGCCATCACCAACGAAACCAACTCAGATATTGTTTATGGTGCTAACAACGTACACCGCAACGAATTTGGAATTGAAAACGGAACATTTTGGAGCCCTGATGGCAATTATTTAGCCTTTTACAGAATGGATCAAACTATGGTTCCTGACTACCCGATTGTTGACATTACCACGAGAATTTCTACCACTCAACCTGTTAAATACCCAATGGCCGGAGAAACCAGCCATCAGGTAACGTTGGGGGTTTATAATTTGACAGATGGATCAACAACTTATTTGAAAACAGGACTGCTTAACGATCAATACCTCACTGCGGTTACCTGGGATCAAACGGAAGAATTTGTTTATGTTGGCGTTTTGAATCGTGATCAAAACCACTTGAAAATGAATAAATACAGCGCTAAAGACGGGGAATTCATAAGTACGTTATTTGAGGAAAAAAATTCAAAATATGTGGAACCTGAATCCGGTCTGTTCTTTTTTAAACAACTTCCCGATCAATTCTTTTGGTTAAGCGAACGCGATGGTTTTAACCATATTTACCATTATTCTACCGATGGGAAGCTTCTGGGACAATTAACAACAGGCAACTGGATGGTTACATCCATCAATTGTACTGACCCTAAGGGAGAAAACGTATTCTTTTCAGCAACAAAAGAGAGTCCGTTGCAAAAAAACATCTACAGTGTTAATCTGAAAAATAAAAATATTCAACTACTATCAAAACAACACGGTACGCACAGTGCAAAGTTTTCTGATGACTGTAAATACGTTCTTGACCAATTCTCAAATACCGAAACACCTTTGCAAATTGCACTCATCAACACCAAAAACAAAGAATCAAAACTGGTTTATAATGCTGAAAATCCTTTGAAAGACTACCGGTTAGGGAAAACTACACTGTCAACTCTCAAAAACGACGAAGGTACAGAATTGTGGTACCGTATGATTAAGCCTGTTGATTTTGATTCTACTAAAAAATATCCAGCAATTATATATGTTTATGGAGGACCTCATGCTCAATTGATAACCGACAGTTGGTTGGCCGGAGCAGGTATCTATCTCAACTACTTAGCGCAACAAGGGTATGTAGTTTTCACACTTGATAACAGAGGTTCGGCGAACCGTGGTTTCGACTTCGAGAGCGCGATACACCGTCAATGCGGTACCGTTGAAACCGAAGATCAAATGCTGGGTTACAGTTTCCTTATCTCAAATGCATTTGTAGATCAAACCCGAATAGGGGTTGACGGATGGAGTTACGGTGGATTTATGACCATTAACATGCTACTAGAAAACCCGGGAAAATTCAAAGCAGCCGTGGCAGGTGGACCCGTTTGCGACTGGAAATACTATGAAATCATGTATGGCGAAAGGTATATGGACACCCCTCAATCAAACCCCGATGGCTATAAAAAGGCCAGCCTGATTGAAAAAGCTGAGAAATTGACAGATCGCCTGATGATCATTCACTGCACCTCTGATCCCGTGGTCGTGTGGCAAAACAGTATGAGTTTCGTGCAGGCTTGTATAAACAACAAGGTAATGCTCGACTATTTCATTTATCCCGGTCACGATCATAATGTAAGCGGACCCGACAGAGCACATCTGATTATGAAAATTGAAGATTACTTTAAAAGAAACCTGTAAATGAATTGTTTATAATTAAAAAACCCCGCTTTATGCGGGGTTTTTTAATTACAACCAAGAGCCACTCAGGGGACTCGAACCCCCGACCCGCGCATTACGAATGCGCTGCTCTACCGACTGAGCTAAAGTGGCTTTTGCGGATGCAAAAGTAATACTTTTAGCAAAATCGCCAAAATCACACCAATCCTGCGCTTCGGCTAATCTCCAGCATTCGTTGAATCGGGCGCGAAGCCCTTGCTACAACATCATCAGCTAACTCTATACGAGGCACTTGCTGTACCATACAATTGTACAACTTTTCTAACGTATTAAGCTTCATATAAGGACAATCGTTGCATGAACAAGTTTCATTAGCGGGAACCACCAAAAACTTCTTCAACGGAGCCTCCTTCTGCATTTGATGAATAATACCAGTTTCGCTGGCAACTATGTAAAGCATATGCGAATCGGATTTTACATATTGAATCATACCATTAGTACTACCAATATAATCAGCTACTTGCAACACGGCATCGTTGCATTCTGGATGTGCAATCACTTTTGCATCAGGATTGTTCAGTCGCATTTTTAAAATGGCTTCAGTAGTAAGCAGATCATGCACATGACAAGCGCCGTTCCAAAGAACCATTTCACGACCAGTAACTTTATTGATCCACGATCCAAGATTTCTGTCGGGGGCAAAAATAATCTTTTGATCGCGAGGAAAAGATTCTACAATCTGAACAGCGTTGCCTGAAGTACAAATGACATCACTGAGCATTTTAACATCAGCTGTTGAGTTTATATAAGTAACCACTACATGATCAGGATACCGTGCTTTAAATGCCGCAAAATCGACTGCAGGTGCTGAATCTGCCAAAGAACAACCAGCCTGTAAATCGGGAAGCAAAACAAGCTTGGAAGGATTAAGTATCTTTGCTGTTTCAGCCATGAAATGAACCCCGCAGAATACAATTACATCGTTCTCAACCTCTGATGCTTTTTGAGATAGAGCCAAACTATCACCTATAAAGTCAGCTATATCTTGTATTTCAGGTATTTGATAATAATGGGCCAGAATAACAGCGTTCAACTGGTTTTTAAGTTCAAGAATGGTTTCACGCAACGAGACAGTGGTGTTCATATTTTTTTATCTTTTAATTTTTAAAAATAATAATAACAATAAAGGGTGTTGATAAGTCTGAAAACTTTTTAGAAAGAAACTTGCTTTTCTGAGTTATCAATACTTGTTAACAAGTTATCAACAGAAATTATCAGGTTAAATTATTGCGAGACAAAATATTAACAAAGTTATTAACAATTGGTGATAACTCCGTGTGTTGATAAAATGAAGGTATTTCTACCCGCTTTTTATGTTAACAACTTGTTGATAACTTCTGAAAAAATGAGAGTTTTCAACACTGCGTCAAGCAACATAAAAACTTTTCAACAAAAGAAAGGAAGTTATCAGGAGGTTATTAACAGTTGCCACGAGTTATGAACAATTGAGGTGTTGATAACTTTTTGTTTTTTGAAATTCAACCAGTAAAGCAAAAAATGGAGTTTACGTTAATTTTATAAGTATTTAATAATAAGCATCAAAACAACAACACGAAAATATCTGTACCTTTGTTGGATTGAAACTTTTCAACAATCATGCAAAATTCGGAAATTTTAGCACTCGCGGCAGATCATGCCGGATATAAACTGAAAGAAAGTGTGAAACAATGGCTTGAACAAGCAGGTTACCGCACTGTAGATTATGGAACTCATTCAGAAGCAAGCATGGATTACCCTGATGTGGTTCATCCCATGGCTGAGGCAGTTGCTGCTGGAACACACGAGAGGGCTGTTGTTATTTGTGGTAGTGGAATAGGCGTAAGTATTGTTGCAAACAAGCATAAAGGCGTGCGTTGTGCTTTGTGTCATAATTCAGAACTAGCACAATTATCGCGAATGCATAACAATGCGAATGTTTTAGCGATGGGTGCCAGATTCCTGACAACTGATGAGGCTATCCTCATATTGAAAGCATTTCTTGAGACTCCATTTGAAGGTGGACGTCACCAGAAGCGGGTTGAAAAGATATAGAAACCAAAATATAGTTGCTGAACTGTAAACACTTACTCTATACTATGAGCGAAATCAGTGAAACCTTCAAACACGATTCGGAAAAAAAGTCTGCTGATAATGAGCATTATGTAAAACTATCGCACAATATTTCGCGTTACGACCAGGCGGTAAAGCGTGGCATGTTGCAATACAGCAACCTCGATTTAGCACGCAGCAGGGCAGGTAGTATAAAATACCGGACAATAAATGATCTTGATAAATATTTGATTGAGTTTGAAGCCCGCTTTACCGCAAGAGGGGGTAAAGTAATCTGGGCTCAGGATGCCCGAGAAGCCATCGACGAGGTTTTGGCTGTCATGAAAAAGTACGACGTTAGAAAGGTTGTGAAATCGAAGTCGATGATAACCGAGGAGATTGAATTGAACGCGGCCTTGAAGCAGAAAAAGATAGAGGTGGTTGAAACCGATTTGGGTGAGTACATTGTTCAGCAAGCTGGTCAGAAACCCTACCATATTGTTACACCAGCCATGCACATGTCGAAAGAAGAGGTTGCATCGCTGTTTAATCAGAAGTTCAACATTCCGGCCGACAGCCAGCCCGAGGATATCACAGCCTATGTAAGAAAACTGTTGCGTGAAAAATTTCTACAAGCCGACTGTGGGGTTACCGGTGCCAATTTTCTGATTGCCGACACGGGCTCTGTTGCACTCACCGAAAATGAAGGCAACGGCTTGATGTCTCTTGCATTTCCCCGGTTGCACATAGTGATTGCCGGAATCGAGAAGGTGATTCCATCTATCGAAGATCTTGATTTGTTCTGGCCCTTACTGGCAACTCATGGTACTGGTCAGCAGCTCACCGTCTATAACAGTATAATAAGCGGACCACGACAGGATGGTGAAGCCGACGGCCCAGGTGAGATGTTTGTGGTGTTGCTCGACAACGGGCGATCTGCCCTTTTGGCTAAGGAACAACAGCGTCAGGCATTGTCGTGCATCCGATGCGGGGCCTGCCTGAATGGATGTCCGGTTTATACCACTATAGGAGGCCATGCTTATGGTACAACCTACAGCGGACCCATCGGGGCTGTAATCACACCTCATATGAAAGGTCTTGAAAAATGGAACCATTTGAGTTTTGCCTCCTCATTGTGTGGAAAATGTACCGAGGTTTGCCCGGTAAAAATACCCTTACACAACTTGTTGCTGCAGAATAGAAAAGATGCAGTAGAAGCAGGTTATACCTCCGCTTCATGGCGCAGGGGTATGAAACTTTCCAAACGGATGTTTATGAGTCGATACTTGATGGATATGCCCGGATCTGCCACAAAAAATTTCGTCATCAAGCAATTCGCGGGGAAATTGTGGGGCAGCCAGCGCGTTTTGCCTAAAGTAGCGCAGAAATCGTTCGGAAAACTCTACAATGAGTTGAATAGTTGATAAAGTACTAGTATTGATTACTAACGGCTGTAACAAGGCATGTTTTGTCTGATAGTTTTTTTCAGTAGTTTAATAATTAGCTCAAAGAATGTCCAAATCATCCAAGTATTCCAACAACTCTTCTAATGCCATCGACAGGTGGTTTAACCAACTGTTAGGAAGAAATGATTCATTCCGAAAGCCTCACCGCGAGCGGCCACAACAGGAATTGTGGCAAAAGGCATTGAATCATGACAACCAACCAGCCACCGACATTAAAGCAGGAAATGAACCTGGAAGGGTGCATCACAAGCGGAAAGCAAAGAAAAAGAAGAAAGGGGGCGGTTTAGATAGCCTTAATCAAGTGGTTGCATCAGTCTTAGAAGCCTTTGAAGGTTTTAAACACACGAAAAAAGCTCCTCGAAAAAAAAGGTTGAAATCGAAAGACTTCTCAAGGCCAGATGCTAATTACTTTCCAGGTCAGCAACCTCAGGAAGGCCAGCCCTTTCAACCAGTTTCTGCCAAAAAGAGGTCGTTACGCAAAAAGGTTGCCCGGAAGCCCAAAACTCAGAGTAGCAGAATTTGGAACTATTTACCCCATGAATGGCGCCCAACGTGGGAGAATTTTCTCTACAAACTGTATCTGCGTGATATGCCCTACGATCCGTTTCTTAACAGCGGTGTGGTGTCAGAGAAACCAAAAATGACGGTGAAATGGCTGGAGGAAGGTAGTTTTACTCTTAGTTCGCTCGTGGTTTTTATTGCATCGGGTTTGTTTGCATGGTTGCTCTATCAATTGGCAGTGGTTGTCGTGGCTTCCTTTTATGATATTGATTCAGTTCTGTACTATTATGAAGTGATGTTTCCGATAGGAAATGCTTCAGCAAAATGGAATTCGTTGAATATCATCGTTATCACCCTTGCTGGTCCATTTTTTTCGCTGTTAGCCGGGGTATTTACCTATTTCTATCTGATCAGGAAAAAAGTGGTGAGGGGCTTCAACAGGTTGTTTTTTTTATGGCTATCGTTTCATTTATTTAATTTTTTCTTCGGGGGGTTTGCTGCGGGAGTAATTACCGATCAGGGATTTGGCTATGTAGCCAACTGGATGTTTATGGGTATGGTGATGAAAATCTTGATATCGCTGATATTCCTATCTATACTGGGTTTTGCCGGATATTACGTGGTTCCGTGGCTTTTAGCCACAGCCGGGAAGCCTCAGCGCATTAGAAGCGAGAACAGGGTAATTTTCATTATCAGTCAGGTAGTAGTTCCCTGGATAGTTGGTTCTGGTTTGTTGCTTTTGCTGCGCATTCCCAACCGACCACCACAACATTCCAACATCCTGATTTACGATGCAATTATTGCTTCAACCCTGGGAGTGATGGCTGTAGCCATGTTTTTCAACAGGAATGCACGTCCGGCAACCGTTTCGCATCGCAAAACCAACTACCGTGTAAGTTTCATTTGGGCCGTGGCCACTTTGTTGGCCATCCTTCTGGTGAGAGTTGGTTTGTCGTATGGATTGCATATAGTGATGCAGTTTTCTATCAGGCTCAGTCTCTTTAACATTTAACTTTACCAGCCTCAATCAGTTTTCTTACTTTTGCACTTTCAAAATTAGTTTATGGCCAATCAGGAAGATAGCTTTAAAAACTTGGTTTCCCATGCCAAAGAGTATGGTTTCGTATTCCCGTCGAGCGAAATTTACGACGGGTTAAGTGCTGTATATGACTACGGTCAATACGGTGCTGAACTCAAAAAAAACATCCGCGATTACTGGTGGAAAGCCATGGTGCAGTTTCACGAGAATATAGTGGGGATTGATGCCGCCATTTTCATGCACCCTACAACCTGGAAGGCTTCGGGGCATGTTGACGCATTTAACGATCCGTTGATTGATAACCGCGATTCCAAAAAACGCTACCGCGCGGATGTACTGGTTGAAGATTTTTTAGCCAAGATTGAGGCTAAAATCAACAAGGAAATTGAAAAAGCAGCCAAACGCTTTGGCGACGCTTTCGACGAAGCTCAATTCAGGGCTACAAACCCACGGGTGGTTGAAAACCAGAAGAAAATGGATGATGTGCGCACCCGTTTTTTTTCAGCACTCGATCGCAACGATCTTGATGAAGTTCGTCAGGTAATCATCGACTGCGAAATTGCTTGTCCCATCAGCGGAACCCGCAATTGGACCGAAGTGCGCCAGTTTAACCTGATGTTCTCTACGGCCATGGGTTCGGTAAGTGAAGATGCCAGCACCATTTATCTCCGTCCGGAAACAGCCCAGGGCATTTTTGTAAACTACCTCAATGTGCAAAAAACCGGCAGGATGAAAATACCATTCGGGATTGCACAAACCGGCAAGGCATTTCGTAACGAGATAGTAGCCAGGCAGTTTATTTTCCGTATGCGCGAATTTGAGCAAATGGAGATGCAATATTTTGTTAGGCCTGGTACCGAAATGGAGTGGTACCGCTATTGGAAGGAGGCTCGAATGAAATGGCACCTGTCACTTGGAATTCCGGCAGCAAAATATCGCTTCCACGATCACGATAAATTGGCACATTATGCCAATGCCGCTGCCGATATCGAGTTCGAGTTTCCCTTTGGCTTTAAAGAATTGGAAGGCATCCACTCCCGAACTGATTTCGACCTGGGAGCTCATCAAAAACACTCGGGCAAGAAACTCCAGTATTTCGACCCTGAATTGAACGAAAGCTATGTACCTTATGTTGTTGAAACCTCTATCGGTCTCGACCGCATGTTTTTGGCAGTGCTCAGCCAAGCCTACACCGAAGAAAAACTCGACGACGGATCAGATCGCGTTGTTCTGCGCATTCCCCCTGTGCTTGCCCCTGTTAAAGCAGCGATTCTTCCTTTGGTAGCCAAAGATGGTCTGCCCGAGAAAGGGCGTGAAATTATGGAGATGCTTAAATACGACTATATGTGTCAGTATGAGGAGAAAGACTCTATTGGTCGTCGCTACCGCCGTCAGGATGCTATCGGAACCCCGTATTGCATCACAATCGATCACCAGACTACCCAAGACGACACGGTGACCATCCGCGAGCGCGATACCATGGAACAACATCGGGTTCCAATCAGCCAGCTTCACGAGATCATAGGGAAAAGGCTCCGCCCAATTCTTTGATGCTGGCTTCAACAATACCATTTCGAGCAGCCCTGGGTTTAACAACAAATCCAGGGTTGTTTTTTAGCTTTTTGTTAGGCACCGCCTGGTCAATACTCTAAACACAGAAGCTCCAACCACGACCCCAATGAATGCCCCGGCTGCTACGTCGGTTGGGTAATGAACTCCCAGGTGCATCCTCGACCATGCCACGAGCAAGGCCCAAATAAAAGCAGGAGCAGCAATCCACCATTTGCCTGAAAACATGGTGAGCACAATGGCAAGTGCAAAAGCATCGGTGGTGTGACCTGATGGGAAACTTGGACTACCCCCGGTGCTCAGTTTCTCGATAAAACCGTAAGTTTCGAAAGGTCGTGGCCTGTCGATCCAGTATTTAAGCAGTGTGGTTGCCAGTGCTGCCACACTCACAGCCAGCAGGGAATAAAAAGCTTTAATGGCTTTTTCGCGGTTTTTTTGGATCAGGAAAAAGGCAAGAACCAAACCCGGCACAACGAAGGCAATCCAGGGAGCACTATCGGTGATTACCGAAAAAAAAGGATCGAGAAGTTGGCATCGCCCCGTGTTGACCATTCGCATCCATTCTGCTTCGTTGATTGCCAGCCAATTGTTGGGTAAACTCATGGTAATAAGTAGTAAAGCAAATGAATTTGTATTGTTGATCACCCCGCGACCATTTTGCCACGTTACTATGCATGTGCACCATTTTTTCATGAAGGCAAAAGTAGGAAGAAAAAAAGCAACAGGTGCTAAATAGTGGCAGTCATGCTAAACGCTAATAATTCAACCCCTTTTGTTACTTTTGTCTTTTTAAAAACCAACTTGTCAAATATCATGAAAAGATTGTTGCACTTGTTTGCTTTCCTGATGCTTTGCCCCTTTGTGGAAGCTCAGGATATGAAATCGAAATTGCCGGTTGATCCCAATGTGACCATCGGCAAACTTGAAAACGGACTCACCTATTACATCCGCCACAACGCTGAGCCTAAGGGACGTGCTGAATTCTATCTGGTGGTTGATGCCGGAGCTATTTTGGAGAACCCCGACCAAAACGGTCTTGCTCATTTTTGTGAACACATGGCCTTCAATGGAACC
Source organism: Bacteroidales bacterium (assembly GCA_028689615.1). Lineage (GTDB taxonomy): Bacteria > Bacteroidota > Bacteroidia > Bacteroidales > TTA-H9 > GWE2-42-24. The sequence goes on along the minus strand of JAQVCV010000004.1, from coordinate 35,606 downwards.
AAACATTTTCACAAAAAACAAATTATAAACTACCTGCAATCTATCGGGATGAAGTTTGGCCCAGAAATCAACGCTTTTACCAGCCACGATGTTACAGCTTACATGCTTCAGAAGGTTCCGGTAAATGTTCCACAAAACATCGATACTTCGTTGCTCATTCTTCATGATTGGGCATCGGCCATCTCGTTCGAGGATGAAGAAATTGACAACGAGCGCGGCGTTATTCACGAAGAGTGGCGTACGGGCCGCAACGCTATGGAGCGGATGAATAAACGTGCCGGAAAATTTCTCTACAAAGACTCTAAATATGCCATTCACGACGTTATTGGCGAAATTGACATTATCGACCATTTTAAATACGAAACCATCAAATCGTTTTATGCCGACTGGTACCGTCCCGATTTGCAGGCAGTTATCGTTGTTGGTGATATCGATGTAAAAGTGATTGAGCAAAAGATAAAAGAGCTGTTCGGCAAGATTGCCAAACGCGAAAATGCACGCCATCGTGAAATTGCCCCGGTTCCCGATCACAAAGAGACTCTGGTTGCTGTAGAAACCGATAAAGAATCGCCTTATACAGTGGTTCAGATTTACTACAAACACCCACGCACCGAGAATAAGGGAACGGTTGAAGATTACCGTCAGATGCTGATGCGAAATCTTTACAACCAAATGATGAACATGCGTTTGCAGGAGATTATTCAGAGTGGTAATCCTCCGTTTGCTTATGCTTATACAGCCTACACCAGCCTTACCCGCTCCAAAGATGCCTATCAGAGTTTTGCCGTAACTCAGGCCGATGGTGTGGAGCGTGCCTTTGAAGTATTGCTTGCCGAGAACCAAAGGGTAAAACAGCATGGCTTCGTGGCTTCCGAGCTGAAACGAGCTTCTGAAGAGATTCTGAAACAGATGGAAAATCAGTTTAATGAACGCAATAAAAGGCGCTCAGATCAATATGTCTGGGAATATTTCGGTAATTTTCTGGAAGACGAACCTATTCCCGGCATCGAAAATGAGTTTGAATTAACCAAAAACTTAATTCCAACCATTAAGCTAAGCGAAGTGAATGCTTTGGCCTCCAATTGGATCACCACCGAAAACCGTGTTCTTACTGTGATGATGCCCGAGAAAGAGGGAGTTACGCCCCCCTCTAAGGATCAAATCCTGAGTCTGGTCGAAAAAACAGATAAAGCCCCGGTTGAGGCTTATGTTGATAAAACCAGCAACAAGCCCTTGATTGCCAAAGAGCCCAAAGCTGGAAAAGTTGTTGCTGAATCGAAGAACGAAAAACTTGGAACGCTGGAGTGGACGTTAAGCAATGGTGTTAAGGTTGTTTTAAAACAAACTGATTTTAAGGACGATGAAATCCTTTTTACAGCCTACTCTAACGGTGGTAACTCGCTTTATCCTGCCGATAAGATGATGTCGGCAAGTTTTGCTGCTCAGGTTGCCGGAATGAGCGGCTTGGGCGATTTCGAGAATATTGAACTCGAGAAGGCTCTTGCAGGGAAAATGGTTTCGGTAAATCCTTATATCAACGAGTTGCAGGAAGGTTTGAACGGGAATTGTTCCAAAAACGATTTCGAAACCCTGCTTCAGCTTACCTATTTGAGCTTCACGGCTCCTCGTGTTGATGAGAAGGCTTTCGGGTCGTTCACCAATCGCATGAAGAGTATGTTGGAGAATGCAGCTCTCGATCCGTCGCATGCATTGGGCGATACTGTTCAGGTGGTTATGTCGGGTTACAGCCCCTATCGCAAGCCGGTTACCATCGAAAGACTGGCAGAAGCCAATCTCACGGATATTACCACAATCATTCGTGAACGGTTTGCCAACCCCGAGGATTTTACCTTCATTTTTGTTGGAACAATTGACCTGACCAGTGCCAAGCCCTTGATCGAGAAATACCTGGGTGGTTTGCCCACCAGTGGAAAGGTTGAGAATTGGCGCGACTTGGGCATTCGCCCGCCAAAAGGACTGGTAAAAAAAGCCGTGATCAGACCAATGCAGGATCCCAAGGCTACAGTGTATGTGATGATGCCGGGTTACTATACTTATGAAACAACCGACAGGCTGGCTCTTGAAGCCGTTAATGATATTTTGAGTACCCGTTTGGTGGAAACCATTCGCGAGGAAGAGGGGGGAACTTATGGTGCCGGAGTTTGGACCAACCAGCGAAAATCGCCCGAACCCATGTATCAACTCAACGTTCGTTTCGACTGCGATCCAGATAACGCGGAAAAACTTACAGGTATCGTACTTCGTGAAATCGAGAAACTGCGCACCGATGGCCCTGATGAAAAACAGGTGAGCAATGTGCGCGAAAACAAACTCAAGACTTTTGGCGAAAAGCAACGCGAAAACCGATTCTGGCTCTCAAATCTGAACACAATATACAGCGGTAACGCTACTGTTTCAGATTTCATCGACTATGAAACCAATGTTAAAAACCTTACACCCGAGATGGTAAAAAAAGTGGCAGCCAAATATTATGATGGTAATCAGTTGGTTGACATCAAATTGCTGCCCGAGAGTACCGAAAATTCGGTGAAAAACCCAAACATGATCCGTGATGCGAAATAAACCTCATTAAGGTTTGATAAATGAAAGGGTCCTCTGAAAAGGGGACCCTATTTATTTGGCAGCATCACCACAAATGAGAATTTTGGCATGCAGCATGCTCTGAACAAACAACAGTTCGCACGGTTAGATAGCAAAGCTAAACGTTGATGTCTGACTTATTTCACCTGCGTCGCGAGTTTGAACTGCATCGCCTCGATGATGCCGATACAATTCCCGACCCTTTTGATTTGTTTGAGATTTGGTTTGGAGAAGCCCTCAGATCGGGTGAACCCGAAGCCAATGCCATGGTTTTGGCCACTGTTTCGGATACCGGCCAACCCTCATCAAGGATAGTGTTGCTAAAATCATTCGATGAGCAGGGCTTTGTGTTTTTTACAAATTTTGAAAGCAGGAAAGGCAATGAGATTGACTTTAACAACAAAGTGGCACTTCTTTTCTTTTGGCCTCTTACACAGAGGCAGATAAGGGTAGAAGGGGAAGCAGCTAAGGTACCTGATTTGTTATCAGATCGGTATTTTAGAAGTCGTCCTGAGGGGAGTCGGATCAGCGCTGTGGCTTCGCCTCAAAGTCGGGTTATAGGTTCGCGTCGCGAATTGGAGCAACGTTATTTTGATACCGAACGGAACGCCGACCTTTACGCAGTTCGCCCCGAAAATTGGGGTGGGTATGTTGTGAAAGCCAGCATGTTGGAGTTTTGGCAGGGGCGCGAGAATCGCCTTCACGACAGAATTTGTTATACCAACAATTCAGGGCAATGGCTGGTTGAACGGCTGGCTCCCTAGCTTTAATAACTGTCGGTTGCCGATATCTCCTTTTCCAGATCGTCGGAAGTACGGGCTACCAGCCAGATTATTTTGTTGAGCGTCAGTGCATCGCTGTTTGCATCGGCTTTCACTGTAAAAGTTAGAAGGGAATTTTCGTCGGATGAGATCAATTGATAAGCCCCTAATTTTTTGTTGTAGTTTTCTTCAAGCAGTTTTTTCGCCAAGGGAAGGGTGAGGTTGTTGGCGCTGAATAGTGCTGCCGGCGAAAAGATTTCTCTGATTTCCATCTCCTGGTAATTTTGGGTTTGAGAATTGATGAAAACCACCTGCGTGCGTTCATCGCTAATCTGGCAAATTAACTTGATGTCGCCATCGTTGGTGATGGTGTAATGGTATTCCATCGAATCGAGTTGCGTCTTTATTCTATGGTCAACCTTGAAGGTCCCGTTCTGTTGCTCTGTTGGCTGATCTTGTGCTGATAACGATACGCATCCTATGGATAGAATGGAAACAAAACACAGAATTATTGGAATGTGTTTCATAGTACAGAATATTGGTTTTTTAATCCTGATTGTTGAGTTTTGAAGATTTAGCAAATCTATGTAAAAAGAACAACATGCCGTCTATCAAAAAACCTTTTATAACTCTTGCTGTAAATACTTAATTTTGCTGCAAGCTTTGCTTATCAAGGTTTAATGATACCGGAAGACGCATGAAAACTTTTGTTTGGACATATCCTACACGAATGGTTCACTGGGTTTTGGTTGTGCTTGTCGCGTCGGCATTTCTAACCGCCGATGATGACAACTTGATTGTTTGGCATGCTTTGGCCGGTTTTCATATAGCTTTTGTGTGGCTTTTCAGAATAATATGGGGCTTTTGGGGTCCCCTTTATTCCCGTTTTTCCGATTTTCGGTTTGGACCCGGATCAATTTCTTCCAATCGTGATGCACAGGCTTCCGGGTCTATATCCTATCCGGGTCATCAGATGGAGGCTTCCTGGGTAATGGTATTGATTTATGTGGTGCTGATGGTGGTTTTTATCAGCGGTTTTTTCGCACTGCCTTCCAATCAAGTACCTTTCCCCGAGCTTTCTGCATCTGAGAATTTGGCCGAAACTGCCGCGGTTGTTCACAGTGCCGCAGTATCAGTTCTTTGGGTCTTAATTCTGGTACATATAACAGGGGTGGTTCTCTCTTTTTTTAACGACCGCCAGGCAGGTGTACTTCAATCAATGTTTATTGGTTTTAAGAATCTTGAAGGGGAAGATGCCAGGTTATCTGCCTTTCAAAACAGATTAGCCACCGCCTGGTTGGTTCTGTTTGTTGCACTCGTTTGTGGTTCTGTTTTGTTGCTCGTATAGTTGTCGCAATTGTATTTTATTGAATCTATTTAATGAGTAATATGTCAGTCAATCATATGGAAAATTCGAGCCGCGAAAAAAAAACAGTGGCTATGCTATCGGTAATAGCAGCTGTTTTTCTTACTGGTTTTAAACTTGTAGTGGGCTTTCTAACCGGAAGCCTTGGAATTTTAAGTGAGGCTCTTCATTCGGGGCTCGATTTGGTAGCAGCCGTAATTACATGGTTTTCTGTTAGTATAAGCGATAAGCCTGCCGATAAGCGCCACCCTTTTGGTCATGGAAAAGTTGAAAATTTTTCGGCACTTGCCGAAACGGTTCTGTTGGTAATCACTTGTGGATGGATTATTTATGAGGCTGTATCGAGGCTCGTTACCGGGCAAACACACATCGAGGTAACAGTGTGGAGTTATATTGTGGTGGTAAGTTCCATAGTGATCGATATTGGAAGATCGCGGTCGTTAGCCAGGGCTGCAAAAAAACACAACAGTCAGGCTCTTGAAGCCGATGCGCTGCATTTTCAGACCGACATTTGGAGCTCTTCTGTGGTTTTAGCCGGTTTGATCTTCGCCCAGTTTGGATTTCATTTAGCCGATCCAATTGCTGCTTTGGGTGTTGCCGCTATTGTGCTCACGGTATCCTATCGGCTTGGGAAACGGGCTATGGATGTCCTTCTCGATTCTTCAGATCAGTCAAAGATTTCGGAAATCGAACAGGTTTTGAAGGGTGTTCACGGCATCAGAACATGGCACGATTTGAGGGTAAGGGTAGCCGGCGCCGACACCTTCGTCGAGGTTACTGTTCACCTTAATCCTGACCTTACACTGCGTGAGGCCCATCAACTTACCGATCAAATTGAAACCAATATTGAAGAGGCCATCAATCGTGCTCACGTGCATGTGCATGCCGAACCCGACGAATAACGAACTTTTTCGGGAAATGACTACCAAGCTTATCAGGCTTTTTTGTGATAACAAGTGACTTCATTAACAGGTTGTTAACATTATTGGCGTTAACCATCTGTTTCACCACGTGTTAAATTGTTTGGCAATGGGCGCAACCCTGCCGGAACTGCTGAATTATTTTTCATTAACACGTCAATCATGAACAAAAAACTTTTACTACTCACTCTTGCTCTTGCCCTGGTTTTTGCCATGGGGGCTTATGAAAATTTCTATCCTACCGGTGCTCCTGCTGGTTATACCGGTTCACCCGGCGACGGACAAAACTGTACTTCGTGTCATGGTGGAACGGCCACAACCACTGCCGGACTCATAACTTCCAATATTCCGGCATCGGGCTACCAGCCGGGGGCTACCTACCAGATTACCGCCACCAACAACATTTCTGGTTCGGGCAAATATGGATTTGAGGTTTCACCGCAAAACAGCTCGGGTGCCCTTATGGGTACACTGTCGGCCGGCGTAGGCAGTCAGTTGGTAGGTGGCAATAAGTATGTTACCCACCTCAGTGCATCGTTGGTATCCAACTCATGGGTTTTTAACTGGACTGCTCCTTCTGCCGGCTCTGGATTAGTTACTTTTTATGGTGCTTTTGCTAAGGGGAAACCAGGTCCGGTAACCCTGAGCTCGTTGGTTGTGAATGAGGCTGTGAGTGCTCCCGCTCCGGCAGGTCCTATCGCCGGACCAGCTATAGTATGCAATTCCACGGTTCAGAATTATTCTGTAGGTACCATCAGTGGTGCTACCTCCTACGTGTGGTCGGTTCCGGCTGGTGCCATGGTCACAACGGGACAGGGTACCACATCCATCACGGTGAGTTACTCTTCTGCTGCCTCTGCGGGTAATGTATCGGTTTACGGTACGAACACGGGCGGAAACGGCGCCCCAAGCAATCTGGCCATAACCATCACTTCTGTTCCCGCAACAGCCGCAACACCTTCGGGACCTGTTTCGGTTGATTTGCTCAATACTGCTCAAAGCAATTATTCCACAACCGGCAGTTCGGGCGCAACCTCCTATGTTTGGGAAATCACCCCTTCCAATGCCGGTTCGATTGAAGGCAACGGAACCACAGCCACAGTGACCTGGGACAGCTTTGCCGGAAATGCAGAGGTGAGGGTAATGGCCGTGAACGACTGTGGGGAAGCTGTCTGGTCGGCCGGTTTTATAACAGAGGTTTATAATTCGGTAGGGATTGACAGTCGGCAGTCTTCAACGTTGCTGGTTTATCCATCGCCTGGCAATGGGTTGATTCATGTTGATCTGACTGGTTTGGACAATACGGTTTCGCTCACGTTAAGCGATTTGTCGGGACGGGTTGTGGAGGTGCGTCAGGTGGTTGGTGGCAATCGTTTGCTGCAATCGTTTACGCTGCCATCAGGCATCTACGTGCTGGTAGCCGATAATGGACTGGTGCAAAGAAGGACAAAATTGATAATTGACTAAGCTGTCCACAAAAAGAAAAGGCTGGAGTTAGATCTCCAGCCTTTAATGTATGTACAAATCCGGTCAGATTTTTTCCAGTTCAACTGTGAAGTGCCGCATTATGGGTGCTTCATAGTTTATTTTGTAGCCGGTAGTGATGGATTCGCGCCTATCCCAAACATTTTTCATGGCTACGGCTATCACATCCATGTGGTTGTTGGTATAAACCCTACGTGGGATGGCCAGGCGCACCATTTCGAGAGCAGGGTACCGGTTTTCGCGTGTCACAGGATCGCGATCGGCCAGCAGGGTTCCAATTTCCACGCCTCTTATTCCGGCTTCTTTATACAGTTCGATGGCGAGGGTTTGAGCAATGTATTGCTCTTTGGGAAGCTTGGGAAGAAAGCGCGTAGCGTCGATAAAAACAGCATGACCACCAATGGGGCGTTGAATGGGGATTCCGAACTCAATCAGCCTATTACCAAGGTATTCAATTTGTTTGATGCGGGTTTCGAGATAATCAAACTCGGTGCTCTCCATCAAACCCACAGCCAAGGCGTTCATATCGCGTCCCGACATTCCACCGTAGGTGATGTATCCTTCAAACATGATGTTGAAAACTGTAGCCTTCCTGAAGATTTCTTCAGAGTTCAGGGCGATGAAACCACCCATGTTCACGATGCCGTCTTTTTTCGAGCTCATGGTAGCCATATCGGCATAGCTGTACATCTCTTTCACAATCTCCTTGATGGTTTTGGAGGCGTAGCCCTCTTCGCGAACCTTGATGAAGTAAGCGTTTTCGGCAAAGCGGGCAGAGTCGAAACATACGGGGATGCCATAACGGTTGGCCAAAGCTTTTACTTCGCGAAGGTTTTGCATCGAAACCGGCTGCCCTCCCGAGGTGTTGCATGTCACCGTGACTATAATCATCGGGATGCTTTCTTTGGGATTCTGTTTCAGCACCGCCTCCAATTTGTTAAGGTCGAGGTTGCCTTTGAACGGATGCTCCAGTTCGGTGTGAAAAGCTTCATCAATGGTGCAATCCACGGCTTTGGCTTTTCTGAACTCGATGTGTCCTTTGGTGGTGTCGAAGTGTGAATTGCCAGGCACTACATCGCCCTCTTTCACCAGCGTGCTGAAGAGTACGTTTTCTGCGGCGCGACCTTGGTGTGTGGGAAGGAAGTAAGGGAAACCCATCAGGGTAGTGATGGATTCTTTGAGATTGAAATAGCTTGAGGCACCGGCATAGCTCTCGTCGCCAAGCATCAGAGCCGACCATTGTTTGTCGCTCATGGCTCCTGTTCCGGAGTCGGTGAGCAGATCAATAAATACTTGGTCGCTGCGAAGTTTGAAGAGGTTGTAATTGGCTTCCCTTATCCAGGCTTCGCGTTCCTGGCGGGTGCTGCGGCGGATAGGCTCCACCATTTTTATCTTATACGATTCGGCAAATGGAAGTTCCATGAAATCAATTTTTATTTGGTTATTAAAATAAATGAAAAGCAGGGTGGATAAGACAAATCCATCCCTGGAAATGATATCAGGAACCAAAGTCGTCGCGACGTTTGATGTTCAAAAAGCGACGAAGAGCCAGTACCGAGAGTAACGACTTCATTCGTTTGCTAAGATTTTATGCTGCTAAGGTATAGCTTTTTGAGGATATGATTGGATTTTTTTAACGATTTTTCTTCATGTCAGGTTAACAAGGGTATGAAGTGTACAATTGGTTGTCAGGATTTTAATCAACAACCCTGAAAATTTAAAATGACATTTTAAATTTTCAGGGTTGTTTGTAGTATCTTTGTCAAATGATTGATAGAATATTTACTAAACAGGGGATAGAGTACCTTAATTATTTTCCTTGTCTTGCTATCACCGGGTCAAGGCAGGTCGGGAAAACTACCTTGTCGCGTCAATTGGCTAAGCATTTGTCAGGAACAGTAGAGTATATTGATCTTGAATTACCTGACGATTATCGGAAGTTGGAGGATGCCTATTTCTATTTATCGCAGTTTTCACATAAAACCTTTGTAATTGACGAAGTGCAGCGCAACAAGAGTTTGTTTCCGGTGCTTCGCGGCCTCATTGACCAGGATCGTCGTCCGGGACGGTTTGTTTTGCTTGGCTCGGCTTCGCCTCATCTTATTCGTCATTCGTCTGAATCATTGGCAGGACGTATCGCCTTTTTGGAGCTTCCGCCCTTCATCTTACCCGAAGTAGGGTTTGAATATCTCGACGATTTGTGGCTTAGGGGTGGATACCCTGATGTGTTCCTTCAAAACACCCCATTTCATTTATGGATGCAGAGTTTTATAAAGACTTATCTCGAACGCGACTTACCTCAGTTAGGGTTGAGCGGCACACCGTCATTGATAGGTCGTTTATGGTCAATGCTGGCTCACCAGCATGGCGATCTGATTAATTATTCTCAAACAGGCCGAAGTCTTGCAATTACTGGCCCAACAGTCAAATCGAATATTGATTTTCTGGAGTCGGCGTATATGGTCCGGCAACTTCAGCCCTGGTCGGTAAATATTGGCAAACGGCTAGTGAAATCGCCTAAGGTATTCATCAGAGATGCTGGAATATTGCATTACCTGCTTGGTGTTGGTAGTTTTGAAAAACTGTTGGGACACTATAAGGTTGGCTCATCATGGGAAGGCTTTGTGATAGAGCAAATAATGGCCTGTACCGATCCTGCGGCTCACTTCTGGTTTTACCGCACCCACGAGGGAGCAGAGCTTGATTTGCTGATTGAAAAGGGTGGTGTGATAGAGGTGGCTATCGAGATTAAATTGGGATCGGACTCAACACCTACGCGGGGCAATGTGGAAGCCCTCAAGACCGTTAAACCCCTGAGTGCATTTCTAATAAACCACGGAACTATGGATTACCTGCATTCCTCCGGCTTCAGGATTTGCGGTTTAACGGATTATTTACAGAAGTACTGCAACAGGTTCTAACAGTTGGTTTTTGATAGTTTTTCTTTATTTCAGCCACTCCATCTCCACAAACTCCTGTTTGAGTGCTGCTGCCTGGGTTTCTGCTTCGCTGTTTAACCCGAGGTCGCGCAAGGCTTTCACCACCATCACCCTCACATGCACAGCATACCAGTTGCAGGTATTCCCCTGGCGGGCAAATATTTGCGATGCCTTCTGCCACAGGTCGAGTGCCTTGTTTTTGTCGCCGCCAAACAGAGCAGGCCTGAAAAACAGTGAGTTCCCCTGTTCTGTTAAAACGTAGGGACAGTTGGGGTTGAGGGCGGCAGCGGCATCAAGAAGCCGGCCCGATTCGGGTCCCAGAAATGGAGCTTTCAATGGGTTGATGGCTATGCGATAACCCACCAGGCCGGCTCGCATGCTCATCACCCGGGTGCTGGTGGGATATTGTTTCTGAAGGATTTCCAGCTCTTTCGTCAGAATCGTTAACTCTTTCTTCGCTTCTGTTTTCTGCTTTCTCCCCAGCAGCATCCCGATGTAACCATAACGGGCCGAGGCCAAAATCATTTCCAGGTCAACATCGCGCTCTTTCACCAATGCCATCTGGCTGATGAGCTCAGGCCACTTTTCTTGCAATCCTTGGGTATAAAGTTGCTGCAAACGGCACGACCAGATTTCTGCTGTCTGTGCATTGATAGTCTGACTAATCAGAAGGAGTAACATCAGAAGGTTTCTCTTTACAGAGGAATTTCGCGATCTTTCCATACGGTTTTTTTATGAGTTACTGATGCCATTCGTTTGAAAAGGATCTGTCCCATGGCGAGCATCTGCAAGGGATGTAGTAAGAACCTGCCGGTAAGCTGTTGATGCGTAGTCAATTCAACTACCATCCGATTCATGGCGATCAGCCCCCACACTATCAACGTAATTTTAGTGGGATGCACTATCGGCAGAAGCAAAGGGAGGATGCCTGCCAACAGCCAAAATACGGTAGCCAGCAGGGTACTTCCTCCGAAATACTCGTGTAGGTTGCGTGCAAAGCCTGAAATGGCTTGCGCATAATTGTCGTACATCCGGCAGCTAATCAGGTTTTTACCTGGCAGAACAGCCATACGTTGGCCGGCTTTTTTCACCAGCCGGCTGATGGTGATGTCGTCAACTGTGATGCTGCGAACCAACTGATGCCATTTCATGGCGCGGTAGCCGTCTGCCTCAAAAAGCATGCATTGTCCGTTGGCCGCTGCCAGCGAACTGCGCCTCGACCATGCAACCAGTGGCAATGGCAGCAGGCTGAGCAAGATCCAGTCCATCAGCGGAACGGTGAGTTTTTCGCCCAAGGTTCTCATTTGCTGTTTGGGAAAGAGGCTTAGCATCGATAACTTCTTGCTTTTCATCAGGCCAACCAGTTCTGTTGTTAGCTGCGGCGAGGGTTCTACATCCGCATCCAGAAAAAGGAGAAAAGAGCCTGATGATTTCTCTGAGAGTTGATGGCAGGCGAAGTTTTTGCCTGTCCAACCCTTGGGTAGTTCTCTGCCCCGAAACCATTGGATTCGGTTGTCCAACAAGCTATACCGGACGAGGATTTGAGCGGTGGCATCGGTGGAATGGTCGTCGCATACAACAATTTCGAGGTTGGGGTAACGAATCTTCAACAGGGCATCAAGCAGTCGTGGTAGGTTTTTCTCTTCGTTGCGGGCCGGAATAAGCACCGAGACCAACTCTTGCTGATCGTAAGGTATCTCAACAGGTTGCCACGTGGAGGCAAGGTTCACTACCGACACTGCAAGCATCAGGCTCCACACAGTTAAGGTTATCCAGGCTAAGGCTTCCATGATCCGGGTTTTTGAAGGGCTATGCTTTGGCGGTAAAACTCGTTGTAGTAGGCTTCGAGCGAAGTGTTTTCTTCAACTCTTTCGGGCAACTGCTTCAGCCTGATGGTGACTTTGGGGCGCGGTGACGAGAAATAGTCAACCAGCACCACAGCCATCACGATGGCTGGTTGTTGGGGGGCATTTTTGATAATGCGCTCAACGCCAGAAGCAAATTTCACCATCGGTGTATGCTGGGTTTCAATAGCACCCTGAGGGAAAAGGGTTACCAGGTTTCTGTGATTTTTCAGCAGTTGAACCGCTGTGTCAATGGCTTTTATTGCTTCACGGCTTCCCGTCTGAACAGGGAATGCTCCGCAACGCCTTAGGAAGGGGCGGGCGGCAATCTGCTCCTGAAGCATCATCACGTTGAAGGTTTTGCCCAACCGTTTGCTGATGAGCCAGGCCCAATACCCATCCCACCAGCTAAAATGGTTCTGGATAAGCAGCACGGGTCGATGGGTTGGGTAGCAGTTGCCCTCCCACTGTATTCCGCTGAAGTGAAGCCGGTGCCTGATGGCAAACCAGCTTGTTACCCACCACAGGGTGAATGGGCTGTGAGCTGGTAAATCAAAAGATGGTAGTTCGGTTTTTCTCATCTTAATGTATGCAGTTGCCACCACGGAGTTCTGGGTGAGGCATGGTGTTCAAAATGGTATCCAAAGAAATAACAACTCAGAAAGGCAAGCCAGTGCCGGCGGGGTTGCGAGCGAGCCCTGTGGGGCATCATGGTGGCGAGATGTGGGAGGCGGTGTGGCCGATAGGTCCCGAAGTAAAACAACTGGAAAGTGGAGGCAATGGCCGGAGCCACCCACAACACAAGCAGCTGAGCCTCTGAGAACCAAATAAGCCCGACATTGAAAAGCAAGGCCATGATAAGCAGTTGCCAAAGGGTGAGGTATTGCATCATGAATTTAAACCACCACGCGAAGAAATGCTGATTACCGGCATGGTAATCGGGGTCGCCTGGAGTGCCCGAATGGGTGTGGTGAAGCCTGTGTTTGGTCAGGAGTTTGGGGTACCACATGCCGGCATACAGCAGCGATGCCACATAACCAATGGTGTTGTTTAGCTTTCGGCTGTGGCTTACTGTTCCGTGCATGGCATCGTGTGCCGTGATGAACAATCCGGTGAACAGCCACGTTTGCAATGGCAGGTAGGCAAGTAAAATCAAAGGTTGTTGTAGAGGATTGGTGAGCACCAACCCTGTAAAAAGACCAGCACCCCAAAAAACGATGATAACAACGGCGATAAGTGTTCCCATATAATTTATAATAAAACCCATAAGGCTTTGAAGAACAACAATTGCGAGAGAAGAATGGTGAGGGCCAGCCTGTTTTTGATCTGACCGGCCACCGGAGCCATCCACGCGAAAAGTAACGCCGACAGGGCAAACCAGGTGATGTAGTTCAACAACGGGATGGTAGCTCCTGACCAGCTCCACAGTCCTATTTTTACGGCGCCGGGTTCCATCACCACATCGAAAAGGGTCATGGCTAAAGCACCGCCACCGGTCAACAATACTTTTCTATAAGAACCGGCCACCGCAGTGAACATATAGATAAGCATGGCCCAGAGCACACCAATCATCAGGGGTGTTCCGGCAAGTTGCAATCCAAGGGGTTTGCCATAAGTGTAATCACCGAAAATCAAACCGGTGTTTACTCCTGTCAATTCAGCCATGAAGCCAATCAGTCCAACCACTGCCAGTCGCCAAAGGGTTCCTGTTTTTTGGCCTTCGTGGTAAACAACCAGCAGCAGTGCATTGCCGATGAGGTTAAGCGGAACCAATTGGGCAAACAAGGGGCGCGTGGGTTCCCACACGAAGCCTGCCACACCCACCAGGTGAAGCACAACTACAGCAACCATGGCCCAACCAATTGGAATGAGGGGAAGGGTTTTCATCTTTTCGACTCCTTTTCAATGAGTTGGTCAACTATTTTGGCCGACGCCAGGCAGAGCGGTATGCCACCTCCGGGATGTACACTGCCACCGGTAAAATAGAGGTTGCGATAGACCGGGTGGCGGTTGTCGTGCCGGGCAAAGGCAGAGAAACGGCTGTTTGACGAGGCTCCATAAAGCGATCCACGCCACGAGCCCGTGAGGGTTTCGATGGCAACGGGATCCAAATGTCGTTCGGTTTTAATCAAAGGTTCGACATCGGTTCTCAAAGTCTTGTTGATTTTGTGGATGATGGCCTGTCGGGTTTGGCTCCTTATGGTTTCCCAGTCCTGTCCGGTGTTTTCGGGGGCATTCACCATCACAAACCAGTTTTCGCATCCTTCAGGGGCATCGTTGTCGATGGTTTTTGAGCTGATATAGATATAAACGGTGGGATCGGGGCTGATTTGCTTTTTGTTGAACAGGTTGTCAAATTCTTCTGGGTAATTGCTGCTGAAGAGCACGTTGTGGATGTCGAGTTGTGGAAAGGCAGCACCCATGCCCCAATAAAAGATCAGGGCAGAGGTTGATCGTTCGGTGGTTGTGATTCGCTTAAGCCTGCTCGCATCGGGGAGCACGTGGCTGTAAAACTGGTGGATGTCGATGTTGCTGATAATTTTGTTGAAGTGATGATGGTTTTCGCCGATCCATAGACTATACCCGTCGTTATCGGGTTCAATTCTTTCAACAGAAGTACTCAGGTGGAAGTTGACTCCGAGTCGCAGGGCCTGTTGTACCAGGGCATCTACTACCGAGTGCATACCCTGTTTGGGAAGCCATGCTCCGAGGTTGTTTTCCAAATGGGCGATTACTGCCATGGTGGCCGGTGTGCGGTAAGGATCGGAGCCGTTGTAGGTGGCAAACCTGTCCATCATCTGAACCAGCTTCGGATGTCTGAGTCTTCGGGTGTTGAAGCTGTGAAGCGTGCTGAAGGCGTGTAGCCGTGGCCATTGCCATAGATAGCGCAGGTTTTGTATCCTGAAAAGCGACGACCAGTCGTGCAACGATCGGAAAATGAAAGCCGGAGCCGTAAGTTGGTACACTTCGCGAGCATGATTGAGGTATTTTTGAAGCATGGAAGCCTGGGTTCCTGTTGCGTGGGCCACTGTTTTTGAGAACATTTCCGGATCGGCTGGAATATCGATCACGGCGCCATCGCTGAAGAAGTTGCGGCTGAGCAATTTCAGCTTGATCAGGGATAGATGTAAATCAGGGTCGAGAATTTCGTTGAGCAACGCGGGCAGGGTGAAAAGGCTGGGGCCTGTATCGAACCTGTATCCCTTGCTGTGCCATTCGCCAATTTTTCCTCCAGGCTTGCCGGAGCGTTCAAACACGCTGACTGAATAGCCTCGCCTGGCTAGTCGTACAGCCGCGGCAAGCCCGCCAATGCCTGCCCCAATCACTCCTATGCGCTGAACCGAAGCGTTTCCTTTGGTCACCATGGTTAATTCTAAATTTCTGAACTTATTAAACAATTTTCTCTGTTTTTGTTTAATATGGTTGGTAAAAATATTAAACAGATGAATAAAAAGGTTCTTGTTGTTGGTTCGGGATTGGGTGGCTTAAGCACCGCACTGCGTTTGAGTGCACGTGGCTATCAGGTGGAGATTGTTGAGAAGTACCACCGGGCCGGCGGCCGCTTGAACCTGCTCGAGAAGGATGGTTTCCGTTGGGATCTGGCGCCCACGTTTTTCAGCATGAGCTACGAGTTCGACGAGTTGATGCGCGACAGTCAGATGAAGATGCCTTTCGAGTTCGTGGAGCTCGATCCGCTTTACTCGGTCCATTTCGATGGCGACAACCGCAGCTACCTCATTCATAAAAACCTTGAGAAACTTGCCCGCGAGTTTGCCGCGCTTGAACCCGACTTTGAAGCCAAGATGAATCGCTTTTTGAAGAGTGCCGGAAAAATATTCCACGACACCGAAGGGCTCATTGTGAAGAAGAATTTTGATTCGCTGGTTGGTTACCTCCTCTCCATGGCTCAAGTGCCCTGGCAACATGCCCCCAAGATGCTGACCAGCATGTGGAGCGAACTCGACAAGTCGTTCTCATCGTTTGAGGTGAAGGTGATTTTTTCGTTGGTGGGCTTCTTCCTGGGCTCAACCCCTTTTGATACGCCAGCTGTTTTCAAACTCCTCACCTATACCGAACTTCAGCACGACGGCTACCACAACGTAAAAGGGGGAATGTATAAAATAGTGGAAGGAATTGTTGACGAACTGAAAAGGCGCAACATTGAAATCCATTACAATACCGAGATCGTGGCAGCCGATTACGCCGCCAGTAAGCTGCATTCGTTGATAGACAAGGGTGGTCGCAAATGGCAGGCCGATCATTATGTGGTGAATGCCGATGCTGCTTGGTTTCGTGGTGCCATACTCAACCGTGCCGCTTTCAGCGAGAAGAAACTCGACAAGATGCACTGGACCATGGCACCACTCACCATATACCTGGGCATCAACAGGAAGCTCGACGGTTATTATCACCACAATTATTACCTCCGCAGGAATTTCAAGGAATATGCCGGGAAGATCTTTAAAAACTCGATAGGGCTCGACAAGCCTTATTATTACCTCAACATCCCCTCGATGCACAACCCCGGTTATGCTCCCGAAGGGCACGAAAGCCTCTTCATACTCTGCCCTGTTCCCGATTTGCGCTACAAACCCGACTGGAGCGACGCCGAACAGATTGCCGATGGCATCGTCAGCGATTTGTCGGAACGCACTGGGATTGATCTGGCAGAGGCAACGGTAAGTCGCACGGTTTTGTCGCCGGTGCAGTGGCAAAGCATGTTCAACCTGTACAAAGGCAGCGGCCTGGGGCTGGCTCACGACCTGAACCAAGTGGGTTATTTCCGTCCGAAAAACAAGGACGAGGTATTCCGGAATCTCTACTACACCGGGGCTTCCACCACACCCGGAACCGGACTGCCGATGGTGGTAATCAGTTCAAAACTAGTAACAGAAAGGATTTTAAAAGATGATGGAGCTTTATCATAAAAACAATCTGGCTGTAAGCCGCATCACCACGCGCAACTACAGCACCTCTTTCTCGCTGGCCGTTAGAATGCTCAGCCGCGAATACCGCGAAGCCGTGTATGCAATCTATGGCTTTGTGCGCTATGCCGACGAAATTGTTGACACCTTCCTCACTTACGACCGCCGGACTCTTTTCGACGAGTTTCAGGACGAAACCTGGAAAGGTATCAACCGTGGTATCAGCACCAACCCAATCCTCGACAGTTTTCAATGGGTGGTAAACCGCTACAGCATCGATCACGAACTCATACGGTCGTTTCTCTACAGCATGGAACTCGATTTGGAGCAGAAGGTTTACGACGAGCAGATGCTCCGCACCTACATCTACGGATCTGCCGAAGTGGTGGGGCTGATGTGCTTGCAGGTGTTTTATCACAACCAGCCCGATCAATACGAAAAACTGAAGCCCACCGCCCAAAAGCTGGGTGAAGCCTTTCAGAAAGTGAATTTTCTGCGCGATGCAAGCGACGACTTCGAGGGTAAGGGGCGCATCTATTTTAAAAACATCGACTTCAGCCACTTCGATCTGGCTACCAAACGAAGGATCGAGGCCGAGATCGAGCAGGATTTCCGCGAAGCCTACAAGGGTATTGTGCAGTTGAAAAAAGAGGTGCGTTTTGGCGTTTACCTCGCCTATAAATACTACCTGAAGCTATTGCGCAAGATCAAAGATGCCCCGCCCGACAGCATCCTCAGGCAGCGTTACAGCGTGTCGAATCCCCGAAAAATTTTGTTGATGCTTAGTTCGTTTGCCCGCAACCAGATGAATCTGCTCTGACCATGCCCCATCAATTGGTTTATCTGGCTTTGCTCGCGGGAAGCCTTGCAGGACCGCTGGTGTTAAGCTTCGACCGTAAAGTGGCTTTCTACAGGCAGTTTTACAGGGTGTGGCCAGCAATTGTTGTTCCCGCTGCACTTTTCATCAGTTGGGATGTATGGTTCAACGCGGCGGGTGTGTGGAGCTTTGCCGACGAATATACTCTGGGTGTCCGTTGGCTGGGGCTCCCTGTTGAGGAGTGGGCTTTCTTTCTGGTGGTTCCCTATTGCAGCCTTTTCGTGTATGAAGTGCTTCGTAACTATTTTCCCCGGGCTGGCAGGGGACGTTGGCCAGTGGGTATAGCCTGGTTTTTCCTCTCCTTCTTTGTTCTGATGGTGGTGCTTGACGGCAATAAACTCTACACCACCGTCAACTTTTCGGTTGCCTTGATTGCATTACTCGTGGCACTTTTTGTTTGGAAACAGCCCGAGTATCTGGGCTTCTTCTTTCTTGCCTGGCTGGTGTCACTAATCCCCAAACTGGTGGTGAATGGCATTCTCACGTCTCTTCCTGTTGTAAGTTACAATCCCGGGCACATCATTGGGCTGCGCGTTGGAACCATCCCTGTTGAAGACTTTTTTTACTTTTTTGGCTTGTTGCTGCTCAACGTGATGGTTTACGAGAGGCTGAAACGCAACCAGGGGTGATGTGACTGCCTCTTCCAATTCAGTTATGGCGTATTTCCAAACAACTGCTATCTTTGTCGCAGTTCTTCCACTAATTGTTCTTATCCAGAAAGGTTGAGGGAATAGGCCCTGTGAAACCTTGGCAACCTGTCGCCCGATAAGGTGCCAACTCCTGCCCGCCTGATGCGGGAAAGATAAGTCAGATGAGATTCTTATCCCCATTCAGGGTACCTTCTCCCACACAGATCTCCTCCGGCTTACCGGGGGTTTTTTTTTGCCCGTCAAAGGTCTTCTCCCTTTTGTTGCTGATAGTTGGAACAGAAAGTGAACTCCACGACCGGTGATTGTTTCTCTTTTCATGCTTTCACATCCTTTACGCTTTTCCCGATCTGTATGCCAAGTGGTTTGACACGGTTTATCCATTTTTTTGCACATGAAACAAACTGTTTACGACGAAATAGCCGGCCGGGTGCTGGTTCTCGACGGTGCCATGGGCACCATGATTCAACGTTATAACCTCTCTGAAACCGATTTCAGGGGCGATCGGTTTGCCGATCATCCCTGCGACCTGAAAGGAAACAACGACCTCCTCTCCCTCACCCGTCCCGACATCATCGAGGCTATTCACAACGAGTACCTTGATGCCGGTGCCGACATCATTGAGACCAACACCTTCAATGCCACTTCGATATCGCAGGCCGATTACCAACTCGAAGACCAGGTGTATGAGCTCAACCTTGCCTCTGCCGCTATCGCGCGAAAAGCCGCCGACCGGTTCACCCTGGCCAACCCCGCCAAACCCCGATTCGTGGCTGGTGCCATGGGGCCTACCAACAAAACCGCTTCCATGTCGCCCGATGTGAACGACCCCGGCTACCGCGCTGTAACCTTCGATCAACTGGCCGAAGCATATGCCCTTCAGGCGAAGGGCTTGCTCGACGGTGGCGCAGATATCCTGCTGGTGGAAACCATCTTCGATACCCTCAACGCTAAAGCTGCTCTCTTCGCCATTGACAAGGTGCTGCGCGAAACCGGCAAAGGTACCGTAGTTACCGCTTCGGGCGAAACACGTCGCTTCCCGGTGATGATCAGCGGAACCATTACCGACGCCAGCGGCCGTACCCTCTCGGGGCAAACCGCCGAAGCTTTCCTGAACTCGGTGTCGCACTTCGAATTGCTCAGCGTGGGGTTCAACTGCGCTCTGGGTGCCAAAGAGATGCGCCCCTATATCGAAGAATTGTCGCGCAAAGCCCCCTTCTACATCAGCGCTTATCCCAATGCCGGATTGCCCAACCAGTTTGGCGGCTACGACGAAACCCCCGGCCAGATGGGACACCACATCCACGACTTCCTTAGCCACCAAATGGTGAACATCGTGGGGGGATGCTGCGGAACAACCCCCGATCACATCAGGCATTTCGCGAGGTTGGCAGCGCAGGCACCGGTGCATCGCCCGCCTTCCCGTTCCTACAACCTCTCCCTCAGCGGGCTGGAGCCGCTCACCGCCTTCAAGGGGAGCAACTTTATCAACATTGGCGAACGAACAAACGTGAGTGGCTCGCGCCGGTTTGCACGCCTCATCCGTGAAGAGAAATACGACGAAGCCCTCTCGGTAGCCCGCCAGCAAGTGGAAAGCGGAGCCCAGGTGATTGACATCAACATGGACGACGCCATGCTCGACGCCGAAAAGGCCATGCCCCGCTTCCTCAACCTGTTGATGGCCGAACCCGACATCGCCCGTGTGCCCGTGATGATTGACTCATCGAAATGGACCGTGATCGAAGCAGGGCTGAAATGCTTGCAAGGGAAAGCCATCGTGAACTCCATCAGCCTGAAAGAGGGCGAAGAGGCCTTCAGGCACCACGCCCGCCTGATTCGCAGCTATGGAGCCGCCACCGTGGTTATGGCCTTCGACGAGCTGGGGCAGGCCGATACTTTCGACCGCCGCACAGCCATTTGCGCCCGGGCCTATAAAATACTTACAGAAGAGGTGGGCTTCCCGCCTTCCGACATCATTTTCGATCCAAACGTGCTGGCCATTGCCACCGGCATGGATGAGCACAACAACTATGCTGTTGATTTCATCAAGGCCACCCGTTGGATCAAGGAGAACCTGCCCCATACCCGCGTGAGCGGTGGCATCAGCAACCTCTCGTTTAGCTTCCGTGGCAACGATCAGGTGCGCGAAGCCATCCACTCGGTGTTCCTCTACCATGCCATTGCCGCGGGTCTTGACATGGGCATCGTGAATGCCGGCGTTATACCCGTTTACGACGACATAGAGCCGCAACTGCTGCAACTTGTTGAAGATGTTGTGCTGAACCGCCGCCGCGATGCCACCGAGAGGCTCATTGCTTTTGCCGAGAAGATGAAGAGCACCGGAAAAACCATCGAAAAGCATGAGGTCTGGCGCGATATGCCCGTGACAGAGCGCCTGAAATACGCCCTTATCAGGGGAATTACCGATTTTATCGAGGCCGATACAGAGGAGGCCCGGCCCTTGTTCCCCGCTTCGCTCAACATCATCGAAGGGCCGCTGATGGACGGCATGAACGTGGTGGGCGAACTGTTTGGCGCCGGAAGGATGTTTCTGCCCCAGGTGGTGAAAAGTGCCCGCGTGATGAAACGTGCGGTGGCTTACCTTACGCCTTTCATCGAAGCCGAAAAGGCAGCAGGGGGGAAAGCCGGCACCACCGCCGGAAAGATACTGCTGGCCACCGTGAAAGGCGATGTGCACGACATCGGCAAGAACATCGTGGGGGTGGTGCTTGGATGCAACAACTTCGAGGTGATTGACCTGGGAGTGATGGTGCCGGCCGACAAAATTCTTCAAACAGCCATCGAACAACAGGTTGACGTGGTAGGACTGAGCGGCCTGATCACCCCGTCGCTCGACGAGATGGTGCACGTGGCCTGCGAAATGGAGAGGCTTGGGCTCAACATCCCGTTGCTAATAGGCGGAGCAACCACCTCCGAGATTCACACAGCAGTGAAGATTGCACCTGGCTACTCCCATCCCGCCATCCACGTGCGCGATGCCTCGTTGGCCGTGGGCATTATGAGCCAGTTGCTTTCGGCCGATGCCAAGCCGGGACTGGTAAAACAGATTGGCAGCCGCTACGACTCTATCAGGCAGAAATACAGCCCCGCAGGCAAAACCGACCGCTACATCACCCTTCAGCAAGCCCGCGACAACAAGCTGCAAATCGACTGGAGCCAGTCCGAATTCTACAAACCCCGAAAGCAAGGAATCTTCTCTGTAAGCAACTTCGACCTGGGCAAGATAGCCCCCTATATTGACTGGACCTTCTTTTTCCATGCCTGGAAACTCGGGGGCAAATACCCCGCCATCTTCTCCGATCCGGTGAAAGGCGAAGAGGCCCGCAAACTTTTCGACGATGCGCAAGCGTTGTTGAACCGGATTATCAACGAAAAGATGCTCACAGCCAACGCCACCTGGTTTGTGCTGCCTGCCCGGGCCGTGGGCGACAGCGTGGAGGTGCTGGCCGTCGAATCGCGGCAGCAGGTGCTGGCTACCTTCCACTTCCTGCGCAATCAGGAGAAAAAAGAACAAGGCATCCCCAACCTCTCGCTGGCCGACTTCGTGGCTCCGGCTGAGACAGGTCTGCCCGACTACCTGGGAGGCTTTGCCGTGACCGCTGGCCTTGGCATCGAAAGGTGGGTGGCTGCCTTCGAAGCTTCTCACGACGATTACTCGGCCATCATGCTCAAGATTCTGGCCGACAGGCTGGCCGAAGCCTTTGCCGAACTGCTTCACCACAGCGTGCGAACGCACTATTGGGGTTATGCCCCTTCCGAGAACCTTACTGTGGAGCAGATGCTCAAAGAGACCTACCAGGGCATCAGGCCGGCACCTGGCTATCCGGCCTGCCCCGAGCACTCCGAGAAACAGGTGCTCTTCAGCCTGATGCAGACCACCGAAAAGACTGGCATCACCCTTACCGAAAGCTTCGCCATGGCCCCGGCAGCTTCCGTAAGCGGCTACTACTTTGCCCACCCGCTGTCGCAGTACTTTGCCCTGGGAAAGATAGGCCGCGACCAAGTGGCCGATTATGCCCTCCGCAAAGGTGCAACCCCCGGGCAAGTTGAGAAATGGCTCAACATGAACATCAATTACGAACCCTGATCCCTTTGCTTACAAATAATTAACCTGTTAATACCATCGTGCTATGCGAGTTGACGAAATCCTGACCCACACCCAAAAAACCCTCTTCTCGTTCGAGATTCTTCCGCCGCTCAAGGGTGGAACCTTCGAGGAGATTCACCGCAACATCGAGCCGTTGCTCGAGTTCAAGCCGCCTTACATCAACGTGACCTACCATCAGGAGGAGGTGGTTTACAAGCGTCACGAGAGCGGATTGTTGGAAAAGAAGGTGGTGCGCAAACGGCCCGGCACCGTGGGCATAGCTTCGGCCTTACAGTACAATTGCCGCGTGAACGTGGTTCCACATATTATTTGCGGTGGTTTCACACGCGAGGAGACCGAGAACGCCCTGATCGACCTCCACTTTCTTGGCATCCACAACGTGTTGGTAGTGCGGGGCGATCCCGAACGCTCGCAGAAAGAATTTATTCCCGAACCCGATGGACACTCCCATGCCGTGGATCTGGTGAAACAGGTGATAGCCCTCAACCAGGGCAGTTACCTCGACCAAGAGTTGCAAAACTCCACCGCCACCAACTTCTGTGTTGGCGTGGCCGGCTATCCCGAGAAACACGCCGAAGCACCCAACTTCCAGTCGGATTTGCGCCACCTGAAAGAGAAGATCGAGGCAGGTGCCAACTACATCGTTACCCAGCTCTTTTTCGACAACCGGAAGTACTTCGATTTCGTGGCCCGTTGCCGCGCCGAAGGGATTACCGTGCCGATTGTGCCGGGTTTGAAACCCATCGCCCTGAAGTCGCATTTACAGGGGCTTCCAAAAACCTTCCATGTGGAGATTCCCGACGAGTTGGTGCAGGAAGTGGAGCGGTGCAAAAGCAACAAAGAGGTGCGACAGGCCGGGGTGGAGTGGGCTGTAGCGCAAACCAAAGAGCTGATAGCCGCCGGTGTTCCCGCCGTGCACTTCTACACCATGGGGAATAGCGACAATATAGGGCAGATTGCCAGGGCTTGCTTTTGAAGGGGTGAGGGTAGGATGGAGGTTGCTTCGGACTGCGTCCTCGCAATGACGGGGGGCGAGGGCAGGATGGAGGTTGCCGCGCTGCGCTCGCAATGACGAGGGACGCGCTTTTCTTGAGGGGAGGGGAGGGGCGGCGAAGCCGCCCCTCCCCTCCCTGTTTTTTTGGGCGCACCATCATTGCGATGGAGGAGGAACGGCGACCGAAGCAAGCCCCGACAATTTTCTGATAGTCATAGTAAAGCAGAAAGAAAGCTCCCTCAATTATTGAGAAAGTCAGGGGTGAGGAAGAAGAGAGGGGCAGACTTGGAGACTTGGAGATGGGGTTCCGATAGCCCCGATCGCCATCGGGGCTATCGGGAGCCAACGCCAAAGCCAGCAGCAAACTATCCAGGCAGTTTTTTATAAGGCGTGATGTGGTGCGTTTTTCAAAATTCTAATCAAGATTTCCTTTTTGTTTTCTCTTTCTTCCTCGATATCATAATCATCTTGTAATCCAAGCCAGAATTTCGCAGTGGTTCCTAAGTAAGAAGCCAGTCTAAGAGCTGTGTCTGCCGTCATCCTGCGTTTTCCTTTGATTATTTGAGATATTCGTGTTTGAGGTATATCGGTATCTTTTGATAATCTGTATGCAGATATTTCAAGAGGGCGTAAAAACTCCTCCAATAAAACCTTTCCCGGGTGAATGTTTGCTAATTTGTCCATTTTTTAATCCTCCAACCTTTAGTGATAATCAACTAATTCAACATCGTGTGCATTGTTATCAATCCACCTAAATACAATTCTCCATTGGTCATTAATCCTGATACTATAGAACTCAGAACCTTGTAATTTCTCAAGTCTGTTGGATGGAGGAATTCTCAAATCAGACCAATTTTGGGAGTTGTTAATCATTCTCAATTTTCTCCGTCCAATTTGTTGTATATCTATGGGAATCTTTTTTATACGTTCTCCATTCCAAATTTTTTCAGTATCCTTTGATCCAAATGAAACAATCATACTATTCTTTTACATTGCTAACGCCAAAGATAAGCTTTTTGATTCAGAAGTTTCAATCTTAATTGTTTTGTTCATTCGAATGCCCCATAAATGGAATGGTTAAGCATAAATAATGATAGATTGATTATAAGAATGTTGTGAGTTAATCATTCATTAAGTGTTGAAGTAAGGAAAAAGGATTCAAAGATGGTTTTGTTTCGCCGGGTTAGTTCCGGCATTCGCGTGTTGACAGGTTATGTTATGCTTTAGGTGTTGTTTCTTTTCCATCGTTGAGTCAAGGGCACTACAGGCTGTGAAGCCTTTCAACCTCTCTTTCTCCTTCTTCACTAAAAAAATCTCTTACCTTTGTCGCCATATCTGAACGTGTATGCCCATTCAAGCTACTATTAAGGAAATGAAAGCATCGGGACGCAAAGTTTTTGCGCTTCTGGTTGACCCCGACGGGCGCGATGCTGCCTATTTTCGTCGGGTGGCCCAACTGGGAACCGATGCCTGTGTGGATTTCTTTTTCGTGGGGGGGAGCCTTATAGCCGACGATGTACTCGACCTCTGCCTGCACGAACTTCGCGCCCACACCACCAGCCCGGTAATCATTTTCCCAGGCAGCAGCCTGCAGATCAATCCCAATGCCGATGCCATTCTTTTTCTGTCGCTCATTTCGGGGCGCAATGCCGAGATGCTTATAGGGCGGCAGGTAACGGCAGCTCCTTACCTGCGCAAGAGCGGCCTCGAGGTGATTGCCACCGGCTACATGCTGATTGACAGCGGACGAAGCACCACGGCTCTTTACATGAGCAACACCCTTCCCATCCCGGGCGATAAGCCACAGATTGCAGCCTGCACAGCCATGGCCGGCGAGATGCTGGGCCTTGGTCTCATCTACCTCGATGGCGGTAGTGGTGCTGCCAATCCCGTGTCGCCCGAAATGATTGCCGCCGTTCGTCAGGTGGTTGAGGTTCCTATTGTTGTGGGTGGAGGTATCCGTACTCCCGATCAGGTGACAGAGGCTTGTAAGGCCGGTGCCGACCTGATAGTGGTGGGAAATGCCGCCGAAAAAAATCCGGAAACCTTGAAACAGTTGGTCGAGGCCGCCCATAACTTCAAACAAGACTAAGCCCTCCCTCTTCTTTTTTTTTACGAAATTTGCTTTTCTGTGAATTTCTCTTACTTTTGTTGCCCGTGAACAGATTAAAAGTTTCGCGAACCAACAGTTGCTGATTCGCGTGCCAAGAGCTGTTCGAGTGATTGTTTGACGATATCTGACATTTTTTACTATCCACACTTTCTTACTGCCATTTGGATGGGAGCAAGACAACTAAACAGCCGGCGCTGAGAGAGCCAACGGCTACAGCCTAATCACTTTATTATGCAAAAAAGCCATCCCCCCTCACGAAGAGGGCGGGCTAGAATTATAACTAAACTCCTACCATTATGTCAGTTAATTTTAAAGCCGTTTCAAAAAAGAACCCCTTACAACAGGGATCAGACCCGAAGTTTTACGCCCAACTCGTATCAAAGGGCGACATCAATTTACGTGAATTAGCCAGGCAGATTGCTGCCCGAAGCACCGTGAGTGCCGCCGATACCCTGGCCGTGCTCGAGTCGCTTCTCGAGGTGATTCCCGAATCGTTGGCCGATGGAAAAATTGTGCGGCTGGGCGATTTTGGCAGTTTCAGCCTTACCGCCAGCAGCGAAGGGGTGGTCGAAGCCAAAGACCTCACCAGCCATCAGATTAAAAAACTCAACGTGAAATTCCGCCCGGGAAAAGAGTTCTTGCAACACGTTGATAATGCGAAGGTTGAAAAGGTCTGATTGGGGGCATCCCAAAAGCCGTACATCTTTTGCCAAAAAGATGTACGGCTTTTACTCAAAAGATGTACATCTCTTGACCAAAAGATGTACATCTTTTTGGGGAATACTGCCGGGAAGTTTTCAGAAAGGCATGAAGACTCGAACAAGATGGGAGCAGCCGTTGTGGATTACATTCAAAGCAGCAATTTCCCGGATGTTACTCCAGAAAAATCTCTTGACTGTCTAAATAAAAGAATCACATGCAATTAGCATTCAGTTAATGCTTCTTCAGGAAATTTTCCCCTAAGTCGCGCAGAAAGAAGCCGCGCGGCAATTGTAGGGTTGTTGTTAGTTTAATGTTTGAATTATAAGTAATTAAATGGTCTTTAATCTAAAAAGTATGAAAAATCGAATCGCGTTATGACTGCTCCTGTTCACAGCCCTCGGAGCAGCGGAAGAGGGGAGGGGGCAGATACTCACTTTTGAATTTTCCGGATTAGATGGAAATGAAATATCAGCAAGCTCGTATTACAACGACCCCAACCTCAGTAGCTCAACCATTTCGAGGGGTACTGGATTGACGGCAAGCGGAAATGGAGGTAGATTCAATGCCACCTCATGGGCAGAAACTTCCATCGCGAATGCTGTGAGTGGCAACGATTACATGGAGTTTACCATCACCCCCAATGCGGGTTACCAGTTTAGTGTATCGTCGGTGGTTGTGCAGTGGGAGCGATCAGCCACGGGCAATACCGCCATCGCGTTGAGAAGTTCTGTGGATGGATATGCTACTGATTTGGGAGGTGTTACAGATGTTGCTGACAACACCAGCCCCCAAACCTTTACCTGGACTTTCTCCCAGGCCAACAGTTCATCGCCAGTTACCTACAGGTTCTACTCGTATGCCGAAGGCACTTCGGGTAGCGGCGGCCCTGGTGATAGTGACGGCAACGACATCGTGGTGAATGGAGCGGTAACAACTCTTACTTCGTCGGTTGCAGCAGTAGTTACCCTGCCTGTAACCAACGTGCTCAACACGAGCGTCACCGCCCACGGAAATATTACCAGCATCGGCGGATCAAATCCTACAGAGCGAGGTTTCTGTTGGGATTTATCCTCTAATCCCGACCCTGACGTCACCGATAGCAAGACTTCAGAAAGGGGAAGCTTCTCCACGGGCCTGTATTCTTTGTCCATCACTGGTTTAACCCCTTTCTCTGAGTATAAACTGAGGGCTTTTGTCTCCAATTCATTTGGGACGTCGTATGGTGCTGTAGTTACTTTTACTACCGCTTTGCCCGAACCCGCCAACTTCCCTACCAGCTTCACTGCCACGGCCAACTCTTCATCGCAAATCACAACCACCTGGGCCGATGCTACCGGCGATCAATTGCCGACGGGCTACCTCGTGAAGGCTTCTGCATCGGCTTCGCCCACGGCTCCGGTTGACGGCACCCCCGAAACCGATTCACCTCTGGTGATGAATGTTGCCCCTGGAACCCAAACAGCCGTGTTTGCCAACCTCGATCCCTCCACCACCTACCAATTCGCCATCTGGCCTTATACCAATACCGATCCGCAGATAAATTATAAGACCGATGGACAACAACCCACCGCTTCGGCAACAACAGCTGCTCTATACACTGTTTATTGGGATGGTGGAGCCACCACCAGCAACTGGAGTGATGCCGCCAACTGGTCGGGCGATGCACTCCCCACCACAGGCACTATTGTGCAGATTGACAATACCCATGTTCCCGGTTCCTACAGCATCAGCCTGCCCACGGGCAACATCCGGACTGCTGTGTACAGGCTCATCATCCAACCCACGGCCGGCAACACCATCACGGTGACTCTGCCTGCCGAAAACACTTACGGAGCAACCAACGATGCCGGGCTGGTGGTTGGCGATAAAACCTCGTCAACTGACGATATTGTCTTAAGAAGCGGAGCCGTGTTGGTGAACGCCTCCGGAGCTTCAGCCGGTAACGGCATCCAGGTGAACTCGCTCTCTAACGGAACCATCAGGATTGAAAACGGGGCAAAGTACATTCACAAATCCGACAGAGCAACCGGTGGTATTGTTCCTTGTCTATCGACTTCTGGTGGCACCGAAACGGGAGTTTTTGAGTACGATGTTCCGGGAAACTCGCCCTTCTTTGTCAGCTCTGCGGGAAAGAACTATGGCTCTCTGGTCTTGTCCAAATCATCGGGCACAAACGGGTATTCCGCTTCCGGAATCAACCAGACCCTTACCATCAGGGGTGATTTTACCATCAACCCCGGGGTATCGTTCTCAACCACCATGACCGGAACCCTGCAACTCGCGGGCAACCTCACCAGCAACGGGTCGAAACTCAACCTGCCTGCCGGCCTTGCAGTTTCTTTCAACGGTGCAGCCTCTCAGGTGGTAACTGGCGCCGATTCCATCAGGTTCGAAGGATCCGCCACGGTGGCCTCAACCTCCACCGTAAGGCTTGCCGCCAACACCAGCCTCGAAGTAAAAGGAGTGCTTACCAACCAGGGCACAGCCGCTTCCCTCATCCTCAGTCAGGGTGCCAGGCTCAACCACCGTACCGATGGTGTGGCCGCCACCAAAGAGTGGGAGATAGCCAGCAATGGCAGCTACCATTTCGTTGCCATGCCCTTCAGCGGAACCATGCCCGCCATTTGCGACGGCAACTTTGCCCCGCTAACCACCAATTTTAACCAGTCCACCGGCGAGACCTACGATTTCTATCAATGGAGCGAAGCCACCGACCTGGCCTCCACCGTGTGGAACAACCTCAAAGGCGACGCCTGGGCTTTGAATACCACCGACTTTGGCAATCCCCCCACCTTCGCGGCTGGCAGGGGATACGCTGTCAGGTATTTCAGCGGCTTTGCAGGGAGCACCACCAAGGCAGTCACCGGCACCCTCGCCAACGGCAGCCAAACCGTAGCCATCACCGCCTCCAACAACAAGTACAACCTGATAGGCAATCCCTACCCCTCGTCCATTGACTGGAAGGCAGCCACAGGCTGGGGTCGCGAGGTGCTCGCCACCGATGGCTCCGCGGGCCATTCTATCTGGATATGGAACGATGCAGCAGGCAATTATGGTGCTTACAGCTCGGGCAGTGCTGCTGATGAGGGCACCAACAGTGTGGGGCGGTATGTTGCACCGGGTCAGGGCTTCTTCGTGAAGGCAGCTTCTTCCGGTAGCCTCACCATGGACAACAACGTGCGGAAAAGCAGCCCGTCAACCTTCCTGAAGAGCACCGCGCCGGTGCTGGCTTTGGTAGTAACCAACCCTGCCACGGGCTATTCCGATGAAACAAGACTTGAGTTTGGCCACCCTGCCAACGAAGGAGGGGTAGCCAAATGGTGGAGCCTCTACCCCGAAGCCCCAAGCCTCTATTCAACGATGGAAGGTCGCAACCTGTCGATCAGCTTCCTTACCGACGTGGCTTCCAATCCCGAGATTCCCTTAGCCTTCCGGGCCGGAGTGGATGGCGACTATTCGCTGTTGGTCACCCAAGGGCTCGAGGGTTTCGAGCGCGTAACCCTGCACGACCTGGCAACCGGCACCACGCAGGAACTCCTTCAGAACCCTGTTTACCCCTTCTCGGCCTCCACCACCGACGCCCCCAACCGTTTCAAACTCACCTTTGGCAGCGTGGGCATCGACACACCGGTGGCTTCACCCGTCAGCATCTATACCTACGCCAACCGCCTCCACATCCTCAACGCCACCAACGCAACGGTTGTGATCATCAACATGGCAGGTCAGGTGGTGGAGCGGTTCCACATTAACAATGAGAACACGTTCAGCCGGCTGTTGAACCTTCGGGCAGGAGCCTATGTTGTAAAGGCGGTGAACGGGTTATCAGTCAACACCCAAAGGATTGTAATTAACTAACAGAATCAGGATAGTTTTATGAAAAAGTTAATAAAATATGTAAGTCTGGCCGCGTTGCTGTTGCTGGGCACGGCACTGTTTAACAACCTTCAGGCCGATCCTCCTCCACCTCCACCAGGCGGAGGTCACGGTCAGGCCGGAAACCAAACGGGAGGTGGAGCAGCTCCTTTACGTGGGGGTATAGCCCTGTTGGTTGGTTTGGCTGCTGGTTATGCCGGCCGGAAACTTTGGTCGGAATGGCCGGCCCGCAAGGCTAAAGCATAGATAGCTCCGGGCAAATGCTTACAATGCAGCAAATCGCTTTGGCGATGGGCTGCATTTTTTATTTGGCGATGTGCGGGGCGTTTTGGGCAGCCCATGCCGAAGGGGTAAGCCCGGTGTGGCGTTTGAACGCGGCGATAAAGGCCGATTTGCTGTTGAAACCTGCTGTTTGTGCCAGGGATTTCTTCCACGTCAGCAATTCAAAACCTGTAAGAATAATCGTGTTGTTTTAAAAACTTGTGTCTGATTAGAATGCAACAGATAAAAAAGAGTTGTACTTTTGCAGCCACTAATTTTTTACCTATGCTTTTCAAATACAAAAAACTCACGCTAAAGAAAGTATATCTTGTTGCTTTGTCCTCGTTCGTTATAGCCGGTTTTTGTCATGGACAAATTCCTTCTGGTTACTACAATTCTGCAGAAGGACTTAATGGTGCCGCATTGAAAACAGCACTTTACAACATTATTAAGGACCACACGGTTAGAAGTTACGACCAGATTAAAGAGGACTTTGAAACCACCGACGACAAGCCCAATGGCAAGGTGTGGGATATGTACTCCGACATTCCCGGAGGCACGCCTCCCTACCAATACGATTTCGGCTCCGATGAGTGTGGAAGTTACAACAGCGAGGGCGACTGCTACAACCGGGAACACTCGTGGCCGGCTAGTTGGTTCAGCGATGCTTCGCCCATGTATTCTGATATGTTTCATGTTGTTCCTGCGGATGGTTATGTTAACAACCGACATGGGAATTACATTATTGCGGAGGTGAATAGTGCAACCTGGACTTCAATGAATGGAACCAAACTCGGCTCATGCGCTACCTCCGGTTACAGCGGAACAGTTTTCGAGCCAATTGATGCTTATAAAGGTGACTTTGCCCGAGCCTACTTCTACATGGTTACCCGCTACGAAAACAAGGTGGTAAGTTGGTCGTCGAATGCTACTGTAAGCAACATTTTGGTCAACAATACCTTCCCGGCCTTCGAGACCTGGTACCTGAACATGCTGGCCGACTGGCACGTGGCTGATCCGGTTGACCAGAAAGAGATTGACCGCAACGATGCCATTTACACTTTTCAAGACAACCGAAACCCCTTTATCGACCACCCGGAATACGTGTATGCTATCTGGGGTGTGGGGGCTTCTACCATTCCGGAACCTTCCAACTTCCCGACAAACTTCTCTGCCAGCAACATCACGCTGAACTGGAACGATGCCACCGGAGCCATTGTGCCCGAAGGCTATTTGCTGAGGTGGAGTACGGTTGGATTTGGTGCAATTGCTGATCCTGTGGATGGTACACCTGTTGGCGACGGGGCATACGCGCTCAACGTGGCTGCTGGTGTGCAAACTGCCTTCATCAGCAACTTGTTACCCTCCACCACCTATTACTTCAAATTATTTGGGTACACCGGTTCGGGTGCTACCATTGATTACAAGACCGATGCGACGGTGCCGATGGTGATGCAAACCACCCAACCTTGACCATTACAACATACTTTTTTAACGCAATGTTTGAAAACAATTAACATTTTATTTGTTTCTTTGCAAACTTGCAAGAGTACTGTGGTTGCAATACTTACACAAATGTTTTCTATGTTTATCGTTTGTCAATGTGAAGCGTTAAGTCTTGAAGCGGTCATCCCGATAGCTATGCGGGACGAACTTATTCGTTCTCACGATGACTTGCCCCCCGTGACGCTTAACCATATAAATGCTGTACAATCAAACCGATTTGGTATAAACTTTAAAGAAATATTATAACTAAAAATCAAATTCTTATGAAACGAACATTACTTTTTTTATTATTCGCGCTCAGCCTTAGTTATTTGGGGTGGGGGCAGATTATTAGTCAATATGTTGAAACCAATTCGGGATCTACTCCAAAGGGAATTGAAATATGGAATAATACTGGTTCAACACTTGATTTTTCTACTAATAATCTCATTATCCAACAGGGAACAAATGGAGGAGTATTAACTGATAAGGTAACTATCAGTTCTGGAACTTTAGTTTCTGGTGCTGTGCTTGTAATTGGAACGACAGATATTGGAACATATTTAACATCCCAGAGCTTAGGTGTTTCATTTACAAGCTTTACATTTGATTTTAATGGTGACGATGCATTAGCAGTAAAATATGGTTCAATAACAACTGATCTATTTGGAAATCCGGGATATGATCCTGGTTCTGCATGGACCGGAAATTCTGTATCAACTGCGAATCAGAATATTGCCTTGAATACAGGTATTACTTCTGGAGCGAGTGCATGGACAGATCCAAGCTTAAGGTTTTCAACAATATCAACTACACCTGTAGCTTTGCCTGCCGGACTTTCTGGTTTTGGTATCGCTCCAACGACCAGTTCCACCACCATCACCTTAGCCCCCACTACATTAACAGGTTTTACTTATATTGAAGGCTCCGGCCCCTCATCAGAACAAACCTTCACGGTATCGGGCTCCAATCTTACTGCAGATATCAGCCTTGCAGCAAGCACCAATTATGAAATATCGAAGACCTCAGGTAGTGGTTATTCAACACCCTTAACCTTTTCCCAGGTCAGCGGCACGGTTGAAGAAACAACTGTTTACGTTCGTCTGAAGGCCGGGCTTTCAGCAGGAGATTATAATGGAGAAGTTATTACCGCCTCTTCTAATGGTGCTGATAATAAAACTGTAACGTGTAGTGGTTCTGTAGGCACACCTCCTGACCCCGAGCCCACCAACCACCCGACCGCATTTAATGCCTCCGCTGCGGGTGCAACCCAGATTAATCTCACTTGGAGTGACAATGATGGTGCACAGGCCGCTGATGGATTTTTAATTGTGGGTAAAACAGGAGTTGGTACTTTTTATGAGCCTGTAGATGGTACTGAACCATCAAATGATACGGAGTGGAGTGACAATAATTTTGAAGTAAAAGTAGCACATGGAGTTCAATCCTATTCTGTTACAGGATTAACGCCTTCTACACAGTATGACTTTAAAATTTATCCCTATACCAATTCGGGGGCAAATATCAATTACAAAACAAATGGCACTGTGCCAACAGCGAATGCTACAACTGAGGTGATTTTATTAACCCCCACCGCCACAGCCGCTACCAATGTTTCCCCAACAGGTTTTACAGCCAATTGGGGTGCTGTTGCAGGGGCAACTAGTTATGAAATTGATGTTTATACAATAACTGGCGGTGGCACAACCACTATTTTTTCAGAAAATTTTAATGGCTTTACAGCTGGAAGTACTGGGTCAGGTGCAAACGGTACAGATGTATCAGCAAGTTTAAACAGTTATACTCAAACACCTGGCTGGACAGGCAGTAAAATTTATCAAGCTGGCGGCACAGTTAAAATGGGCACTTCAAGTGGTTTAGGTTATATTGTAACTCCTGAAATTGATCTTTCTGGGAATGGAGGTGCGTTCAATCTTGCATTTGAATCAATGGCTTGGTCTGGAGATGCAACCGATTTGAAGATTTATTTAAATGGTTCATTGGTTCATACTGTTACTGGTTTAAACAATAGTAGTAGTTATACTTTAAGTCCATTTACTATACCTTTAACAGGAGGAACTTCAACATCAAAAATTAAATTTGAAGGAAAACAAGCTTCAAATGGGCGTTTCTTTTTAGAAAATCTTGTAATTACTCAAGGGGGAACTTCATCTACTCCAATCGCAGGTTCTCCATTTACAGAAAATTCTTCAACAAGTAAAGCAATTTCCGGGTTGGTTGCAAGTACCAATTATTATTATGTGGTTAGAGCAAAAACCGTATCGCAAGAAACAGCCAACTCAAATGAAATTGAAGTTACCACCGGTGCCTATAAGATAACAGTTGGAGCTGGCATCTGGAATTCAAATGTATGGTCGCCTGCCGGAACACCTGTTTCAAAGGATGATGTAACGATTAACCATGTGGTTACCATTGACGATCTGGTAGAATGTAACAACCTTACCATAGCCCCGGGAGGTGCGGTGACGGTTGGTGCAAGCCCGGATCAGGGTTTGTCGGTTAACGGAAATATGTTGATTCAGAGCGATGCGTCCGGCACTGGTTCGTTTATCGGCGATGCGGACGACTATGATATTACAGGAACAGTTACTGTGCAGAGGTATATAAACGGAGCTGCTGATGCCTGGCACCTTCTCTCTTCACCCGTTACAGGTCAGGCTATTTCGGGAGAGTGGACACCTTCAGGCTCTTATCCCGACGCCTCGGGTTACGATTTGTATGCTTATGACGAAGCCACCAATACCTACGTGAATCGCAAAAACACGATTGCCAGTCCGGTTGGTGTAGGACCCCGCTTTGATGATCCTTCAGTGAATAACGGTTTAAATTTCTTAGCAGGTAAAGGCTATATGTGTGCCTATGAAACTGTAGG
The DNA here is from genome assembly GCA_028689615.1 of Bacteroidales bacterium. GTDB lineage: Bacteria > Bacteroidota > Bacteroidia > Bacteroidales > TTA-H9 > GWE2-42-24. Next base: position 791 of record JAQVCV010000004.1, on the reverse strand, counting down.
CACGGCAAAGATTTTTTCGGGGACTTTGAATGAAGGAATTTTTTACACCGATCTCTCAAAAGAGGGGTCGAGTGTTTATGCCGGAGCCAACCTGGTTGGAAATCCGTATCCCTCATCCATTGACTGGAAGGCATCGCCTAGTGTTGACCTGAGTGGAGTACGTACCGAAACGGGTGGTGGTAAGCAATTCTATACATGGAATGAGGGAGCCAACAACTATGGTGTGTACAACAACAACAATGCCGGCAACAACGGAACAAACGGAGCAAGCCGTTTTATCGCACCCATGCAGGCCTTCTGGGTGATGGCAGCTGAGGATGGTGGTGATCTTGGATTCGACAACGATTCCCGGGTACACAGCTCACAGGCCTGGCTAAAGACAGCCGAGGCAACCAATCCCACCCTGGTAATCCGTGCCACTGCACCTGGCCAGAACGGATATGATGAGGCAATGGTTGAGTTCAACCATGAATCGTCAGTGGGGGGTGCTACCAAGAGATTCAGTTTCGTAGCCACCGCTCCTTCGCTGTATTTGGAAAAAAACACTGAAAAATTCAGCATCAGCTTCCTTACCGATGTAGCCACCAACCCCGAAATCCCTGTTTCTTTCAAAGCCGGTATTGATGGATCCTATACCCTGGCAGCTACCCAAGGGCTTGAGAACTTCGAGCGCGTAACCCTGCACGACCTGGCAACCGGCACCACGCAGGAACTCCTTCAGAACCCTGTTTACCCCTTCTCGGCCTCCACCACCGACGCCCCCAACCGTTTCAAACTCACCTTTGGCAGCG
>JAQVCV010000055.1 GCA_028689615.1 Bacteroidales bacterium | reverse complement strand
CCAGAAATGGCTAACTTATGTCATCAACCATATCAACGACACGAAAGCTTCCGAACTCAATAAACTCTTACCACACCTGATTGATAAAAATCTTGTCAGCTAAGATGCCTTTGGTGGGGTGGATACTGCCGGACGGGTATTCTTTTACCGCTAAAAACGCTATGATAAGACGCTAAGAGCGCCAAGATTTTTCGACGGGTATGGTTAAGACCGCTGAGATGCCTACGTCATCTATCGGACGCAGATGTAGAAGGGTATTGCACGTCAAGTCAGCACGAAGTGCCTTAGCGGTCTTTACCGCTTGTTGGTTAAAATGCGAAGCTTTTAACCTAGAAGCGGTTTCCCGAACTATTCTCAGCGAAGCTAATCCCGAATCCCGAATCGCTTCGCTCTCGGGACTATAGTCGCTTCGCTCTCGGGACTATAGTCGCTTCGCTCTCGGAACGAAGATCGTCCCGAGAGGCTTTAATAATAGTAACGACCATGGTTATAGCCGATTCGGGATTAAAAATCTGTCCGGCATCTTCGCGTTCTTAGCGTGAAGCTATCTTTGCGTTCTTAGCGGTAAAAAAACACCAGTGCGAAGCGCGGGTGCATAAGGTCGAAGACGGAGAAATCGAGCCAGAGGATTATCCAATAGTTTAGGTCGGTTTTAACAAAGATTTATAGGAGAAACAAAACAAATAGTCATGTGATCCCGTTACCCACAGAATAAAAAAGTAGAGCCAGCGGATTATCAATTGGTTGGTGATTTACTTGTAAAGGATTTATAGGAGAAGCTAAAGCTGTTGAAGAGCGTGGAAGGAAACTTGAATTTGTGAAAAACCCTGAACCAATTCCTGCCGAATTATCTGATGCTTTTGAAGACGATCCTGAGTTTAAAAGTGCTTTTAATGCCCTGACACCTGGTCGGCAAAGAGGGTACACCATCTCTTTTTCACAACCTAAACAATCGCAGACACGCGCGCAGCGAATAGAGAAATATAAGGATCGTATTTTTAATGGTTTAGGTCTTAACGTTGGTAAAGTTGCTGCTTTTGCTGATTGAATATGATTCTTCTCTTTTCTTTGCCTGCTGAACCTGACTGATCTCTTTTTTTTACATCACCCTTTTCAATATGCCTGGTTCCGGTAAAGGTGCGGTTTTGCTTTTTCGCAGCCTTCCGGGCTGCTGAACTTGTTAAGTGTGATGCCGCTGCTGCATTTTCGCTGCTGGCATTCTAAAGTCGCTGGTTTCCGCTTGTGACAACGTCATCCAAAATCTCCTGATTTTTAAGAAAGCAATGCTTTAAAACCTTGTCAAGAATCTGAAGGTGAGCAGGCTTGAAGAACCTCTATGATCCGGGAGGTGTTATCAGGTCGTTTTCGATGGCATATTTGATGAGGCCCACCAGTGTTCGGGTACCTGTTTTGATAAAGATATTTTTGCGGTGGGTTTCAACGGTTCGTTCGCTGATGAAGAGTTTTTCGGCAATTTGCTCGTTGGAGAATTCGCGTGCAATCAGTTGCAGTATCTCGCTTTCGCGGGCTGTAAGGCGCACTACATCGGGTTTGATACCGGCAATTGCGTCGTTGGCATTGTAAATTCTTTGCATAATAATTTTTTGCACATCGCGGCTCAGGAATTTTTCGCCGCCGGCCACCGAGGTGATGGCTTCCAGCAGTTCATCAATGCCAGTCGATTTGAGGATATAGCCCGAAGCTCCGGCTTCAATCATCCGGTTGATGAGGGTGGAGTCGTCGTGCATGGTAAGAGCCAACACGGTGGTGCGTGGATGCAAGGCTACGATGTTGCGGGTGAGTTCAATGCCGTTCATCCCTGGCATGTTGATGTCGGCCATCACCACGTCGAAGTGTCTGTGCGAAAGCACCTCCAGTGCATCGTGGGCCGAGGTGACCCCTTCAACGGTGGCAATCGCCTCCTGATGGCTCAGCAGTGCCACCATTCCATCAATAATCAGCCGATGGTCGTCAACAATAAGCAAAGCTATTTTCGGGGTTGTTTTCATAAAGGTAGTGTGATGGTTATCGTGGTTCCGCGACCAATTACCGAGTCAATATCAACATGTCCCTGGAGGTTGGCCACACGCTTACGTATGTTGTTCAGCCCCATTCCTTTATGGTTGTCAGGATTTTCGGGATTAAAGCCGCAACCGTTGTCTTCGGCCATGATGGTGAGTTCATTCTGGTCGAAGATCATCTGGAAGCAAACCGATGAGGCTTGGGAGTGGTGGATGATGTTGTTGAGAATTTCCTGCACTACCCGGTAGAGCGAATGTTCGGTTAGGGGCGGCAGGGGTGGTTGGGTGCCAGTTATGCCGAAGTCAATGTTGAGTCGGCTCGATTCGATGAGTCTGTTGGTGAGATCGCGTACAGCTTCCGTAAGCCCTTTTTCTTTGAGCATGATGGGAGCCATGTTGTGGCTGATGGTTCGCAATTCGGTGAAGGCTCCATCAACCAGCTTGAGCAAGTTGGCAACCATCGGATCGGGAAGGTTGTTTGCAGGTTTGGTGTCGGTGAGTGCACTAACATTGAGTTTGATGAGCGAGAGCGATTGCCCGAGGCTGTCGTGAAGTTCTTCTCCAATTCTTTTGCGTTCGCCCAGTTCGGCCTCAAGCACTTCGCGCAGTTGATTCTCGCGCAGTTGCAGCAATTGTGACTGCGTGCGCCTTTTTTGTCGCAGTCTTATTTCACGAATGATAAAGAAAACCGATACCAGGGTTAGCAGCAATATTGCCGCCGCCACCATCAGCAACAAGTTGCGCTGGCGGAGTACCAGTTGTTGCTTGTCGATCAGGAGCTCCTGCACGTTTTTCTGTCGGTTAAGTTGTGCAATCTCATCCGCTTTACGTTTGCTTAGCATTTGCATTTCGAGGTCGAGGAGTTGGTTGATGCGACTGGCGTTCACCATCTCGCCTTCTATCTCTTTGTGTTTTCTGAAACTGCTGTAGCTTAATTTGGTATTTCCTGTTTGCTGGTAGTAGTCGGCCAGAAATTCATAAACATCGCCTTCCAGTTTTCGGCTTTTGATGTTTCGGGCAAGTTCCAGAGCCTTTAGTGCGAGCGGGAGCACCTGGTTGTAGTTGATGGTAAGGCGATAAAGGTCGGCGAGTTGGAGCAGTGAAGAGCTCTCCTCACCGGGATCGTTTACTTGTTGGGCGTAGCCAATACTTTGGAGCAAAAAATCCTTAGCCTGTTCGTATTTTTTTTGATGTTTCATCAGGTTTCCAAGGTGGCGGCAGGTGATTGCCAGCCCATAAGTGTCGTTCTCGCCCGATTTGATGTTGAGCGATTGAAGAAGGTAGCCGTGAGCTTTTTGATAATCGTTCTTATCGGTCCAGAGGCGACCCAGGTTGGTGCAAACAGCTCCTTCTCCCAGAGGGTTGTTAATGGCCTTGTAGAGTGCCAGTGATTGGTGAAACGACCGCAGCGCCCGTTGGTGGTTTTTCAGGTCGAGGTAGATGAGGCCAATATTGTTGAGGCATGCAGCCTAACCGTATTTGTTGCGGCGTGTTTCGAAAAGTGAGAGGGCCTGAAAGAGATAGGAGAGGGCTTCGCGAAAATTTCCTGTATGCCAGTGCGTAAGCCCGATATTGGTGAGGTTGCTGGCAATCATGGCGGTGTCGGCTTTTATCAGGCTCAGGTCGTGAGCATGGTGGTAATGGTAGAGGGCGCTGTCGAAAATAGCCAGAACGTCATAAACAATCCCTATGAGGTTGTGGGCCTTGACTGACCCGTGCAAATAAGCAATGGAACCAGCACCAGCCACAGCTTCCTTTCCATAGCGCAAAGCCAGACGCGGATTAGAGTAGGTGTGATCCCAGCAAACCTGACACATCAGATCCACCTGCTCCTTGGTTAAAGGGCGGTTGCCCATGCCCGGTTTCTCTGGATCGAAAAGGTGGTTTTCGGGGCGTGGAAACACCGCTATCGGAAGGATTATCAAACAGAAAACATAAAAAAACAGGTTCTTCATGTGTCGATGACCAAAGCACTAAATGCGCCTTTGCCTGCTGCAAAGGTAGGAAGAGAAGGACGTTTTTGATGGCAATACTATAAAAATCAGTACCAGTACGGAGTCGCCCCTAAAACTTTCCGTGTTGCGCCGGATTGTTTCGGATAGTACAGGTCATGTAATTTTGCCGCACTCTTTTTAATCATCAAAAAAATAAAAAAATGTTTCGTATCACTACTTTTCTAACTGTTTTAATCCTGATAGCCAAATCAGCTATGGTTTGCGGGCAGTCGTTCTGGACAGGCCAAACCTCTGGCACCGAAGCGGCTTTATACAGCATCGACTTTTTTGATGCTGCCAGCAACATGGTGGGTTTTGTGGCAGGCGAAAATGGTACCATCCTCAAAACCACCGACGGTGGATTAACCTGGACCCCATGCTTCACCGGAACATCTGAGACGATCTACCACGTTGAAGCTGCAAGCACCAATCAGGTTTTCGCCTGCGGAACCAATGGAATTGTCCTTACATCGGGTGATAACGGAGAAACCTGGTCGCAGATTACCATTCCCAGTTCCCTCCCCGGAATACAACTCGACTTGCACAACATTTCTGTTAACCCTTTAACAGGAGTGGGTTATGTTTGTGGAACCGAACAAAACATCCACAAAACCACCGATTTTGGAGCAACCTGGATACCTCTTCGCGAAGGGTATTTCGGAGCCCTGTACAACGTGCAGACCTTCGGCGACGACACCTTGGTGTTCATCGGCAAAATCTCTATTTTCGCTTCCCTTATCGGTCGGTCGTTCGATGGGGGTCAGACCTTTACATGGCGTGATTTTTATCCCGTTGACGAGAATCAGGTAGCCTGGGAAACCCGATCGCACGATGCCCATTTTTTTACCCCCGATAGCGGCCTGACCGTGCAAATTGAAACCATGAACGGGGCTGGCTTTTTTACCTCCACAGTTGATTGGAACAACCAATTCTGGCCAGCCAACCAACAAACCGAAGAGTACCAGGAGTGCATTGACCTGCGCAACGGTTTTGGTCTGGCTGCAGGTGGCTCTGTGAAAGGGGGGCTGGGTTCGGTATATGAATCAACCGATAATGGCCTCTCCTGGCAAATTGCCCAGATACCCGACAAAACTCCGTGGCTCCACGATGTGTTCGTTGGTGGGTCGTTGTTGTTTGCTGTGGGCGATGGCGGTAACATCCTGACAAGAGATAAATTCGTGGCTGTGACCGATCCGGACGCCACCCACGAAACGGTTTCGCTTTCGGCCAACCCGGTCGCTATCAGTACCAGCCTGATCCTGAATCTTCCGGTTTCACAAATGGTGAGTGTAGCACTGTTCGATGTTTCCGGTAAACTGGTGAGGTTGCCCTATCAAAACCACCTCGTTGACGAAGGGATTTCCCGCCTTACGTTACCGCTGATTGGACTCAGGGCAGGAACATACCAGGTGCTGGTTACCTATGGCAAAACGAAGATCACAAAGTTGTTGGTCGTTCAGTAAGGATAACAGACCGCGGTTTGTGATAGCCCCCGCAGTTTTTTTCAAGGGAGGCCCACTCCCTTCATCCCGAAATAGCAGCTTTCCGCGATGCATCAGCAGCACTTTTTCAACCAATTGTTTCTAAATTTTTCCGATACACACCCTATATCTGTTGGTTGATTTCAGGCAGTCGTTTCCAAAGCGACTGCCTTTATTAGTTGCTGACGATACATAACCCCGTCAGCACAGGTGTTTGAACATTTGAATTCGTAATTTTGCTGCAATTTGATCATCAACATAATGCCCCAATCAACATCGGGGTTACCACCATTACCCTTAAACTTTAAACAAATTGATATGAAACTTTGTCATGTTGCAATGTGGACGCGGCAACCCGGGGTGCTGCGCGATTTCTACACCCGGTGGCTGGGCGGGAAAGCCGGCCAACGCTATTCCAATCCATCTAAAAACTATGAGAGTTGGATGGTTACCTTCGACAACGGCGTGGCTCTCGAAATCATGAACCGGCCTGATATTCCTGATAACCTCAACGACCGGACTCACAAGCAGCATTTGGGTTTAATTCACCTTGCTTTCGCGTTGCCCGATCGTCAGCAAGTTGACCTGCTTTGCAAAGAGATGGCACGTGCAGGACTTCCTCTGCTCGACGGTCCCCGCGTTACCGGCGACGGTTATTACGAGTTTTGCACTGCCGATCCCGACGGCAACAGGGTAGAAGTGACTGCCGATTAGGGGCTGAACACGTGTAGCCATTTGGGTTTAAATGCTTAATAACAAACCGCTAATGCCGATTATCAGTATGTAGCAACAGTTGAATTGTTGTTTCTTTTGCTTGTTGCGAAGCGAGTACTGACACCGGAAGTGTCAAGTTCTTAATCAGAAAAATACTACAGTTTTTCTTCCCTTTTTTCAATGGATCAGGCCACCCAATCCAGGAGATTACACAATTTTTCTGCTTCGAATTGTGCAAATGAGAAACCCGAAGCGCCTATCCATATGCTGAAATTAGCCAGCCAGGATTGCCGGATAGTGCAAATTCGACTAATTCTCTACATTTACAGCCTGTAAAATCTTTGGAATGGTTAGTTGTTTAACATTTCGGGCAATGGGTATAACAATCCGGTATCTTGGATGGCTGTTTGCGTTGGTATTCGGAATTGGGTTAAATAGAGCGGGCTTGAATTTGAAAATATACCTATTGATAATCTTCATGATACTGATCGCAACTTCTGCTGAAGTGTCGGCACATCCGAGTTGCCTTTGCTCCGCAAATTCAACAACCAACACCCTGGCCGATGAATTACCAAGCCGGCAATTTCGAGCCAGCGAAAGGGCTGCTGATGAGGTGGTACGATTGATTCTGATGGCGGATTCATTAATAAGGATCCAGCTGGTTGAATCGGCTCGCCCTGTTGTACATCGAGCCCAGGCCTTGGCCGACAGCACGGAAACCCAGCTTGCATTCAACCATCAGTTATTGCTCGCCCAGGTGTGGGCAGAGGTGTACGAACCCATGCGTGGCCATGCCATCCTTCAAAGCCTGCTAAACCAAACCCCTGCCTCCGACAAGCTTCGCCGGTGCATACTTCACGACAGGATAGCACGCTACATCAACCAGACAGGCCAGTTTAGCGAAGCCGAAATCCTTTTCAGACAAAACCTTGCCGAATCGCAGTCTGTTAAAAACGATAGTTGCATTGCCCTGGCTTATGGCGGTCTCTCGATGGCTCTTGGTTCAATGGGCCGACGCGCCGAACAGGCCAAAGCGGCACTAGCCATGGCCGACTTCGCAAAACGACAAAATCTGACCGAGATGGAGGCCACCGGCTATAACCTTGCCGGTTATGCCTTTCTCCAAAACCATCAGCCCGACGAGGCTCTACTCTACCTCGAAAAGGCTGCCGAATTGTATGAAGATGCCGGACTACCCGTAAGAACCCTTTCGGCACAAATGCTGATTGCATGGTTTTTTTACACCGAAGGCGACAGACAACAGGCACTGAAATGGTACCGACAATCGCTCAGACTGGCCATCGCTGCCAATCAAAAAAGTAGTTATTGCAACATCCTGGGGTGTGTCGGGACCATACTGGGCGAAACCGGCCATCCCGATTCGGCTTTCGCGGCATATGGCCGTGCTATTGCCGTTGGAAAAGAGGCCCGCGACTACTTCAACCTGTCGTGGATCTATTTCGACCAGTACAAGCTTTACGACACACTGGGAGACTACCGTCAGGCTCTGGCCTCCCACATCCTCCACAAGCAGTTCAGCGACTCCCTCGAGGCGCAGCAATTCCGCCGCGGACTGAACCGCATCAGGGAGTCGTATGCCGTGGAGCAACAACTCAAAAATCAGGAACTGCTCCAGTTGAAGCTTCGGCAACAAAAAATAATCTCATGGAGCATCGTGGTGGGGATGGCGCTGGTGTCAACGGTGTTGGTGGTCATCATCATGCAGATACGGGCTGCCAGCCGTCGCCGCATCAGCGAAATGAAGGGTCGCATTGCCGACATCACGCAACGCAACCTGCGCCAGCAGATGAACCCCCACTTCATTTTCAATACACTCAACTCCATTCAGTTTTATCTCTACCAGCAAGACAAGATTGCTGTTAACGAATACCTGAACAAGTTCTCGCTTCTCATCCGCAAAACCCTCGACAACAGTCGCCTTCACTCCATAGCCCTTAAAGAGGAGATGGAGATGGTAAGGCTTTACCTCGAGTTGGAGGGTCTCCGTTTTAAGGAGCGACTCACCTGGCGCATCGAGGTTGACGACGAGATTGATTTGATCGAGATGAAGGTACCGGCTATGCTTATTCAACCCCTGGTTGAAAATGCCATCACCCACGGCTTGCGCCACAAGCCGGAGGCTGGTCACGTGCTGGTGGCTCTCGCTCTGCGCGACGATCACATCGAGTGCCTGGTTGAAGACAACGGCATTGGACGTGATGCCGCCCGGGCTATCAACCAGTCGGCCAATCCAAACCACCAGTCGGCTGCCACCAGCATCACCGAAACACGTCTGGCTCTCATCAACGAGCTTTATGGCAAAGAGCTGATGGTGACCTATACCGATCTTACCGATGACTCCGGGAATCCCACCGGCACACGTGTTGTTATGACACTCCCTTTTAACTATGCCCCATGAAATACAAAGCTGTAATAATTGACGACGAACCCGATGCTGTGCAGTTTATCAGCGCCATTCTGGCAGATCATTGCCCCGAGCTGACTGTGGCAGGCACAGCCCATTCGGCTTCCGATGGATTTCGGGTAATCAGCCAGACACAGCCCGATCTGGTGTTTCTCGACGTGGAGATGCCGCAAGGGAGCGGGTTCGACATGCTCAGGATGTTTCCATCCAAAAGTTTCGATGTGGTGTTCGTGACCGCCTACAACCACTACGCCATTGATGCAATCCGCTTCAGCGCCCTCGACTACATCCTGAAGCCAGTTTCAATCAGGGAATTTCTGTTGGCCGTGAACCGCTTTACCGAGAAGCGCAGGGCGCCCCAGGTCACGGCAGAATCGTTTGCCACCCTCTTCGAGAACCTGAAAAACCAACCCCCCAAGCGGTTGGTGATCTCCACCCTCGACGGCTACGAATACCTCGACACCACCGAGATCGTGCGAATTGAAGCCGAGGGAAGCTACTCGCGGTTTCACATCGCAGGTGGCCGGAAGATCGTGGTTTCGCGACCCCTCAGGGAGTTTCACGAGATCTTGATGAATCGCAGCTTCTTCCGTCCCCACAACTCCCACCTGATCAACCTTGACTACGTTCGGAAATACTACCGCAACGAAGCTTCGGTGGGTCTGGCCGACGGCAGCACCATCCCCATCAGCCGCGCCAAGAAAACACTCTTCGTCGAACTGATGAACAGCCTCAGTTGCAAAGGCTGCCAATCGGAAGGCGAAAAATAAGATCAATACCTCACTGTCTTAGGAATAATGAATCCAGATATTTCCAATCCATGAAAAATCCTCTGCGTTATCTTGGTTTCCTCGGCTTCTTCAGCCTGTTGGGACTCAGGTGGTTTCAAACAAACGAATGGCCTTACCTGCTCTTTTTCGGGTGGGTGCTGTGGTTCGTATGGTTTATCCCTTCCTTCTCCAAACGCGCACGAACGAAAGAGACGAGGGGCGAGGGGCGAGGGGCGAGGGGCGAGGGGCGAGGGGCGTCCCGGATGGTAATCGGGAGGTGTCCCGGATGGTGATCGGGAGGCGAGAGGTGACAACCCATCCCCCTGGTCCTCACTAAAGAAACCAGGACATCTTCCCCCGATAGCTTTCGGGGCTATCAGAAGCGCTCAGTCGCCGCAGAAACCAGAAACCAGAAACCAGAAACCAGAAACAAGAAATCCGAAATCCCTAATTCTCATGATTAAAAACATCCTCCTCACCACTTTCCGCGGTTTTAAGAATCATAAAGGTTTCGTGGCCATCAATCTGGCCGGACTTGGAACTGGGTTGCTCACGGCCATGCTCATCGCGTTGTATGTGATTGACGAACTGAGCTATGATCAGTTTTGGCCCGAGGCCGACAAGGTTTTTAGGGTCGAGAACCACATCAACGAGCAGGGAACCGACGAACATTGGGCAGCCACCCAGGGAGCATTGTCGCGTGAATTGCAGGCCCGTTTTCCCGAGATTGCCACCGCCGTCCGTCTCCATTTCAATTTTATGCCGGTGATGTTGCAGCATGGCGAGAAAACCCTGCTGGAGCAGGGTATTGTCTTTGCCGACTCCACGTTTTTTGATCTTTTTGGTCTGGAAATCGTTGCCGGAAATGCGGCTACAGCGCTGCTGGCTAATGATAACATTGTGCTCACCCGTTCGCTGGCACTCAAACTTTTTGGCAACACCAACGTTGTCGGGAAAGTGATTACCGGCGAATGGGGAAACCTCACGGTGGCAGCAGTTGTGGCCGATGTGCCTGCCAACAGCCATATGCGGCTCTCGGCCATCGTTCCCATGAGCCGTATAGCCCGTCGTCCCGGGGTGAACGAGTTTGGCCCGATGAGTTTTTATACCTACCTGAAGCTGAAGCCAGGTGCCAATCCACGGCATCTTCAGGCTGCGATGAACAGCCGGTGGATGGAAGTTTACGGCTTCGTGGTGGATGGCGACACCCTGGAGAACCCGGGCAGCTACTCTGTTAACCTTGCCTTGAATCCATTAACAGGCATTCACCTCAATGGCAATGCAGAGAAGGAGATTGCCGTGAATGGCAGCCGCGCCGTGGTGTATGCCTTCACGGGGGCGGCTTTGCTGGTGCTGCTTATGGCCTGCATCAACTATGTGAACCTCACCGTGGCCCGCACCCTTCGTCGATCGCGCGAAACAGGAATCAGGAAAGTGTTCGGGGCTTCGGCACGGCAGATTTTTACCCGTTACATGGCAGAATCGTTGATTATGATCGTGCTGGCAGGTGCTGTTGCTCTGGTGGTGGCCGTGATGATGCTCCCTTTCTTCAACCAGCTAACCTCCAAGGCCATAGATTCGGGGGCTTTTCTTAACCCGGTATTTGGGCTTGGCTTCGTGGTGCTGGCTCTGTTTATGACACTCCTTTCGGGAGGATACCCTGCCCTGGTGCTGTCGCGCATTGCTCCTCTGGCCGCCATCAGGGCCTCGGTAGTCACCACCCGGGGCAACCGTTTCGTGAGTTGGCTCCGGCGCAGCCTCATCGTGGTGCAGTTTGCCATTTCGGCGTTGCTGATCACAGGAACCATCACCCTCATCAGGCAGATGCGCTTTATAGCCCACAACGACAACGGTTTTCAGAAAGAGAACGTGCTGGTGATGCGAACCCCTTCAACGCGCAACACCTCGTATGCTTCGCTCATGGAGCAGGAATTGGCTTCAAAGCCGCAGGTGACGGCAGTTTGCGGGTTGTCGGCTGTGCCGGGCGACCGGTTGCCCTTTCTTACCTGCCGGTTACCCAGAGCCGCCGATGCATCGCGTGCCACAGGGCTGCAACCCGACGAGCAGGGGAATTTCGGGGTGCGGATGCTCATGGCCGGCCCCGATTTCGCCCGCGTACTGGGAATCAGGGTCAGCCAGGGTCGCTCGTTCTCCCGTCTCTATCCCAACGATGAAAAAGATGCCTTCGTGATCAACCACGCGGCAGCACGTGCCATGGGAATTGACGACACGCTGGGAACCCCGTTGCAGTACACCTACGCCCTGCCTCAACCCAAAGAGGGGCGCGTGGTGGGCCTCGTGGCCGATTTCCACTTCGCTTCACTCCACCAGTCGGTAGAGCCCCTCATCATCCACATCGATCCCCGTTATTTCCGTTACGTGGCGGTGCGTTTCAACGGCACCTCCAAAGAGAATGCACTGGCTGTTGTTCAGCAGGCCTGGGATAAGGTGGCACCGGGGGTGCCGTTCGATTATTTCTTCCTCGACACGTTCTACAACAGTCTCTACCAACCCGAGCAAAACCTTACCGTTCTCACGGGTTATTTCGCGGGGTTGGCCATACTCATTGCCTGCATGGGGATGTTGGGTCTGGTTTCGGTTATGGTGGTGCAGCGCACCCGCGAATTTGGAATCAGGAAAGCCATCGGAGCAGGCATCGGCCACATCTTCAGCCAGGCTACGCGCGAGTTTCTTTGGCTGGTGCTGGCAGCCAACATGCTGGCCGTGGTTCCTGCCTGGCTGCTGGTTCAAAACTGGCTCGAAACCTTTGCCTACCGAGTGGATTCGGGTTGGTGGGTTTTTCCGGCTGCGCTGCTGCTTTCGGTGGTTACCATGCTCGTTACCATAACCCCCGTTGTGTTGAAAAGCGCGCGGGCTAACCCCGTGGATGCCCTCAGGTATGAGTGATGCCGTTGCTTTTGAAACTTTCTGTAATTTTGGCTGTTTTTTCACCTTGTTGTTCTAACCGGAAACATTGCAAAGAAAACCGATTATAGCCTGGTTCTTGCTGGCCCTGCTGGCCGCCCCCCTGGTGGTGGTAGTGGTGGGTTACCAGCAAACGCGCTATGCCGTGCGCAAAGCTGTGAAACAACAGATGATCGCGGGTATGGACCGGTCGCGCCTCACCATGCTGGTGTTGGCTAAAACCGACGCTGAAGGCTTGCTCCGTTGGGAGCATTCCAGGGAGTTTGAATACAAGGGCGCGATGTACGACGTGGTGGAAGCCTCGTCAGACAGCGATTCGGTGCGGTACCTTTGCTGGCCCGATCACCACGAAACGCGACTCAACCGCCAGCTCCGCCATCTGGTAAACCTGGCCATGGGTTCCAACCCGCGAAGCCAACGCGAACACACACGGTTGTTCGACTTTCTCAGCAAATTGTTCCCCGCCGGTTACAGCACCGCCTCGCCGGCTTCTCCCTCTGCCTGCCTGGTTTCGTTTGCCTCTCCCGAAAAGAACTTCTCCTCGCGGAATCCCGAAACCGACCTCCCCCCTCCACGATTGGTCTGACAGGTTCATCTGCCGATACTTCCTGCTGTTAACACCGCCCCAACGGTGGCACATCCAAGGTGTATCGGACTGCCCCTGCCCGTAGTTTTTCTATTGGGCTGGCATTGTTCTGTTATTTATCAAACCAATCATTTCATGAAAAAATTTATAACTCTCGCCCTGTTGCTGTCGGCTGTAGCAGCCGGAATGGCACAGGTGCTTACCATTCGCGATAAAAGCACAGGAGCCCCCCTCGAGATGGTTACCCTCCTGAGCGACAAGCCCTACGCTTTTACCACAACCAACGCCAAAGGGCAATGCGAGGTGAAGGGTTTCGCCCAATCTTCTTTGATCAGGATCAGCATGTTGGGCTATAAAACCGAGTTGCTTTCGTTCAAAGCGCTTGAATCGGCAGGTTTCAACCTCCAACTCACCCCTTCTGTCATCCAGATGGACGAGGTGGTGGTGTCGGCTTCGCGCTGGAACCAGAGCCGCACCGACGTGGCCCAGAAGGTGGTGACGATAGCCCTGCGCGAGGTGTCGCTGCAAAACCCCCAGACGGCTGCCGACCTTCTGGGTTCATCGGGCAGGGTGTTTATCCAGAAAAGCCAGCAGGGCGGGGGCAGCCCCATGATCCGCGGCTTTGCCACCAACAGGCTCCTCTACACCGTTGACGGGGTGAGGATGAACACAGCCATCTTCAGGGCCGGTAACATTCAGAACGTCATCTCGCTCGATCCGTTTGCCACCGAACACACCGAGGTGCTCTTCGGTCCCGGATCGGTGATCTATGGTTCCGATGCTCTGGGTGGCGTGATGAGCTTCCAAACCCTGACGCCGCAGTTTTCGCTCACCGACAGTCCCATCGTGAGCGGTAAAGCCGTTACACGTTACTCGTCGGCCAACGAAGAGAATACCGGCCATTTCGATATCAACGTGGGATGGCAGAAGTGGGCCTTCGTAACCAGCATCAGCGCCAACAAGTTTGGCGATCTGCGCATGGGATCCGATGGCCCCGACGAGTACCTGCGTCCCTTCTTCGTTACGCGCCACGACAGTGTTGACGTGGTGGTAACCAATCCCGATCCCCGCGTGCAAACCCCTTCGGGTTACTCGCAGATCAACATGATGCAAAAGGTGAGGTTCAAACCCAACGACGCCTGGGATTTTCAATACGGGTTTCACTACAGCGAAACCTCCGACTATGCCCGCTACGACCGCCACATCCGTTATAAAAAAGGGCTGCCACGCTACGGCGAATGGTACTACGGCCCCCAGAAATGGATGATGAACAACCTCAACGTCGAACACCATGCCCACAACCTGCTGTTCGACGGGATGACCCTCAGACTGGCACAGCAACGCTTCGACGAAAGCCGCGTGAGTCGCGACATCAACAAACCCAACCGCGAAATCAGAACCGAGAAGGTGGATGCCTATTCGGCCAACCTCGATTTCTCCAAAACACTCGGTACCCAAAATACCCTCCTCTATGGTGCTGAATGGGTGCTCAACCACGTGACATCCACCGGCCTCGACCAGAACATCAAAACCGGTGAAAGCCAGGCAGGGGCGTCGCGCTATCCGCAGTCCGATTGGGGATCGTATGCCCTCTATCTTACCGATCAATACAAACCCTCCGAAAAAATCACCCTCCAGGCTGGTGCCCGCTACAACCAGTATGTGCTTGATGCCGACTTCGATACCGCGTTTTACCCCTTCCCCTTCGTGTATGCCGAGAGCAACAACGGTGCCCTCACCGGCAGCCTGGGTGCCGTGGCACGTGTGGTGAACAACCTGACGATGAGCATCAACCTGGCAACCGGATTCCGCTCGCCCAATGTTGACGATATGGGTAAGGTGTTCGACTCCGGCGACGGCATCGTGGTTGTGCCCAACCCCGATCTGAAAGCCGAATACGTTTACAACGCCGAGGCCGGTGTGGCCTGGGTGATTGAAGAGGTGGTGAAGGTTGACCTGACGGGTTATGTCACCCGACTTGATAACGCGATGGTGCGGCGCGATTTCACCCTCAACGGGCTCGACAGCCTGATGTACGACGGGCAGATGAGCAAGGTGCAGGCCTTGCAAAATGCAGCCAAAGCCGACATTTGGGGTCTGGAGGCCGGTGTGGAGGTGATGCTTCCCGCGGGGTTCACCCTGAGTTCAAACATCAACTACCAGCACGGTGAAGAAGAACTCGACGACGGCACCACCAGCCCTTCGCGTCATGCTCCGCCCTGGTACGGCGTTTCGCGCCTCACGTGGCAGGCCCCGCGAATCAACTTGCAACTCTATGCTCTCTACAGCGGCGAACGGAAGTTTGCCGATATGCCCGAAGAGGAGAAAAGCAAACCCGAGATTTACGCCGTTGATGCTGATGGAAACCCCTGGTCGCCGGGCTGGTACACCCTCAACTTCAAAGCCATGTACCAGTTTGCCGATCATTTGACCGTGAGTGCCGGTCTGGAAAACCTCACCGACCAGCGCTACCGTCCTTACAGCTCGGGCATCGTGGCGGCAGGCCGCAATTTCGTGCTGTCGCTCAAAGCCACGTTCTGATCAGGCAACTGCCAGATTTGTATTTCGAAAGCGGAGACCATGTTGGTTTCCGCTTTTTCCTGACTTTGACATAGGGACACCCAAATCCGCTAACCATATGATAAAAATGCAATTTGTCTATTGTTGAATCATTTAATATTTGTGGCCACCCAAAAGCAGTCACGCTTAACTTTGCCTGGAGCGTCAGAGATTTTTGCCATAGAATTCTTGAAATGGCCGAAGTCAACCAGCCATTAGGAATAAGGGGTGGCCTAAGCAACCCGCGAGTGAGGGCACAGGCATCCAGAAAAGGGGTCTGTCGCGAATTGCCCGAACGGCTCGGGTTGCGCAACGGAGGTCATTTCTTAGAATTCTGGCAAAAATATCTGAGCGGATTAAGAGGGCGTTTCTTTGCTACTTTCTTTGCGCCCGATTGGGCAAAGAAAGTAGAAGCTTACTCCAATACTCATGAAAAGAGGTTGCTGGTTTGATAGTATGTCAGGACACCCGATTAACTAAATTTGCATTTGCAAATAATTGTTTATGAAGATGTTATGTGGTTTTGGTTGAAAATGTGTCGAAGTCAGGATCAGGCAACTGCCAGATTTGTATTTCGAAAGCGAAGACCAGGTTGGTTTTCGCTTTTTTTCTTTAAAACGAAGGCATCGGTCTGGCTTTACTGCGCATCTTAACAATTCCTTAATCCTGAAACAGCGTTGTTCACACACGGAAAGCTTACATTTGGAACTTATTTTATCTGAATTACAATGTTGATTATGAATTCTAAACAATTGTATGTACTTCTGGCTGTAGTGTTATCGGCATGCAGCGGAACCCAACAACCCCAGTTAAACCCTGCTGCTGTACAGGCCATAGCCGAAACCACCCCAATGCCTGTTGCCGGCGATGCTGCCGACGATCCGGCCATTTGGATCAACTACGCCAATCCCGGTGGCAGCCTCCTGGTTGGTACAAACAAAAAGGCGGGGCTTTCAGTGTTTTCGCTTGATGGTAGATTGCTGAACCATTTCGACGTGGGGCGCATCAACAACGTTGATATCCGGCAGGGGTTTCCGTTGGGAGCCGACACGGTTGATTTGGTAGCAGGATCGAATCGCACCGACAACACCGTGCTGGTGATGACCATTGATTCCGCAGGGATGCTTCGCCCGGTGCTGAAAACACCCATCCAGTCGGCTTTAGAAGAAGTGTACGGCTTTTGCCTCTACCACGAACTTAAATCTAACCGTTTTTTTGCAATCGTGAATGGCAAGAGTGGCGAAGTGGAGCAGTGGGAATTGCTCGATGCCGGCAACGGTCAGATTGAAGGCAGATTGGCCAGAGCCTTCGCGGTGAACGGTCAGCCCGAAGGTTGCGTTGCCGATGACGAACTGGGTTTTTTGTACCTCGGTGAAGAAGATCGTGGCTTGTGGAAGTTTGATGCTTCGCCCGAAGGGTCGAAAGAGGGTATATTGGTTGATACAGTCGGCAAAGGCCGTCTGGTAGCTGATGTGGAAGGTGTGGCATTGTGGTACGGGTTGAATGGACAAGGGTATCTTGTTGTGTCGAGCCAGGGTAACAACACCTACGCGGTGTATGAACGGCAGGGCAACAACCGCTACTTGGGTAGTTTCCAGATAACCGACGGTGACCTTGTTGATGGTGTGGCCGAAACCGATGGCATAGAGGCTACATCAGTTCCTCTGGGTACAGCCTTCCCCTTGGGCATCTTCGTGGCACAGGATGGATTCAACACCGACAGAGGCACCGACGCCAACCAGAATTTCAAAATCGTTGACTGGCAAAAAATTGCTCTGGCACTGCAATTGCCCGAATAGATTCGTTTAACTGTAGGGAATATAAAAAGAAAGGCGGCCCGGAGTGATTTCCAGGCCGCCTTTTTTCATTTTGGTTCTGTGCTTGACGGGTTTATTGCCAAGGTACTGACTCAGAGGTTTATTTTTAGTCCAAGCCTGCCCCACCACGAGTAAAACTCCTGTTTCAGCACCCGGTCGCGTGTACCGAGGTAGTATTTCAGGGGTGAGTTGGTGATGTTTACAACATCCACAAACACGTTGAGATAGGGATTGATGTTGTAATTGGCGTTGAAATCAAGGTGAAGCTCCCTGTCGTAGTATTCGTCAAGGTCGGCATCGGCTCCCAGTTTGTGGAGAAACTCGTTGTGGTAGTTGAGCGACAGTTTGGCATAGAAGGTTTTATTGTCAAAGAAGACGGCGGCGTTCAGGGCGTGCTTTGCCTGACCCGGCAGGGTGATTTTTTCCTGCTCGGTGGTGCTTGTGAAGAGTTCGAGTGAGTCGGAGCCGAAAATCACCACGGCATCGGTATAGTTTGCAGGAAGCCTTTTGTTGACCCATGCGTCGCTGTGGGTGAAGGTGTAGTTGAAATAGACTCCGAAATCTTTCCAGAAGCCCGTCAGGAAGTTGAGTTTCGACTGCACCATTACCTCGGCACCCATCACGTTGGCGCGGTCGCCGTTTTGTGCCTTGGTGATTTCAACAAGCCCGTAGTTGGCCGGATCGCCTTCGTGAGCAAACCGCTTGTAGTAGAACACGAAGTCGGTCACGTTTTTGTAGAAAAGACCACCCGAGATTACCCCGTCGCCACCGATGTATTGCTCGGCAAGCAGGTCGAAGTTTACCGATTTGGGAAATGCGAGGTCGGGATTGCCATAGCGCACTTCGTCGTAGTCCTCTTCGCGATAGGGGAGTACATCTTCGAAGTTGGGCCTCGAATAGGTGAAGGTTACCGCGCCTCGCAGGTTGAATTTGGGTGTGAAGCTGTACCGGGTTTGGAATTGTGGCAGGATGAAGCGGTGGGTTCGTTTGTCGGTGAGGGGCTGCATGGTATCGAATACTCCTTTTTTAGTGAGAATTCGCATCCCCTGGTAGTCAATATCGGTATGTTCGAAACGCACACCTCCCAGAAGCATCAGTTTGCCAATGTCGTGCCTCACCATAATATATCCGGCGAAGATGTTTTCTTTGGCTGAGTAGTCTTCACCGTAGTTTTTGACCTTGGTGCCGGTGCGGTCAATGATGAAAAACTGTTGGTTGTAAGTGAAGAAATCGGTAAGTTGATCCACGCCTGGCATGTGGTCAACCAGGTAGCCGTGGTCGAGGAGGTTGGCATCGCTGAAGCCGTCGCTTATGGTGTTCACCGAGAGCTTCGGACCTGTTCCCGGGTAGGTTCCCGAGGTTCTTTTGTAGGCACCGTAGTTTTGGGCTGTGATGTCGCGTTCTTTGTCTTTCATCCTCATTTTCGCTCCGAATTTGATATACCCTTCGTTGCCGGGTGTAGTCAGGTAAGGGATTTTGTAGTTGAGTTTGGCCGTGATGTTCTGATCCGATACATATTCTTTCTGCATCAACAACTCGTCGAGGGAGTAGTTGTCGTAATCGAAAGCGTTTTGGGCGTTATCGGGATCGGGAAAACTAATGGTAGGCCAGTCGGGGTCGGTTCTGATGATCTCCATGGCGATGGCGTGGCCTGGGTTGTCGAATTGTGCCTCGAAGCGGTCGGGTTGGTCTTCGGTGGCTGAAGCATAGGCCAGCTCGTAATCGAGGGTGCCTCCCAACAGCGGGTGTTCGCCACCTGCATTCACGGTGCTGATCTGTTGTATTTTTTCCCTTTTCTTGATGTCGTGATCCACACCGCCATAAAGGTAGTAGGTTTCGCTCACTGCATCTTCAAGGTCGTAAATCTTTCGGCGACGGGTTTCATTGTCGCTAAAGCGGTTGAACATTCCGCGGATATAGACCGACGAATGGTCGTTGAACTGGTAATCGAGGGTGGTTGACAGGCCGGTACGTTGGCGGGTGATGTCGTAGTGGCGCAACTGAAACTGGCGATACTGCACATAGTAGTTGTCAACCCCTGCACCGGTGCTGCCCCAGAATGGGCCTTTGGCAAATTTGAATTCCAGGTTGTCGGCTCCCTGGTTGTTGAGGTAGTGGCTTCCATTGATGTAGAATCCGAATTTGTTGTATCGGTTTCCGTAGGAGAATTGCGCCTGCATGTTCCCTTTTTCGCGCAGGTTGTTGAATCCTCCCGACACGAGGGCGTTGATTTCAGGTTTGTCGCCCGAAGCTTTTTTGGTTATAATGTTTACTGTCCCGCCAATGCCATCGGCGTCCATGTCGGGTGTAAACACCTTCGACACTTCGATAACATCAATCTGGTTAGCCGGAATCACGTCCATTCCCACATAGCGCACGTTGCCTTCGGGTGAGGGTATCTGTTCGCCGTTGATGTTGAAGTTGGTGAGTTCGGGCGGGGTGCCACGCAGTTGGATAAAGCGTCCTTCGCCCTGGTCGCGTTGCAGGGTGATTCCCGGGATACGCTGGATGGCGTCGGCGGCATTCACATCAGGGAATTTTTCGATCTGTTCGGCCGATACCACGTTTTTAATGTTCACGGCCACCCGTTGTTCGAGCATGGCTTTCACCTGCCCTTCTGCCTGTCCCTTTACTTCAATTTGCTGCAATTCGCTGGCAAGGGGTATCAGCCTGATGGTAAGGGGTTGTTGTTTTTTTTGCCGCAGGTCAACCTTCAGGTCGTGTTGCTTGTAGCCCACGAAGGTTACTCCCAGCGCGATTTCATTTCCGCTGAGGTTTTCAAGTTGAAAATTGCCTTTGGCATCGGTAGATGTTCCCTTGGTTGAGGTTCCGAGCCTGATGGTGGCTCCGGGCAGAGGCTCACCGGTGACGGCGTCAACCACAGTGCCTTTTATTCGGGTCAGGGGTGGGAGGTTCTGTGCCGGTACAACTCCGTTCAGGAGAAAACACAGCCCAGAGAGCAATAGCATTCGGGCAGTCAGGTTCAGTATTTTCATGGTTATCGGTAAGGTTTGAAAAAAGGGAGGGGCAGCCCTGCAGCCACCCCTTTACCCTGTTTGTCGTCTTTCAAATCGGTTGGGACCTTCCGGCCCCAAAAAGTTTTATTCAACAATAAGTTTTTGGGTCGAAACGGTTCCGTTTTGCATCACGGTTATTAGGTACAGACCTTTGGTAAGGCCGTGAAGGCTGATGGTTTCACCGCTGGTGATTTCGTTGGTGGTGAGAACCTCCTGTCCCTGACGGGTATATACTTTTACCGTGGCTTTGGCAGAGGCATCGCCCAGAACGATTTTCACCTGATGATTGGTGGAGGGGTTGGGGCTAAGCACAAACGAAGGTCTGGCTGTTGTGGCTTCGGCAATACCAGTAGCTGTGCGGTAATAAACAACGATTTGGGGAACTCGTTCGGGGTGGTTTTTACCATCGCCACCGTCTTCTGGATCGGCAATGTTTTCAAACGACTCCACCTCGCGGGCGTTTTCGAGATCGCTCGGGCCCTGGTTTTCGCCTGTCAGCATGAAAGCCATGGCGTTGCCGTAGTTCCAACCGCTTCGGTTTACAATCTCCTGCACGATGCTTCCGATGTTGGGAGTGTGGTAGTTTTCCCACAGTCCCCACTCCTGATCTACTGTCCACGGCACCGAGGCTGTGGTGTAGGGGCGGCTGGTGATGAGGTTGTTGAGGTCGTAAGTGGCAGCATTGTCGGAGGCTTCGCCCTTGATGGTAATTTTAGCTACATCTTCTGCCGATTTTCCTTCGTGAGAGGTGAAACGGATGAAGGCCGAATCGATGATGGCTCCCTGCGGGATAGTCATGTTCTGGAACCGGAGACCGGCGGTTACTACAAACATCTTCTCGGGTTCGCCTTCCCAGCCAATGTCGAGATCGTCGTCGTTGAGAGCATCCATAGCATCCTGTTCCTGTTCGGCGTCGTCGGATGAGGTAGCAATTACCACCAGTTCGCCGGTGGAGAGTTCGATGGTGTCGTTGGCACCATTCTGTACAATGGCACGCTCCAGTACAAAAGTTGGGGCAGTGTAGTAAATCATCAGTTTCGGAACGCGCTCAGGATGGTTGCGGCCATCGCCTCCGTCTTCGGGGTCGGCAATGTTTTCAAAAGCTTCTACTTCGCGGGCATTTTCGAGGTCGCTTGGTCCCTGGTTTTCTCCTTTAAACATCAATGCCAGGGCGTTACCTTGAGCCCATCCACCTCTGTTTACTACTTCCTGAATCAACGTTTTGATATCGGGGGTGCGGTAGAATTCCCACAAGCCCCACTCTTCGGCCACAGTCCACGGCAACGAGGCAGTGCCTTGCGGGCGGGAGGTGATCAGGTTGTTGAGGTCATAAGTAGCAGCGTTGTCGGAGGCCTCGGCCGTGATGGTGATTTTGGCCACATCTTCGGCCGATTTCCCTTCGTGTGAGCAAAACTGCACGAAGGCGAGTCAATGGTGGCTCCTTTTGGGATGGTAATGTTTTGGAAACGAAGACCGGCGGTTACGATAAACATCTTCTCAGGTTCACCTTCCCAACCCATGTCGAGGTCGTCGTCGTTGAGGGCGTCCATGGCGTCCTGTTCCTGCTCGGCATCGTCGGAGGAGGTGGCGATAATAACCATCTGTCCGGTGGAGAGCTCGATGGTGTCGTTGGCTCCGTTTTGCATGATATAACGCTCAAAAAGAGCTGATTGAGCATTGGCTATGAAAAAGGTTGCCAACATAAAAATAGTAGAAAGTAAGAATTTTTTCATTTGAAAAAGAATTAGTTAATAGGATGGCTTGTCAGGTACAAAAGTCTGGTTTTGAACTCCGCCCGATGTAAATTCATCGTTAAGTAATAGTTAATAATAGTTTTTTCAGGTTTGTATTTCCTTTGCGTGTCGCTCCATTTGCCTTAATCCTGCTGGTTGTAACCCGAAAATTTGATTTCAGATTTTAATTGTTTTGTAAGAGGCGTCTCCGTAATAACTCATGAAGAAATTCGTCGTAAGCAAAACTTTTCAGAAATGGTCAATTCTTTTATCGAAAGAGAACCCACGCACCCGAAGGAAAGTCAGGCCTTTGCGAGGCTTCAGTTGTTGGTTGATGCACTCAACCTCCATTCACTCCCCGACGATGTTGCCCTGGATGTGAATTCCATTGTTGATCGGGTGAATGCTTCATCGTCTGTGGACATAACCCGGGTGCGGGAGTTGCAAAAAGCCTGGCTTCAGGTTGTAGCACTTGTGCGACAAAGAGCAGGACTTACCCCCCGTAAATACCACTCGCGACAATGGATGATGTTGGGCATGGTGGTGTTCGGTCTCTCGTTTGGCGTCGCCTTTTCCCTTTCGCTCGGTAGTTTTGCCTTTATAGGTTTGGGATTGCCTGTCGGTATGGCCATAGGGATGGCAGTGGGTGACGATATGGATAAAAAAGCTGCTGCACTGGGTAATCAACTCGACGTAGAATGAAACCGGTTGCCGGGGTTTAAACAAATGGCAGCTCAATGTGTTATTTTTGAGTGGCATTTGCAATACCTGAGCCTGTGGTTCCTTTTACGATGCTGCTTCGTTGTATCTGTCATTATCATTAAATCTAACCATTTTATACCATGAAAATTCTACGTACTGTTTTAATTGTCATCGCCATTCTGATTGCCATCCCTTTGGTGGTTGCACTGTTTGTGAAGAAAGACTACGCCGTTGAGCGCGAAATTGTGATCAACAAACCTGTTCAGGAGGTTTTCGGCTACATCAAATACCTGAAGAACCAGGACAACTACAGCAAATGGAACACCATGGACCCCGACATGAAGAAGAGTTTCAGGGGTGTTGATGGTCAGGTGGGTTTTGTTGCTGCCTGGGAAAGTGCCAACGACAACGTGGGCAAGGGTGAACAGGAAATTGTGGCAATAACCGAAAACCAGCGGATTGAAACCACCCTTCGGTTTATGGAGCCTTTCGAGTCGGAAGACCATGCCTACATGACCACCACCGCTGTTGATTCAGCCACCACCCGCGTTACCTGGGGCTTCAGCGGCAAATTCCCTTACCCGATGAACCTCATGCAACTGATGATGGACATGGACGAGGCCGTTGGCAGCGACCTTGGTGTAGGACTCGAAAACCTGAAAAAACTGATGGAAAGCAATTAATGGCTTTCAAGAGGGTTTAAAGGTTGTTTCAACAACGTTTAAACCTTCAGAACCTTCGGCACTTGCCGGCTTACCCTGTCCTTCCGGATGGGGTTTTTGCTATTTCGGCGGTCGTGTGTCCTGCCGATTTGGGTAGTTTAGGCCGCGACCGGGTTGGTTGATAGGAACATATGAAACGAGCGTCGAAGTCGGGAGTAAGTCTTGAAAGAGGTGAAAGCCGGCGAAGGGATTTGCGCCTCTGATTTTTTTCAGTGAATTGTTTATTCCCGGCTCGCGAAAACCTGTTTTTTGAATCTTACTCTGAAGAGGTTTGGGGTTACTCCATAGGCACCTTTGAAGCATCGGATAAAAAAACTGCTGTCGTTGAACCCGCACGCCTGCGAAATTTCTGAGACCTGCTGATCGGTGTCACGAAGCATGGTCCGGGCTTTCTGAAGGCGGATCTGACGAAGGTAAGCGTTTGGCGACATCCCCACGGCATCCTGAAAAATTCTCATGAAATTGCGTTTCGACATGCAAGCTTTCTCCGAAAGGGATTCGGTATAAATGTCGTCCCAAAAATTGTTTTCAAGGTATTCGATGGCTTTCCCTATGCGAATGAGGGCGCTGGTTTTGGTGTCGCTTTTGCCCGCTACATGCCTCGACAGCAATACCACCAACTCCACGAAGCGGTTTGCCAGTATCACCTCATACCCGTCGTTTTTTTGTTGCTGTTCGGCAAACATGGTATTGATAACAACTTCCAGAGGCGACATTTCTTCGCGTGTAAGCTTCAGCATGTTGTGGTATTTAGAGTTCGACCGCA
Organism: Bacteroidales bacterium; assembly: GCA_028689615.1. Taxonomy (GTDB): domain Bacteria; phylum Bacteroidota; class Bacteroidia; order Bacteroidales; family TTA-H9; genus GWE2-42-24. The sequence continues at coordinate 9,650 of JAQVCV010000055.1, read as the reverse complement.
GTTGGGGTTCGAGTATAAACAGCGCCTTGTAGCCTTCCATTTGCATCACCGATGGTGGAATAACGCTGCCATGACCCTCTCCGTCGAACATGATGTTCACGATCTCTACTGTGCGTGCATCTTTGAAGAAGTGGCGCTGAAAACCTTGTAATACGAAAACATCGCCTGCCGATACCCTGTACTCGTTCCCTTCCAACACCTGAACACCTTGTCCGTTTGTGATGAATACCAACTCAATGAAATCGTGGTAATGTTCAATTTCTGTTAGATCATGGGCATGGGTGATCTCGTGGCGACGAGCCACCCTCTTTAAATTAATGGGGCAGTTTGCATCGGTAAAGTAATTTTCTTTTAGCGCTTTTTCAACCATGTTGCCATCGATTAATCAGGGTACAATACTACCATTTTCTAACCATACCGGCAAGGGGCAAGTGTGGTGTAAAACTGTTGGGAGGTATTTCAAATGAGCTGTTCGTCCATGGATTGTGAGGCATTCACCGGGTGTGGCCGCCATGTTATTTTTTAGCCAAAGAGAGAGAGAAAGCTATCCTCCCGGACGGCTTTCTCTCGTAAAGACAATCTAAAACCAAGTACTGCTTACCGGGTCTCCGATCGACCAGACAGGCACCCACGCGTTTCGCAGGCGGTGTGGTTGCGATTGGTGCGCCAGTAAAAATTCCCCTATGAAAAGCCTAACGGTACAATTCAACAGGTATAACGAAGCGATGCTCATCAGTCGGCATAGCACTTTTGCAACTACTGTGATGATTTCTGCATTGGCGTTCAGCGTTGTGCATCATCACGCCGAACGGGTTGGTGTTTCCATCCCGATTCAATCTCTTCAAGGGTTTTCCCTTTTGTTTCGGGAACCATCCTCCACACGAAGATGAACGACAAAAGGCTCATGGCACCATAGAATCCATACGTAAGGGCGCCGCTCAACTCCATCATCACCGGATAGGTGGAGGAGATGAGGTAATTGGCAGCCCATTGCGCCATGACAGCTACAGCAACAGCCTGTCCGCGGATTTTATTGGGGAAAATCTCAGAAATGAGAACCCAGGTTATAGGCCCCCACGACATCATAAACGAGGCGGTATAAAGGATGATGAACACCAGCGTTCCCACCCCGATGATCTCAAACCAGGCCAGTCCGGCTATGGCAAACATCCCGACGGCCATCCCCACCGATCCAACCAGCAGCAGTATTTTGCGTCCATATCTGTCCACTGATGCTATGGCCACCACGGTGAAAAGCACGTTTACCAGTCCCATCACCACGGTCTGTAACATCGAGGCGTCTTTGGCTGCTCCCATGCTTTCAAAAATTCGGGGGGCGTAGTATAGAGCCACGTTGATGCCCACAAACTGCTGAAACACCGACAGCAGGATGCCTATCACGATCACTTTTGTGCCGAAAGAGAAGAGTTTGCCGGTGGTGTGGCTAAGGGTGGCCTGTACCTCCTGCAAAATCTCCTGTGCCCTGATCACACCGTTGACGCGGGTGAGCACTTCCAGCGCTCGTGTGTTGTAGCCTTTTAGGGCGAGGAAGCGCGGTGATTCGGGGACGAAGAAGAGCAAGAGGCCATAAACAGCGGCGGGAATGGTTTCTGATAAAAACATGATGCGCCACCCTGTGTGGTTGATCCACTCCGGGCTTTCACCCCGGGCAATGCCCCAGTTGACAAAATAAACCACCAACATGCCAAAAATGATGGCAAACTGGTTGAGTGATACCAGGCGGCCGCGCAGACCGGCCGGGCTTACCTCTCCGATATACATGGGCACGATGGCCGATGCCATTCCAACCCCTATGCCCCCTATGATGCGATAGAAATTGAACATAGCCAATAACCCAATTGTGGGCTCGCCTGACCGAAAGAAAAGAAACTCCGGAAAGCCTGAGCCGAGAGCCGATACGAAGAAGAGGAAGGCAGTGGCAATGAGCGATTTTTTACGGCCCAGTCGCGAGGCAAAAAAGCCACTCACTGCTCCTCCTATCACGCAACCAATCAAGGCACTGGAGATGGTGAGGCCGTGAATAAACGTGCTTAGTCCCAGGCTGTTGACAAGGTAAGCCTGTACTGCTTTTTCAGCACCGGAGATCACGGCCGTGTCGTAGCCAAACAGCAGTCCTCCGAGTGTGGCCGTGAGGGTGATGACGATTAGATACGGGTTGAATCCGGTTTTTTGATCAGAAGCTCTGTATGGCATTTCTGTATTCATTTATGCAAACATGTTTACAATGAGTTCAAAATACTCCTGGCGACCACTTATTTGCCGGGGTTCTCCAAACTTGATGGCCAGGGTTCGCAGGTCTTCGAGCGTGAGTTTCCCTGCTTCAAATTCAGCTCCTTTGCCTGAATCGAACGAGTTGTAGCGTTCGGCCCGCAATTTCAGGTAATCTGATTTGGAGCGTATGTTGTCGGCAGCGATGAGGGCTCTGGCAAAAGCATCCATTCCGGCAATGTGCGCAACAAACAGGTCGCTCAGGTCGGTGGAGTTTCGTCGCACTTTGGCGTCGAAATTTATTCCACCGGTTGCGAACCCGCCGGCTTCCAGAATCACCAGCATGGCTTCGGTCAGTTCATACACATTCACCGGGAACTGGTCGGTGTCCCACCCGTTCTGATAATCTCCCCGGTTGGCATCAATGGAGCCCAGCATGTTGGCATTGGCTGCCATTTGCAAATCGTGCTGGAAGGTATGGCCCGCCAGTGTGGCGTGGTTGACTTCAATATTGAGTTTGAAGTCTTTGTCGAGCCCATAATGTCTTAGGAAGCCAATCACGGTGGAAGCATCAAAATCGTATTGGTGTTTGGTGGGTTCCATGGGTTTGGGTTCAATAAGGAAGGTTCCACCAAACCCGTTTCGTCTGCCGTAGTCGCGGGCCATTTCGAGGAAACGCGCCAGATGGTCGAGCTCACGTTGGGTGTTGGTGTTCAGCAGCGACAGGTATCCTTCGCGTCCTCCCCAGAACACATAGTTTTGGCCGCCCAACGCGATGGTCGCGTCCAGGGCATTTTTTACCTGAGTTGCTGCCCAGGTCAACACCTGGAAATCGGGATTGGTGGCTGCCCCGTTCATGTATCTGGGGTGGGAAAAGAGGTTGGCGGTTCCCCAAAGCAATTGTTTTTGGGTCTCTTGTTGTTTGATTTTGGCGTAATCAACAAGGGTTTGAATCCGTTTTTCTGATTCTGCAATGGAGGCCCCTTCTTCAACCAGGTCGAAATCGTGAAAACAATAGAAATCGATTCCACATTTTTGCATGAATTCGAAACCGGCATCCATTCGTGCTTTTGCCCTGCTGATGGGATCGGAGATCTGATTCCAGGGCCTTTCCAGGGTTCCCTGGCCAAAGGGATCGCCCCCCTGGGCACAGAGGGTATGCCACCAGGCCATGGCAAAACGGAGGTGCTCTTTCATGGTTTTTCCGGCAATCTTCTGGTTGGGGTTGTAGAATCTGAATGCCAACGGGTTTGTTGACTGTGGACCTTCAAATTGAATCGGCTCTGTTCCTTTAAAATATTCGGTGTATATCATGGTATATAGATTAGAAAATCAGGATGTAGTTACTTTGGCCAGCAGGCTTTTCCATTGATCGTAAGTGTCGTGGATGCGGGTTTTGGGATCGGGAACAAGGGTTCGGTTTATCTCGAAATTGACGAAAGCGGCTTCGGGGTTGTTCAGGAAACTGGCTCCGATGGCTGCACCACGGGCTGCTCCTTCGGCGCCGTTGGTTTCGTAAAGTTCGATGGTGGCTCCCGATAGGTTTGCCAGAGTTTGTGCAAACACCTGGCTTTGGAAAAGATTGGCTTCACCAGCTCTGATAACAGAAAGGTTGAGCCCCATGGGTTGCATGATTTCGATGCCATAGTTAAAGGCGAAGGCAATGCTCTCGTGGATGGCTCTGAAGAGATGTTTTTTCTGGTGTTTTACCAGGTTGAGTCCGTGAATGGAGGCCCCGGGATTCCTGTTTTGTAACATCCGTTCGGCACCATTGCCAAAGGGCATGATCATCAGCCCTTCTGAACCTTCCTGAACGCGGGCCGCGACTTTGTTCATTAAAGTATAAGTGGTTCTCTTTCCGCTAAGTTCATGGCGTGCCCAGGCATTGAGGATGCCTGCCGAATTAAGGCAAAACAAAATTCCCAGCCGGGGTTGGTGCTGAAGGTTGTTGACGTGCAGAAAGGTGTTTACCCTGGAAAGGGGGTCGAACCTTTTGGCAGCTGTTACGCCATAAATCACCCCCGACGTTCCGGCAGTAGCTGCCACCTCCCCCGGATTCAACACCTTCAGCGAAAAAGCATTGTTGGGTTGGTCGCCGGCACGGTAAGCCACCGGAATGCCCCCTTGCAACCCCAGCCGTGAGGCCATTTCTGAAGTCAGTCTGCCCTGAGGAGCAAAGGTGTCAACCACTTCAGGGATGATGCTGCCATCGAACCCAAAATAATCGAGCAACTCTTGTGATATGCGCTGGTTTTCGAAATCCCAGAAAACTCCTTCCGAAAGGCCGGAGGCGGTGGTGGTAATTTGATTCGTAAGACGATAGGCGATGTAATCGCCCGGAAGCATAAACTTATAGGCTTTGCTGAATACACCGGGCTCGTGCTGTTTCACCCAGGCTAGTTTCGATGCAGTAAAATTCCCGGGCGAATTGAGCAAACGGGAAAGACAGAACTCTGATCCCAGGTCGTTGAAGGCTTTGTTGCCGATACCTACCGACCGGCTGTCGCACCAGATGATGGAGTTACGCAACAGCTTCCCGTTGGCATCAACCAGCACCAAACCATGCATCTGGTAGGTGATCCCTATGGCCCTCACCTGACGCAGGGTTTCAGAATGGCTGGCTTGCACGATAGCCATGACCTTGTACAGGTTTTCCATCCAGACGGCAGGAGACTGCTCTGCCCAATCAGGTTGCGGTGCTACGATCTCCATCTCCTGCGGTGGATAGCTTGCTCCGGCAATGCTCTTCCCTTTCAATGCATCAAAGAGCGATACCTTGATGGACGAGCTGCCTAAATCAATTCCAAGTGTAATCATTTTTCAATGAATTTGAGCAAAAGTACATCACCCTTTCGGTTGCAGGTGGTTTTTTTTGGCCACAAAATAGTACTTTTTGGCCAAATAATGGGTTGCAACCGGGTGTCGGAACCCGATAGCAATTTGCCGGAGTTTTCAGGTATTGAATAGCTTGTTGGCCACTCACGGCCTCTTCTGTTGGCAAGGTCTGTCAGGCTAAAGAGTGGCACCAGGTTGAAAAAATCAGTCGTGCCGGTTCGTGCAGTCCTGATTTCGTGAAACATACCACCGGCAGCTGTTGTTTGGGTCAGGGCTCCAGGGGTGGCTCAACAACCAAAAGGTGTTCTGGCATGGTTTTGAGGCTGTTGCAAATCTGGTTTTTAAGCAAATTGGTGATTAATCCCTCAAAACCTCCGGCACTTGCCGGCTTGCCCTGTCCTTCCGGATGGGGTTTTTGCTGTTTCGGCGACCGTGTGTCCTGCCCATTTGGGCAATTCAGGCCGCGACCGGGCAACGACATGGCATCATCTCCCCTGGAGACTTGCGCGGGGTTGCGGAGAATAAGGGATAACCCACCGCATTTTCTGCGGAGAATGGCGATCCACAACCCAGAACTCAAGGTGACACACTTTTTTTGAGTACTCCCGCAGAGCGAACATCGCTTCATGAGTAGGAGAGCTCCCAATGCTTGCGGCTCGATTTCGCCACCGTTCCTCGCCAGAGCAAAAGGAATTTTCTTAACAACAAAGTTTTGCTTCTGTAAAAAACTATAACTTTGCCCTCAGTTAGTTAATAAAATGTTGTACGCCATGCACTCTGATTCTGTCACCGTTATGTCTTCCCCCTTCGCTTTTGATGTACCGGGGAAAGGTGTCGGGCAAAGGCCACTTTCAGGCAGCGTTTTTCTTCCTCCTTCCGCGGCATCCAACCAATTGCCGGTGGGTGCAGGCTTGATGAAAGGTGGCATTCACCTGAAGCCGGGATTGAAGAGCACTCAAATGTTTGCATACACGCGGGATGCTGTTGTATGTGTGCAGTTTTAGGTACATATAGGCGAGTCGTGCTTAATGACAAAATGATATTTCGTCAAGGTATGTAGCATAGATAAATGATATTTTTGTATTTTTGAGTTTATGGTTAATAAAGATTTAAATAGGGATAAACTGATTGAATATTGGATTGCTGGCTCAGATGATGATTACGAGACAATGATTGCAATGTATGATTCAAAAAGATTTAGTTGGTCTTTATTTATTGGGCATTTGATGATAGAGAAACTTTTAAAGGCATATTATGTCAAGGTTAAATCTGACTATCCACCTTTTATTCATAATCTTTTGAGACTTGCAGAGAAAGCAGAATTGAATTTAACCGATGATAAAAAAGAGCAGCTTGTTACGATTACTGCATTCAATATCAATGCAAGATACGATGACTATAAAATGAGTTTCAAAAAACAATGTACGCCTGAATTTGCCGATAAGTGGATTGATAAAATAAAGGAGCTAAGACCATGGATAAAAACATTGATTCAACAATAACAAAATATCTGGAATTGATTAAAGAAAAATACTCTGATATTGAGAGAGTATATTTATTTGGGTCGTATGCTAAAGGAAAATCAACTGAAGATAGCGATATTGACTTAGCCTTGATTTTTACAAACCTAGATGATGCTAAACGATTTGATATTCAAGTACAACTTATGATGTTGGCTGCACAGATAGATTCAAGGATTGAACCACATCCAATATCTCACAATGATTTCGATTCAGGAAATCCATTTGTAGCCGAAATAAAAAAGACCGGAATTGAAGTTGCTGCATAAGCCACATAATCACAACGAATACCATCTAAACGCGCTGCAACTCCCGAAAACTTACTGGAAAACGCCAGCTACAAAGTTAGTCCCCTCCCGATAGTCCCGATAGCAATTGGTAGGGGGCAGCTGCGTGCCGAGCATTCTGGTTTTGGCAACTTGGACTATCGGAATGGCAATTTAGACGATCGGTTTGGCAATTCAGGCATTCGGAACATCCAATTTGCCAAAAGTTTTGGGAAAAAGGTCAAACGTTTTGGCAATCGGGGCATTCGGTTTGGCAATTTTGACGGTCGGAACTGCGAAATTTGCCAAAATCTGCAAAATAGGGGGCATTCGGTTTGGCAATCGAGGCATTCTGTTTGGCAAATTAGGCATTCGGAACGGCTCGTTTGCCAAAAGTTTTGGGAAAAAGGTATATCAGAATGGGAAATTGGGCATTCGGTTTGGCAATTAAGTCATTCTGTTTGGCAAATTAGGCGATCCGTTTGGCAAATTAGGCCATCGGAATGGCAATTTAGACGATCGGAACGGCAAATTAATTCGCAGTTTTTTCGTGAAATTGAACAGTAAGATAGGTTAGAAGCAGCGAACCTCGTTTCATGAATAGTAGAGCTCTGAGGGCTTGCGGCTCGATTTCGCCACCGTTCCTCGCCAGAGCAAAAGGAATTTTCTTAACAACAAAGTTTTGCACCTGTAAAAAACTATAACTTTGCCCTCAGTTAGTTTATAAAATGTTGTACGCCATGCATTCTGATTCTGTCACCGTTATGTCTTCCCCCTTCGCTTTTGATGTACCGGGGAAAGGTGTCGGGCAAAAGCCACTTTCAGGCAGCGTTTTTCTACCTCCTTCCGCGGCATCCAACCAATTGCCGGTGGGTGCAGGCTTGATGAAAGGCGGCAATCACCTGAAGCCGGGATTGAAGAGCACTCAAATGTTTGCATACACGCGGGATGCTGTTGTATGTGTGCAGTTTTTAGGCACATATAGGCGAGTTAGCGGTGTTTCTGAAACGACAGACCTGCAAGAAACCAGCAATTAAAAAAAGGCTAACCAACCCCTAAAAATATTACCTTTGTAAAGTGGAAAAAATTGGCTTCATAGAGATACGAATAACTGGTTCAAAGGGAAACCTTGACCTTTCACCCGACAACTACGACATTCGGGAGATTATTACTATTCTAGAAAATGCCGAAAATTTGCTTTATCCGGGCGACAAGAGAGATAGACCAAATATCAGCTATAAAATTGAAGAAGGTTCTGTAAAACATATACTTAAAACATCAATTCAAAATATAATTGGTTTCAACGCAATTATTGGACAGGTTAACCAAGTTCAAAATATTGACTTTCTTGACTTAGGGACTGCAAAAGCATTTGAAAACATTCAGGACATAGCTACAAAACGGAATTATGTTTTTAGCATCAAAACATCACTCGCTAACACAAACGAAGTGAGAGTTGATAAAACAACAAGATATTACAGAACAGAAGCAATTTGGGCTGACGCTGAATTTTACTTTTATGGCAAGGTTACAAATGCAGGTGGTAAGGATAAAGCTAATATCCACGTTTTTACTGAAGAACTAGGAACAGTAAGAATACAGACTCCAATTAGCTTTCTTGAGCAATATGATGAAAACTTACTTTACAAGACATTTGGCATTAGGGCGACAGGTAAGCAACATTCGGAAACGGGAGAAATTGACACATCAACATTAAAATTTATAGAGTTGGTTGACTACCAGCCAAAGTATGACGAGATATATTTGAAAGCACTTCGCGACAAAGCAAAAAAATCTTGGCTTGGCAGTATAGATCCCGACCATTGGTTAAAGGAAATAAGGGGTGGATATGACGCATAAAGCGGTTTTACTTGATACCAGTTTCTTTATTCGCTTTCTAAACGAGAGTGACCACTTATTCAAAAATGCTGATGGATATTTTCGATACTTTTTACAGAAAGAAATTAAGATGATGATTTCTACAATCAGCATTGCGGAGTATTGTGTCGGTGGTGATGTTCACGAGCTTCCTTTGAGAAACTTACAAATAATTCCATTCAATTTAGACCATTCAAAACGAACAGGAGAGTTTGCGAAAATTGCATTCAACGCTAAGAGAAATGGAAAAATAGATGTTGCAAATAGAAATATTATCCCTAACGACACTAAACTGTTTGCACAAGCCGACTGTGAAAAATCCATTGAATTTTACCTTTCATCTGACAGTGAAAGTTTGAAAATTTACAACATTCTTAGACAAGAAACTGCACCGAAATTTCAATTCATTAATTTGAACACACCATACAATGAAACATTCGGACTGCTTGACCTTTGACGAAGAAAGAAGAACGACCGATAACACGGGTTTTGCGTTAGGCAATGTGACGTGCAAACTTGGAGCTTTCTGCTTCTATTCAAGTTCGATGCAGGTTAACAGCTTTGTGCTCCGAAACCCGTCCGAACGCAAAACCCGAAATCGTTGTGCTTCACGGCAAAAGGACATTTTGTCAAGGTATGTAGCATAGATAAATGATGTTTTCGGAATGGCAATTTAGACGATCGGAACGGCAATTTAGGCGATCGGTTTGGCAATTTAGGCGATCGGAATGGCAATTTAGGCGATCGGTTTGGCAATTTAGGCGATCGGTTTGGCAAATTAGGCCATCGGAATGACAATTTAGACGATCGGTTTGGCAATTCAGGCATTCGGAACATCCAATTTGCCAAAAGTTTTGGGAAAAAGGTCAAACGTTTTGGCAATCGGGGCATTCGGTTTGGCAATTTTGACGGTCGGAACTGC